>CALVDH010000012.1 GCA_944326235.1 uncultured Bacteroidales bacterium | reverse complement strand
AAACTATCTGCCTAAAAGACCTCTTTGCAAAACCTAACTGCAATATTGTCAATGAACTGGATGGTTCTACCGAACCTTCTTTGTTTTAATTGTTAAACTTTTTAATAACTAGTCCGGAATTTTACCGGACACGAGTGACTCAATAATATTAAACAAAAAACTCATAGCGATGTAACAGGTAGCGGAGAAGCACAGTAAATATATTGAAAATATGGACATTATGCCGCTTTTAAACTTAGTAAAAGGGTGAAATAATTCATAATATAGCGTAATGATGCAAATGTTCAGTTACCACATCATTACCGAATCGATTTTATCGAATATAATTCCCTATATTTATGCTACTTAATCGAGACACAATATGAAACTTAATAGGATAAAGCAGTATTGGCAGAGAAAGGTATTTCGCAGACATGGTTGGCAAAGCAGTTTGGCAAGAGTTTAAGCATGGTCAATGCTTATGCCTGCAATAGGATTCAACCTAATCTGGAGACTCTTCAGCAAATAGCTGTCATCCTACAGGTGGATTTAAAGGACTTGATAACTGATAAAGACGAACGGTAAAATTAAACAATTTAGCGAGCAACACGGGTAAAGATGCCGGCAATGGTTCTGCACATTTAATGTAAATGTTGGAAATAATGAGTAAAGAATTGACCATCATAGATAAAGACTACATCCGGTGGGTGGAAGACCTTAGTGTACGCTATCGTCAGAGTCAAATCAAAGCAGCGGTCAGGGTTAACCGTGAGTTGCTTAAATATTATTGGGAACTCGGCCGTGACATCGAAGAAATGCATGTGGAAGAGCGGTGGGGCGAGAAAGTCATCAAGAATCTTTCTGTGGATTTACAACGCAGGAATCCCAACGCCACAGGTCTTTCCGTTCGCAACATTTATTATTGCAAACAATTCTATTTGCTTTACCATCAGTATTTTGCAATTGTACCACAGGCTGTGGCACAATCTTCGAAGCCTGTCCCACAAGTTGTGGGACAATTGGAAGAAACGCTTTTTTCCATACCTTGGGGACACCACCGGTACTTGATGGACAGGTATGGTCATGAACCGGCAAAAGCTCTCTTCTATGTAAGAAAGACAATAGAAAAGGGATGGAGCCGCGACACATTGCTCAACTTTATGGACAACGGCATGTACGAGCGTGAAGGCAAGGCTTTGACAAACTTCACCCGTACATTGCCTGATCCAACAAGCGATCTTGCGCAAGAACTGACAAAAGACCCTTATAACTTTGCCTTTACAGGAATAACTCAACCTTATAATGAGCATATTCTCAAAGACGCGCTGCTTGCCAATATATCGCAATTCCTGCTGGAACTCGGTACCGAATTCGCATACATAGGCAAAGAGTATAGACTTCAGATAGGGAAAAAGGAGAAATTCATCGATTTGCTTTTCTATAACTTGAACTTGTCATGCTATGTAGTAATCGAGGTGAAAATCGGTGAATTTGATTTTCAAGATCTCGGACAATTAAGCGGTTATGTGGTCGCTTGCCCAATACGCATTGGAGGGCAGCAATCTTCCATTAGGCATATCTGAATATGAACTATCAAAGCTTTATCCGGAAAAAGTGGAAGGCACAATACCCACTATTGAAGAGATAGAGGCAAGATTAGGTGAAAATCTAAATGGAGAATATACAGAATTATAAGCGATAGCTTGGTTCAATAGGCTTATATTTAGTCTAAACCGGATTTTACACAAACAAACCGCCTCACAAAAGGCCATAAAACACCAGCGAGACAAACAAACCATTTGCTTATCTCGCTGGAATTCAATCGCCTAATCTTTCAAAGAGTATTAGTACTCGTCCTCGTTGAAGAAGAAGTCCTCCTTGCTGGGATAGTCGGGCCAGATTTCCTCTATGCTTTCGTATACTTCCCCGTCGTCCTCAAGGTCCTCCAGGTTCTCGATAACCTCGAGGGGTGCGCCGGAACGGGTGGCATAGTCGATCAGTTCGTCTTTGGTTGCAGGCCAGGGAGCATCTTCGAGCTTCGAGGCCAATTCAAGTGTCCAATACATAGCGTCTTGTACTTTAAATGTTTTCTTTGTTGATTTTTGGGCGGCAAATATAAACAAAATAATTCTACTCGGTCCAAAAATCTTCGGGAATGTTACCTGCATGGCACTGATAGCGGCCGAGAGTGAACAGCAGGTCGGACAGACGGTTGAGATACCGTATCACATCCTGCACGTCCGGCCGGTGGTCGCCCAGGGCCACACATGAGCGCTCGCTGCGGCGGCACACGCATCTGGCGATATGACAATGAGCGGCAGCGGCAGGTCCTGCCGGCAGTACAAACGACTTCATGGGAGGCATCAGGGCGCTCAGACGGTCTATCTCCTCCTCAAGGGTACGGATCTCCTCGTATGGAAACGGTGTCAGGCGCGGATTCTCCACCTCCGAGGCTATATGGGCCGAACCGGTCATCAGGACGGCCTGCACCCTGCGCAGGAAAGCATCGCTCTGAGGAATCTCACAGCGCAGCAGGCCTATATAGGAGATAAGCTCGTCCATATCCCCGTAGGCGCAGACTCTGAGGGAGGCCTTTGATACTCTCTTGCCTCCCACCAGGGAGGTCTCACCGGAGTCGCCGGTTTTCGTGTAGATTTTCATGCTGTTGTCAATTAAATGTTTTAGTATAGTCTTTGTTCTCAGTGTCCGACTCCACTTTTCCGTCCCTGAGCCGGATGATGCGGTGGGCGTAAGCCGCTATGTCCTCCTCATGAGTTACCACTATCACCGTATTGCCCCGGCTGTGAATCTCGTCGAACAGCCGCATTATCTCGATGGAAGTGTGGGTGTCGAGGTTGCCGGTGGGCTCGTCCGCCAGGATGATGGAAGGGTTGTTGATCAGGGCGCGGGCCAGGGCCACCCTCTGCTTCTGACCGCCGGACAGCTCATTGGGCTTGTGGTCCATACGCTCCGACAGGGCTACGCTCTCCAGAGCTGCCGCCGCCCTCTCCATCCGCTCCTTGGCCGGCACGCCGGCATAGACCATGGGCAGGGCGACATTCTCCAGGGCATTGTACCGTGGAAGCAGGTTGAAGGACTGGAAGACGAAGCCGATCTCGCGGTTGCGGACATCGGCCAGCTCACCGTCCTCCATCTCGCTTACATCCACCCCATTGAGGATGTAATGGCCGCTGCTGGGAGAGTCCAGACAGCCCAGGATGTTCATAAGTGTGGACTTGCCCGAGCCCGAAGGGCCCATAATTGCTACATACTCGTTTTTGAAAACAGAAAGCGAGACCCCGTCCAAAGCTCTCACCTCCTGATTTCCGACCCGGTATATCCTGTGGATATCCTCGAGTCTGATAATCCCGCTTGCTTTCTCCATATCGTAGAATTTTATTGATTCTGGATTCGAATGTAATAATTTATTGGCAGTCTACAACATTTTCCTTAATATTGCGCCTCAAAATTTTTACCGAAATGGCATTCAAGAAAATCGAGGAATATGATCCGCAGGCCACCAAGGAGCTTGCAGTACATTATAAAGAGGTTTTGCATCTGCTCGGGGAGGATCCTGAGCGCGAGGGACTTCTCAAGACCCCGGAGAGGGTGGCCAAGAGCATGCAGTTCCTGACCCAGGGCTACTACATGGACGGCGCCGAGATCCTTCGCTCGGCCATGTTCAAAGAAGACTACCGTCAGATGGTGGTGGTCAAGGACATCGAGCTGTACTCCATGTGCGAGCATCACCTGCTGCCCTTCTACGGCAAAGCCCATGTCGCCTATATTCCCAACGGCTACATCACCGGACTCAGCAAGATAGCCCGAGTCGTCGAGTGCTATGCCCGCCGCCTCCAGGTACAGGAGCGACTGACCGTGCAGATCCGCGACTGCATCCAGAATACCCTGCATCCTCTCGGAGTGGGCGTGGTCATCGAGGCCTCGCACATGTGCATGCAGATCCGCGGAGTCCAGAAACAGAACTCCATCACCACCACCTCGGCTTTCACCGGCGGCTTCCTTAAGGACGAGCGCACACGCAGCGAGTTCATGCGGCTGATCGGAGTGTCACTGCATTAGTCACACAGTAAGCCTGAAAGAAATATAAAGCAACGAGAAAAGACTAGCCGCCCTCGGCTCTAGAGGGAGGGGCCCGCCACGCAGTGGTGGGAGGGCCTGGTCTTTTCGACTGCTTTATATTTCTTTCAAACCGAGTTCAGAGGCTTTTTCACGCATGAGGACGAGGGCGGCGTCACGGTCATTGGGAATACGGCCGTCCAGGATGGCGTCCTTTATGTACTCCTTGATGACACCTATCTCGCGGCAGGGAGGAATGCCGTAGGTCTCCATGATCATCTCACCTGTCACGGGAGGCTGAAAGTTGCGGATCCGGTCCTTCTCCTCGACCTCCTGCAGCTTGCGCCGCACCAGCTGAAAATTGGCCAGATGCCGGGCCACCGTCCGGTCATTCTTCGAAGTGATGTCCGCCTCGCAGAGAGTCATCAGGTCATCTATGTCATCCCCCGCGTCAAAGAGCAGACGACGCACCGCCGAGTCCGTCACCTCCTCCTGAACCAGGGCAATCGGCCTCAGATGCAGGAACACCAGTTTCTGCACATACTTCATCTTCTCATTCAGCGGCATACGGAGATACTTGAACACCTCGTAGACCATCTTCGCCCCCACCACCTCGTGTCCGTGGAAAGTCCAGCCGGTCCCTTTCTCATACCGCTTGGTCGCCGGCTTGCCGATATCGTGCAGCAGGGCGGCCCACCTCAGCCACAGATTACCGGTATGCGGCACGATATTGTCCACCACCTGCAGGGTATGACGGTAATTGTCCTTGTGCCCGCGCCCCTCCTGCGTCTCCACCCCCTTCAGAGCACTTATAACCGGCAGAATCAGTTCCAGCAGAGTAGTCCTGTCCATCAGGTCAAATCCCACCGAAGGCTTCGGCGACATCAGTATCTTATGCAGTTCCTCGCTCACCCGCTCCGGGGAAAGAATGGCCATCCTGCCCCTGTTGCGCCGTATCGACTCCAGGGCCTCAGGAACAATGGTAAATCCCAGCTGCGTCGCAAAGCGTATGGCCCTCACCATCCTCAGGGGATCGTCGGAGAAAGTGGCATCAGGGTCCAATGGAGTGCGGATCAGCCCGTTGCGAAGGTCCTCCAGTCCGTTGAAAGGGTCGTAGACAGTTCCCATGTCCTCCGGCTGCAGGGAAAATGAGAGGGCGTTGATGGTAAAGTCGCGGCGGAGCTGGTCGTCCCTCAAGGTTCCGCGGCTCACGCTGGGCTTGCGCGAATCGCTCGAGTAGGACTCCTTCCGCGCCCCCACGAACTCCACCTCCTCCCCCTCGGAGGAGTGTATCATCGCCGTCCCGAAACGGGCGAATATGGCCACGTGCGAGCCGGTCCTCTCTCCCACTCTGCGGGCCAGGGCCGGGCCGTCCCCCTCCACCACCACGTCTATATCCTTGCTGTGCCGTCCCAGAATCTGGTCCCGTACATAGCCTCCTATCACATAGGCGCGGACCCCCATCCTGCGGGCCTCCTCGGATATGATTCCGAATATCGGTTTTGAACAGTCGAGTATCATCTTAAATCTTTATATCCGGTATTTGCGGCAGGAACCTGTATTCCGGGCCTTCTCCGGTCCTCTCGCAGAAATACATTTTCTCACCGTTGGTAAACATCATATACTTCACGTTCAGGACACGGTTGTAGCGTATACCCTGCTCTATCACCTCTCTGTCAATCCTCACTCCCGGAGCCTTGCACTCCACCAGCAGCAGCGGGGCGGCATCCCTGCCGAAGACCACGATATCGGCCCTGTACTGCCTGCCGTTGTACTGAAAGGCATATTCCGAGGCCATCATCACCAGCGGAATCCCCAGCTGACCGTGCAGCCAGGATATAACATCCTGACGCACCTGCTCTTCCGGAGTCAGGGCGACCTCTATCCTGCGCAAGGGATCGAAAATAGTGTCCATAGCCTGCAAAGTTAATGATAAAATGCTAATTTTGCAGTCATGGCCAAAATAGACACAGCCGGACAGTACGAAAGCCTGCGCAAGGAGATTGAGTCAGGTAACTTCAAGCCCGTGTACATACTCATGGGCGAGGAACCGTTCTACCCTGAGAGGCTGTGTTCCCTGATTATGGAACGGGCCCTGCAGCCCCACGAGAGGGACTTCAACCAGACCGTACTCTACGGAGCGGACACCTCCGCAGAAGAAATAGTCTCCGTCTGCGGGAGATACCCCATGATGGCCGAAAGGACCCTGGTCGTAGTCCGTGAGGCCCAGGCACTGAAGAAACCCGAGGGCCTCGGTGTGTATCTCGACCATATCTCCCCCACCACCGTCCTTGTGCTGCTCTTCTCCGGCAAGAATATGGACAAGCGCACATCCTTCTACAAGAAGGCCGCCAAGTCCTGCGTCATCTTCGAGTCCGTGAAGGTGCGCGAGGAGGCCATGCCCCGCTGGATAGAGTCATGGTTCAGGAGCATAGGCCGCAGCATCGAGCCCCAGGGCGCCATGCTCCTCGCCGAATACGCGGGAAACGACCTGCGCAAGATCTCCGTCGAATCCGACAAGCTGCTCAAGGCCGTACCCGAGTCCCAGAAGACCATAACCGCAGCCGACATCGAGCAGAACGTAGGTATCAGCCGCGAGTTCAACACCGGAGAGCTTACCTCAGCCCTGGCTGTCCGCGACGGGGACAAGGCTTTCCGAATAGCCTGGTTCTTCGGAGAGTCTCCCCGGCAGTATCCCCTGCAGATGACCCTGGGCTTCCTCTTCTTCTTCTTCTCCAAAGTGGAGATGATCCATGCCATAATGCTCCGCGACAGGATATCCGCCAAGGACGCAGCTTCCAAAGCCGGAGTCTACTACAGTTACGCAGGCCCCTACCTGTCCGCTGTCCGCAGTTACAGTCTCCGCGGGACCATGCGCGTCATATCCTGGATCCGCGAGTGCGACTGGCGAAGCAAAAGCAATTCCGGAGGCAATGCTGCCGAGGGGGAACTTCTCACCGAACTCATCGGCAAGATTCTTTCTGCCTGAGGACCGGCACATATTCCTCCACCTGACCAGCCTGCAATAATTGACTCCTGTCAGCCCCACCAGCGCCGCGTTCATACTCCTCTTGGTTCTGAAACCATAACTTCTGGCAAAATCATCCCAGTCCCCGTCCACCCGCTCACCGCACCGTCCTGTCCTGATGTCATTCAGCAGCCTCTCCACCCTCAGACTTCTGAGATAGTCCCTGAAGCATACGAAACGTGTCCTCACCGCCCCGGAGACGTATGTCCTGTTGATTCCGGACAGCCTGGCCATCCCTGTCAGTGTCAGTTCAGGGTCGAGAAAGAGCTCATCCCTCCTGACCTGCAGGTCCAGGCGGCGGAACATGATACTCAGTATCCAGTGTCTCATTCCCCAGTAGAGTCAGACTTACCCATCCTGTTTTTCATATCCCGGCACCACTCTCCGGGAGTATAACCCGTATTGAGCTTGAACGCACTGGTAAAAGAGGCATTGTTGTTGAAGCCGCATCTTTCCCTCAGCTCACTCATCGAGAGACTGCTGTCCTCATGAAAAATCCTGATGGCCTCCTTGACCCTGAAATAGTTGACCAGTTCCCGGAAGTTCTTGTTCATCTCGACGTTTATGGTTTTCGAGAGATAGGTCTTATTGGTGAACAGACGCATGGCCACCTCCTCCATGGTCAGATTCTTGGAAAGATAGGGCTTCTCGTACTCGAAATAACCCAGCAGCCGGTCCTTAAGGGAGGCCGCCGTATCATCCTGGACGGTACCCTGACCGTCATCCCGGTTCTCCTCTCCTGACACGCACATGCTGTCCCGCCCGCGGGCCGCAGGCACAGTACAGACCGGAGACGGCATGACATCAGTAAGCACTGCCTTTCCCTGCGATATATACACCGCCATAGTAGCATGGATAACCGCGAATCCTGTCACCAGGAGAAAATAATCCATAATCACGTGGAGATGGAATGAATAAAGGAGGAAAAGAAAATTGTACAGGCTCAGAGCCATCATATTGGTCTGCAGTTCCCTGCCCAGGGCCCGGAGATTACCGTCCTCCCTGTTTGAAAATACCGCCGCATAGCGCAGGCAGACCAGGAATACAACGAGATTTACTGTCACTGCTCCGCGGCAGAGTATACTCCTGGAAAGACTGCCGTATCCCAGGCTGATAAGCACATCGGAGAAAAGGAAGAGCGCCGCCGCCAGGGCTGCGAAAACATAGAACTGAACCCAGGGTCTGTCCGGAAATGCCATCCGGCGCAGCAACAGGCATGGAACCGCCGCCGACACCAGATAGAGCTTGAGTACTGTCAGGTCCACCGTCAGATACAGATCCGAATCAGGGGCCCAAATCCGTGTCGCCGCTCCCGAGACGAAGCAGACTGCGGCTGCAAACAGAAAGACCGCAAAATCCCTGCGGGCATAAAGCGCCGGTATGTCCGTCCGGTTCTCTGTTCTTCTATACCTGATAATCATAAATACACCCAGGGTGACATACACCGCACAAGGTACTGTGCACATGGCCAGTATAAAAAAAGTCTCTATCATTGCTTTGAGTTTTTCACGGCTCAAAGTTACGACAGAGACTCTATCTTGTCAGGAAGTTATAAAAACCTGACTTAATATTTGCGTTTTTATATTTTCTTAACTTTCTTTTTTTCTTTAATCGCGTCAAAACCCTGGCCGTACACGCCCATGACGTTGCCCATGGATATGAACGCCTGACGGTCTATCTGCTTGATCATGGAAAGAAGATAGTTGGCCTCGACCTTGCGGACCATCACCAGAAGCACCTTCTCACTGTTCTTGGTGTACCAGCCCTGGGCATCCAGGACAGTAACTCCGCGGTGCATGGAGCCGGATATCATATCCGCGATCTCCTGATACTGTTTGGAGAAGATAAAGAGCTGGACAGACTGTTTGTTACCGGCTACCGAGAGGTCTACCACATAACTGCAGGAAGCAACTACCAGATATCCGTACATGATGCCTGCTATTCTCGCTCCGAAATTAAGATCCGAAGGGAGGAATATGGATGAGCCCACGATAAAGATATCGCAGAGGAGAATAATTCTTCCGGGAGGTATGTTGCGGTACTTGCTGATGATAAGAGCTATCACATCCGTTCCGGCTGTACTGCCTCCACGGCTGAAAGCCAGTCCGATACCCAAACCGGACATCGACCCGCCTATGAGAGCGCACAACAGTTTGCCGTTGGCAACCGCCAGCTCGTCAATGAAGTCCTGCGGTATCACCTCCGGCAGAATGCGGAAGAGCAGGGAGGCCACGAAGACCGCATAGACAGTTTTGGCTCCGAAAGCCTTTCCGAGGGTCTTGATACCTATGATCAGCAGCACCAGGTTGACGGCGAAGAAGGTATAGCTGACAGGTATGGCGCCGTTGGTGGCATACTGGACGATGGCACCGATACCGGATACTCCTCCGCCGACGATACCGTTGGGGATGACGAAGATACACCATCCTCCGGTATAGCAGAGAAGACCCAGGGTAATGATCAGATAGTCATTTACGACTGAGAGGACTTTTCTTGTCCTTGAAGTTGTTTTTGCTTGCGTTTCCATTCTATTTTCTCTGGTCCTTTTAATTCATCGAATCCCCTTCCATATACGCTCATGGTCGAGGTTACTGACATAAATGCCGAACGGTCATGGTTCTTGACGATCTTGTTGATCTCGTTCAGCTGATGCTTGCGGGCGATGACCACCAGCACCTGATGCGCCTCCTTGGTATACCAGCCGATACCCTCGAAGGCCGTGACGCCCCTCTTCAACTGGTTGATCAGCGAATCCGCTATCTCATTGTACTTCTGCGAGAATATCATGACCTGCACCGACTGCTTGCTGCCGGTCAGCAGCAGATCCACTCCCTGCGAGAAGGCGATTACCTGCATATAGCCGTACACCACGTCCGACAGTGTCTTGCCCGGAAGCAGGAGCACGGAGCCCACTATCACCAGATCGCAGAAAAGGTAAACCCTGCCCGGAGATATCTCCCGGTATTTGGACAGAATGAGGGCGATGATGTCGGTACCGCCGGTACTTCCGCCCTGATTGAATATCATGACGATACCTATGGCACCGATGAAACCTCCGAGCAGACCGTTGAGGAAAGGCTCCTCGATGGTGGACACCCAGGGTATCAGGTCGGGCAGCACCTGCAGCAGCACGGAGTTGAGCAGGATGCAGTATATCGTCTTGAATCCGAAACCGCGGCCCAGGATGAGGAAGCCGAGGATAATCAGGATTACATTGACCGACAGATAGGTGACAGACACAGGTATCAGGCCTCCAGTCGCATAGTTGACGAATGTGGCCAGACCGGGAATAGCTCCGCCCACGATTCCTTTCGGAATCAGGAAGGAAGTCCAGCTGAAACAGTACAGCGCCAGTCCCAGGGAAATGATCACGTACTCCTTCAGCGTGATCAGAATCTTTTTTGTTGTCTGATTCATATCAGAATACTACATTGATAATCTTTGACGGTACTACTATGATTTTCTTGACCGGCTTTCCGCCGAGATACTTCTCCGTATTGGGAGAGGCGAGTACGGCCGCCTCGGCGTCCTTGGGATCCACGGACTTGGGCAGCTCGAGTTTGAAACGCATCTTGCCGTTGAACGAGACAGGATACTCGAAGGTGTTCTCCACGGTATAGCTCTCCACGTACTCTGGGAACGCCGCACATGACACCGAGGTATCGTGTCCGAGCCTGTTCCAGAGCTCCTCGCAGATATGGGGTGCGAAAGGAGAGAGCAGTATCACCATGGGTTCCAGAATCTCCCGGCTGGTGCAGCCCAGTTCCGTCAGTTCATTGACGGCTATCATGAAGGCACTCACAGAGGTGTTCATCGAGAAGTTCTCTATATCGGTGGAGACCTTGTGTATCAGCTTGTGCAGCACCTTGAGCCCGGCGGCCGACGCCTTGGTGTCCGTAAACAGTGCCCCGTCCTTGCCGTAGTACAGGCGCCAGAACTTCCTGAGGAAGCGGTGGACACCGTCGATACCCTTGGTATCCCAGGGCTTGGACTGCTCCACGGGACCGAGGAACATCTCGTACAGCCTGAGAGTGTCGGCACCGTAGGTGTCGCAGACGTTGTCGGGATTGACCACATTGAACATCGACTTGCTCATCTTCTCTATAGCCCAGCCGCAGATATACTCCCCGTCCTCGAGGATGAACTCGGCAGTCGCGTAGTCGGGCATCCATTTCCGGAAGGCCTCAGTATCCAGGCGGTCATTGTGCACGATATTGACGTCCACGTGTATCTCGGTCGTGTCGTACTGGTCCTTCAGGCCGCAGGACACGAAGGTGTTAGTACCCTTGATACGGTAAACGAAGTTGGAGCGGCCCTGGATCATGCCCTGATTGACCAGCTTGCGGAAAGGCTCCTTCTCGCACACATATCCCAGGTCATAGAGGAACTTGTTCCAGAACCTGGAATAGATCAGATGGCCGGTGGCATGCTCGGTACCTCCGACATAGAGGTCCACGTTCCTCCAGTATTCGTCCTTGGCGCGGTCCACGAGGGCCGAGTCATTGTGAGGGTCCATATAGCGCAGGTAGTAGGCGCTGCTGCCGGCAAATCCGGGCATCGTGCTCTTCTCTATAGGCCAGCCCTGATACTCCCATCCGGCGGCACGCGCGAGGGGCGGCTCTCCGCTCTCGGTCGGCAGGTACTTGTCCACCTCGGGCAGGGTCAGCGGAAGTTCGGAAAAATCCATGGGTGTAGCCGTTCCGTCCTTATAATATATAGGGAAGGGTTCACCCCAGTATCTCTGACGGGAGAATATGGCGTCGCGGAGCCTGTAGTTGACCTTCCTGTGTCCGATACCCATCTCCTCCACCTTGCGGATAGCGGCGGGGATGGCCTCCTTGACCGTCATCCCGTTGAGGAAGCCGGAGTTGCACATCACGCCGTCCTTGGCGTCAAAGCTCTCCTGAGAGACATCGCAGCCTTCGATAAGGGGACGTATGGGCAGATTGAAATGACGGGCAAATGCGTAGTCCCTGCTGTCATGGGCAGGTACCGCCATGATGGCGCCTGTACCGTAACCGGCCAGGACGTACTCTGAAATCCAGACAGGAACCTTCTCCCCGGTCAGAGGGTTCTCGGCATACGAGCCGCTGAACACACCGGTAACCTGGCGGGTCTCGGCTATCCTCTCGCGCTCGGTCTTCCTGGCGGCGGCGGCCAGGTACTCATCCACCTGCGCCTTCTGCCCAGGGGTGGTCAGGCGGGCCACCCACTCGCTCTCGGGAGCCAGCACCATGAAGGTGACTCCGAAGACAGTGTCGGCACGGGTGGTGAAAATGGTCATGTCGTAGGTCTGCTCTCCGTTGGAGACCTTGAATATCATCTCGGCACCCTCCGAGCGGCCTATCCAGTTGCGCTGCATCTCCTTCAGGGAGTCGCTCCACTCCAGTCCGTCCAGGTCCTCCAGGAGCCTGGGGGCGTATGCGGACACACGCAGCTGCCACTGCTGCATCTTCTTCTGTATCACGGGATATCCTCCGCGGACCGAGAGTCCCTCCTTGACCTCGTCGTTGGCCAGGACGGTACCGAGCTGAGGACACCAGTTGACCGATGTCTCGCCCAGGTAGGCTATGCGGTAATTCATCAGGACCTCCGCACGGCGCCTCTCATCCATGGAGTTCCAGTCGGCTGCGGTGAAATGCAGTTCCCTGGAGCATGCGGCGTCCACGCCCTCAGAGCCGCTGACCGCAAAATGAGCTTCCAGCTCCTCTATCGGACGGGCCTTCTGCGCGGTATTGTCATACCAGCAGCCGAACATCTTGAGGAAGGCCCACTGAGTCCATTTGTAATAGGCCGGATCACAGGTGCGCACCTCCCTCGACCAGTCGAAGGAGAAACCGATACGGTTCAGCTGCTGCTTGTACCGGGCGATGTTTTCCTCGGTGGTCCTGGCCGGATGGCGGCCGGTCTGTATGGCATACTGCTCAGCCGGCAGGCCGAAGGCGTCGAATCCCATGGGATGCAGGACATTGTACCCGCAGAGACGCTTGTAGCGGCTGTAGATGTCACTTGCTATATAACCCAGCGGATGCCCGACATGCAGCCCCGCTCCGGACGGATAGGGAAACATGTCCAGCACGTAGAACTTGGGCCTGCTCTCATCCTCCCGGACCTGGAACGTCCGGTTCTCAGCCCAGAACTCCTGCCATTTCCTCTCTATTTCCGAAAAATTGTAATCTGTCGACATATCTTGCTTTTCAGTTATTTCCTCATTCTCAATCTAAACTCGACCGGCACAGAATACTTTACCCGTACTTTCTGTCCTCCGAGCACTCCGGGTTTCCATTTGGGCGAGGCGGAAACCACCCGGACAGCCTCGTCCTCGAGATACTGGTCATCTCCACGGACAGCCCTTACATTGGTCACACGGCCGTCCTTCTCCACCACGAACTCCACGGTCACAGTGCCCTGAATACCTTGACTGAGCGGTATATCAGGATAGCGCAGGTAGGTGTACACCCACTCATTGAGGAAGGTGGACGCATCCCCCTTGAAGAACTGCGGAGCCTCATCCACCTCATAGGGCGAATAGACCCTCTCCCCACCTTGCTCATACGCTCCGGCTTCCCCCTTCTCATCCACGGCCAGCGGCCTCTCTATCATGAGGTCCGTATTGGCCGCCTCCCGGATGAGGTGGTAAACGAAGTCGCAAATATAATCCATTGTCTCATAATCCAGCAAATCCGCCTCGTCCCGGACTGTCCGGATATTCCGGTCCGGCCCGGTCGTAAGCAGCATCACGGGTATCTGTTTCTCATAGAAAGGCAGATAGTCCCCGGAAGGCATCACGCCCTCCCCCGCATGGGGGACATAGAAAGCTCCCACCTCCGAAAGACCGTAGACCAGACGGTTGATTTCAGGATTGGGGACTCCGGTATAATAGGTAAAAGGGTTGGCCGGGCCCGACTTGCCCAGCGTCCGCAGGTCCACCATCATCGACACGCTGTCGATTTCAGGAAAGGCTCTGTTGGCAAAATACCACGATCCTGCCGTCCCCTCCTCCTTCGCTCCGAAACCTGCAAAGATCACGGACCGTCGGAAGAAAAACGAAGAAGAGGCAACTCTTTTGGCCACTTCTATTACAGAAGCAATCCCGGAAGCATTGTCGTTTGCTCCCGGGAATATCTGCGTCACAGGCTTGCCGTTCACGGTAAGAGTATTGATGCCGATGTGGTCCAGATTGGCACCCACCACTATGTACTGGTTCCTCAGCAGAGAATCATAGCCCTCCACTATACCGACAACGTTGCGGGAATAGACCGTATCTCCCTCGGACGCTACTATGTAGAAATCCTGACCCGACCTGGGTGTCAGCATCGTGACACCGGCCCCGCTCAGGCAGTCATACATATACTCCGCGGCTGCCGTCTCGCCTGGAGAGCCGGCTCTGCGGCCCTCCAATGAGACGGATGACAAGTATCTTACGTGGTCTTCAAGACTCTTCTCCACTTCCGGTGTCTCCGCATACTGCGCGCAGGCCATTATGGAAAGCGTCAGAAGAGCGGCAATGGAGGCAGCCCGCTTCACTTTACTTGGCCTTGTAGAAAGGAATCTTCACTACCTTGGCCTTGAGCAGCCTGTTGCGGACCTTGATGTATATCTCGGTGTCCACCTTGTTGTAAGGTGTATTGACATAACCCATACCGATGGGGATGCTAAGCGAGGGAGACATGGTTCCGGATGTCACATGGCCGATGGCGTTGCCCTCAGCGTCGCAGATCTCATAGCCGTGACGGGGAACACCGCGGTCGATAAGCTCGAAGCCCACCAGCTTGCGCTTGAGGCCCTCGGCCTTCTGCTGGAGCAGATAGTCCCTGTCGATGAAGTCACCCTTGGTGTCGGTGAACTTGGTAATCCAGCCCAGACCGGCCTCCAGAGGAGAGGTGGTGTCGTCGATATCGTTGCCGTAGAGGCAGAAGCCCATCTCAAGTCTCAGAGTGTCACGTGCACCCAGTCCGATAGGCTTGATGCCGAACTCTGCGCCTGCCTCGAAGACAGCGTCCCAGAGCTTGTCGGCGTCCTCGTTGGCTGCGTAGATCTCGCATCCGCCGGCACCTGTATATCCGGTGATGGAGAAGATAACGCTGACACCGCCGAGCATCACTTTCTTGAATGTGTAGTACTCCATTCCCATCAGATCCTGGTCACAGAGTTTCTGCATGGCCTGCACTGCCTTGGGGCCCTGAACTGCCAGCTGGCAGATCTCGTCGGAGGCATTGTAGAGCTCCTTGCCGGGGGTGATGCCGAACTTGGGAGCGATGGCGCAGAGGTGATTCCAGTCCTTCTCGATATTGGCGGCATTGACAACCAGGAGATAGGTCTGGCCGTCGATGCAGTATGTCAGAAAGTCGTCCACGATACCGCCCTTTCCGTTGGGGAAGCAGTCGTACTGAATCTTGCCGGGATAGAGGACAGAGGCGTCATTGGAAGACACGTACTGAACGAAAGCGAGGGCATTGGGTCCCTTAACCCAGAACTCTCCCATGTGAGAAACATCGAAGACGCCGACGCCTTCGCGCACAGTCTTGTGCTCCTCGTTGATACCTACATATTCCACCGGCATGTTGTATCCGGCAAAGGGCACCATCTTGGCGCCCAGAGCGATGTGCTTCTGAGTAAAAGCTGTGGTTTTCATATTGCTGTGTTATTGTCCGTTATTTATTGTTGATTTACTTTATTTCCTTTTTGCATGCAGGTTCTGCCTGATGTCGTAGATCCAGACATCCTCCGGGCAGAACTCATACTCCATGACATCGTTCATGGCCTTGAGAGCGTCCCGGTAGTTGTTGTATGCAGCCACGGACACCACCTCGAAACCATTGTTGAACAGAATGACCCTGGGAGTGTAGCCGTTCTTCTCCAGAAGGGCGTACATCTTCTCAGCATTGCCCTCTACCTTAAAACTGCCGAGGATAACATGATACCTTCCGGCACTCTCGTCCAGCAGGTTCTTATTCTCCTCCGCTGCTTTCGCCTGCTCGAGTGCAAGCGCCTTGGCCTTGTTGATAGAGTCCAGCTGTCTCTGCTTGCGGGCCTGCTCCACCGCCTCGCGCTTCATCTGCTCGAGTTCCTTGGAGGTGGGCTTGCCTACCAGTGAACGGAAAAAGTCGCAGCCGGTCACCAGCATGAGGGCGACCATCAAGGTAGAAATAAGTCTAAAAGCTTTCATTACTGACAATTATTAAATTATACAATCTCAATATATCCAACAAAAGTACTCAATTAATAGCATTGCCGCAAAAAAAAATGTATATTTACCGCGTAAATTTAAAAATTGTCGGATGGATAATAATCTAAAGCATTTTTTCGGCAGTCTGAGAGACCATATCGGCAACATCGTCAACCTCAACGAACACATCGATACCGATAAAGCCTCACAGTATATCCGCAGCAACATAGAGTTCAAGGGACCGAACGCATACATCCTGGCCTTCGCCATCGTAATAGCGTCCGTAGGCCTCAATACCAACTCCATACCCGTCATCATCGGAGCCATGCTCATTTCTCCCTTGATGGGACCTATATTCGGCATCGGATACGGCCTTGGCACCAACGACACCGCTTTCATAAAGACGGCTTTCAAGAACCTGCTTATCATGGTAGTCATCAGTATCCTGGCCTCCAGCATATACTTCCTGGTATCACCTCTGGAGCTGGAGAACCCGACTGAACTTCTGGCCCGCACCAACCCTACCATATACGACGTACTGATAGCACTTTTCGGAGGTTTTGCAGGCATCATAGAGATCAGCCGCAAGGACAAGGGCACTGTAATCTCAGGTGTAGCCATAGCCACAGCGCTCATGCCTCCGCTCTGCACAGCGGGATTCGGTCTGGCCTCGGGAAGCCTGAAATACTTTGCCGGAGCGATGTACCTGTTCTTCATCAACAGTATCTTCATTGCGATAGCCACTTTCCTGACGGTCAAGTACCTCAAGTTTCCCATGGCTACATTCACCGACCCGGCCAGAAAGAAGAGAGTCAGCCGCTGGGTAGCCGCGTTGACCATAATTATCGTTGCGCCCAGCGTCTACTCAGCCGTCATCATGATCAGGGAGAACAACTTCAACCACACTGCCAAGGAGTTCATCGCCGAGAACAAGGAAATGGCCCGCAGCTACATCTACGACTACGACATCTACTCCCACAGCAAACCGCCCAAACTGGAACTGTTCATTGCCGGAGAGGCCCTGGGACAAGACCAGCTCAGCTCCCTTTACCGCTCCGCCCATGATTTCGGCCTGACCGACGACCAGCTCATCATCACCCAGAGGGCCGCCACAGACCAGAACGAGATGACCGACAGAGTGGCCATCCAGAGCATCTACGAGCGCAGCGACCAGGAGATACAGAAGCGCGAGCAGATCATCTCCGACATGAGGAAAGAACTTCAGGCATATCAGGCCAAGGAACTGCCGTACGAGCAGATAACCAACGAGCTGATAGCCCAGTACCCGTCCCTGTCCGACGTCACTCTCACACGCGGATACTCCATCAGCACCGACTCCCTTGGAAGGACAGAGGAGATCATCATCATACTGAAGGCCGGACGAACCATATCCCAGGAGAATATGGAAAAACTCCGGAAGTGGCTCACCGTCCGCCTGGACTTCGAGAATGTCAAACTGTTGCAGCAGTAGCCGATGCCGTCCCTGAGCTTACTGCTGGCCGTTGTCGACACCGTGTCGGTCCTCTTCCTGGGGGACATCATGCAGCACAGGCAGCAGCTTCATTCCGCGCTCATACCCGGCTCCGACACCCTCCAGTCCGCCTCTTATGACTACTCTTCCTATTTCCGCCACATACAGCCTATGATTGACGCGGCGGACTTCACCGTTGCCAACATGGAATTCTGCCTGGGAGGCCCTCCCTACACAGGATACCCCTCATTCTCAGCCCCCGAGTCCCTGGCAGAGGAGGCCGCTGACGCCGGAGTGGACCTCTTCCTGTGCGCCAACAACCACATCTGCGACAGGGGACGCCGCGGACTTGCCTCGTCCATTGACCATTATGAGGCCCTGGGAGTTCCCTTCACCGGCATCTACAGGGACAGCCTGTCCGAAGCCTCGGCCAATCCCTTCATCACCGACATCGGCGGAGCCAGGGTGGCATTCGTCAATTTCACCTACGGCACAAACGGAGTCAGCGTTCCTCCCCCCTTCATCGTCAATAAAATGGAGAGCGGCGCCGTCCGGGAGGCCATCCGCAGGGCACAGGAAGCCGGAGCCGACATCATCATAGCCCTGCCGCACTGGGGTCCCGAATACGTCACCGAGCCCTCCGTCAGGCAGGAGGAATGGGCCGGAAGACTGCTGGAATGGGGAGCGGACGTCGTCATAGGGACTCACCCCCATGTAGTTCAGCGGGCCGAGCTGCCGGTGGTCTACTCATTGGGCAATCTCATTTCCAACATGAGCCGCCGCGACACCGAGCTCGGCCTGGCCTACCGTCTGGACATCGCCGTCACATTCTGGGGACTGGCATACGTGGCCGGAGGAGAGGCATTTCCGCTGTGGTGCTCCCGCCCGGGAGGCTACGGGGAGCAGTATACCGTACTTCCGGTCAAGGAATTTCTGGACAGGAAGGAGGAATTCCTCGGCAGCTGGAACTATGACAGGATGATAGAGACTTACAACCGACTGAAACCATTGTTTGAACAATAGAATATGACAGAAAAGACAATATCAATCGAGGGTCTTGACTCCGTGGACGTCTACGGGGTCAATGACCGGAAGCTGGACAGAATGAGACACTATTTCCCCGAAGTGAGGATCATCGCCCGGGGGACGGACATCAGGCTCGAGGGGCCGGACGAGCAGGTGGAGCTGCTCTCGCAGAGGATACAGGCCCTCACGGCCATCCTCCGCAGGGGAGGCGGGGTCAGCGACAGCGACCTGGAAAGAATGCTCGACTGGCAGACCTATCCCTCGGAGCTCGAGGAAAGGGAGCCGGCGCACAATGAGGAATACTACAACATCGTCTACGGCAATGAGGGCCGCATCGTCAAGGCCCGCACCCGCAACCAGCGCCGTCTGGTCGACGAGTACTACCGCAACGACCTCATCTTCGCCCTCGGCCCGGCAGGCACAGGTAAGACGTACACGGCCATCGCGCTGGCTGTCAGGGCGTTGAAAAACAAGGAGGTGAAGAAACTGATACTCACACGCCCGGCAGTGGAGGCCGGCGAGAGACTGGGATTCCTGCCCGGCGACATGAAGGAGAAGCTGGACCCTTACCTCCAGCCCCTGTACGATGCCCTGCATGACATGATCCATCCCCGCAAGCTGCAGATACTCATGGAGGAGGGCATCATCCAGATCGCGCCGCTGGCCTACATGAGGGGCCGGACCCTGGACAGCGCCTTCGTCATCCTGGACGAGGCCCAGAACACCTCCCTGGGACAGTTGAAGATGTTCCTCACCCGCATGGGCTGCAACGCCAAGTTCATCGTCACCGGTGACGCCACGCAGATAGACCTGCCCAACAAAAAAGACTCCGGGCTTATGCGCGGAGTCGATCTGGTACGGAATATAAAAGGTATTGCCGTTATCAATTTCGGGACAGAGGACATGGTGCGGCATCCGCTCGTCACCAAGATCATCAAGGCGTTCGACAAAGTCGAGGAGGCTTAGCGGGGCCTTTCTACCAACTTCCGCCGGCTCCGCCTCCACCGAATGAGCCGCCTCCGAAACCGCCGCCGAAGCCGCCGGAGAAACCTCCTCCGCCGCCTCCGCCGAAACCGCTGCCGCCGCGGCTGCCCCCCAGCATGGATGACCAGAATATCGCATCCGCCACCGAGGACGTACGGCTGCCGCCGCTGCTGATGTTTCTAGGGCCGTTGTTGCCGAAGAGTGCCCCGAGTATTATCAGGACGAACAGCAGTCCGAAGACTATCATCGCTATCGAGCCGCCAGTGCCGATGGAGTCCTCATATTCCTTGTATGATATCTCTCCGGCCGCGAGCCGCATCAGTACATTCAGGGCCGCCGCCACACCACCTGTATAGTCATTCTCCCTGAAACGGGGAATCATCTCGTTCTCTACGATACGTTTGGCTATGGCATCCGGAATCGCTCCTTCCAGACCGTAACCCACCGCGATGTAGACCTGACCGGATGAACGGGAGGTTTTGGGCTTGACCAGCACCACCACCCCATTGTCGAACTTATCCGAGCCTACGCCCCACTGCTCCCCTATTTCGTATGCCAGCATAGCCGGCTCCATGCCGCCGAGGTCATCGACCGTCACCACCACGATACGGTTGGAAGTCGAGTCGGCGAAATCCACCAGCACCCGGTTCATATACTCCGCATCTGAGCGGGAGAACACCCCGGCGAAGTCATTTACCGCCCTGGGCACGGAGGGCCTGGGAGGAATCTGCGCAGAAGCGCTCACCGTCAGCACCAGGACTGCGGCGAGGAGCGGGATGGACCTGAATATTCTACTGATTGTCCTCATAGGAAATATCGTCCGGAAGTTCATTGACATCGTCTTTCTGATACGGGAAGAAGGCCTTAAGCTTCTCTCCCACCGCCAGCACCGCCCTGGACATGCCGCCCGTGAAGTCCCCTGAGCGGAAATCCGCGGCCATGCCGTCCTTGACCTCATTCCAGAAACCGGCGCCGACCTTCTCATTGATCCCCGAGTCCCCGATGATGGCGAACTTGTGGGACTTGAGGGCAAGGTAGATGAGCACTCCGTTGCGGTCCTTGGTCCGGAACATCCCCAGCTTTGAGAATACGTAGGCCGCCCGCAGGCAGGGGTCGCCCTTGCACACCTGCTCCAGGTGCACGCGTATCTCGCCGGAGGTATTCTTCTCCGCTGTCTGAATGGCCCTTACCAGGGCCTCCTTGCTCTCCTTCCTGAGCAGATCCCCGGCAGTCATCACTCGAAGCTGACTACGGGTGCCTGCTCGGCTCCCTCGGAAGCCTCGAAGTAACCCTTCTTCTCGAAGCCGAACATGCCGGCGAAGATGTTGTTGGGGAAGCGGCGGATGGTCACGTTGTAGTTGCGGGCCGCCTCGTTGAATTTCTGACGCTCGACGGTGATCCGGTTCTCGGTACCCTCAAGCTGGGCCTGGAGTTCCAGGAAGTTCTGGTTGGCCTTCAGGTCGGGGTAGCGCTCGACTGAGACGAGCAGACGTCCGATGGCGGTTCCGAGCTCATTCTGGGCACTCATGAAGCGGGCGAGCTCCTCCTCGGAGAGAGTGGAGGGGTCGACGGTAGCCTGAGTAGCCTTGGCCCTGGCTTCCACCACTGCCTCGAGAGTCGACGACTCATGCTCGGCGTAACCCTTGACCGTAGCCACGAGATTGGGAACCAGATCGGCTCTGCGCTGATAGACATTCTCCACCTGGGCCCAGGCCTGAGAGACGGTCTCGTCCGTGCGCACCATGGAGTTATACATTCCTTTGATCCAGAAGAACAGGACCAGCACCACCGCCACGATGACGATGAGCGTTACATAACTGCGTTTCATTTTCATAAAATTTATTTCTTTTCTACTATTGTCCCTGAGCGGAGAGTCTCACACACCTCACTGACACACCGTAACTCTCCTTATCCGTGTAGTACACATCGAAAGTGTCTGTGTTGTAGAAGATAAAACGGTAGGGCACCATTCCGTCCGCATTCTCCGTCGAAGCCCACCACATACCGTAGACCGCTATATTCTCATACTCCCCGTAATGGTCCCTGGAGTTGCCGGTAGGGAAACCGTTCCAGCCGTTTGTATTGACATGAAGGTTATCCGGAGAATAGGGCCACATGGCCGAGCCGTTGAGAGTGATCGGGGCAGAGACTTTCTCGCCCAGTCCGTCCCAGTGATCCAGAAAATCCACGGCCGACCCGCCTGCAGCCAGTGCAAAGTCCTCCCAGTCCTCAACCGTCGGCACCGACCATCCTTCCGGGCATGCTCCCTGAGGGCCGCCTCCCAGACCGCTGCCGGAGACTCCTCCTGTCGCGTCGTTCCAGGAATACAGCCGGCCGAATATCTCGTCAATACCCTCCGAATCATCATACGGCCGGCCGAGAAGGGTATCGGCATCGGCTCCGCTGTAGCGGAGATTCTGGGTAAACCAGTCCAGGCTGCCGTACCTGCGGTAATGATATATCTCGCCGTCCCTTGCATCCGTATAGCGGCCGATACCGGGCGCCCATCCACTGACACCGTCGGCATCAGTGCTTATTACCTGAACACTTGCAGTGCTGCTGCTGGAGTAATACTCTCCGGATATTGACCTGGCATAGACTGTTATACTGTACTCGCCGGGCTCCTTCGGCAGGTTGAATTTTATGGACTGCCCTATCACTGTGTCATTGTCACTTATCTCCATTTCAGAGGATACCCAGAAATATTCCAGGTCCGATCCCGAGGGAGTGGTGATTCCCGAGACATACGACTCCACCTCCTGACCGACAACTGCATAGGAAGGGAAATCAAAACTCAGGGTTCCCGACATATAGAGCCTGTCATCCTCATCTTCATCATCTTTACACCCCACTGCCGCCATGAGGACGGCTGCGGCAAGCATAAGCATTTTCAAATACTTTCCAGTCATATCTTTTATCAATTCGGACTACAAATATGCATCAATTTTTCTTAGTTTTGCAAACTGTTATCATTTTTAACTAAAATCATGCCATCATGAGAAACGCCACTGCTTTTCTACTCACTGCCTCGCTGCTCATCACCGCCTCATGCTCCGGCGGTCCTGAATACCGCCGCATCGAGGGCTTCGCCCAGGGAGGCACATTCCATATAATATATTCCGCGCCCGCGGCAGGGGTGGACGAGGACACCGTAATATCACTGGTATCCCGCCGTCTGCAGGACATAGACTTCTCCATATCAGGATACAACAAGGGCTCGCTCCTCTCCAGGTTCAACCGCGGGGAGGACATAGTCCCGGACCGGTACTTTCTCGAATTGTTCGAGATGTCCATGAAACTCTGGAAGGAGACCGGAGGACTGTTCGACGTGAGCGGAGGACCGCTGTTCGACTTCTGGGGATTCGGGTTCAAGAATCCATCCGGACTGGACAGCCTGCGGGATGACGCCCGCACTGCCCGCATAGTGGACTCCCTGCTGGAATTCACGGGCATGGACCTGCTGACACTGGAAGATGGACGGATAATCAGGAAAGACCCAAGGGTCACCCTTAATTTCAATGCCATAGCCCAGGGATATACCTGCGATGCGGTGGCGGACCTGCTGGACAGCCTGGGTGCGGACAACTATCTGGTGGAGGTAGGCATGGAGATAGTCTGCAAGGGACTGAACGCATCCGGCAAACCCTGGAGAATCGGTATTGACGCACCCGTCGACGGCTCTCAGACGGCAGGAGAGAATGTCCAGAAGTCCCTGGACCTGACGGACTGCGGCATCACTACCTCCGGCAACTACCGCAAGTTCTTCATCGTGGACGGAAAGAAATACTCCCACTCCATCAACCCCGTGACCGGATATCCCGTCCAGCACGACCTGCTGAGCGCCACCGTCATATCCATTGACACAGCCCGCTCCGGCGCCCTGTCCGATGCCTACGCCACATACTGCATGGTTGTGGGGAAGGATGCGGCAGCCCGCTTCATCGGTTCCCGCGGTGACCTGCGCGGCTACCTTATCCATGACGGCGGAGTCATCGACCTGCTGAAGGACGGCTCGGAAATAAACACGGCATACGGGCGCGTAGAGGAATATCCACAGTTCGAATCCGCATACATGAGTCCCCGCCAGGTGTTTGTATGGCTGCCCGACGGATACTCCCCGCGGAAGAAATATCCGGTAGTTTACATGCATGACGGGCAGATGCTCTTCGACGACACCTGGACATGGAACGGTCAGGAATGGGAAGTGGACGAGGTACTTGGCCGGCTTATCGCAGAAGGGAAGGTACCTCCGGCCATAGTAGTCGGCGTCGCACACGGGAACAACCGCTTCGGGGAATACTTTCCGGAGAAAGTGCTGGGATATCTGGGAGCTGTACCCGACTCGCTGACCGGCGGATGGTATGTCTCCAGCGGGGATACGCCTGACGGCATGAAAGACCGCACGGATAAACAGACCGCTGCTCTCCGCTCACAGACTTACACGGATGCCGGTGATGCAGCCAAGCCGGATCAGGTTTCGGTTTCGTGTCCAGGCCCGGCATCTGCATCTGCCGCACTGGATTACATGCTGGCCTCTGGAACTGTCTATGAGGCTGACGAATACCTGCGCTTCCTGACCAGCGAGCTCAAGCCCTTCATAGACTCGCACTACTCCACCCTGCCTGACCGGCAACATACCTTCGTAGCCGGCTCCAGCATGGGAGGCCTCATCTCGCTGTATGCTCTCTGCGAATATCCCGACGTATTCGGAGGGGCAGCCTGCATGTCCACCCACCTGCCCATGATCACCAGCGCCGACTATGACCGGGCTGCAGACATCTCACAGACAGTATTCGAGGCATTCCTCCGCTATCTTTCGGACAACCTTCCCGCCTCATCCGGATCCCACCTGCTCTACACCGACCGCGGCGACTCCACCCTCGACGCCCTCTACCCTCCCTACCAGGACCGCCTGGACAGCTTCCTCTCCGCCCGCGGATGGCAGCCCGGTCCGTCCTGCTCCGAAGCACCCACATCCTCTGCCGGCTATAACCGCATAGGGGGTCCGGACGCCGCTGGTCCGGATGCTATCGGTTCGGACGCCATTGACTCGGACGCCATCGACTCGGACGCCATTTCGGACGCCATTTCGGACGCCATTGACTCCACCGGCACATGGATAAGCCCAGTATTCCCCGGCGCAGCCCACCTCGAGCACGACTGGGCCGCCCGCCTGCATGTGCCTTTTACGTTCCTGCTGCGGTAGCCTAATACCCCAGCCTCCCACAACCTGCCCCGGTCCCATCCAACCAAGCCAGGCTTTCTGTAGGCATAAGCTCTGTAAACCGGAAGAGGCCGCACAGCCCCATATCGTAAGACACTACACATCAGGTATTTGAAGAGATGCCCCGTGGACAGGTCCGTTTTAAAACTGCACGCTTCCACAGGCCCTTGTTCCAACAGATTGACTATCAGCCCATCCCGTTCCGCCCTCGTGCGAACGATTCATTTTCGTTCCCTTTCCTTTGCCACATAGCGCCACCTCTTTCCGGTCACCTCTTCCCGGTCACTGTCTTGCCCCTTTCGCCCCTTTTCTCCACAACGGCACCGTTTTCCGCATTTTGCTGCCGTTGTGGAATGTCCCTTTCCGCCGCACCATTGATTTAGGCCTTCTGGGCAGCATTGCCTCCCATGACCCTTTCCACAACGGCACCGTTTTCCGAGTTTCGCTGCCGTTGCGGAATGTCCCTTTCCGCCGCACCATTGATACAGGCCTTCTGGGCTGCTTTGCCTCTCATGACCCCTTCCACAACGGCACCGTTTTCAGCGTTTCGCTGCCGTTGTGGATTGTCCCTTTCTGCCGCACCATTGATACAGGCCTTCTGGGCAGCTTTGCCTCTCATGACCCTTTCCACAACGGCACCGTTTCCCGCATTTTGCTGCCGTTGTGGAATATATTGATGGAACTCCCTCTGTTCCACTCCTTCGGAAGGAGTAGTCTTTCAGTGCATTTGCCCGACTCCTTCCAAAGGAGTAATGGCAACGAAAACCATCCAGAACACGAAAAACGCACAATACCCAGTTCTACCCGTTCCAAAGGAGTCGCATTTTCTCGAAATCCTCCTACTCCTTAGGAAGGAGTAAATTCCACCTTCGGAAGGTGAGGCGAAAATGCGGGAAAACAGCACACCTTCGGAAGGTGGACAGACTACGCGACAGAGGAAAACAGCGATATATAGCCTGTAGAAAACATTTGCAGAAATCCCACCTTCGGAAGGTGCGGCGAAAATGCGGAAAAGCAGCACACCTTCGGAAGGTGCGGAATTCAGATTATGTATCGTGGGGAATGACGGAGGCCATACTGGAAAAGACATCCTCTGCGCTGGCTAACACGAAGTGGATTTTCTCATAATGGAAACAATTTTGTTAAACAAATGAGACATTAGGATTTCCCAACTCCGCCATCAGCAGTTTCAAATCAATTACGGCGGAATCAGAAACAACCACCGCCTCAGCAATCAATCTATTAACAAAATTGTTTTCTATCCGAGTAAATATCGTGTTAACACAGCCTAAACGTCACCTCTTCCCGACAAAAAAGGCTCCGTCACGGTAGTCTACACAAATACCCGGAGTGAAGCGACTAAGCCTTCCCCCGCGGGGAAGGTCTGGATGGGGGTTGTGCAAAGCGGAGAGTCACCTCTTCCCGACAAAAAAGGCTCCGTCACGATGGTCTACACGAATACCGGAGTGAAGCGACTAAGCCTTACCCCGCGGGGAAGGTCTGGATGGGGGGGGTGTGCAAAGCGGAGCGCCACCTCTTCCCGACAAAAAAGGCTCCGTCACGGTAGTCTACACGAATACCCGGAGCGAAGCGACTAAGCCTTCCCCCGCGGGGAAGGTCTGGATGGGGGTTGGGCAAAGCGGAGAGTCACCTCTTCCCGACAAAAAAGGCTCCGTCATGGAGCCTTTTTTGTCGGGAAGAGGTGACTCGAACACCCGACCTCTGCGTCCCGAACGCAGCGCGCTAGCCAACTGCGCCACTTCCCGAGAACTTTGTATGTCTTAAAAAAAGAGGCTCTCCGCTTCGGAGAACCTCTCTGTCGGGATGAGACGACTCGAACGTCCGACCCCCACGTCCCTAACGTGGTGCGCTAGCCAACTGCGCCACATCCCGAATCGGACCGCAAAGATAGTAAAATTTCCGTACCGCCAAACTTTTTTCAAAAAAATTTCGCAAAAGAATAAGAAAATCCGGCGGCCCGGCAGTGAAGTCCGTTGGACGTGCTGCGACAATATCATCAAAAAAGGACCGGGCGGGAATATATCGGCCGTCCGGTCCTGGTTCAAGTGTTTAAGGGGATTAACGTGACTTGAGATGCGCTTCGGGCTGGCCGGAGCTCTCGAGGGCTTCGCGCCAGGTCTTGCGGACAATTACAGGTGGTGCTGTAGGCTCATGCCTCTGCAACACACTGGAAGGAGCAGTCGCAGGCTCAGACCTTCGGTTCACTGCATCGTAAGACACAAAGTCCTCATAGTCATACTGCCAACTCTCTCCAAAAGCCAGCTTATTGATACGGGTATATATAGCCTCACGTGAAGGAGCATTGAAACCGCCTTCATTGTACCGCATAATACTGTTCTCCGTCGGACGCCACACGCCTGTCCAATAGGTGTAACCGCCTTCGAAAACCCCAAGGCCGTCATACTGATAACGCGCGTCCGCGATAAACTCAGACCAGTTTACCAGAGCAGGATCAGAGGTAAAATCAATATTCGGATACCATCCAAAATCCCATAAATTCTGACAATTCGTTATCTCTTCCGACGGAACCTGCCCGTACTCCTCATAAGCATACTCGTCGGCCAATTTTGCAAAACCATGACCGCCCGCCTCGTGCAGAATCAGACCTCGGAATGTAGCCTCATCGCTGCTGGTCGGGAAATACGCCACGGACACGCCATTGCCATAATCGCCTGATTCAGGATAATACATCCAACATGTGCCGGCATAATAGTCCCTGTTCATCATCACAACTATCAGAGCCTCGTCCATACGGTCCTCCGA
The DNA here is from genome assembly GCA_944326235.1 of uncultured Bacteroidales bacterium. Classification (GTDB taxonomy): domain Bacteria; phylum Bacteroidota; class Bacteroidia; order Bacteroidales; family UBA932; genus Coprenecus. The sequence continues at coordinate 43,946 of CALVDH010000012.1, read as the reverse complement.
TATCGCATTCAAAGCATAACTGAATACAGTCTGGTCATCTCCGCCCACCGACGTACCGTCTCCGAACCAAGTACTCAGCGCAGTTCTGCTGTCCGTTCCATACACCTCATTGGGTGAAACCACATTGACCATATACACATTGAAGTACTCGCGGAAACTCTTATAAGGCTCCTCGGAAAAGAACTGCTCCATCGTGTTCTCCATCACACTGCGGTAGGTCCCGTCCGCAATCAGCCGGTCTGAGTAAGCGTCACCCATAAGCACTACATCTATGCCGTTGCCGACAGTGGCCTGCTGGAGCAACTCATAAGTGCCGTCGGCACTATAGTCGGTCGAGGTATAAATATCTGGGTAGAATTCACTAAGATCGCCATAATCATAACTTTCAAAATATCCCCTATATGGCGCCCAGTCCGGTGATGACATATACAAATCTATAGATTCTTTCGGGACATAGATAATAAGGTTGTCATACAATGAGGATATATTTTCCGGGAAATTATGTCTGATCAACGGAGGTTCCGGAGCCCGCAAATATACTGCCTCTAAACTAGGGCATTTCCCTGCGCCGGAGCCTTTATCTTGTGTCGCGCCAAATGGATCCATCCCTAAATCACGCATCCTAGCAGAAATCGTTATGGTTTTCAACTTAGGCGAATGGCAAAATAAATATCCACACTGATTTTCAGAGGCTATTACTTCATCTGATATTGTTAAGTTTTCTAAATATTGTTTATCGGAAAAAACCTGATATCCAAGTAACTCTACACCTTCCGGTGTTGTATAATCTATAATACCTTTATCTGCTATATACAACAATCGATTATCCACAACATAACTTCTTCCATCAATATGTACATTCGGCCCAAACAAACGCTCTATATTATAAGTTGCTTCAAAAGCCACCGGGCCTATTTGCACGACTGATTCAGGGATAGTCAATTCTTCAAGTTGTTCTGCACAATAAAACGAATAGTTCTCTATTCCTTCTATACCATCAGGTATAGAATAAGATGTCAAGCCAGCACCACTTGCAAAGCTTATCATAAATCGCAATCCAAGACCATTATAATTATCTATATACAGTCCCATTCCGTCTTCAAGCACTATTGATGACGGCCCATAGAACCTCTTTATGTTTTTGCACCTAACAAACGGATAAACACCTACTGATTCCAATGTAGACGGTAAATACACTTCTTCCAATTTACTATCGTCTGACACATCACAAAAAAAGGCTTGATCACCAATTCTAGTGACCCCTTCTGAAATCACTATTTTTTTAAGATAAATATTTCGATAAAAAGCCATATCACCAATAGAGATTATTTCTGGCAGTGTAGTATATTCCTCTACTTTGTACTGTGCAAATGCATGCAAAACACCATCAACCACAAGACATTTTCCATCAGATGATGCAAATTTTCCTTTAAACTCTGTCAAATACTTAGAGAGATAAAACGGATTTCCCACGATTGATGTTATGCTTTGAGGTAATACAATCTTAACTAATTCTCCTCCTGAATTATATAAAGTATTATTTCCACAATCGATTGTCGTTACATCTGCATCAAAGCGAACTATTCCTTTACCATTATCGTAAGTATTCGATATTACATTCGCCCCGAAATTCGTATGTTCTTCATTAATAGTTATCAAGCTATTATCCAATGTCACATACCAGATTTCATTGTTAGGAATTTTATCCGGATCTAAATCCACCCCCATATTTCCCTGCTGCTCAACAGTATATGTTAACGACAGAGTACCTTCCACTGAGGAGATGAGAACCTCTGCACTGCGATAATACCCTGGATTCGGCTCTATCTGCAATGTCACAGCATTGTACTCCATCGCTTTAGTTGCAGGGACAAGGCTTATCCAGTCCTGCGTATTTTCAGGTATGATGACCTGCGTCTCAACATTGGAAAGAAACTCCAAAGATATTTCTCCTCCTTCTTCCGGAACTTGCTTGACAGCCTCATTCTGAATTTCCAATCCTGCTTCTTCGAAGATAATAGTGCGCATCAGCATCTTCTCACCATTGGTTGCGAAGACTACGACTTTGCTGTATTCGTCCAGGGAGGAACCGGTGCGGATATTGATGACTCCGGTAAAGGCATCGGTAGGAACAACTCTGGCTCTTATGTCGCTGGAGGAAAGGACCTCGATACGGATATCCTCAAGACGGCTTTCTATCGTGTAATGTATGTCGCGTTCGCTGCCGGGCTCCATCACAAGCAGGTCCTCTGCGTCAAAAGTAATGGTTATCGCCTCATAGAGAGGAATGTACAATTCCGAGCCATCACTCAAGATGAATGTAATCCCCATATCGTCCACTACTATGTCTTCTATCAGTCCCTCACTGTCGGCGCCGCCCAAGTATTGGGCCTGGACCTTATTGCCGTTCTCGTCGATAAGCCACTCGCCGTTAATGGTCCAGTAGTAGATGCCGTCCTCACCCTGAGCGACACCGATGACAGGTGTGACACCGTCCTTACCGTCGGCGCCGTCCTTTCCGTTCTCGCCGGTCACTCTCATCTTGTTGCCCTGGTCGTCCAGGAGCCATTCTCCGTCGAGGGTCCAATAATAGATGCCGTCGGTATCCATCCTCACACCTATTACGGGCGTATATCCGTCCTGACCGTCGGCGCCGGGAGTTCCGGGCACACCGTCCTCGCCGTCCTCTCCGTGACGGATGGTGATGGTCTCGCCGTCGCTGAACTCTATCCGGTAACCGTCACTCACATTCTTCACATCCGTAATGTACAGACCGTCCTCGAGGGCCGAGATGACGGTCCGCATCGAATAGATATCCTCGTTCATCTGGGCGCAGAGAGTCTCCAGAGCGGCCACGCGGGCCTCGAGGTCGTCAAGTCTTTCCGTGAACTTGTCCATGTCCGCGGTACATCCGGCCAGAGCCGCGACGGATAGGGATAAAAACAGCAAGCGTATCTTTCTCATAATTTAAATTGTTAGTAAAGTTCAAAGATAACAATTATATTTCCTAACTCAAAAGAGAATAAAAAGGACCGGACGGGGATATATCGGCCGTCCGGTCCTGATTCGAGTGTTTAAGGGGATTTAACGTGACTTGAGATGCGCTTCGGGCTGGCCGGAGCTTTCGAGGGCTTCGCGCCAGGTCATGGGGATGACTTTCAGTTCGGGCATCTCGACGGGCTGGCGGACATAGGTCCGGGCAGCGGAGGCTGCGGATGCTGCAGCGGTGCGGTTGATCTCGTCGTAGGTGACGAACTCCTCGAAGTCATACTCCCAGTCAGCGCCATCGGTCAGCTTGTGGATGCGGTAGTAGATGGCCTCGCGGGACGGGGCGTTGAAACCGGCGGCGAGGTCGCCGCTCATGATGCTGGTCTCGGAGGAGCGCCATACTCCATAATCATAGCCCCAACCTCCCTCGTACACGCCAAGACCCTCATCGGCATACCTTTCATCATTTATGAATTTCGCCCATCTTACCTGTTCCGGGTCCGAGGTGATATCAATGTTTTTATACCAGCCATAGCTTTCCATAGGTTGTTTTAAGTTATCACTGGTGCCTACATCCATAGTACCAAATCCACCTGTCTCATAAGCCAGTTTCGTAAATGCAAATCCCACTTCCCACAACAACTGGGCCTTCAACGACTCTTCTCCATCAGATCTGGACACATAGGCAATGCCTGTACCATCAGCGTAATCATTTTCAGTATCCGGGTAGTAAGCCTGTCCACTACCGGCAACGTTCTCATGATTCAGCAGCGCTATCAGTACCGCATTATCCATCCTGGACTCGCCTCCCAGCCCCGAAAACATTATCTGAGCTTCGCGCAACACCATGTTATTGTTATACGACACACTCGTTCCAAAGACTTTTGTTTCAAGCGCCGTACTGGTTATATCGCTCAGCACCTCGTTAGCAGAGACCAGATTGAGCTGGTACACGTTGAAATACTCGCGGAAACTCTTGAAGGGCTCTACCGAGAACAGCTGATCAACGACATTCTGAGCATCGCTGTCATAGGTAGTCATCAGTCTGTCCGAGTAACCGTCGCCCATTATCACTATATCGATGCCGTTCCCGACGGTCGCCTGCTGGAGAGTCACATACGTTCCGTTCAGGGTATAGTCGGTAGACTCATACAACATTCCCGTCGCGCTCTGGAGGAAGGCTTTCAGGTTATTGATCGAGTAAGAAGGTACGTGAGTCAGGTCGTAGTACACCACATCTCCATTCTTATCCAGGACTACAATACTTGTATTGTAAGCGGAAGGGTAATAGAAATCGTAGTTCCAGCCTTCTACTACTTCATCCACAACAATGATCGGATTATCATTAGAAACAGCCACAACCGGGAAGGGGATGCTGTAGTCCGCAGCGAACTGGGACAATGTCTGGACATCGTCATTAAGGCCATAGCCTATTATCTCCAGTCTGTCGCCATATTCATCATAAAGAGCCTTAAACTCATCAACGGTTCCTTCGAAACTAGATATATTGAATCTAAGCATCACGGTGTACTCATGTTCCGCGTACACAGTCTCGGAATTGATACTGTTACCGTTTATGTCCTGGACGGCAAAATCCCAGTCCGGAACTTCGAAGGACTCGGAATCAAAGTTATTATTCGGAATAATATAGCCCCAGCAATATTTCCAGAGAGAGGCATTGTCCTGCAAGGACTGCGGTATGGCGCCGCTAAGTTGGTTATCATAAAGCGAGAGGCGCTTGAGAGCAGGCATCTGACCGATAGCCTCCGGTATCTCTCCACTAAGGCTATTATGATGCAACCTAATCACTTCCAGTTTTGTACATCCGGCCAGTTCGGAAGGGATACTGCCGCTCAGGTAATTATTATCCAACCAAAGAATCTGCAGTTCTGTACAATTACCTAAAGAAGCCGGTATTGACCCGGAGATTCCCGTACTTCCGATATCCAGCACACGTAACTTGGCAAGATTACCTATATCCGTCGGAATTGACCCATAAGCATTGGTACCACTGATCGAGATATAAGTCAATTCCGTACATGTTGTCAGCTCCGCAGGTATAGTCCCGTACAGATCCTGAACAGTTATACTCTGGAGCATCCGGCAGCCTAAGATATTCTCCGACATAGTGGTGGGACCGTCAATATACAGTTCGGTAAGGGAATGCAGGTTCCCTATCTCATCCGGCATAGTGGAGACAGACGCTCCTTCCGGCAGATTCAGAGTAAGCCCACTGACATAGCCGTTCTCATCCAGCACGACTCCGGCCCACTGATCCAGAGGCAGGTCGCTGTTCCAGCCGGTCCTGTACTCCTCTGCCCATGTATCTCCGCTATACGCCGTGTAGATTGCCTGCAGGGCCTCGCGCTCAACCGTCTTCTGTACCTCCGGATCGGCGTCCTGATTTACTATATAATTGAAAACATAACCATAATCACTCAACATCAATAATTCGGCGGAACGGGGATAGCCGTCATTGGGGGCAATCTGCAGAGTTATCGTACGTTCGGTATATGCCTTAGTCTCAGCCACGGTTATCCATTCGGGACGGTAGGAATCATAAACTCTGTACTCCATATTGGACATATAATAAATATTGACCGTACCTCCTTCTGCCGGGACACTGACAGTGTTGATATCGGATATCAACAGCTTCGGGTTCGCAAATGTGATGGAGCGCATGATAACACGGCGCTCGTCTCCTACCAGGACTATAATCTTACTGCCTTCCACACTCTCATAAGACTCGGCATTGATGGTTATAACACCGCTTAACTCATCTGTTTCAGTCAATACGACATCTATATCACCTTCTGTTATTACCTCAACAGATATCTCGGCAGAATTGCTCTGAACTGTATATCCAATTTCAAGTTCAGAATAAGTATCCAGCACTGTCTCATCCATATCCTCCACATCGAAAATAATATCCAGCGGCTTCTCCAGCGGAATCTGGAACGAAGAGCCGTCAGGCAACGTAAACGTAACATACTCATCACCTACCTCCACATTGCTGAATAACGAGGTACCGTCCTTACCATCCTGACCGTCAGCACCGTCCTTGCCGTCCGCGCCGTCGGCTCCGTCCTTTCCGTCCTTTCCGTCCTGACCGTCCTGACCGTCCTGACCGTCGGCTCCGTCACGGCCCTGGGCCTGGACCTTGTTGCCGTTCTCGTCGAGAAGCCACTCCCCGTTAATGGTCCAGTAGTAGATGCCGTCCTCATCCTGAGCGACCCCGATGACAGGTGTGACACCGTCCTGACCGTCGGCGCCGTCCTCACCGGGAGCACCAGGTTCTCCCGGAGCACCGTCAGCACCGTCCTCGCCGTCTTTTCCGTCCTCGCCGTCAGCACCGTCCTTTCCGTTCTCGCCGGTCACTCTCATCTTGTTGCCCTGGTCGTCCAGGAGCCATTCTCCGTCAAGGGTCCAATAATAGATTCCGTCGGTATCCATCCTCACACCTATTACGGGCGTATATCCGTCCTGACCGTCGGCGCCGGGAGTTCCGTCCTCACCGTCCTTTCCGTGACGGATGGTGATGGTCTCGCCGTCGCTGAACTCTATCCGGTAGCCGTCACTCACATTCTTCACATCCGTAATGTACAGACCGTCCTCGAGGGCCGAGATGACGGTCCGCATCGAATAGATATCCTCGTTCATCTGGGCGCAGAGAGTCTCCAGAGCGGCCACGCGGGCCTCGAGGTCGTCAAGTCTTTCCGTGAACTTGTCCATGTCCGCGGTACATCCGGCCAGAGCCGCGACGGACATGGCTAAAATCAGCAAGCGTATCTTTTTCATAATTTAAATTGTTAGTAAAGTTCAAAGATAACAATTTTATTTCCCAATTCAAAAAAGACAATAAAAAAACCGGGTGAGGAACAATCCCGACCCGGTCGTCTTCAATATGTAACTTTAAAACATACCGAAGTATGTTTGCGTCTATTCTGTTTCGATGGTCATCTCGTCTATCAGATGGTCCGCATTGCCTATCATGTCGATGACGAAGAGGACGTAGCGGATGTCCAGGGAGATGTTGCGGCAGAAATCGGGGTCAAACTCGATGTCGCTCATGGTGCCTTCCCAGACACGGTCGAAGTTGATGCCGATCAAGCGGCCCTTGGAGTCGATCACGGGGCTGCCGGAGTTGCCGCCGGAGGTGTGGTTGGTGGCGATGAAGCAGACAGGCACCTTGCCGTCATGTCCCCAGCGGCCGTAGTCGCCGGAAGCCACGATATCACGGAATCTCTGCGGTATGTTGTAATCGAATATGTCGGGGTTGTCCTTCTCCATGATGCCCTCGATGGTCGAGAACGGCATGTAGTACACTCCGTCGGAGGGAGAATAGCCCTTGATGTGACCGTAGGCGACGCGGAGAGTGCTGTTGGCGTCGGGATAGAAGGTCTTCTCCGGCTGGAACTCCATCTGGCCGCGCACATAGTCGCGGTTGAGCAGGTTGATCTCGGAGTTGAGACGGCTGACCACGGGGCGGATGTTCTCCCCTATCCAGGATGTGAACTCACGGCCGAATACCACAGCCGGATCATCCTGCAGCGCGGCTACTGCGGCGCAATCCATGGCCTCGAGGGCAGCCCTGTCGGCGAATACCGAAGCTGAGAACAGGTCATCGGCCCATTTTTCTATCGAGCCGCCGTAGACAGCCAGGGTGCTGTCAAAATAGGGAGGGCGGAAGTCTACGGGGACATTGTCCTTATAGGCGTTCATGACAGCCACGAAGGATTCCTTGTCTATAGGCAGGAAATAATCCTTGTAGAATGTCGCCTCAACAGCCTTGAGGGCCGAGTCGGAACCTCCTTCCGCAACTTTCACGGCGCGGGAGGCGAACTGCACGAGTTCTATGGTACGGGCGGACTCATTGTAATAGTCCAGAGCGTAGTTGTAAGGCTCCAATGCCTTGTAGAGGGAGTCGAGTGCGGGGATGATGCCCTCATACTCCGTTCCCCCGGCCCACTCCATGAAACTGGCCTCGAAAGCCTGCTTCCTGGCTACTGTCCCGAGACGGACGATGCCTTTCATCTCGCCCTGCCATTTCTTCCAGGCGTTGGACACACTGGCATTTTTCGAAGAATACTGGATTCTCACGGCCTGGTCGGCGTCCATGTACTTCTTCTGGACATCCAGGCGCATGGTACGGAGAGCAATCTTGGCAGGATTGGTCACGTCGGAGACGTAGCGTACGCCCTCGGACATGATGTACTCGCGGGTGCTTCCGGGGAAGCCGTATACGAAGGTGAAATCACCCTCCTTCACTCCGCCGGCGGCTATGTGGAAATACTTCTTGGGCTTATAGGGCACGTTGTCCTCCGAATAGGGCGCGGGGTTGTTGTCCTTGTCGGCATATACGCGGAAGATGGAGAAGTCTCCGGTATGACGGGGCCACATCCAGTTGTCGGTGTCGCCGCCGAACTTTCCGATAGACGAAGGGGGAGCACCCACCAGACGGACATCGGTATATCTGCGGAACACGAACATGTAGTACTTATTGCCGTAGAACAGGGGCTCTACCGAAGCACGGAGTCCCTTGCCTTCCGCAACAGCCTCCTCAACGAGTTTGGCGGAGTTCTTCTCCACCAGAGCCTCGCGCTCTTCCTCGCTCATGCCGTCCTTATAGCCTTTCAGTACCTTGTCGGTAACATCCTCCATGTACTCGAGGAAGCTCACGGAAAGTCCCGGATTGGGCAGTTCCTCGGCACGGGTCATAGCCCAGAAGCCGTCGCGGAGGTAGTCATGCTCCACGGAGCTGTGTCTCTGAATCTGACCGTAGCCGCAGTGATGGTTGGTGATGAGGAGTCCCTCGGGAGATATGAGCTCTCCGGTGCAGCCGCCTCCGAAGTGGACCACGGCATCCTTAAGACAAGCCTGATTGATGCTGTAGATATCCTCGGCCGTGAGAGTGAATCCCTTGGCCTGCATATCCCCTATTCTCTGCGAAATAAGGGAAGGAAGCCACATGCCCTCGTCTGCGGAGGCCGGAGCCATGCAGAAGACGGACAGTACGAGAATGGAAAGGTATTTCTTCATATTGTCTGTTTTAGTTGATAAAGTCTGCCAACTGCTCCTCGGAGAAGCCCGCGATGTAGTCGTAGCGCTCCTGGTTCCAGGACTTGGCCTTGCCTACGAACACTCTGGCCGACTTGGCGAAGTCATCGCACCTCTGCGCATCCAGCACGAGGAGCCAGCCCATGATGATGTGACCGGCCATCTCGACCAGACGGCGGGCGTGGAAGTCGATATAGGTGTTGTCATGTCCGTGTACGAGGGTGCAGGCCTGCTCGTACTGCGCGGCCATCTCTACCAGGGTCTTCTTCAGAGTCGCGTACTCGGGAGCCACCTCCTCGGCCTCGTACTCACGTATCCTGGCGAGGTAGGCGCCGGTGGTCACATAGCGGATAGCGGCCACAGTCTGGAGCTGGGACGTACCTTCATATATAGTGGTAATCCTGGCATCGCGGTAGATGCGCTCCACCGGATACTCCTTCATGTAGCCTGAGCCGCCGTGTACCTGAATGGCGTCATAGGCATTCTGGTTGCAGTACTCGCTGGACATCATCTTGAGCACTGGAGTGAACATATCGGCATAACGCTGATACTTCTTCATCTCCTGACGCTCTTCCGGAGTCAGCTTGCGGGTCTCGGCCACAAAGCCGTAGGCCTTGTACATATCTACGAAACGGGTGGTCTCATACAGGATGGCGCGGGATGCCTGAAGCTTGGCCTTCATCACTGCAAGCATCTCGGACACTGCGGGGAACTCAATGATGGCCTTGCCGAACTGACGGCGCTCGCAGGCATATTTGTAAGCCTCGCGGTATGCGGCCTCGGAGATACCCACGGACTGGGCTCCCACTCCGAGACGGGCACCGTTCATCAGGGACATCACGTATTTGATAAGACCCATGCGGCGCTCGCCGATGAGCTTGGCGGGAGCGTTCTTGAATACCAGCTCGCAGGTAGGAGAGCCCTTGATACCGAGCTTGTTCTCAATCCTGCGGACAGTCACGCCGCCCCATTTCTGGTCGTGTACGAAGTAGGACAGGCCGCGGCCGTCGCGGGTGCCTTCCTCGGAACGGGCCAGGACGAGCTTGATCTGGGCGTCACCGTTGGTGATAAAGCGCTTTACACCGTTGAGCATCCACATGCCCTTCTCCTCGCACCACTCGGCCTTGAGCATGGCGGCCTGGAGGTCGGAGCCGGCATCGGGCTCGGTCAGGTCCATGGAGCAGGTATCTCCCTGGGGGATGCGGGGCAGGAACTCGGCCTTGATCTCCTCGGAGGCGAACTCGTGGATGGTCTCGGCGCAGTCCTGAAGACCCCAGATATTGGCAAATCCGGCATCGGCCCTGGAAACCAGTTCCTCAGCCATCACATAGGGCACGAGGGAGAAATTCAGTCCGCCGTACTGACGGGGCAGGGACATGCCGTACATGCCGGCCTGGGTGAGCACCCTCTGGTTCTCGGCTGTACCGGCTGCGTAGGTCACGCGGCCGTTCTCGCATACGGGGCCGTCGTGGTCCACCTGCTCGGCGTTGGCGGCTATGGTGTCGGCGCAGATCTCGCCCATGACCTCCATCACCTTGTCGTAGGAGTCGATGGCATCCTCGACATTGCAGGGAGCGTAGTCATAGACTCCGCTGTCCTTGAAATCCTGTTCCTTCAGCTCCACTATCTTCTGCATCAGGGGATGCGAGAGCTGAAACTTCAAATCACTGTTGTCTGTATAAAAATTTGCCATGACTTCTTCTCCTTACTTGCTGTTTTGTTTGTAGAACTTGATGAGCTTGGGTATCACCACATTGAGGTCTCCTACGATAGCATAGTCGGCTATCCTGTGGATGGGGGCCTCGGGGTCGCTGTTGATCGAGATGATCATCGAGGACTGGTCCATACCGGCAGTATGCTGGATCTGGCCGGAGATACCGCAGGAAATGAAGAGCTTGGGACGTACGGTCACGCCGGTCTGTCCGATCTGGCGGGCATGGTCCGCAAAGCCTGCGTCCACGGCGGCGCGGGATGCTCCCACCTCTCCGCCGAGGGTCCTGGCGAGCTCGAATATCAGGTCGAAATTCTCCTTGCTGCCCACGCCGAAGCCGCCGGCCACGATGATCTGGGCGCCCTTGATGTCGATCTTGCGCTCCTCTATCTCACGGGCCACGATCTCCACGGTCAGGTCGCTGTCCTTCAGGATAGAATTGACGTCTATCTCCGAGATGCGTCCGGCCACGGGTGCGGCCAGGGGAGCCTTCTTCATCACACCCTCACGGACAGTGGCCATCTGGGGCCTGTGCTCGGGGTTGACGATGGTGGCGATGATGTTGCCTCCGAATGCGGGGCGGATCTGGTACAGGAGGTTGTGGTACTGTTTCTCCTTGTCCTGATGGTCACCTATCTCCAGGGAGGTGCAGTCGGCGGTAAGGCCGCTGTGCAGGGCGCTGGAGACTCTGGGAGCGAGGTCTCTGCCCACGGAGGTGGCTCCGAAGAGGGCTATCTGGGGCTGTTCCTTGCGGAAAAGGTCAATGGTAATCGATGCGTAGGGCAGTGTGCGGAAGAACTCCAGGCGCTTGTCGTCGGCCAGATGCACTACTGCAGCTCCGTAGGAATAAAGTTCATCGGCCAGGCCGCGGACATCGTGTCCTATCAGCAGGGCCTCCACGTCGCAGGAGAGCGAGGCGGCCAGGTCACGGGCCTTGGTCATCAGTTCGAGACTCACGTCACAGAGGCGTCCTCCGTCGGTCTCGCAATATACTATAATGTTGTTCATGTCGTCTAGCGTTTTAACAGATTAACCGATTGTATGACTGGATATCAGCTCCTTTACGAGACCCTCGATGTCGGCGTCCGAGTCCGAGAGGGTCCTGGACTCCTTGGCCTGGAGGATGATGTTCTCGATCTTCTTCACCTTGGTGGGCGAGCCGGAGGAACCGTAGCTCTTCTCGTCCCCGCCTATCTCGGCGAAGCCCCACTCGGGTATCTGGAAATGCTCGGAGCACTTGCCTGAGGCGGCATACTCTGAACCGGAAGCCTGGTCCTCGGAAACGGTGCGGGCTCCTTTGTAGCGGAGGAGCTGCCTGGCGTTGCGGGGCCTGCATGCGGCTGCGGTGCCGGTCACGGTGATCAGCACGGGCAGAGGGGAGGACACCACTTCGATGCCCCGCTCCAGCCTGCGGCGTACGGTCACTCTGTTATCGTCGATGTACAGTACTTCTTCTGCGTAGGTAATCTGAGGCCAGCCCAGCTTCTCGGCTACCTGAGGGCCCACCTGGGCGGTATCACCGTCGATAGCCTGACGGCCTGCGATGATCATGTCGGGAGCGATCTTGCGGACTGCCTGGGCCAGCGCGTAGGATGTGGCAAGGGTATCGGCTCCTGCGAACTTCCTGTCGGTCAGGAGGACTCCTCCGTCAGCGCCTCTGAAGAGACCCTCGCGGATGATGTCGGCGGCCCTGCCGGGGCCCATAGTCAACAGATGGATTTCCACGTCCTTCAGACGGTCCTTGATCCTGAGCGCCTGCTCGAGGGCATTCATGTCTTCAGGATTGAAAATAGCAGGTAATGCGGCGCGGTTGACCGTTCCGTCCTCCTTCATCGCATCTTTTCCTACATTTCTGGTGTCCGGCACCTGCTTGGCCAGGACCACGATTTTCAATTTGTCGTTCATCAGTTTTAATACATTAATCCGGGCAAAGGTAGGAATTATTTCTCAGACTGCAATGCCTTATGGATGGCGGCGGCAGCCCGGCGGCCGGCACCCATCGCCAGAATCACAGTCGCAGCGCCCGTTACGGCATCGCCTCCTGCAAACACCATCGGGCGGGTGGTGGCTCCGTCCTCATCGGCAATGAGGCAGCCCCGGCGGTTGGTCTCCAGTCCGGGAGTAGAGCGGGCTATCATCGGGTTCGGGGAGGTTCCGAGGGACATGATGACGGTGTCCGTCTCAATCTCAAACTCGGAGCCGGGCACCGGCACGGGAGAGCGGCGTCCCGACTCGTCGGGCTCGCCGAGCTCCATGCGGATGCAACGGATACCGCGCACCCAGCCTTTCTCGTCGCCCAGAATCTCCACGGGGTTGGTCAGGAGGCGGAACTCTATGCCCTCCTCCTTGGCGTGATGCACCTCCTCCACCCTGGCGGGCAGCTCCTTCTCGGTGCGGCGGTAGACTACAGTCACCTCAGAGCCAAGGCGCAGGGCGGTTCGGGCGGCGTCCATTGCCACATTGCCGCCTCCGACTATCACCGACCTGCGGCCGGAGAATACGGGGGTGTCGTATGTAGGGTCGTAACCGTGCATGAGGTTGTTGCGGGTGAGGAACTCGTTGGCGGAGAACACTCCGTTGAGATTCTCCCCGGGGATACCCATAAACTTGGGCAGACCGGCTCCCGAGCCGATGAACACGGCCTTGAAGCCCTCCTTGTCGAAGAGGTCATCCACCGTGACGGTCCTTCCCACCACCACGTCGGTCTCTATTTTCACTCCGAGGCGGCGCACATTCTCCACCTCGTACTCCACTACCTCCTGCTTGGGCAGACGGAACTCGGGGATGCCGTACTGCAGCACGCCTCCGGCCTTGTGCAGCACCTCGAAGACGGTGACGTCATAACCCCAGCGGGCCAGGTCAGAGGCACAGGCCAGACCGGCCGGACCGCTGCCGACCACTGCGACCTTGATGCCGTTGGCGGGAGCCTTGTCAGCGAAGCGGACTCCGTTCTGACGGCTCCAGTCGGCCACGAAACGCTCGAGCTTGCCGATGGCCACCGGCTCGCCCTTGACTCCGAGGATGCAGGAGCCTTCGCACTGGGTCTCCTGGGGGCAGACACGGCCGCAGACTGCGGGCAGGGAGCTGTCCTGAGAGATAATGCGGGCTGCCTCCTTGATGTCTCCGGCCGCTACCTTTGATATAAATGCGGGTATCTGGATGGAAACCGGGCAGGCCTCCACACAGCGGGGCTTCTTACAGTTGAGGCAGCGCGAGGCCTCGAGGACGGCCTCCTGCTCGTTGTATCCGTAGCATACTTCCTCGAAATTACGGGCCCTGACTGCGGGATCCTGCTCGCGTACAGGGACTCTGGGTATCTTGTTTGCCATTGTTATATCTCCTGATGTTGTTATTGATGCAGTCCTATATGACACTGGTGGTCCTTCTCCTTCTCTATGTCGCGGTACATGCCCTGACGGCGCATGGCCTCCTCGAAGTCCACGTCGTAGGCATTGAACTCCGGTCCGTCCACACAGGCGAAACGGGTCTTGCCGGCGATGGTCACGCGGCAGGCACCGCACATGCCGGTACCGTCCACCATCAGGGTATTGAGGCTGACGATCAGAGGGATGCCGTACTGACGGCCCTTGAGGGTGACGAACTTCATCATGATCATGGGGCCGATGGCCACCGCCTGGTCGTATTTCTCGCCGGAGTCCAGCAGACGGCCCATGATGTCGGTCACCAGACCCTTCTCACCGTACGAGCCGTCGTCAGTGCATATATAAAGGTGATCGCTGACGGCCCGCATCTCCTCCTCGAGGATTACCAGGTCCTTGTTGCGGGCACCGATTATCACGTCCACCTTTGCCCCGGCCTGATGCAGGTACTTCACCTGGGGATATACGGGGGCAGTTCCCAAGCCTCCCGCTATGAAGAGATAACGGCTGTGCGAGAGCTCCTCAGGGCTCAGATGTATAAACTCGGAAGGCTGACCGAGCGGCCCGACCACATCCGCGAAGGACTCTCCGGCCTCATAGCTGCAGATGATGCGGGTAGAGGCTCCTACGAGCTGGGTGACGATGGTCACGCTGCCTTCCTCGCGGTTGTAATCACAGATGGTCAGGGGGATACGCTCATTCTTCTCCCCTGCCCTGACTATCAGAAACTGGCCCGGCTGGGCTGACTGAGCCACCCGGGGCGCCAGGACGTCCATGAGACAGATCGCCGGCGTCAGAAATTTCTTCCTAAGTATTTTATACATATTAAAATATTTTGAAGACAAAAATAGTGCATTTTTTTATTATTTTTGTCTAGTTATTTAAATTAAACAGACAATGAAATTTCTGAAAAATCTTCTTGCGGCCCTCCTGGGCTGTTTTATTGCCCTCGGGCTGCTCTTCCTACTGGCTGTAGGCATGATAGGTGCGCTGATGCCGGCTGAGGAGACCGTAACAGTGGCACCCTCGTCCATTCTCCGCATCGAGCTGTCCTCCACTATCGGAGAGCAGACTGTCTCGGATCCTCTGGACCTGAGTTCCGTGCTGCCTGTCTCCACCGGAGCGTCCAGCATCGGTATCCTCGACGCCGTAAGGGCCATCGACTACGCGGCCACCGACCCCGCCATCAAGTTCATCTACCTGACCGACTGCGGCTACTCCAGCGGCATTTCCTACATGGAGGAGCTGCGCGGAGCCCTAGAGAGATTCCGCGCCTCCGGCAAGCCCGTGATAGCCTACGGGGACAACTTCTCCTTCGGCGGCTACTACCTGGCATCGGTAGCCGACAAGATCTACGCCGATGAGTTCGCCTCGAACAACATCCTCGGCGTGGCCACCACCATCATATTCCTCAAGGACGTGCTCGACCGCTTCGGAGTGGAGATGCAGCTCATCCGCCACGGCAAGTACAAATCAGCCGGCGAGCAGTTCATCGCCAGCGACATCAGCGAGGCCAACCGGGAGCAGAACCAGGCCATGGTGGACGCCCTCTGGAAGGCCGCCGCAGGCAGCATCTGCGAGTCCCGTGAGATTTCCCTCACAGACCTGGACCGCATGGTCAACAACCTTGAGCTCAACACTGCCCAGGACATGGTGGACGCCGGCCTGGTGGACGAGCTCTGCACGGTCAACGGCATGGAGGAGAATCTCCGCACCCTCGCCGGAGCCGAGAAACTCAAGGACGTGAAGATGATCACTCTGGACAAATACATCAAGGCCCGCATCAAGACCAACTACAAGGCCAAGGACAAGATAGCCATCATCTATGCCGATGGTCAGATCAATCCCAACGGCAGCGACGGCATCACCGAGGAAAAGTTCCAGCCCATCATCCGCGACCTCCGCGCCGACAGTTCTGTCAAGGCGGTGGTACTCAGGGTCAACTCCCCCGGCGGCTCGGTACAGCCCGCGGAGATTATCCGCACCGAGCTGGAGCTGCTCCAGCAGGAGAAGCCCCTGATCGTATCCTACGGCACGATGGCGGCCTCGGGCGGTTACTGGATCTCGGCCGGAGCCGACAAGATCTACTCCAACAGCACCACCCTCACCGGCAGCATCGGAGTATTCAGCATGCTGCCATCCCTCGAGAAGACCTTCAAGGACATAGCGCACGTCAACCCCGTGACCGTCCGCTCCCACGCACACGCCGACATGGGCTCGATGACCCGGAAGCTGAACCGTCAGGAGGTTGCGGCATATCAGGAACAGGTGGAGATGATCTACGACCACTTCATCAACATCGTGGCCGAGGGCCGCGGCATGACTCCCGAAAGAGTGGATGAGATCGCCCAGGGCCGTGTATGGTGCGGCAGCGAGGCTCTTGACATCAATCTGGTCAACGAGATCGGCGGTCTTAAGGAAGCCCTGGACTACGCCGCCGTATCGGCAGGTCTGGACAACTACAGGATAGAGAGCTGGCCGAAAGTACGCACCAGCCTGGACAAGCTGATGGAAGGCCTGGGCACGGCCAGTGCGGCAGTAGAGACATTCTCCGACCCCGAGCAGCTGATGGAGAACCTCTTCCAGTCAGTCAGAGCCGAGAAAGGCATCTACGCAAGAGTTCCCTACATCTACTGCTTCGAATAGAAAACAGACTTAACGTATAATGGAGACCCCGGCGACTGCGGTTGTCGGGGTTTTTATCTTGAAGCGGTCGTCAATCCGCAGACCCGGCAGACATACGATCTGTCCGGCCGCATCGGTCAGCACCGGCTGGGAGAGCTTCTGCATACGGTCCATTTTCAGGTCGGTGAAGAAGTCACTGAGTTTCTTGGAGCCTCTCTGCATGCCGAAGGGACGGAAACGGTCCGCCGGCCTCCATCCGCGGCAGGTCAGGGGCATACTCAGGCTGTCCGCCGCAAAATAGAGCACGGAGCCGTCGGAGACAGGGTTGAAGGCTACCGGACGGGGAAAGAAATCGAGGCGGAACCTCATTCCCTTGAAATTGTACACTCCGGGCCGGTCTATGATGAGCTCCGTCTCCTCCTCCTGCGTCAGGGGATAGACCCTCATCCTGTCAGCCCCGAAGACCAGTTCATGGGTACCAGAACGGAATACCCTGCCGCTCTGCCCCGATGTCATGCACCGCTCCATATCGGAGACCTGACCGCTGTTGAAACCGTATTCCCGGAGCATCATGTTCAGCCAGTATCCGCAGTGTCCCTCCTGCAGCAGGGCCTGGATGCCTATGGTCAGCACCCCGTCTCCGGAAGTACTGCACACCCTGGAGCAGACTCCCGCATAGACCCCGTCGATGATATCCGAAGCCTCCCGGAAATACTCCGCATCCCGGCGGACAGTGTTGAGGAAAGAAGGATTGATCTTGCGGAACTCAGGAAAAATGATGTTCCGAACCCTGTTGCGGGCGTAGTGGGACTCGAAGTTGGTCCTGTCGTCCCGGTAGGACACGCCGTTGGACTCGACATACTCCCGTATCCGGGCACGGGAGATGCCCATGAGGGGACGGATTATGCGGCCGTTGCGCACCGGTATGCCGGAGAGTCCCTTCAGACCGGTACCGCGGGCTATGTTGAGAAAAATCGTCTCTATACTGTCGTCCAGGTTGTGGGCTATGGCCAGAAGGTCAAATCCTTCGGATTCCATGAGTTCCGAGAAAAAACCGTAGCGCAGTTCCCTGGCGGCCATCTGGGTAGAAATGGAGTTCTCGGCGGAATAGGCATGGGTGTCAAAGGTACGGGTAAAGACCTGTATCCCGTTGGCACGCCCCCACTCCACGACCGAGTCCATGTCTCCGTCGCTTTCCTCTCCGCGGAGCGAGAAATTGACGTGGGCTATGGCAAAGTCGGGATGAAGGGACGAGTCCAGGAAGAGCCTGGCCATACACATCGAGTCGATGCCGCCGCTCACTCCCAGCAGATACCTGTGCCCGTCCGCACCTCCTCCTGACAATGAGGACAGGGCCGAATCGAACTCCCGGGTTATCTCCATGACTACTCGGGTTTTACATACTGGCCGAAAGTCCAGGTGAGACCGAGGCTGACGATCTCCTTGAACTGTACCCTGGGGGCCTCCACCCCGCTGGCGTCGGCGATTTTGATATTCTCGTCGTAGATCAGGTTGGTCCGGAGGGTGAGGGTCAGTATCTTGGTCAGGGCCAGCGAGGCGTCCACATCCCAGTAGACCTGGACGTGCTCGGGATGATCCAGATAGTTGGAGAAAAGGGTCAGGGCCGAACTTATCTTGAATATCTTGTAGGCGTAATTGATATCCATCTTGAGCTGGGCTCCGAACTCTGCCCTCACTGCCTGGTCCAAGCCGTTGCCGTAGGTTTCCCGGAGGTTGGGATCCGTGACTATAACCAGATTGCCCGTAGCGGGCGAGAGGTTGAACGACAGGAAATTGAAAGGTCTGTAATTGACACCGAGACCGAGGGAGACGTAACCTGGAGCCAGGAAACGGGACTGCGCCGTCCTTATGGTGACTTCCTCACCGGTAACGGCATCCGTCTCCGTAGAATAGGAGTATGCAGGGCTCATCTGGGTTCTGAAGTTGAACAGAGCCGAGAAATAGAACTTGTCCTTGAGCATCCAGCCCCACTTGCTGTCCAGCTGGATACGGTCATCGCTCTTGCTGAACTGCTGATTGAGAGGCGTGCCCTTGTCGAAAGACTGTACGAAGCCGTAGGAGACCTTCAGACGGTTCTCGAAGATCATCTTGTCCTTGGCATAGTTGGCATTGGCATCGATCAGGCCGTTCAGGGAGATATTGGCGGAACCGCCCTCTGCCCAGTTGGTCAGGGAGACCTGCGAGAAGCCCACCTGGGTCAGGATTCCGTTGGTCCAGTACTTGGGTTCCTCCTTGCTGGCGGTATCCACCGCTGCCTCGTCTATAGAGGAAACTATGTCAAAGCATACTTTCTGCGCCGGATCCATGGCGGAGGTATCGATTTCCACCGTTTTTATCTCCTTGTACTCTATGTCGGCCCGGTCCTTTTTTCTGTCCGAGGCGCCCGCATCGGCAGCGGACAGCCATACTGCGGCGGAGAGCACCGCCGCGGAAAATATCCATTTACGCATGTTCTTCAGTATTCAGTACATCATCAGAGTTATACTTGAATCCCAGACGTTTGCCTGTCCTCATACGGGACGACTCTATCTTGGTGTTCATCTCTCCCACAGTAGCCTCCTTCACCATATCATAAGGAGGAACAAGCAGGTCGAATGAAAGAGAATAGTTGATCGCTGACTCCACGAAGGCCACCAGGTCGTCGCGGGTAAGCGTGCTCTTGCCGAAGAGGTCCGTAATCTGCCTCTTCTGGCGCTTGCCCTCCACGAAGAAGGCCTTGTCCTTGTTGATGAACATACGGGCCACCAGGTAGCCCAGGTCATCGTTGCGGTTGTACTTCAGGGAGTCGTAGAGGAAGTTGTAGACGCTGATTACCCCGCAATAACCGTTATAAGGGCTGTTCCTAACGTAGGGGTTCTTCCACACAGGGTGATCCCTGTCGAACTGGAAGATATCAGTATGCAGGCTGAATATCAGCACGTCGTCGGCAAACTTGAGCTCTGCCTCGAACTTGCCCCTGTCCCTGTACTCCAGACGGACGCGGCGTGAGCCGGTGTTCCCGAGCATCTCGTTCAAGTCATTGCTCATCTCGCTCAGCACGTCCTTGAGCACGCTGAACACCTCCAGGCACTGGTCGAATATCTGCGACTTGATTACAGACTTGACATTCAGAAGACTGATTATCCTCTGCCGGGGGCTGGAATCATCACTGTTCATTGCCGTATAGTGTTAGTATGATCTTGCGAATACCACCCTGCGCTGCGAAGGACGGCCGGAATACACGCATTTGCCGGGCTCCTCGCACACACAGCTGTCTATGGGGATGCACCTGATGGTCGCCTTGGTCTCCTCCTGGATCCTCATCTCGGTCTCGGGAGTGCCGTCCCAGTGGCAGAGCAGGAAGCCGCCTTCCTCTATGCGCTCCTTGAACTCATCCCAGGTGTCCACCTTGACGGTTTTGGACTCGCGGAAGGCGAGGGCCTTGTTGTAGATATTGGACTGTATCTCGGCCAGCAGCCCCTTGATATGCTCTGCCAGACCCTCACGGGATGCGGCCGACTTCTCCAGAGTATCCCTGCGGCAGATCTCCACCTCGCCCCTCTCGAGGTCACGGGGACCGATCACCACTCTCACGGGCACTCCCTTGAGTTCCCACTCGGCGAACTTGAAGCCGGAGCGGACATTGTCCCTGTCGTCTATCTTGGTGGAAATGCCGGCCTTTCCAAGCTCGGCGGCGATTTCCTTCATATACGCCACCATGCGGTCGAGTTCTTCCTGACCTTTATATATAGGTACGAACACTACCTGTATCGGAGCGATGGCCGGAGGCAGGACAAGTCCGTTGTTGTCGCCGTGAGCCATGATGAGGGCTCCCATCAGACGGGTGGACACACCCCATGAGGTAGCCCACACGTAGTCGAGTTTGCCGTCCTTGTCGGCGAACTTCACGTCGAAAGCCTTGGCGAAGTTCTGTCCGAGGAAGTGGGAGGTACCGGCCTGCAGGGCCTTGCCGTCCTGCATCATCGCCTCTATGGTGAGTGTATCCAGGGCTCCGGCAAATCTCTCGTGCTCTGACTTATGACCCACCACTACCGGCATGGCCATGTGATTGCGGGCGAAATCGGCATAGACATGGACCATCCTCTCGGCCTCCTCCATCGCCTCCTGAGCCGTAGCGTGGGCGGTGTGTCCCTCCTGCCAGAGGAACTCGGCAGTACGCAGGAAGAGACGGGTACGCATCTCCCAGCGCACGACATTGGCCCACTGGTTGACCAGGATGGGCAGGTCGCGGTAGGACTTGATCCAGTTCTTATAGCTGTTCCAGATAATGGTCTCCGATGTGGGGCGCACGATGAGTTCCTCCTCCAGTCTTGCGTCCGGGTCCACTACTACTCCGGGACCGTCAGGATTGGCCATGAGGCGGTGGTGTGTCACCACTGCGCACTCCTTGGCGAAACCCTCCACATGCTCGGCCTCACGGCTGAGGAACGATTTAGGTATGAAAAGGGGGAAATATGCGTTCTGATGGCCTGTGGCCTTGAACATCCTGTCAAGCTGCCCGTGCATCTTCTCCCAGATGGCATAGCCGTAGGGCTTGATGACCATGCAGCCGCGGACGGCTGAGTTCTCGGCGAGATCCGCCTTGACTACCAGGTTATTGTACCACTGGGAATAATTCTCTTCTTTGCTAGTAACCTCTTTTGCCATTATGTCTTGTTTATATGGAATGATTTTTGTTAATTTGTGTTGCAAAAGTAGTAATTATTGACTAAAAAGGAGGTTAGGTATGAAAAAAAGTTTGATTTTGCTTTCGATCTGTTCCGCGGTCCTGTTGACCTCCTGCGGAACATCCTCTTACTATGCATCTTCCGCATTTGAAGACGGCATATATTACAGGCCTTCCGGCAACGTCCGCGAAGAAGCCAGGGCAGACAGCGAGGAAGTTCAGAAGCTCATAAGCCGTACCCGTCAGGAGGCGGCCCGCTTCTCGGACACCATAGTGATAGCCAGCGCTAACAGCACTGTCGACGTGCCTTACGTGCCCGACGCACAGTACACACTGATGTTCGACAACAGGCTGGACTCCCTGGGTCAGGTCAACCTCAACTTCGATTTTGACTTCTACGACTGGTATCCCGGATACGGATACCGCGACTATTACTCCTACTGGGACTGGAGATACTGGGGCGCATTCGGCCCCTCATGGTACAGATGGGGATGGCATTCTCCGTGGTACGGATGGGGATGGTATGATCCCTGGTACTGCGGCTGGGGCTTCGGCTTCGGTCTGGCCTGGGATCCCTGGTACGGCCCGTGGGGCGGATGGTACGCAGGCTGGTACGGACCCGGATACTGGGGCTGGTACGACCCCTGGTACGGACCATGGGGTTATCCCGTAGCCTCATTCTACCCTACTTACGCCTACTACGGGAAGAGAAATACAGGCTTGCGCACCGGCAGCGGAGTTACAGGCGGCAGGACACTGGCCTCGGCCGGCGGCTCGTCCCTGCGCTCCGGAGGCAGGAAGGCGGCACCGACCATGTCGGTAGTCAGAGGCTCGGCCTCCTCCGGCAGGAGCACTGCATCCGGCAGGACATTCCAGGCCAGGCCGACAGGAACCGGCAGCAGCGTCAATATGGGTGAGCGGTATGTCAACCGCGGCAGCCTCAGGGCCAACGCCACGGCATACAGGAACACAGCAGGAGACGGCAGGACCGCCTATAACGCAGGCAGTTCCTTCCGCAGGCCGGCCAACACGGCCACAGGCAGCGCCTCCACCTACAGAAGGCCTGCGACATCCAGGTCCGAGAGCTTCCGCAGCCCGTTTGACAACCGCACGTCATTCAGCGTCAGCACCGGCAGGGACAATTCCGGATTCAACCGCGGCACCACCTACAACTCCCGGTCATCCGTCAGCCGCAGCAGTTACAGCAACACCACACGCTCATCATTCAGCACCGGCAGTTACTCCCGCTCGTCCATGGGAGGCGGCGGCAGAAGCTACGGCGGCGGTGGCGGACGCAGCGGCGGTGGCGGCGGACGCAGGTAATGTATAATCCTCAATCAGACAGACAAGACATGCGCAGAAAAATATCACTTCTAACCACGGCACTGATACTAAGCGCCCTGCAGGCTCATGCCCAGCTGACCCCCCAGTACACGTTCAATGCCCTCCAGCTGTCCTCCCAGTACTACGACGGCACGGCCAGAAGCCTGGCTATGGGCAATGCGATGACGGCCCTGGGCGGAGACATGGGAGCCCTCTCCTACAACCCCGCCGCCTCCGGCGTATACCGCTACTCCGAGTTCACCCTCACCCCGTCCCTCTACTCGGGCGTCACCACCACCGGTTTCCTGAACGGCTCTTTCAAGGACAGCCGTACCCGCTTCGCCCTCTCCAACGTGGGATGGACCGGCAGTTTCGACACCGGCAGGACCAGGGGGCTGCTCAACATCAACCTGGCGGTGACAGCCAACCAGACCAACAACTTCGCATTCCGCAGCTCCGGTTCCGGCCTCCAGAGCGGTTCCTCCTATCTGGGCTCGCTGGCGGCATCGGTACCTCAGGGAGTTCTCGGATACGACCTGGACATGATCAGTGACTACGACGAATACCCGTTCTACAACTCCGGGGCGTCCTGGACCCATGTCCTGGCCTGGAACGCAGGCCTGCTGGACACGCTGGACGTCGACCCCACCTTTTTCCTGGGTGCCACTGAGAACATCGGACAGGACGGACAGGGAAACCCGGTAATCTCCATCCCCGGAGCCCTCAACCAGAGTTTCCGCCGCGAGAAGACCGGCTACGTGCAGGATGTAGTCTTCAACGCCTCCGGCAACATAGACAATATCTTCTTCTTCGGTATAAGCCTGACCCTGCAGAGCATCTGGGCCAGCGAATACACTTCCATATCCGAGACTGCGTCCGAGCCGGGCCTGTTCCAGACCGGTTTCTCAGGATTCACCAGAGAGTACATGCTGACCACCTCAGGAATGGGAGTGGATGTATCCGCCGGATTCATAGTAAGGCCTGTAGCCGGACTGACCATCGGCGGTTCCATCTCCACCCCGAACTGGATGTTCCTCAACGAGAGCTGGCAGGAGACAATAAGCGGCAAAACTGAAACCTACGGAGCTGCAAATATCAGTTCCCCGACAGGCTCATACTCCTACCGGCTGACGGCACCCTTCAAATGGAACCTGGGCGTGGGCTACACCCTGGGCAGTTTCATGGCCATCGGCGTGGACTATGAGCGGGCGGATTACAGCAGCATCCGACTGGCTTCCTCCGGAGGAGACCGGAGTGCCTTCTCTGCCGACAATGACTACATGGCCGCCTACTACCAGGCAGTAAACAACGTCAGGGCCGGCCTCGAGGTATGGCCTCACAAGCAGCTGGCCGTACGTCTGGGATACAACTGGTACAGCTCTTCCGAACGTGCGTTCGACAACTCCCGCCACTACGCCTCGGCAGGCCTGGGATTCCGCACCGCCGGAGGCTTCTTCATCGATGCGGCATACCAGCAGCTGTGCAACACGGTAGACAACATCTACTCCCTCTATGACAGCTATGCCGAAGGCTCCGCTGCTCCCCTGGTAAAGGAGAAGGGCCGCAACTGGAAAGTGCTGCTGACTCTCGGCTGGAGATTCTAGAGAAGGTATGACACGGCATCCGGACCCTCGTTGAATAGCAGGTCGAGGACACTCAGTCCGGGAATGAAGCCGAATCTATCCGAAAATACCTGGTAATATGGTCTGAAGCGGTTCCTGAACATCCCGGGGACCGTTTTTTTAGGATGAACGGCATCCCGCAGGTCCAGATATCCCGCAGGATAGGAAGGGATGTACTCCGGTGTGAGGGCTATCTCACAGCGCACCCCGAGAAGAGTCATGAGGCGGGTGATAAGGCTGAGGTTGAGTTCCGCCAGCCGGGACGGACGGGCATCCAGGACAGGGAATATGTCATCCTGGTAATACTCGAAGAAAGCGGAGGTGCGGTAAGCGGAGATCAGCGCCCTCTCGTGCTGCTGCAGCCAGGGTTTGGAATAGTCTATGAGCGCCCCGCCTGTCCCCCTCGAACCGGAAGGCAGCGATACGGGTACGGTCAGAGACAAGACACCGTCGCAGGCATAGATCCTGCAACGGTTCCTGTAAGTCTGCTTGACGTATGAGTCATGTGCCTCTATCAGGAGTCTCCCGGCAGCGGCGGCCGCCATGAAATACTCCACCGGAGGGAAATAGGCCGTGGACACCACGGCGCAGTCCGGCCGGCTACTCATCTACCGAAAGGTCGGTGAACTTGATGATACCTCTCTTGGAGGCGCGGATGAAGTTGAGGATGTTGTCCCTCTCGATGCAGGGAGGAACCTCGCGCTCTACTTCCAGGCAGGCATCGCTGCGGTTGAGTCCGCTGTTGTAGATTATGCGGTATATCTCGCGGATACGGTCTATCTGCTCGTTGGAGAAGCCGCGGCGGCGCAGACCCACGTTGTTGAGTCCGCAGAAGGACAGGGGATGACGTCCGGCCAGAGCGTACGGAGGCACGTCCTTGGTGATGCGGGAGCCGCCCTGAATCATGGCATGTACTCCGATGTGGCAGAACTGATGGGCCAGTGAGCCGCCTCCGATGATGGCCCAGTCGTCCACGTCGGTCTCGCCGGCCAGTCCTACATAACTGGTCTGGATCACGTGATTGCCCAGATGGCAGTCATGGGCTACATGGGCGTAGGACATGATGAGGCAGTTGTCGCCGATCTTGGTAAGAAGCTTGCCGCTGGCGGCCGTACCGCGGTTGACGGTGGCGCACTCGCGGATGACGGTATTGTCGCCTATCTCCACCCAGCTCACCTCGCCGGCGAACTTCATATCCTGGGGAATGGCTCCTACCACGGCTCCGGGAAATATCCTGCAGTTTTTACCTATTTTCACATAATCCAGAATCGTGGCGTGGGGACCTATAACGCATCCCTCTCCTATCTCCACATGCTCCGCGATGTAGCAGTAGGGACTGATGTCCACGTTCGCGGCAATCTTGGCGTTGGGGTGTACCGTTGAGAATTGCATACTTGTTCTATTTATTTATTATTCTTTATCATCTCTCTCACAATCCGTGCCATATCCGTATTGATCCTGTGGCCGGACTTGCGCGCCGTCACCCTGCCCCGCATACGGGTACCTATCAGGGAGAAATCTCCGAGCAGGTCCAGCAGCTTGTGACGGGCGCACTCGTTGGGGAAGTGCAGACGCACATTGTCCAGATAGCCGCTGGGCAGCACTCCCACCTTCTCTACGTTGAAAAGCGCGGCCATGCGGGAGAGAACCTCATCCGGAACAGGCTTCTCGACTATGACGAGAGCGTTCTCGAGGTCACCTCCCTTTATGAGGTTGTTGTTGAACAGGAATTCCAGTTCGTGGAAAAAGACAAAGGTACGGCACGGAGCCACCTCAGAGGCATAATCCACCGTTCCGTCATAGTGCATTTCCTGTACTCCCAGCACATGGGAATTGAAATCTATGGTAAGGTCCACGGAAAAATCCTCTGCCGGGGAAATGGTGATGCGCGAGCCCGAGGCAGGGTCCTCGACCGTCACCTCCTCCTTAACGGAATAATAGGTGCGGGGGGCGTCCTGCTCCTGCAGGCCGTCGGCCGCGATGGCCCTGACATACGGGAGGGCGCTTCCGTCCAGGATAGGCACCTCCAGGGAGTCGAGCCTTACCAGGGCATTGTCCACGCCCATCCCTGAAAACGCCGAGAGCAGATGCTCCGCCGTGGAGACACGTATCTCCCCCTTTTCCAGGGTAGTGCCTCTCTGAGTGGTGGTAACGTAGTCCGCCACTGCCTCTATCACCGCATCCGGTCCCAGGTCCTCCCTGAGAAAACGGATGCCGCTGCCCTCCGGAGCCGGACACAGCGTCATTTTTACCTTTTTACCGGAATGTAGTCCCTTCCCTTCGAATATATATTCTTTTCTGAGTGTTCTCTGATTGTCCTGCATAAGTCTGCGTTTGATCTTGTGTTACTGTTTCCTGCCGTTGCGGCGGAAGACGGCGTATGCCCTCATGAAATCCTTGTGGTCCATTGCCGGACTTCCCAGCAGAGTCCTGCCCTCCTCCTTGATGTCCGACATAAGTCCGGCCTGCGCCCCTATCATTGTCCTGTCGGCGATGGTGATGTGTCCGGCGAAGCCCACCTGGCCTCCGATCATGCACGAACGGCCGATCTTGGTCGAGCCGGCGATACCGGCCTGGGCGGCAATGACGGTATTGGAGCCTATCACCACATTGTGCGCCACCTGGATAAGGTTGTCCAGCTTGACGCCCTTCTCGATGAGGGTGGTGCCCATGGTGGAACGGTCGATGACGGTATTGGCCCCTATCTCGCAGTCGTCCTCGATGGTCACGATACCGGTCTGCGGTATTTTCTTATAGGTACCGTCTGCCGTGGGTGCAAAGCCGAAACCGTCCGAGCCTATGACTGCATTTGCATGGATTATGCAGTTGTTGCCTATCTTACAGCCCCTGTACACGCGGACGCCGGGATAGATGATGCAGTTCTCGCCCACTGTCACTCCGTCTCCCAGATATACCTGAGGATAGATCTGGGTGCCGCTGCCGATGATTGTCTTCCTGCCGACATAGGCGTGGGAGCCGACATAGACTCCCTTCCCCAGTCTGGCGGACCAGGCTATATGGGCAGACCAGGCACGGCCCCTGCGTTTTTCGGACTTGAGCGCATTCAGCAGGTCCAGAAGCGAGGCCACGGCCTCGTATGCGTTGTCTACCTTGACCAGGGTGGCGCTTACGGCCTCCTTAGGCTCGAATGACTTGTTTATGAGGATGATACTCGCCTTGCAGGTATACAGATAATGCTCATATTTAGGGTTGGCCAGGAAACACAGGGTTCCCGGCTTTCCGGACTCAATGCGGGCCACTGACGACACCTTTGCCTCAGGGTCGCCGACTATCTCCCCTCCGAGATGCTCTGCTATGAGTTTTGCACTTACCTCCATGGTACGGTTCTTTGATGTCGGTTTTAAAATAATTTTGCAAAGAAAGCACTTTTTTTTGGATTATATACACAAAACCCTTATTTTTGTGCGGATTTGGAAGAGGAAAGGGACGGCAAGTCCCTTTCGTTTTATCTGTAACTCACGAAAAACATTTGTCCGCATGATAGAAAAAAGCACTATAGAACAGATCGCAGCCCCCTACATGGAAGAACACAACCTGACCCTGGTAGACGTAAAGGTCAACAAGGCCAATAATATAAAGGTATTCTTCCGCACACCCGGCCGTCCGGCCTGCATAGACGACTGCGTGGCCCTCAGCAGGTGGATAGAGGGGCATCTGGACAGGGACAAGGAGGATTTCTCACTGATGGTGAGCTCGGCCGGAGACGATGACAGCAGCATCGACGGCGAGGAGGACGGAACAAATAATAATTAAACATACAACAACCGACATGGAAGTAAACCTGATCAGTACGTTTGCCGAGTTCAAGGAACTGAAGAACATCGACAGACCTACCATGATGAGCGTGCTGGAAAACATCTTCCGCACCCAGCTGGAAAAAATGTACGGCTCAGCCGACAATTTCGACATCATCATCAATATCGACAAGGGAGACCTCGAGATATGGAGAAACCGCGAGGTGGTGGAGAAGGTCGAGGACCCCAACACCCAGATATCCCTGGAGGATGTCCACAAGATCGACCCCTCCTACGAGGTAGGCGAGGACTTCCCCGAGGAGGTCAAGCTCTCCGACTTCGGCCGCAGGGGCATCCTCAACCTGCGTCAGAACCTGCAGGGCCGCATCGCCGACATCGAGAAGGCCAACCTCTACAACAAGTACAAGGACCGCATCCATGAGATCCTCGTCGGCGAGGTTTACCAGGTATGGAAGAAAGAGGTGCTCGTGATGGACGAGGACGGCAACGAGCTGGTGCTTCCCAAGTCCGAGCAGATACCCTCCGACTACTTCAAGAAGGGCGAGACCGTCAAGGCCGTGATCGAGAGCGTGGAGATGAGGAACAACTCCCCCGTGATCACCCTGTCGCGTACATCCCCGGCCTTCCTCGAGAGACTTTTCGAGCAGGAGGTGCCCGAGATATTCGACGGTCTGATCACCATCAAGAAGGTAGTCCGCATTCCCGGTGACAGGGCCAAGGTGGCGGTGGAGTCCTACGACGAGCGCATCGACCCCGTAGGAGCATGCGTCGGTGTCAAGGGCTCGCGTATCCACAGCATCGTCCGCGAGCTGCGCAACGAGAACATCGACATCATCAACTGGACCTCCAACACCCAGCTGCTCATCCAGAGGGCACTGAGCCCCGCGAAGATATCCTCCATGTCGATTGACGAGGAAACCAAGCACATACGTGTCAACCTCAGTCCTTCCGAAGTATCCCTGGCCATCGGCAAGGGCGGAAGCAACATCAAGCTGGCCGGTCAGCTCGCAGGCTACGAGATAGACGTCTTCCGCGAGAACGAGGCCGGTGAGGATGAGGAGGACGTGATGCTCGACGAGTTCAATGACGAGATCGAGCAGTGGATCATCGACGCCCTCAAGGGTATCGGCTGCGACACTGCCAAGAGCGTGCTCGCGCTTCCCGTGGACGAGATATGCCACAGGGCCGACCTCGAGGAGGAGACAGTGCAGGAGGTTCAGAAGATACTCCGCGCGGAGTTCGAATAATAGAGAAAACGAGTTATTAACTAAATTGATAATATATGGCGGGACAAGAAAAAATCAGAATCAACAAAGTACTCAAAGAATTCAACATCGGATTAGGGACATTGGTGGAATTTCTCAGCAAGAAGGGCTATGAGGTGGAGTCCAATCCAGGAGCCCAGATAAGCGGGGAAGAATACGAGCTGGTCAGGAAAGAATATGCGAAGGAGCAGCTCATCAAGGAAGAATCCAGGAAAATTGCCATCAAGGTCAAGGAAATAACCAAGAAAGAGAGTTCCAGGCCGGAACCCGAGGAAGAGCAGTTCGGAGACGAGGTAATCATCAAGACTACGACCATCGACCATCCCTCCACACCTGAGCCCGCCAATGTGGAGAAAAAGGCCGAGAGTCCTCAGTCAGATGAGAAGCCGGCCGAGGCCGTTCCTGTTCAGGAACCTGTCCAGGAGACAGCACCGGTCCGTGAGACGGCACAGGAGGCCGCAGCCGCACAGCCCGCTCCCGTGGAGCAGAAGCCCGAAGCCGTTCCCGTGCCGGAGGAACCTGCCTTAAAGCCCGAAGCCGCCGAGCCCGTCAGAAAGACCGCGGAAGACCGCCGTCAGGATCATTCCGGACTCAAGATTCTGGGCAAGATAGACCTCAACAAGAAACCGGCTCCCGCTCCCAAGCAGCCGGCACCGGCCAAACCCGCTCCGGCTCCGGCTCCTGCCCCCAGGCAGACCGCCCAGGAGACACCCGCGGAGCAGCCGCACCGCGAGACCGTGGAGCATATTGAGACCAGGGTGGAGAAGCTCGCAGGTCCTGTGATCAGCGGCAAGATAGACCTCTCTGCCTTCGAGAAAAAACATTCTCCCTCCGAGAAGAGCGGCCACCGCAAGCGCGAGCGCATAGTCAAGGGCGAGAAAGTGGACATCACCAAGGCCGATGCAGGTTCCGGTCAGAAAAAGGGCGGAAAGAAAGACTCCGACTCCTCCCGCAGCAAGAAGAACCGCAATAAGGAGAAACCCAAACCCGTACGCGTCGAGATAGACGAGGACCTGATCCAGAAGCAGATCAAAGAGACATACGCCCGCATGACCGAGGGCAAGGGCAAGACCAAGAGTTCCAAGCACAAGAGAGAGAAACGCGAGCTCATCTCCCAGAAGATGGAGGAGGCCCGCGAGATGGAGCAGATGGAGAGCAGAATACTCAAGATGACCGAGTTCGTGACTGTCAACGAGCTGGCCGTCATGATGAATCTCCCCGTCACCAAGGTCATCGAGGCCTGCATGAACCTGGGACTGATGGTATCCATCAACCAGCGCCTGGACGCCGACGCCCTGGTGCTCGTAGCCGAGGAGTTCGGTTATGAGGTCCAGTTCGTCACTGCGGATGACGAGAACGAGATTCAGGAAGAGGCCGATGATCCCGCAGACCTGGTCGAGCGTCCGCCCATCATCACCGTCATGGGTCATGTGGACCACGGTAAGACCTCTCTGCTGGACTACATCCGCAAGTCCAACGTCATCGCCGGTGAGGCCGGCGGCATCACCCAGCACATCGGAGCCTACAATGTCAAGCTCCCCGACGGCCGCCGCATCACCTTCCTCGACACCCCCGGTCACGAGGCCTTTACCGCCATGCGTGCCCGCGGCGCCAAGATCACCGACCTGGTAATCATCATCATCGCCGCCGACGACGCCATCATGCCCCAGACCGTGGAGGCCATCAACCACGCCCAGGCGGCAGGTGTTCCCATGATATTTGCCATCAACAAGATAGACAAGCCCGGCGCCAACCCCGACCGTATCCGCGAGCAGCTCGCCAACATGAACATCCTCGTGGAGGACTGGGGCGGCAAGTACCAGTGCCAGGAGATATCGGCCAAGAAGGGCGTAAACGTGGACAAGCTCCTCGAGAAAGTCCTCCTGGAGGCTGACCTCCTCGAGCTCAAGGCCAACCCCAGGCGCCGCGCCAAGGGTACCGTCATCGAGTCCTCCCTGGACAAGGGGCGCGGCTACCTGGCCACAGTACTGGTGCAGAACGGCACTCTCCATGTGGGAGACATCATGCTCAGCGGCAGCTTCTACGGCAGGGTCAAGGCCATGTTCAACGAGCGCGGCCAGAAAGTCGACGAGGCCGACCCCTCCACTCCTGTATCGGTACTCGGACTCAACGGAGCTCCGACCGCCGGCGAGGTATTCAACGTCATGGAGGACGAGCGCGAGGCCAAGGACCTGGCCAACAAGCGCGAGCAGCTGCTCCGCATCCAGGGCCTGAGGACCCAGAAGCACATCACCCTCGAGGAGATCGGCCGCCGCATCGCGATAGGCAACTTCCAGGAACTCAACATCATCGTCAAGGGAGACGTGGACGGCTCCATCGAGGCCCTGTCCGACTCCCTCATCAAGCTCTCCACCGACGAGATTCACGTGGACGTGATCCACAAGGCAGTGGGAGCCATCTCCGAGTCCGACGTCCTGCTGGCTGCCGCATCCAACGCCATCATCATCGGTTTCCAGGTAAGGCCTTCGGCCAATGCCCGCCGCCTGGCCGAGAAAGAGGAAATCGAAATCCGACTCTACTCCGTCATCTACGACGCCATCAACGAAGTCAAAAGCGGTATCGAGGGTATGCTCGCTCCTGAGGAGAAGGAGGAAGTCACCGCCACCGCCGAGGTTCGCGAGACCTTCAAGATATCCAAGGTCGGCACCATCGCCGGATGTATGGTCAAGGAGGGCAAGATTACCCGCAGTTCCAAGGTCCGTGTCATCCGCGACGGCATCGTGGTCTACACCGGAACTCTGGGCTCTCTCAAGCGCTTCAAGGACGACGTCAAGGAAGTCGCAGCCGGTCTGGACTGCGGTCTGAACATCGACGGATACAACGACATCAAGGTCGGCGACACCATAGAGGCTTACCAGATCGTAGAGATCAAGCGCAAGCTCTGAGCCCGCCTCCATCTGTAAGCGGAACAAACATCCCGGAAGCCTGCAAGGTTTTCCGGGATATTTTTTACTATCTTTGCAACTCTTTTGTTAACTAACTGCTAAAACCAAAAACTTATGAATCGTGTTACGAATCTGGACCCGAAAGCGTACATTACTTTCAGGAGAGTTTTCGGGCAGAATCCTGAATTGTTGACAAGTCTACTGAACGCGCTGCTTCCCTTCAGACAGGAGGAAGACCGCATCGTGGAAATCCTGAAGGATCCATTACCTGAAATCCACCGGTCCCCATTCTGCACCACTCTCAGGACACACTGCATGAACGGCAGAGGCAGTACGGTTATCATTGACACACGCATTATATACACCTGGACAAGCCGGAAGCAGATACTGACGGAGGCCGCAGGAGCCTGTGTCCCGCAATACACAGGAGAAGGGCCGGACCCGCAGATTCCGGTATACTCGCTGATTATCGTGGATGACGATATTCCCGACAGCCGGGAATACCGTCAGGAGATGGAGGAGGCTGCCGGTCCTGAAGGCGGACTGCACGTGACAATCATTGAACTTCCACGTTTCAAAAATGAAGGAGCACTTCCCCCCACAACAGAAGAACTGTGGCTGCGTTTCCTCAAAGAATGTGGCGGCGACGCTACGGAGATTGCCCCGGAGCTGCCTGCACATCCCCTGATCGGCAAGGCTGTCAGGCTGCTGGACAGTTCCGCATACTCAGAGGAGGAAATGCTGGATTACACCCGGTCCGTACAGTCTGCGAAGGCCGTCCGGGCAGCAGTCCACGGCATCATGCAGGAGAGTTACGGGCGCGGACGCTGCAAAGGCTTCGAGGAGGGCTTCGCCCGCTGGTACAGGGAAGGTGTCAATACAGGCATCATCGCCGGAGTCCAGCAACAGCAGAGAGACAGCGCCCGCCGCATGGCAGCCTCCGGCATATCCGTAGAGGACATCCTCCGGTGGACTGGAATCAGGGAATACGAGATCGGGATGCTGAAATGATTTGGTAATTCGGAATATTTGGCCCAACTTCGCGCTGCTGAATGGATATAATATCTGATTTATGCAGCGCGATGCTATTGATTTCGGAACAGTAAACATCCCGTCCCTGTTCGGTAAGTATTTCGTAACCACACTGCTGGGGATGGTGAGCATGTCGGCGGTCACGGCCATCGACGGCATCTTCATAGGCCACGGAGTAGGCAGCGACGGTATCGCCGCCGTCAATATCTGCGTGCCCGTATGGATGATATTCACCGGTCTCGGTCTGATGGCCGGAGCCGGCAGTTCCGTAGTGGCGTCGATACACCTGGCCAGGGGGAAGGTCAAGGCCGCCCGGCTCAATGTCACCCAGGCCATACTCTTCGTTACCATCGTGGCCGTTCTGGTCGCCGGACTCATCATGACATTCCCGGAGACCACGGCCCGGATGCTTGGCTCCTCGGAGCACCTGATGCCCCTCGTACTGGACTACCTGCTGTGGATAGTCCCGGCCCTGCCCTTCCAGATGTGGCTCTCGGTATCGCTCTTCATCATCCGTCTGGACGGAGCGCCGCAGTACGCCATGTGGTGCTCGGTCATCACCGCCATCATCAACACCGTGCTTGACTGGCTCTTCATCTTCCCCCTCGGCATGGGAGTCAAGGGCGCGGCCATAGCCACCGGCATCAGCATCGTCGTGGGCGGGTGCATGGGCATCGGCTATCTGCTTTTCCGGGCTCGTATCGTCCGTCTTATCAAGTTGAAAATGAGCCGCAAGAGCATGCGCCTGAGCATGCGCAACATCGGCTACCAGTGCAAGATAGGCTCCCCCGCCCTGCTCGGCGAAGCCACCATCGCAGTCCTCATGTTCATGGGCAACCAGGTCTTCATGCGCTACCTCGGTGACGACGGCGTGGGCGCCTTCGGTGTAGCCTGCTACTACACCCCCTTCGTCTTCATGTTCGGCAACGCCGTGGCCCAGTCCGCCCAACCGATAGTCAGCTTCAACTACGGAGCCGGCAAGATGGACCGCGTCCTGTCCGTCAGCCGCCTGTCGATAATCACCGCCGTCATCTGCGGCTTCGTCGGCATGATGCTCTTCGTGCTCCTGCCCGGCCCCCTCGTTGGCCTGTTCATCGGCCAGGAGGGCAACGCCGCCCGCATCGCCATCGACGGCCTGCCCCTCTTCGCCCTCGGCTACATCTTCTACGTCACCAACGTAGCATCCATCGGCCTCCTCCAGAGCCTCGAGAAGATGAAGCCCGCCATGCTATTCGCCTGCCTGCGCGGCCTCGTCTTCATCGTCCCGAGCTTCATCATCATGCCCCGCCTGCTCGGCGACGCCGGCATCTGGCTCGCCATGGCCGTCTCCGAGGCCCTCACCACTGGCACCATCGCCCTCTACTACATCCTCGGCCGTAGGAGAAATTTCTAATTTGCACTTCGTAAGTGCAAATTTTTCACATTTTTGCACTTCACAAGTGCAATTTTACCGGCAGCCTCCACCGAAGAAGGCTACATCGTCAAGGACGGCATCGAGTTCTCCTCCGGCAACATCCTTCCGCTCTGGCGGTTCGGCCTCAACTACTAACTACTGATACGCAGCGTCAGGCTTCCAACGTCAGGCTTCCAACGTCAGGCTTCCAACGTCAACATACAAAGCCATCAGTGTCTGTAATCTATGTACTATATATAACTCGCTGAATTATAGCAATTTGTTCTAATATTAACAATTACAGACTGAAGAGATAGGAATGCAACTGTTTCTCGGAATCCACTTCTGAGTATGCTGCAGGACGGGGTATACAATCCATCTTGAATTTTCTCTACTGAGTCTGTTTTGTAACGATGCACATAAATGCCGATATAGCAGACACATACGCCCATCACGACAAAACAGACAGTGAGGTGTACCCCTGTATCTGTAATTCCCGCGAGCGGCATAACGCTCTTAGTTTATGCTGTTTAGCGAAATAACACCCATTACAGATTGACGGTGGCTTCCACAACGGCACCGAATCGTGGATTTTACTGCCGTTGTGGAAAAGGGAGGCGGAGGGAAGATGCCGTACATGGGCTGTAGAGAGGGTACATGGGGAAAGCGGCTTCCGCAACGGCACCGAATCGTGGGTTTTGCTGCCGTTGTGGAAAAGGGAATGGAAGGAAGATGCCGCACAGGGGCCTGTAGAGAGGGTGCATGGGGAAAGCGGCCTCCGCAACGGCACCGAAACGTGGGTTTTGCTGCCGTTGTGGAAAAGGGAATGGAAGGAAGATGCCGCACAGGGGCCTGTAGAGAGGGTGCATGGGGAAAGCGGCCTCCGCAACGGCACCGAAACGCGGGTTTTGCTGCCGTTGTGGAAAAGGGAGACGGAGGGAAGATGCCGTACAGGGGCTGTAGAGAGGGTGCATGGGGAAAGCGGCCTCCGCAACGGCACAGAATCGTGGGTTTTGCTGCCGTTGTGGAAAGGGGAGGCGGAGGGAAGATGCCGCACAGGGGTCTGTGGAGAGGGTACATGGGGAAAGCGGCTTCCGCAACGGCACCGAAACGTGGGTTTTGCTGCCGTTGTGGAAAAGGGAGACGGAGGAAAGATGCCGTACAGGGGCTGTAGAGAGGGTGCATGGGGAAAGCGGCTTCCGCAACGGCACCGAATCGCGGGTTTTGCTGCCGTTGTGGAAAGGGAGACGGATAATGTGGCCGGGGAGAGGCGGACAAATGATTTTTGTTACTTTTGGGGCATGAATTAGAGTCATGAATTATCTGCTGATCATATTGGGTGCCGTGTCGCTGGGACTGGGAGTGGCGGGGATGTTCCTGCCGGTGCTGCCGACCACTCCGTTCCTGCTGCTGACGGCGTGGTGCTGGATGAAGGGGGCGCCGCGGCTGCATGCCTGGCTGATGGCGCATCCTAAGCTGGGGCCTTACATAAGGGACTTCCAGGAGCACAAGTGCATCTCCCGGAGGGTGAAGGCCGTCTCGGTCACGACCCTGTGGCTGACCATTGCCCTGAGTATCTTCCTGGTCCACCAGCTGTGGCTGCGAGTTCTGCTGGCCGCCATTGCCGCCGGAGTCACTGTTCACATATTGTCTTTCAAGACTAAGAAATGAGCATGAAAAGGCCCGGTCCGCAGAACTTGCAGGACCGGGCCATTTTCCTTAAAATTCCTGACGGCCTCCCTATTTGAGGACAGTCTTGAAGAAGTCGTTGCCCTTGTCGTCCACGAGGATGAAGGCGGGGAAGTCGACTACCTCGATCTTCCAGATAGCCTCCATTCCGAGCTCGGGATACTCGAGGAGCTCTACTTTCTTGATATTGTTCTGGGCCAGGATGGCTGCAGGGCCGCCTATGCTGCCGAGGTAGAAGCCGCCGTGCTTCTTGCAGGCATCGGTCACCTGCTGGCTGCGGTTGCCCTTGGCGATCATGATCATGCTGCCGCCGTTCTCCTGGAAGAGGTCCACGTAGCTGTCCATACGGCCGGCCGTAGTGGGTCCGAAACTGCCGGAAGGCATTCCTTCAGGGGTCTTGGCGGGACCTGCATAGTAGATCGGATGCTCCTTCATGTACTGGGGCAGACCTTCGCCGCGCTCGATGCGCTCTTTCAGTTTTGCATGGGCGATGTCGCGGCCCACGATGATCGTACCGTCGAGCAGGAGGAAGGTCGATACCGGATACTTGGACAGATCGGCCAGAACTTCCTTCATCGGACGGTTCAGGTTGATGCGCACACCGTTGGAATGCTTGGCGAAACCGTCGCGGAGGTTTTCGGGTACGAGACGGATAGGATTGTTGTCCAGAGTTTCGAGCCAGATACCGTCCTTATTGATCTTACCCTTGATGTTGCGGTCCGCGCTGCAGGATACTCCGAGGCCGACAGGGCAGGACGCACCGTGACGTGGCAGACGGATCACGCGGATATCATGGGCGAAGTACTTACCGCCGAACTGGGCTCCGAGCCCGATGTTGCAGGCAGCCTTGAAGAGCTTCTGCTCCAGCTCGATGTCGCGGAATGCGCGGCCGAGCTCGTCACCGGTGGTAGGCAGGTTGTCGTAATACTTGGCGGAGGCGAGCTTTACGGTCTTGAGATTGGTCTCAGCCGAGGAGCCGCCTATGACGAATGCGATATGATAAGGAGGGCAGGCCGCAGTACCGAGGGTCTTCATCTTCTCGATCAGGAAACTCTCGAGCTTCTCGGGGTTGAGCAGGGCCTTGGTTTCCTGGAAGAGAAAGGTCTTGTTGGCCGAACCGCCGCCCTTGGCTATGAACAGGAACTTGTACTCTCCGCCCTCGGTGGCATAGATGTCCACCTGTGCAGGGAGGTTGTTGCCGGAGTTCTTCTCCTTGTACATGTCCAGGGGAATGGTCTGGGAATAACGGAGATTGTCAGTGGTATAGGTATCGTAGACTCCGTGCTGGAGAGCCTCCTCGTCGCTGATGCGGGAACCGTCGGCGGTCTTGTCCACCCACACCTTGCGGCCCTTCTTGGCCACCACGATAGCGGTGCCGGTATCCTGGCAGAAAGGCAGTTTCTGATTCTTGGCCACGTCGGCATTGAGCAGCATGGTCAGGGCAACCGACTTGTCATTGGTGCTTGCCTCGGGATCGTTGAGAATCTTGGCAACCATCTCGTTGTGCTCGGGACGGAGCATGAAGGCCACGTCGTGGAAAGCCTGGCGGGCAATGAGGCGCAGACCCTCGGGATCGACTTTCAGAATCTCCTCGCCCTCAAACTGGGCGGTGGACACATAGTCCTTGGTGACAAGATGATACTTGGTATTATCCTCACCCATCTGGAAAAGTTCCTGGTATTTGAATTCCATATCTGTTGTTATTTGTTTGTTTCGTGATGGCAAAGATAGTAATTTTGTACAAGCTATTAACCGACAATGAATACGAAATTATGACTGAGAAGGAGAAAATGCTCGGCGGCGAATTGTACGATGCCGCATCCGACTCCGAACTGCTTTCCGAACTGTACGCCTGCCGCGACAAGATATATGAGCTCAACCGGCTGCATCCCAGAGACACTGATGCCCGCGACACTCTCCTGCGCTCTCTCATAGGCCACATGGGACGCG
This sequence comes from uncultured Bacteroidales bacterium, assembly GCA_944326235.1. Lineage (GTDB taxonomy): Bacteria > Bacteroidota > Bacteroidia > Bacteroidales > UBA932 > Coprenecus. The sequence continues at coordinate 5,542 of CALVDH010000012.1, read as the reverse complement.
GGGTCACCATCCTCTCCCCCTTCTTATGCGACTACGGCACCCAGATATCCATAGGTGACGATACCTATATCAATTTCAACCTGACCGTACTCGACGAGGCCCCCGTCACCATCGGCTCCCACGTCTTCATAGGTCCGGGCTGCAGCCTGCTCACCGCCGTCCACCCCCTCGACGCGCAGGAGCGCAACAAGGGCATCGAGAAGGCCCTCCCCATCACCATCGGGGACAATGTCTGGCTCGGCGGCAATGTCACCGTCCTCCCCGGCGTCACCATCGGCGAGGGCTCCGTCATCGGAGCCGGCAGCGTCGTCACCCGCAGCGTCCCGCCACACACCATCTGCGCCGGCAATCCCGCGCGTATCCTCCGCTGGCTGTAATTCCTTCGGCAAGTATCTGACTCATTCGGAAGGAGTAGGGAAACTTAAACTATTATCCTATCACTACTGACGGAAAAACAATTTAAGGTCGAAAAATTCGACCTTAAACAACAGAGGTTATCGAAAATTTCGACAACCTCTGTCATACGATCCCTCCCGAAGAAGTGAGAGAACTCACAAATACCGTCAAGCGGAAAAAGTAATCAGTCCTCCTTGCGCAGCGCGATGACTGGAGCTGTATTGATGGCGACAATGCTCTGGTAGAGAATCGTGAGGAAGGCAATGGCGCAGGAGAGGACTCCGGAAGCTAGGATGAGAACCCACTGGAGCCATGGAGCGGCGGTGTAGGAGAACTGGCTGAGCCATGCGTCGGTGAGCAGCCAGCTGACGGGAACGGAGACGACAAAGGCAATCAGCGAGAGCAGCAGGTAGGACGAGGCGATCTGCCGCAGGATGAGGCCCTTGTCGGCACCGAAGACCTTCTCCACGGCGATGTTGCGGCTGCGGGCCCGGATGTAGTAGGTACTCATGGCGAACAGGCCGAGGGACGAGACGAATATCGCTATCACGGTGAAGATGATGATTATCTTCTGCAGCTGGATATACTGGGTGAATGTAGCCTCTATCTGGTCCTCGATGTAGGAGGCGTCGAAAGCACCGTCCGGCCTGATGCGGCTGTAGACTTCGGCTATGCGGTCGTAAGCCGCGGCATGGTCGCCGGCAATCTTGATAATGACGTTCCAGGGAGTGCGGTTCTCCGGATAGACATCGTACCTGTAGATCTGGGCCGCCGACTGGTCGTAGAGCAGAGGCCTGATCTTGAAGTCGTAGTAGACTCCTGCCACAGGTTCCGTCTCATAGCCGTATTTCTCATTTCCGAAAGTACATTCCGCAGCGGTCTCAGGCAGGCCGGCCTCCTTGAAGGCGTATTCATTCCAGTACCAGGCCGACTTGTCCGCCAGGTGATTGTCCGACTTCAGCCTCAGACCCAGAATGTCGAAATACTCCGCATCGCCGCGTATCAGCTGAAAACCGAGCAGACCGCCTTGATAGTAACGGGTATAGTTATTGGTGCCGTACAGCGGAGTACCCTCTCCGAAACCCACGGCCTCCACGAAGGGCAGGGCCTCCACGGCATCCCGGAACTCCCTTATCTGCGCCCCTGAAGTAAAGACCTCGCTGGACACGTCGAGGATGTCCTCGGTATTGTACCCCAGCGGAGCGTGGATCATCGCCCTTATCTGGAAGAACATCATCAGGGACACGGCTATCATGGCCACCGCCACCACCTGCTGGATGACTATCAGCGCCTTGCCGAACCACGAACGGATCTGCAGGTTGAACGAGCCGCGCACGATGTCGATAGGCTTTGCCCTGGAAATCGTCAGCGCGGGGATAATGCCCGAGAGGAAGCCTATGAGAGCTATTCCTATGACAATAAGCAGGGCTATGGGCAGGGTAATCTCCGCCAGTACCGAGAACTCATAACCGAGCAACCGGGAGGCGTACGGGGCCAGGGCCTCGGCTATCAGCACCGCCAGCACCGTCGATACGGCTGCAAATACAGTGGCCTCCGCTATCATCCTCCATATCACCCCTGCCCTGCTCTCTCCGAGCAGCCGGCGGGTGGCCATCTCCTTGGCGCGGCGTCCCGACTGGGCCACGGTCAGGTTGATATAGTTGAGCACGGCGAACAGCATCAGGATGATGCAGGCGGCCAGCAGAATCCTTACCAGCTGACTGTCGCCCTGATTGATATTGCCCGTAAAGGACTGGGACTCATCGAAGAAATATACGTCCCTGAGGGGAATGAAGAAGACCTTGTCCACCATATTCTCCGAGTAAGCCCACCACACTTCTCCTAAGTAGTCCCTGATCTCCGGTATCTTAGCCTGTATATCGGAGTTCGGCCAGGTCATGATGAAGGTGTCGAACATACCCGTGTTGCTCATCTCCTCGTCGTTGGCACTGTTGAGTTCCGTCATGAAATCGGCCCGGCACATCACGTCGCAGTACTTGATGACCGAATGGTCGATATCCTCCATCACCGCCGCTATCGTAAACGTGTATCCCTCATCCTCGCCCAGGACATTGTAGGTCAACGTCTGACCGACCGGGTCCCTGCCGGGAAAATGCGCGTCGGCAAAGCTCCGGCTGATGACCGCGCTTCGGTCCGATGCCTTCCACGCCTCGACGGAGCCGCTGAGCAGAGGGAATGAGAACATATCGAAGAAGGAACTGTCGGCGTATGAGGTCTGAGCCGTCACAGCCGTGGTGCTGCCCGCGACAGTCAGTTCTCCGAGGCCGGACATACCGGAGGCCGAGAGATAGGAGGTAGCCTTCTCCACCTCAGGAAAATGGTCCAGCATGTGCTTCTGGAAATAGTACGCGCTGCCGATAAAATTCTCATTGGCATAGAGATAGATGCGGTCGGCATTCTTCTGGAACGCGTCGGTGGTCAGCTGCCGGCTCACGAACACTGCCAGCAGCAGCACGAAGGCCAGGGAGACCGTCAGACCGAAAAGGTTGATAAAGGCATAGAGCCCGTTCTTGCGGATGAAGTTGAGGAACGATTTCATTGGTTATAGTATTTAAACATTTTACATTTTTGTTTGCCCACTCTTATAACCAAAATCGTGCCAATATTTATAACTTGCTCTTTTACAATATCTTATCACATTCTACATCCATCTTAATTGTACACATTTCATACATTCCGGTGTATGATTTTTTGAAATTGTCAAAATTTCATACATCACAGGCTCCGGCGACGGAATTAACTAAATATTTAGTTGTATATTTAAAAATTTAGTTATAGCTTTGTGGTCAGAAACAGAAACTACACACATCATGGCAAAAATAGTCAAGGAAGAACGGCAGGAGCTCACACGCGCAGAGCTCGAGATAATGCAGGTAATCTGGAAGAAGGGGAAGGTGCTGGTACACGATATCTTAGAGGAGATGCCCGAGCCGCGGCCGGCGTACAACACGGTATCGACCATCGTACGGATACTGGAAAGCAAGGGCTTCGTCTCGCACAAGGCCTACGGACGGACCTACGAATACTTTCCGCTCGTGGCGAAGGAAGAGTACACAGGCACATACATGCGCACGGTACTGAACAACTTCTTCGACGGATCAGTCAGCCGGATGGTCAACTTCTTCTCCTCGCAGAAGTCCATCTCGGTGGAGGAGACCGACGAGATCCTAAGGATCCTCAACTCAGGCAAATAAAAAACATGAAGACAGTCGAATACATAATAGAGGTACTGATCTGCAGCGGCTTGTTCCTGGTCCTGTACCGGTGGCTGCTGGCAGGAAAGGTCGGCTACAGGCTGTGCCGGGCATACATCGTCGGGACAATGCTGCTCGCAGCCCTCATCCCCGCCCTCGACGTGCCGCTGTACTCCCCCGCCCCGGAGCCCGCAGCAAAGGAGAAGGCCGTACTCCACGAATTCCGGGGGAGCCTGCTCCCGGAGGACGGAGGCTACGGCGGGGCCACGGCAGAGGATGCCGCCACCTCCCGGAAAACCTCCGCGAAGGCCATTGTCCTGAAAACGGCCGCTGCCGCCTATGGAGTGACCGCCGCAGCCTCTATTGTCCTGATAGGCCTGAATGTCATACGGATACGCCGCCTGCGCCGGGGAGCCCGACTGACCCGCATGGAGGGCTGGACTTTAGCCGAGAGCGGGAAGATACGGACCCCGTTCTCATTCCTGCGGACGGTTTACATGGGCTTCAACTACAGCCCCTCCGAGCGCCGGATGATTCTCTCCCACGAGGTCAGCCACGTCCGGCACCGGCATTCCTACGAGAGGCTCGTCCTCTCCGTCCTGCGCAGCCTGCTGTGGTTCAACCCTTTCCTGTGGATAGCCGAGAAGGACCTGAAGGAGGTGCAGGAATGGGAGGCCGACCGCGACGTTCTCAACGAAGGAAATGACCTGACTCTATATAGAACAGCCATCTTCAAGCAACTCTTTGGTTATAATCCGGATATATCCAGCGGGTTGAATCACTCACTCACAAAAAAACGGTTTATTATGATGACAAAGACACGACTCGGCCGCTACGCCTCACTGAGGCTGGCCGCCGCCCTCCCGCTGCTCACCGCCACCTTCCTCGCGTTCGGCTGCGGGACCAAGGATCAGACACTTCCGCCCTATGCTTCCGGCATCTCAGACCCCGTGAGCGGGCAGCCCGCACCTGACGATGCTATCCAGAAAGATTCAGTCATTCACATCGCCATAACAAAACAGGACGGAGAGTATTCCTGCACTGTAAACGGAGAACAGCGTGACCTCGGCGATATCGGCTGGATAAGCAACGAGTTCGTTCCCGACTCCTGGCAGTCATTTACCATTCATCTCGAATTGGCCGATGCTGTCGAGATGGGGATAGTCACGGATGTCACTGACGCTATCAGACAGTTCAGTTTGAAAAGTCTGACGATAACAGACAATGACTCTGACTCCACGGCGGTAAGGACCTTCTACATCAAATACGATGATAAGAGTCCGGGGCCCAGAGACCTCCCGGACGTCGGACGAAGATAATTTTGCTCGTTTGGAAATAATTCCTATCTTTGCCGCCCGATTCAGAAATGAAGGGACATGGAGGTGTGGCCGAGTGGTCGATGGCGGCAGTCTTGAAAACTGTTGAACGGCAACGTTCCGGGGGTTCGAATCCCTCCGCCTCCGCACTAAAAAAGCCTGCAGCGTTGCTGCGGGCTATTTTCTACCCCCTCCAGACCTCCCCTGACCTGAGGGGAGGCTTGGTCGCTTCGCTCCGAACATGCCGCAAGCCGCTCTTGTTTATTGATTTCAGACAACGGTAAGCAGATACACGGCATAAAATCACAATCACCTCATTATCAATACGTTCTATTTTCAACGTGTTCTTTTCGGACACTTCGGGGTGTACGAAAAGCTCTCGTTACTTTTGTAAGTTCTTATTTATCGGCCTTTTACAAAAAGCAGGTGCTGCAGCACTTACCGTTGCCGCTGCGAGGATGCTTTTCTCCATTCGAGGTAAATTTAGAATCTGAAACCCACGTACACCAGCGCACGGGCATCCGTGGCAGTGAGCATGGTGCGGTCATCCTGCCAAGGGGCACCGCTGTCGTTGAATGTCACACCTGCGTCCAGGCCGACCATGTAGTGCTCGAG
>CALVDH010000011.1 GCA_944326235.1 uncultured Bacteroidales bacterium | reverse complement strand
GTATCGTATACCAGCGGACGGGCCATTTCCACGAACTCGAATCCGGCGTTGAGGACTCTGTCGATGGTAGCCATGGAGTTGACTCCTCCGACGAAGGCCAGAGGCAGCTTCAGCTCCCTGCGGAACAGTATGGAGTCATCGAAGAAGAATGCCTCCTTGAAGGGCTCGTCCTTTATCATCATCTTGCCGAAGAGGTTGACGCCCAGCTTGAGCCACCACAGCCTCCAGGGCATGTAGCCTGTCAGTACGCTGATAGGCATGGCTCCGCGCATGACGTACATCGGGGCTTTGCTGACGAATCCGCCGCTGAGTACGAGGCACTGGGCTCCGTCCTGCTCCAGGCGCCTGGCCACCTTGATGCAGTCCTCCACTTCCAGACCGCCCTTGAACCCGTCGCGGGTATTGGTCTTGACCAGCACCGCTATATCGTCTCCGGCCGCTTTCATCACTTCCTCCATGACCATGTCCATGAATTTCATACGGTTCTCCAGCGGGCCGCCGTAGCCGTCGCGGCGGTGGTTGGTGTAGGGCGAGAGGAACTGCGAGATGAGATAGCCGTGGCCGGCATGTATCTCGACGGCATCGAATCCTCCGTCTTTGGCGATGCGCACTGCATTGCCGAAGTCCTTGACTATCTGCAGTATCTCGTCCTCGCGCAGACCGTGTACGAAGGTAGGGGAGTAGAGGTTGAATCCGCTGGATGCTCCTACGGGTCTCTGTCCGCAGTACATCCTGTGGGACATATTGCCGCAGTGTCCGAGCTGTATGCAGGCCTTGGCTCCTGCCGCATGTATTGAGTCGGTCAGGTCTCTCAGGCCGGGAATGATCTCGGGACGCATCCAGAGCTGGCGGTGGAACGAGAGGCCGCTCTTGTTGATGGAGGCGTAGGCTACGGAGGTCATCCCGACTCCGCCGCGGGCCACTGCCGTATGGTAGTCCTTGAGCTGTTGCGTGGGGACATGCCCGTCGCACATGCCTTCGTATGCAGAGGCGCGTATGACGCGGTTCTTGATTTCTATCGGGCCTATCTTGGCCGGAGTGAAGAGCAGTGATTCCATGTCTAATATATAAAAGGTATGAGTCGTTTGCGTTTGAGTGAGGTGAATTCCTCACCGAATTCCCTGGCGTATTTTTCGTATAGGGAGTTGGCCCTCGGAGCGAGGTTGGCGAAAGTCCACATGCAGAAGATGGCTCCCGGCAGGGACCAGGTCAGTATCGCGAAGCCGAACCACTCGGTAATCTCCCCATAGTAGTTGGCCGAAGAGACGTAGCGGAACATGCCTCCCCGGGGAATGTAGTGTCTGGTGTCACCGGGCTTGCGCAGGTGGCGTATGATGTAGTCGGAATGCAGGTTGACCACCATGCCGAAGATGAATATCAGGGCTCCGATGATGAACTGCGGTGACAGAAGCCACTCGGGGGTGTAGTGTCCCTCGGGGGCAATGACGAAGAGCCAGCCGCAGATCAGGTAGGCGTTCACCACGTTGAAGACGGCTCCCATGAGCACGACGGAGACCGGTATCCGGCTCTTGCCCCTCATCAGGAAGGGGTAGATGAGGGAACGCTGTATGTAGTGCACAAGCAGGAAGGACACTAGGATGAAGGCCGTGATGTTCTCCCAGCCGCGTGCGGGTATGATGATCAGCAGAGACGCTATCAGCACGGGAATCTCCATGATAATCCAGCCCAGCTTGTTGTCTATCATCGGTCCCCAGCCCTTGGAACGGAGGTATCCGTAGCCTGCCTTGAAGTACTGCAGGGCCACGAAGACCACTACGGCCAGGACGATCATCACTCGCTCTACGATGTGGAAGAAGTGTGGGGTGAATATTGTCAGTTCGTTCAGATTCACGGTTGCAGGTTTTAATACGGTTAATAATTCTGGATAATTTCAATTAAGGTTTAAGACATACGGCAGTCTGGAATACAGGTTTGTCTCCGCAGCGTCCCTCCACGAAGAATTCTCCGGTAGCGGTGGTGGCGCGGTAGAGGTCAACCCGGTCGCCCAGGCGGGTCTCGTGGTTGAAGTTGATCTGATAGGAGTCAATGCCGCCTCTCTTCTGCAGCTCGTCGGAGGGAATGGTGTCGAAAGCCCATTCAATGTATTTTGCATTGTTGGTATGGGCATTGAAGTCAATGTCGGAGTACAGTACCTCGTGCGTACGGACGAGCTCCATCCCTTCGGAGGGAGTTGTCAGCTTGCCGCAGGCCTCGGCTATGGCGTTGCGGTCGAGGGCTGTGGTGAGGCTCTTTTCACCCAGAATGTGGTCGGGGCGCAGCATTCTCCTGGTATTTACGTCGATGAGCAGCCAGGAACTGGTAGCCTGAATCAACGGTCCGCCGCCATCTGTGCCGGATACCTCGAAGTCCCTGAGGGAGAATACGCCTTCGCGGCCCTTGTGCCAGGTGGTCAGCTCCACCTCGTCCTCCCACTTGGGAGACCGGAGGTAGACGACCTTCATTCTGGAGAGTACCCAGACGATATTGTCCTTTATGAGGTCGGAGTAGCCGAAACCGATGCTGGAGGCGTGGTAATTGGCTATTTCCTGTGCCTGCGTCATGAAAGAAAATGCCTTGTAGCTCTTACGAATGTCCACGTCACAGGTCTGGATTCTGTATCTTACTGTATGACTTTTCATTCAGTGATGAGGTTGAAAAAATATCTTGCAAAGATAGTTTTTTTGCATTAACTTTGTACCCCCGTAAGTAAATAATATCGTATGTCTGCAAAATATGTTTTCGTTACGGGAGGTGTCGTATCCTCACTTGGAAAAGGCATCATTTCCTCTTCATTAGCCAAGCTGCTTCAGTCCAGGGGACTGCGGGTCACTATCCAGAAGTTTGACCCGTATCTCAACGTAGACCCCGGCACGCTGAACCCTTATGAGCACGGAGAGTGCTTTGTCACCGAGGACGGGGCCGAGACCGACCTGGACCTTGGTCATTATGAGAGATTTCTCAATATCTATACGTCCCGTGCGAACAACGTCACTACAGGCAAGATATACCGCACGGTCATCGACAAGGAGCGTCAGGGCGCGTATCTGGGCAAGACTGTCCAGATCATTCCCCATATTACGGATGAGATCAAGCGCCGTATGCTGCTGCTGGGTAAGAGCGGGCAGTATGACGTGATAGTCACCGAGATAGGCGGTACTGTCGGAGACATAGAGTCCTTGCCCTTCATCGAGGCGATGAGGCAGCTGCAGTGGGAACTTCCGGATGAGGACTGCCTGGTGATCCATCTGACTCTGGTACCTTATCTGAGCGCGGCCAAGGAGCTGAAGTCCAAGCCCACCCAGCACTCAGTCAAGCTGCTGCAGCAGGACGGAGTCCAGCCGGACATACTTATCTGCCGTACCGAGCACAAGCTGTCGCAGGAGCTGCGCAAGAAGCTGGCCCTTTTCTGCAACGTGCGTCCCAACGCCGTCATCGAGTCGATCGATGCGGATACCATATATAGAGTACCCCTTATGATGAGGGACGAGAAGCTCGATGAGATCGTCCTGGAGAAGTTCGGTCTGACTACGGCCGAACCGGATCTTGAGGCGTGGAAAGGCTTCCTGGACCGCTTGGGTGCACCGAAGTCCCATGTGACCGTAGCCCTGGTCGGCAAGTATGTCGAGCTGCAGGATGCCTACAAGTCGATCCTGGAGTCATTTATCCACGCTGGTGCCGCCAACCGCTGTAAGGTGAAGGTGGTGCCGATCCACAGCGAGTACCTCACCGAGGACAATGTGGAGGAGAAGCTCGCCGGCATGGACGGAGTGCTCATCGCTCCCGGTTTCGGCGAGAGGGGACTGGAGGGCAAGATAAAGGCCGTCCGTTATGCCCGTGAGAGGAAAGTACCTTTCTTCGGCATCTGTCTCGGTATGCAGATGGCAGTGGTGGAGTATGCCCGCAACGTGCTGGATCTGGCCGATGCCATGACTACAGAGGTGGAGGCCAACACCGCCAACCCCGTCATCGACCTGATGGCGGACCAGAAGACCACCACCGTCAAGGGCGGAACCATGCGTCTGGGTGCCTACAAGTGCCAGCTGGAGGAAGACTCCCTGGCTTACCGTATCTACGGAAAGCCCCTGATCAGCGAGCGTCACCGCCACCGCTACGAGCTCAACAGCGAATATACGGACCGTCTCAATGCCGCCGGCATGCGTATATCGGGCCACAATCCCGAGACCGGACTGGCCGAGATAGTCGAGATACCCTCGCATCCATTCTTCATAGGAGTGCAGTTCCATCCCGAGTACAAGAGTACTCCCGAGAATCCCCAACCTATATTCGTGGCCTTCGTCAAGGCGGCCATGGAATACCATGACTCTCATAATGAGGGAGGTTCCTCACGATGAACGGCCGGAAGTTCCTTGTTCCTGCGGCCGCAATCCTGGCTGCCGCCGTTTTTACGGGATTTGCATCCAGAGTCTATCCTTCTGCTGCAGTCCCTCAGAGCAATGCTGTCAGTTATGTGATTGACACCAAGGAAGAGATACGTCATGACCTCTCGGCCTATACCCAGGGACTGTTCTTCCACGAAGGGAGGCTCTACGAGAGTACCGGCCAGTACGGGGAGTCTTCGTTCCGCGAGGTGGATCCCGCCACGGGGAAGGTGATGAGGCAGGAGGTGCTGGCGGCCGAAGTATTCGGGGAGGGCTCTTGCGTCTTCGACGGGAGGGCCTACATCCTTACATGGTACGAGGGCAAATGCCTGGTGTACGATATCGCCTCATTCACCAAGCTGGCCGAACTGGCCTATCAGGGGCAGGGCTGGGGTCTGACCACTGACGGAAAGTCCCTGATCATGAGCGACGGCTCTTCCAGGCTGTCTTTCCGCGACCCTGTCACGTTCATAGAGCAGAGGACCCTGACTGTCCGGGACGGTGGTGTCGAGGTGCAGTTCATCAATGAACTTGAGTATATCGGCGGAAAGATATGGGCAAATGTCTATGGTCTGGACGATATATACATCATCGATCCGGTATCGGGGCAGGTGACCGGCAAGGTAGACTGCCGCGGACTGCTGGATGCAAAATACCGGACTACGGCAGTGGATGTGCTGAACGGTATTGCGTGGAATCCGGCCGACAGTTCCCTGTACCTTACGGGGAAGTATTGGCCCAGAATGTATAAAGTAACCATAAAGGAAAAATAGGATGAGTAATTTCAGGATACGTACCCTGCAGGAGTTTTCCACGCACAGGGCTGAGCGGTTCTTCGAGGAGGACCGTCCGGTGTCCGAGTATTTCGGACAGAATGTGTTCACTATGGAGCGTATGCGCAAGTATCTTTCGCCTGATGCCTACGCTCACGTACAGTCCTCTATCCGTGAGGGAACGAGCATAGACCGCCGTTTCGCCGACCAGATAGCCGCCGGCATGAAGACCTGGGCGGTGGAGATGGGTGCCACCCATTACACCCACTGGTTCCACCCCATGACCGACTCCACCGCAGAGAAGCATGAGGCCTTTATCGACCGTGATTCCGAGGGACATGTCTTCGAGACATTCAAGGGCAACACTCTCGTGCAGCAGGAGTCCGACGGCTCCAGCTTCCCCAACGGAGGCCTCCGCAATACATTCGAGGCCCGTGGCTATACCGCCTGGGATCCGAGTTCTCCCGCATTTATCCTGGACAGTACCCTCTGCATTCCTACAGTATTTGTCGCCTACACCGGCGAGTCCCTTGACATGAAACTCCCTTTGCTCAAGTCCCTGAGGGCTTTGGACCGGGCAGCCGTGGACGTGGTGCACCTCTTTGACCGTAACGTAAGGAAAGTCAATGTGATGCTGGGACCGGAACAGGAATACTTCCTGGTCGATGACGCGTTCTACCGTGCCAGGCCTGACCTCCAGATCTGCAACCGTACCCTGCTGGGGCATACCGCCGCCAAGGACCAGCAGCTGGAGGACCATTATTTCGGCACCATACCCTCGAGGACCATGGCATTCATGAAGGACTTCGAGGTCAATGCATACAAGCTCGGAATTCTGCTCAAGACCCGTCACAACGAGGTGGCTCCCAATCAGTTCGAGTGTGCGCCGCTCTACTGTGAGGCCAATCTGGCCATAGACCAGAACCTCATCCTCATGCTCCTGATGCGGAAAGTGGCCAAGAAGCATCATTTCAAGGTGCTCTTCCACGAGAAGCCCTTCGACGGAGTCAACGGCTCCGGCAAGCACTGCAACTGGTCCCTGGTCACCGACACGGGAGTCAACCTCCTGTCGCCTGGCCGTACTCCGAGGACCAATCTCCAGTTCCTGAGCATTTTCGTCTCTGTGATCCGGGCTGTCCAGGAGCACAGCCACCTGCTTATGTCCAGTGTGGCCTCCCTGAGCAATTCCTATCGTCTGGGCGGGCATGAGGCCCCTCCCGCGATAATGTCCGTATTCGTGGGCACTACTCTGGACAAGGTGCTCCGCAGCATCGAGGACATGAGCGACTACGGGGGAGAGGACGGAGAAAGGGCCCGTCTGAAGGTGATCAACGACATTCCTGAGATTCTGCCCGACAATACGGACCGCAACCGTACCTCGCCCTTTGCCTTTACAGGCAACCGTTTCGAGTTCAGGGCTGTAGGCTCTTCTGTCAATGTGTCGGCGCCGATGTATGTGCTTAACGCGGCGGTGGCCCGGCAGCTGGTGCGCTTCCGCTCCCTGGTGGACGAGCGTATTGCAGCGGGCGAGAAGCACGATGATGCCATCTTCAATGTCATACGGCAGTATGTCCTGGAGTCCAAGGATATCCGCTTCGAGGGCAATGGCTACAGCAAGGAATGGCAGGAGGAGGCTTTGAGGCGCGGTCTGCGTCCTGTGGGCGAGGTGCCGGAGGCAAACAAGGCGCTCATCGAGCCGGCAACTGTAGAGCTGTTCTCCTCGCAGGGCATTCTGTCCGACCGCGAGCTTTACGCCCGTTATGAAGTGCAGCAGGAGACCTACACCAAGAAGCTTCAGATAGAGGCACGTGTGCTGGGAGACCTGATAGTCAATCATGTCGTGCCGACAGCCATCAAGTTCCAGAATACTCTGATAGAGAATTGCCAGGGCCTGAAGGACCTTTTCGGTGCCGAGAGGATGCGCCAGATGTGTACCTCCCAGCTGCGCATGATTGAGAAGATATCCCGCTATGTGGATTCCCTGCGCAAGGATGTGCATGACATGATAGACGAGCGCCGCAGGGCCAACCAGATAGCCGATGTTACGGAGAGGGCTGAGGCATACTGCTCGCTGGTGCTGCCTTACATGCAGAAAATCCGCGAGGTATCGGACAAGCTTGAAATGCTTGTGGACGATGAGTTGTGGCCGCTGCCCAAGTATCGCGAGATGCTGCTGAGCCGGTAGGCCCTCCGTTTTGCTACAAATATTTTGCTCTATTTGCTGCAAAGTACTATATTTGCAAGTCAATAGAGCAAAATATTGACAAGTATCCTAATCAATCACATGAAGAACGAGAGAATAGAGAAACTGGTATCATACTTCGCGAAGCACTATGTCAACAGGTATTGGGTATTGTTGATTGATACTCTGACATCTGTAGTATCCACCGTTCTTGTACTCGGTGTGTTCGACTATTTTTCGTCCAATCAACTCAGTGCCGGCAGCTATCTCTCCGTAGCCGGGGCCTCGGCGCTCATTTCGCTGATATCTTTCTTCACTACCAGAAGTTATGCGGGAATAGTACGTCATACCACCATGAGGGAGATGTGGCGTATTTCGTTTGCTTCCATCATCAAGGGAGTACTCGATGTCGCCGCACTTTTCGTATTCATATCGTATTCGGAAGGGACAGGCTTCAGCAGCAACTGGGTACTGCTTTTTGCGGTCCTGGATATGATTCTCACCCTCTTCCTGCTGATAATGGTGCGTATTCTGCTGACCAACATATACAGCGTCCTGTCGCTCTCGGCCGCTCCGGAATATTATGTCAAGAACACCCTTATTTTCGGAACTGACGACGACTCGGTCTATACCCTCAATTTCCTGGAGAAGACCCTGCATTCGTCCTACCGCTGTGCCGGATTCATCACCCACGATACCCACGACAAGAGCAAGCTGCTGTGCGGCTATAAGATTTACCATATAGACAACAAGCGGGACTTTGCCCGTCTGGTCACATCCCGCATGATCTCGGCCATAGTATTCCCCAGCAATGTGGCTGCCCGCAACGAGCAGGACAATCTGGTCAAGTTCTGCTCCGAGCGCCGCATCCAGATTCTGGTCCGTCCCTCACTGGCTACTTTCGACGAGAGCATCTTCCGCAACAAGATAAGGGAAATCAAGATAGAGGACCTGCTGGGCCGCGACGAGATCAAAATAAGCATCCTCGAGATCCGCGAGTTCCTCACCGACAAGGTGGTGGTGGTCACGGGAGGTGCCGGCTCGATAGGCGGGGAGCTCTGCCGCCAGCTGGTCAACATGCCTATCCGCAAGCTGATACTGGTGGACTTCGCCGAGACGCCGATGCACAACATGCAGCTGGAGCTCCGTTCCCAGGCACCAAGGGTGGAGAAGAAGTTCGTCATAGCCGACGTACGCAACAAGGACCGCATAGATGCCCTCTTCGACAAGTACCGCCCGAACGTGGTATTCCACGCCGCAGCATACAAGCACGTGCCCCTGATGGAGTCCAATCCCGTGGAGGCCGTGCAGGCCAATGTCTTCGGCACCAAGAATGTCGTGGACGCCTCCATCCGGTACAATGTGGAGAAGTTCGTGATGATATCCACCGACAAGGCCGTCAATCCGACCAATGTCATGGGAGCGTCCAAGCGCATAGCCGAGATCTACGTCCAGACCGTGGGCAAGGAGATAGCTTCCGGAAGGACGCCGGGCAAGACCAAGTTCGTCACCACCCGTTTCGGAAACGTGCTGGGATCCAACGGCTCCGTCATACCTCTCTTCAAGGAGCAGATAGCCAAGGGCGGCCCCGTGACCGTCACGGATCCACGTATCATCCGGTATTTCATGACCATCTCCGAGGCCTGCTCGCTGGTTCTGGAGGCCGCAACAATGGGAGAGGGCAACGATATCTTCGTCTTCGACATGGGAGAGCCGGTGAAGATAGACGATCTTGCAAAGAAGATGATTTCCCTTGCCGGGCTGCAGCTGGGCAAGGACATAGAGATAAAATATGTAGGACTCCGTCCGGGAGAGAAGCTCTACGAGGAGCTGCTTAAGGACGAGGAGAATACATTGCCTACCGTACATAAGAAGATTTTCCGGGCCAAGGTCCGCGAATATGATATGGCAGAGGTTGACAGGGAGCTTGAGAACCTGCGTGTCGCTGCCCTCGGAATGAAGAAGGACGACACAGTGCTGGCGATGAAGAGCATCGTCCCTGAGTACAAGAGTGCAAATTCCCGCTACGAGAGGCTGGACTCTTGACGAATTTACTTATCTTTGCGGACTGACACCGCCGGGATAACGCCACCTGCTGGGATTCATTTTTACAGCCTCCGAGGTTGTGAAAATGGGACTCAGGAGGCGGAGCTGTAAATGGAATGAGGATTTGTCCTACATATAACTTCCTTGTATTAAGTTTGTTGGCCGTAGCCGTTACGGCCGGTTGCTCTCCGCTGTCCAAGGCTCAGATAGAAGCCGTAGGGGAGCTGACTTTCCGCAGCGATACTGTTTCGCGCTCTCCCGCCATACTCTTCGGCGAGATGTCGGAACTTCGTCTGGAACGCGGGCTCTACTATGCCGCCTCCCTCTCTTCCGGTACCGCCCGTTATGAGGAAGTGACTGCGTTGGCCGAGGCATCTATGGATGACGAGGCCCTGGTGCGTAAGGCCGCCGGCTATGTGGATGTCTTCAACAGTTATGTCCGGGCCCTGCACAGTGTAAGTTCCGAGGCCAGATGGACGGGAATAGGGACGGAGATACGGGGGATAGGCAGCCGGGTGGATTCGGTGCTGTACAGATACAATAGACTGGATACAGGATACGAGGATATACCCACAGGATATGCGCGGATGGCCGGCCGGGTGCTGGCCTACGTGGCCGAGGAAGTGATGCAGGCCGTACAGGGTAGGGCAGTCCGCAATATAGTCGTGGCAGGTGACACCCTGGTGACCGCAAGCTGCGACTCCCTGATGGCCATCCTCCGCAGCGATGAGATGAACGAGCTGATCCGGCACGAGCGGGAAAGCCTCCGCGACAACTACGCCGCCTATCTGGCCGCCCTGGAACTCCGCGGAGAACCAGTACCTTTCGAGAGTGACCGCCTGTACGTGGAACTGCTCCGCCGCGCCGATGAACTGCCTGACATACGCAACAGCTGCGTCTCGGCCCTGCGCTCGTTCAAGAATGCCCACGCCAAGCTGGCCGCTGATTTCGCCGCCGGGAAGAAGGAAGTCCACGAAGAACTGTGGGAAGAGGTGCTGAGGCTGAATGAGCTGGCGGCTCAGGTATCGGAGATGCTGGAAAATTGAGAAAAATTTAGTTTACGAAGACAGAATATAAATGGAGAAAGGCGCAATAAATAGGCCCGCCAGGCAGACGCAGTCTGAACAGCAGACCCTGACCGATATCCGCGATGCCATAGCCGAGTGCGATACCCTCCGTCTCGACCCCTCCCTCCCCGAGGCAGACCGCCGCGACATGGACGCCGCCGCCCTCACCCTCCGCAACCTCGAGCGCGAGCTCATCGACGCCACCTCCGAAACCCTCCTCGACCGCCTCGAAGCCGCCTCCAAACCCCTCGAGGACCTCGCCCGCGACATCCGCACCCGCGTCACCGCCATGAACGCCCCCGCCAGGACCCTCGAGCACTTCAAGCGCCTCGCCTCCCTCACCACCCGCATCCTCCGCGAAGTCGGACGATGGTAATATTCCACTTCATTTGGAACTTTCGGTAGAAATACATAACTTTGTGGAAACTATAATTCAAAGGTCATGGGATACGAGGAAGAGAAAAATGAGAGCAGGAGGCTGGCAGAGCCGGAAGTTGTTTATGGAGTAGATAAACGCTTAAAGGCAGCAAACATAGCCCGTAGGAAAAATATCAGACGAAATACGGAATCCGATATACAGATGGAGTTGGAGGACTGTCTCCGCATATATAGGACTGGAGGTCCGGCCACCCGTACAGAACTGATTCCTAGAATGGAACAGTGGATGCGTTCCCACAGCGCCCCTGAGGCAGTACACAAAAGGATTCAGCACTCCCTAACCGCAGTCGGTGAGAGGAAAGGATACACAGAGGAAGAAGCCGATAAAGAGTTGAGGAGGGTGTTCACATGGCTGAAGTAATCTGGAAAGAAGATGTTTTCGCATTGCGTAAGTATGTCCTGTTTTACGGTTCGTTAAAATTCGGTGAGTCTTCTGCTAATATATTAAATGGTAAATTCAAGGAATACAGTCGCTTACTAGAATCCAATCCGCGCTTGGACAAACGTATTGAAGTCGAAGGGCTGGAGCAGCATGAGATACGGAGTGTATTGGTGCACGAATGTTACAGGCTTTATTATGTCATAGAGGGCAATGCAGAGAGTGAAGTCGTGAGGGTAATCGATTTGGTGGATACCCGCAGTAATCCGGAGACTTTACCGGAAAGACTGAAAAATGCTGTTGGAAACAAAGTTTAGTTTAGCATAGAGATTAAAACCAATACGAATCATACTGTCCGTAGCTGGACCTGGCAGTGTACGCCGAGACCTATCAGGACCTGATACGGAAGACAGACGAAGTATACTGGGAACTTATTGAGCCGCATATCATGCGCAGTACCATCAGGGACTTCCTCATGCAGACAGGCTGCCCTTGCCGCGTCATAAAATGGCCGCCGGTTGATATGTCCGCTGCCTTAGGCGGACCGCAACTTTTCAATTGAGAACGAAAAGAAAAATATCATAAGGCAGGCTGAATCAGCTGGAAATTACGTCTGAAGCGTATATTCGGGAGCAAACTTCGAATGGCAGTAGCGTTAATCCAGGGCAATAAGCTGCCTGGGTCATAAAAGAGCAAAATCCGGTAACAGCAAAGATCACGGCAGGCACTGTATGCATTTGATATGAAGTATGTGCCCATTTCTGCCGGCTTTTACTTATAAATCTTACTGACCAGTGTCAGAATCTCTGAAGAAAAAAACCGTCCGGGGCACCTTCTGGAGCGCCGTGGACAGCGTGTCGAGCCAGGGCGTGACCTTTCTTGTGGGCCTTGTCTTGGCGCGTCTGCTGACTCCGCACGAGTACGGCCTGATAGGCTACATCATGATCCTGGTTGCTGTGTTCAACAGCATCGTTGACAGCGGCTTCTCGAACGCCCTGATCCGCAAGAAGGACGCCGGCGAGACGGACTACAGCACCGCGTTCATCTTCAACCTTGCGGTGAGCCTGGTGATGGTGGCGGCCATGATACTGGTTGCCGGCCCTTTCAGCCGGTTCTTCAAGGAACCCCAGCTGGTGCCGCTTGTGCGCGTTATGTCGGTGATAGTGGTCATCAACGCGCTGGCACTGATACAGAGGACGCGCCTGGTCAAGAGCGTGGACTTCAAGACTCAGACGAAGGCCTCGCTGACCTCCTCGGTAGCCAGCGGCGCCGTGGGCCTCGCGATGGCCTTCTGCGGCCTGGGTGTATGGAGCCTGGTGGGGCAGCAGATAAGCCGGCAGCTGATCAACACGGTCTGCCTGTGGATACTCAACAAATGGAAACCCACATGGCAGTTTTCATGGTCATCGTTCCGCGAGCTGTTCGGCTTCGGCTGGAAATTGCTGGTGTCGGGCCTCATCGATACTGTGTGGAAGGAGATTTACCAGCTTGTAATAGGCAAGTGCTACTCCACGTCCACACTGGGACAGTATACAAGGGGCAAGCAGTTCTCGGACATCTTCTCGTCCAATATGACGTCGATAGTTCAGAGGGTAAGTTACCCGGTGCTGAGCTCCATCCAGGACGAAAGAGAACGGATGAAGGAGGGCTACCGGAAGATCATACGTACCACGATGCTGGCGTCGTTCGTGCTGCTTTTCGGCCTGTCGGCTGTAGCTGAGTCTCTGCTGACGGTGCTCATCGGCCCCCAGTGGAAGGAGGCCGCCCATTATCTTCAGATAATCTGCTTCGCTGCGTCGCTGTACCCTCTGCACGCCATCAACCTGAACATGCTCCAGGTGCAGGGGCGGTCGGACCTCTTCCTTAAGCTGGAGATAGTTAAGAAGATCATCGCCGTAGGCCCGCTGCTGCTTGGAATCTTCCTGAGCATCGAGTGGATGCTGTGGGGCTCGCTGGTAACAGGCATCATAGCATACTGGCTCAATTCCAGATACTCGGGAAAGCTCATCGGCTACTCCATGTGGGCTCAGATACGGGACATCCTCCCGTCCTTCGGGGTAGCAGCAGTAATGTTCGCCTGCGTCTTCGCCCTCGCGCTGCTTGACCTGCGTCCGGTATGGATGCTCCTCGCCCAGCTGTTCACGGGCGCAGCGATAGTAACCGGTCTGTGCGAGGCATTCCGCCTTCCTGAATACATTGAAATCAGGGACACCGTACTCGGAGTCCTCAGAAAAAGCAAGAAATAAACGATGGACAACACTCAGATAACCGTGACGTCCCCGCTCCTTCCGGACCTGGACGAACTCGACGCGTACCTTCGGGATATCTGGTCCCGGAAATGGATCACCAACAACGGACACTATCACAAGGAACTAGAGGCGGCCCTGTGCGAGTACCTGAAGGTACCCTACGTCAGCCTTTTCACCAACGGCACCCTTCCATTGATAACTGCTCTGCAGGCGCTGCGCATCACGGGCGAGGTCATAACGACCCCTTTCAGCTTCGTGGCGACGACCCACTCTCTGTGGTGGAACGGCATCAAGCCTGTGTTCGTGGACATCGACCCGTCTAACTGCGGCATCAACCCTGACTGCATCGAGGCTGCGATAACTCCGCGGACCACGGCCATCATGCCTGTTCACTGCTACGGCAAGCCGTGCGACACGAAACGGATTCAGGACATAGCGGACAAGTACGGCCTCAGGGTCATCTACGACGCGGCGCACGCCTTCGGCGTGGAGGTGGACGGGGAGGGCATCCTGAACGCGGGCGACATGTCGACCCTCAGCTTTCATGCGACAAAGGTGTACAACACGATAGAGGGCGGAGCACTTATAATGCACGATGCTAGGACCAAGCAGCGGATAGACTACCTGAAGAACTTCGGCTTCGCCGGCGAGACGACGGTAGTTGCCCCCGGCATCAACGGAAAGATGGACGAGGTGCGCTCGGCGGTGGGGCTTATAAATCTCAGGCATGTGGACGAAGCCATCGAGGCCAGGCACAGGGTAGCGATTGCCTACCGCGAGGGCCTTAGGGATGTCCCCGGCATCACGTACTTCGAGGACATGCCGGGTGTACGGCACAACTACTCCTACTTCCCGATCTTTGTGGACCCGGAGCAGTACGGGATGACGAGGGACGAGCTTTACGAAAAGCTGAAATCAAGGAACATCTACGGCCGCAGATACTTCTATCCCCTGATCAGCGAGTTCTCGACGTACAGAGGGCTGGAGTCCGCGACTAGGGAGAACCTTCCGGTCGCCCACCGCATCGCGGAGCAGGTCATCTGCCTTCCGATGCATCACCAGCTCAGCGGAGAGGACGTGGAGAGAATCCTGGATGCTGTCCACAATTAAAAAAATTGCTGCAGCGACATATTGTTTGGTAAAAAATCGTACGTGGTTAAAATAAGTACAAAGTTTCGTATGGCAAACCAAAAAGCAACAGTTATGTATAGCAGCGAACAATGAGCAAAATTCTACTTCATCAACAAGACGAGCCTCCACTTTTAAGATGGCTGTGGAATGAAATGTTCGAAGTGAATAGCAACGTAATCTGTGCGTTGAATTGTTCTGCATGAGACTTCTTTGGGAAATTATTCGTCGATGTTGTGGTGTATAGCAGCACATGCATCGAATTCTGGTTGCCAGCTTGTAGAAAACAACGAGTATAAACATAAAACAACAATAAGAAAGACATCTAAAAATCCGACGGGTACAGCATGAGTGCTTTATAAAAAGCGTTGCGTGCCATTTGGGAGTTCATTTGACATCTGCGTCTATCAGCGAGATGCCATATAATACAACTTAAAATTATAAAGCGAAGCTAAATCATGGTTTCAAGTATAACTGCTAGTAGGCATAGATTAATGGAAATTAACATTGTCGTTGCGTACTTATTGGTTATGTTCAAGTCAATGAATTTATATTTTACGTGGTTTATACCTTCGCTTTTAATATATGCATATGCCTTTGTCGTATCAGTATTACTAGTTTTTTGTAGATGGAGAAAGATAAGATATGTTGCAAAAGAGCAGTTGATATCAGGTGTGCTGTTAATGGTAATTCTATTTTATGATATAGTATTTAGAGTACCAATGACTTTTATTTCACAATTGTGTGCAGTATTAAGTTTGGTAATTTCGGTGATTCTAATATTTGCAGAAAAAGATATTAAGCAAAAGATTTTGGACACATATATTAAAGTGTTAAAATGGCTTGTTGGCATATCTTTGTTTTTTTGGATATTGTTTTTGTTAGGAGCGCCTCTACCTCATTATTATTCAGATACATCTGTTTTTTACCAGCATACGGTGTATTATTTTTTCCTTTTAAATGGTCAGCCTGGTTTTCAGATTGTCCCCAGGTTTGCAGGTTTATTTCTTGAACCTGGCCATGTGGGAACTACATGCTGTTTTGCATTGTTTATTGAAAGATTTAATTTGAAAAAATCAAGTAGTTGGATATTTCTCATAGCTATTTTGTTGTCATTTTCATTGGCTGCGTATGGATTGCTTATAGGCTCACTATTGTTGTACCTAATTACAAAGAGAAAAGGGATAATGTATGTTGGTCTATCTTTATTTTTGTTCGGTATAGTTGTATTTGTATCCATAAACATTAATAGAGGTGACAATTTGTTAAACAATTATATTTTTTCTAGATTAGAAATCGTAGACGGAGGATTGGCAGGAAATAATAGAACATCTACTGTTTTAGAAAATACATATCGAAGATATATTGAAACGAACGAGAAATGGTTTGGAGCAGGAAGGTCTGTTTATGAAAGTAATTCGGATGTTAATTTACTCGTAGGTTCAGCTGGTACTAAAAGATTTATATATCTTTATGGAATTGTTGGGTTGTCATTAGTTTTGTTATTTTTTGTGTTTTATGCTTTCTCGAGCAAATCTATTTTATCCCTTTCATTTCTAATAGTTTTTATTGTTGCGAATATGATAAGGGATTATCCATTAAAGGAATTGTGGTTATACACATATATATTGTCAGTTCCATTATTTAAAGAAAGATGATATGAAAGTTGCACATTTCGCGCTTAAAGGGAATTTTATAGGAAATTCTATAAAAGTCTTCGAGGCATTTTTCCCAAAACAAAACATATTTTTCTTTATTCCAAATAAAGCTAATATTATTTTATATCCAAGTCCAGAGGGGACTATTTCATCAATACCTCTATTGAAAGATAATTACATCGAGATAAAAAAATACTTTCTGAAGAATAATATCACAAAAATTGTTTTACATGGTTTATATAGAGAATACATAGATGTTTTAAGTAGGTTGGTAGAGGATAATGGAAATATATATGATGTCTATTGGATTTTTTATGGATATGAATTATATTATTCCTTGTCACAAAGAAATTTATATGATTTGAATGATGCGAACAAAAATCCATTAACACTTTTGGCGTACCATCATAACAAATATTCATCATTTGTTTTCAAGTTGCTTGGCAAAGAAGTGCACTATAAAATATTGGAAGAGGCATTGCCTTTTATTAAGTACTTTTGTTTTTGGAATAAACAAGATTTTGAACTATTGAATAAATTCTATAAAACAAATTTATTGTATAAATTTTTTTCTTACGGAGGAGCATGGAGGGATCATAAAATAGAGTTGTTGCCATTGGTCAAAAAACAAACTAAAATTATAATTAATCAGCAGGCATCACCTACAGGAAACCATATTACAGTATTCGAGCAATTAAAAAAAATTGACGAACATAATGTATATGAAAAGGTCGTTCCGCTTTCATATGGATCTGAAGTTGTGAAGAAAGTGGTTAGTTTTTATGGAGAAAAATTTTTTAGAGAAAAGTTTTCCCCGATTACCAGGTATATGCAGCAACAACAGTATTTTACCTTGTTGAGTACTGCCTCTTGTGCGATATATGGCGCGAAACGTCAGGAAGCTGCAGGCAATATATACAATTGTTTAAGAAATGGAATAAAGGTATTTCTAAGAAATGATAACAATCTTTTAACATATTATAAAGGGAAAGGATTTATTATTTATTCATTTGATGATGAATTAAAAACACTTGATGATTTATGTGGTCTTTCAAGAGAGCAACAAGAGTACAATAGGAAATGTAGTATTGATAACCAGTTGTACTATGAAGATTTTATGCCAACTTTTTTTGATTAATTAAAATTTTAAAATGAAAAATTTAATAATTATAGGTGCTGGAGGCATGGGACGAACAATATATGATATTGCTCGTGAATCGAAAGGTTATAGTGTTGAGTTTCAGATAAAAGGATTTATAAATGATGATACAGAGGCATTAGATTCTTTTCAAGGTTATCCTCCGATAATTTCCACAATAAGAGAGTATTATCCAAAACAAGATGATGTGTTTATATGTTCAATCGGGGATGTTTCCGGGAAGAAAAAGTGTTGTGAACTTATATTGAATAGGGGAGGAGAATTTATTTCTTTAATACACAAAACAGCTAGAATTGGAAGTAATGCTCAAATTGGTAAAGGAACAGTTATTGCGGCGTATACTTCAATAGGAGCGGATGCTGTGATAGGGAATTTTGTTTTAGTACAAGCGTACTCAGTAGTAGCACATGATGTTCTTGTCGGTGATTGGGCAAGAATAGATACTCATGTTGTATGCGTTGGAGGTACAAGGGTTGGAGAGGAGGCAACAGTATATACAAATTCAGTTTTAAATCATAAGGTAGTAGTTGAAAGAAAAGCAATAGTCGCTGCATGTAGTTTTGTTATTAAAAAAGTGAAAGAAGGGAATACTGTATACGGAAACCCCGCTAAGGTTTTAATGGTAAATACCAAATAATTTAGTTTTATGAATATTAAAGAGTTTATCGAACATTTCGCGGAGCAGTTTGATGATACTGCTGTTGAGGTTTTTAAACCTGAGACTGAGTTTAAGGCATTGGATGAGTGGACATCTCTGACCGCTTTGTCAATTATTTCTATGATTGACGAGGAGTATGATGTTAGTATCGGAGGTGCGGACATCCGGAATACAAAAACGATAGAGGATCTTTATAGAGTCGTTGAGAGCAAGAAGTAATGCAGGATAGTCCGTTTTCACTTTGTGGTAAAACAATACTCATTACAGGTGCTTCATCCGGAATAGGCCGTGCAACAGCGGTCTTTTGCGCAGGTATGGGTGCGAGAGTAGTTCTTTCAGGACGAAATATAGATGCTCTTGATGAGACACTCGCAATGATGGGAAAACCTGGGTCAAAAGAGGATCATCTGATAATCCCAGGGGATTTGGCTGCAGAAGGGGTAATAGAAAATGTTACGGATGTTTGTCCGGACCTTGATGGTCTGGTCAATAACGCAGGAGTGTCAATGTTGAAACCCATGCAGTTTGTTAAAGCTGACGATCTTCATAAAATGTTCAGTATTGATACGTTTGTTCCGGTACTGCTGCTTAAAACTCTGGTCAAAAAGAAAAAGATGAGACATCCCTCATCTGTTGTCTTTACCTCATCAATATCCGGTTTGACGAATTTCGCTCAGGGTGTATCAGTTTACGGTGCATGTAAAAGTGCAGTAAATGCGTTTATGAAATATGCTGCATTGGAGTATGCCGGCAAGGGCATCAGATGCAATGCAGTAAACCCTGGACGAACTCTTACGCCGTTGATTGAACATCGGGAACAGTCTGAAGAGGACGTGGCCAGAGATTTGGAGCGATATCCTATGAAACGTTATGCCAAGCCAGAGGAGATTGCAAATGCTATTGTTTTTCTACTTTCGGATGCTGCTTCGTATATAACGGGTGTGAATCTGATTGTGGATGGAGGACGTTCCTTAAAATGAAAAATAAATGAACAGATTGTTAGAAAATAAAGTGTGTCTTATTACCGGTGCCGGCCGCGGCATCGGCCGCGCCATCGCCGAGCGCTTCGCATCGGATGGGGCGGTGGTCTATGTCAACGACCTTGCATCGGGTGATATGGACTCATGGGCGGCAGACTGTGCTTCCAGGAACGGCACTAGGGTAGTTCCCGTGTGTTTCGATGTGACGGATAGTTCCGCCCTCAAGGTCGGTCTGATGTCCGTCTACAAGTCCGAGGGCCGTATAGACTGCGTGGTGAACAATGCGGCCATAATCTCCAATAAGAAACTCGGGATGATAGTCAAGTCCGACATGGAGCGCATGTTCTCCGTGAACGTACTGGCCGTGATAGACATGATCCAGACGGCCTCGCGCCTGATGGTCCGCGGCGGAGGCGGCTGCTTCGTGAACATCGCGTCCATCACGGGCGTGGTTGGTTCTCCCGGTCAAGTGGCCTACTCTGCGACCAAAGGAGCCGTGATATCTATCACTAAATCCGCGGCCAAGGAACTTGCCCCGCAGCACATCCGCGTTAACGCTGTGGCCCCCGGCATCGTGAGGACAGAACGCTTCGACGAGCTTTACCTCAGTGACGGCGGTAAGATAGACTCGCGCATAGAGAAGATAGCTCTGGGCCGTCTCGGCACCCCCGAGGACGTGGCCGATGCCTGCTCTTTCCTGGCCTCCGACCGCGCCTCCTACATCTCCGGTCAAATACTGGGCGTGGACGGCTGCGCCACCATCTGACAGATATTTCCAAGCAGAACAGAATCAGAATGTTTTTAAATCTGGACCAGAAACCGCCGCAGTCCGTGGCTGCGGTGGACGACAGCCGTATATCCGTGACATACGGCGATATAGTCTCCTTCGCCGAAGAGTTCAGGTGCATTCTACCCAAGCGCACCCTGATATTCATAATGGCTACAAACACCATAGGCTCCATGCTGGGATACACCTCGTGCCTTTCGGACGGCATAGTTCCCCTGGTGCTCAGTGCCCATACAGAAAAAGACCTTTACGGGCATTTGAGGGACCTGTACCGCCCGGAATACCTGTGGATTCCATCTGACATGGAGTATGAGTTCGGCTATGAGCGTGTATTCTCATCCCATGGCTACAGCCTCGTGCGCACCGGCCTTACCCCTCCCGACCTGTACTCAGACCTTGCCCTGCTGCTGCCCACCTCCGGCTCCACGGGCAGCCCCAAGCTGGTGCGCCACAGTTACCGCAACATCGAGGCCAACGCGGAGAATGTCTCGAGGATGTTCGGCATCACTCCGGAGTTCCGTGCCATGGCCATCCTTCCGATGCACTACACCATGGGCCTGTCCGTCATCGCCAGCCACCTTTACAGCGGTGCGACCGTGCTTCTGTGCGGCAAGTCGATGCTTGACAAGGGCTTCTGGAGCATGCTGCGTGACGGTCGTGCGACCATCCTCACCGGCGTACCCTACAGTTTCGAGATTCTGAGCAAAATGCGCTTCTTCCGCATGGACCTTCCGGACCTTAGGATTATCACCCAGGGAGGCGGCAGGATGAGCGACGAGCTGTTCCGTGCCTGCGCTGACTATGCGGCAAGGACCGGTCGGCAGTTCATCGCCACCTACGGACAGACCGAGGGCACCGCACGTATGGCGTACCTCCCGGCGGAACAGGCACAGACAAAGACAGGCAGCATCGGCATCGCAGAACCAGGAGGAATGCTCTCAATAGTTGACGACAGCGGAGCCGAGACCTTCGATGGTGAGGCCACCGGCGAGATGGTGTACCGGGGTGAGAACGTCACCCTGGGGTATGCCACATGCCCAGAGGACCTGATGAAAGGGGACGAGAACCGCGGCGTGCTCCGCACCGGCGACATCGCCCGCAGGGACGCGGACGGCTGCTACTACATCATCGGCCGGATGAAACGTTTCCTGAAGATCTTCGGCCTCCGCATCGGCCTGGACGAGGTGGAGCATATCGTGAAGTCGGCATTCGACACGGACTGCCTGTGCAGCGGCACGGACGACATGCTTACGGTGCGCATCACCAATCCGGAGATAAAGGACAGTGTCCTGGACTTGATAGTGGAAAAGACGAAGTTGTTCCATAAGAACATTGAGGTCCTGTACGTCGACAGGATCGAGCGCAACGAGGCCGGCAAGGCCATACTCAATAAGCAGTAGAATTACAATTAATCAGAAACAGACAAAATAGAAAAATATTATGAGTAATCTAGAGAAGTACAACGGAGTGTTCCGTGACGTATTCATGGTTGAGGACGCTGTCCTCAACGACGCATTTGACAACAAGTCGGTTGACGGCTGGGATTCGGTGAAGCAGCTTGCCCTGACCACGGCCCTTGAGGATACCTTCGATATCATGCTGGATGCGGAGGATATCCTCGAACTGACATCATATATCAAGGGTAAGGAGATATTGAGGAAATACGAAGTGGAACTTTAGGTTATGGCACGCTGGTGTATTAAGAACGTGGCCCTGCGCGGAGTGTCCGGGACAGTGCCTGACAACAGGGTGGACAGCCACGATTTCAGCTTCTTCACACATGAAGAGGCCGAGACATTCATCAATACGGTAGGAATCAGGGAAAGGTATGTGGCAACGGACGACATCTGCGCCTCTGACCTGTGCTATGACGCAGCCGTGCGCCTACTGGATGCCCTGGGTTGGGAGCGTGATAGCATAGACGTGCTCATATTCGAGTCGGTTACCGGAGACTACCGCACACCTCCGACAGCCGGTATATTGCAGGACCGTCTGGGACTACCGACTTCAACTTTCGTTCTGGATGTGCCTATGGGCTGCTGCGGCTGCATGTATGCAATAAACGTTGCCGGCAATCTGCTTCAGTCGGGTTCTGTGAGACGTGCCCTGTTGCTGATAGGCGACACCGCCACCAGGATGGGGTCTCCTGTGGACAAGAGCCGTGCCCCGCTGTTCGGGGACTGCGGTACTGCGATGGCTCTGGAGTACGACGAATCCGCCGAGGACATTATCATTGAGTTCAACTCCCTCGGTTCCGGCTGGCAGGCCCTCATGACACCCCACGGTGGCTTCAGGCATCCGATAACGGAGGAGTCCTTCAGGAAGGAGGACTTCGGCAACGGTATAGTCCGTGCGCCCAAGGACACGCTCATCAACGGCATGGACGTGTTCGCCTTCGCGATATCCAAGCCTCCAGTAAGCGTCAGGAAGTTCATGGAGGATTACGGCATCGACTCTGAGAAAGATGTGGACTATTTTCTTATCCATCAGGCCAACAAGCTTATAGTGGACAGAATCGTAAAGAAACTGAGACTGAATCCGGAGAAGGTGCCGTACAATCTACAGCATTTCGGCAATCTGGGCGGAGCGTCCATCCCGATGCTTATGGTTACCAATATCGCCGACGAACTGCGCAGCCGCAAGTGCTCGCTGCTCTGCTCGGCGTTCGGACTCGGGCTTACTTGGGGAACGATGTGGATAAGAATAGATGCAATCAAGGTTGTTGGCATAAATAAGTATTATGAGGAAATGTCTTAAATATGCATGGCAGTACGTTTTTTAAATATGAAAAGGTAATAAGAATTTTAGTTGTTATTGATTCTTTATTGCCAAAGAGTGTTAATAAAAGAATACTCATATGGTGTAGAGGCATAAAAGGAAAGTTAGGTGTGGTAATTAGATATATCATACTAAAAAATGTAGCACAAGGATGCGGAAAAAATGTAATAGTTAAAGAGGATGTGTTCCTTTTTTCAGTTGATAAAATCTCTTTTGGTGATAATGTTAGCATTCATCCAATGTGCTACATTGATGCGTCTTCTGGACTTATTATTGGAAATAATGTTGCTATTGCTCATGCTGCGACCATAATGACAACGACTCATACTTATGATGATGGAAACATTCCAATTAAGTATAATCAAATCAAAGGAAGTCCAGTAATAATAGAAGATGATGTATGGATTGCTTGTGGTGTTAGGATTTTATCAGGAGTTCATATCAAAAGTAGGGTAATCATAGGAGCGGGAGCTGTTGTAAATAAAAAAATTGACGGAAATTCAATTTTTGCTGGTGTTCCTGCAAAGTATATTAAATCAATAATATAAGTATTTCTATGAAAATATTAATAACTGGAGGAGCAGGATTTATAGGCTCGAATCTCTGCGAATTTCTTTTAAAAGAAGGGCACACAATCAAGTGTCTTGACAATTTTTCAACGGGCAAGATTGAAAATATCCTGCATTTGGCGGAAGAATATCCCAAAACTTTCAAAATAATAGCAGGTGACATAAGAAATTTTTCAGACTGTGAAAAAGCAGTAGAGAATGTTGATTATGTATTACATGAGGCGGCGTTAGGTTCAGTTCCACGATCCATCAAGGATCCTATAACAACTAATAATGTCAATATTGGCGGTTTTTTAAATATGCTTGTTGCTGCTAGAGATGCCTATGTGAAACGATTTGTTTTTGCCGCAAGTTCCTCAACCTATGGAGATAGTAAAACCTTGCCAAAGGTTGAGGATACTATTGGAAAACCGCTTTCTCCTTATGCTATAACAAAATATGTGGATGAGTTATATGCGGATGTGTTTGCCAAGACATACGGAACGGAGTATATAGGCTTACGATATTTTAATGTATTTGGAAGGAGGCAAGATCCACATGGGGCCTATGCTGCAGTAATCCCTTTATTTGTAAAAAAACTGATGAACCATGAGAGCCCGGTCATTAACGGTGACGGAGAATACAGCAGAGATTTCACGTATATAGATAATGTGATACAGATGAACATGTTGGCATTGACAACGGACAACCCTGCAGCAGTGAATCAAATATACAATACTGCCTATGGCGAAAGGACAACTCTGAATCAACTCGTGTCCTATCTTAAAGAATTCTTGTCTGAATATGATCCTTATATTAAAGATGTCAATCCTATATATGGCCCTAATAGAGCCGGTGATATTCCTCATTCTTTGGCATGCGTAGATAAAGCTCGTGGTCTATTGGGCTATAATCCAGAATATAGTATGAAAGATGGTTTAAGAGAAGCTGTAAAATGGTATTGGAATAATCTTAAATAAGTCAACGATAATGAAAGGCATTAAAATTTGCGTAATAGGTTTGGGATACGTAGGGCTTCCACTAGCAAGACTATTTTCAACAAAGTATCCTACTGTCGGTTTTGATATGAGCCAGAGAAGAGTGGATGCTCTCATGGCTGGTCATGACAGCACGCTGGAGGTTTCGGATGAACTGCTGCAAGGTGCATTGGAAAACGGATTGATATGCACAACTGATTTGGATCTTATCCGTAGTTGTAATTTTTATGTAGTAGCAGTTCCGACTCCTGTTGATATCAATAATAACCCAGACTTAACGCCGTTATATGGAGCCAGTACAACAGTGGGAAAGGTTATCTCAAAAGGAGACATAGTTGTGTATGAATCTACAGTTTATCCTGGAGTTACGGAAGACGAATGCATTCCTGTAGTAGAAAAGGTGTCAGGACTGAAATTCAATAGAGATTTCTATGCTGGGTATTCTCCAGAAAGAATTAATCCCGGAGACAAATTACATACAGTAGAAAAAATAAAAAAAGTGACATCCGGTTCTACTCCCGAGATAGGTAAGATTGTCAATGATGTTTACGCATCGGTTATAACAGCCGGGACACATCTCGCACCTAGTATTAAAGTTGCAGAAGCCGCTAAGGTTATAGAAAACTCCCAAAGAGATATAAACATCGCATTTGTCAATGAATTATCAAAAATTTTTAACAAAATAGGCATCGATACACAGGACGTACTGGAAGCTGCTTCGACAAAATGGAATTTTCTTCCCTTTAAACCGGGTTTGGTAGGTGGTCATTGCATAGGTGTAGATCCTTATTATCTCGCTCAATGCGCACAGCGTCATGGCTACAATCCAGAAATTATACTTGCAGGACGGCGAATGAATGACGGTATGGGAGAATATGTGGCGGACCGTACGATCAAATTAATGCTGAAAAAAGGCATTCAAGTTTTGAATTCTGAGATAATCATTTTCGGCTTTACATTCAAAGAGAACTGTCCTGATGTTAGAAATACAAAAGTAATAGACATCTATCGTTCATTAAAAGAGTATAATTTGTATATTACAATTTTTGACCCGTGGGCTGATCGAGAGATTGTTAAGCGGGAGTATGGAATAGACATAATTACGGAATTCCCCGAAAATAAAAAATTTGACGCTGCGATTTTTGCTGTTGCACATGCTTGTTTTATAAATTTTGAAATAAGCAGATGTTTAAAGGATAACCATGTCTTATTTGACGTGAAGGGAAATGTGCACAGATCTCGTATTGATGGAAGATTGTAGTTTATGGAAAAAGCGGTCTTGTTTGCGATAAATAATATTGGTGGATTATACAATTTTCGAAAAGAACTAGTACAAGCATGTGTAAGGGAGAAGGTTAAGGTATATATATCATCACCATTAAAAGAAGGAGTGTGGAAATCTTTCTTCGAGGATATTGGATGTAAATTGATAGATACGTCTATAGATACTAGAGGAACGAATCCGCTAAAAGATATTTTGCTTTCTTTCAAGTATTTTTATATCATAAAAAAGATAAAACCAGATGTCGTCTTAACATATACCGTAAAACCTAACATTTATGCGGGATTGATATGTAGGATGTTGAAAATACGACAATTGGCAAATATTACAGGATTAGGAGATGCCGTTGAAGCAAAGGGGATTCTGAGTAATTTTGTAGTCTTTCTGTATAGATTAGCGTTAAGTAATAATGAAGTAGTGTTCTTTCAGAATTCATCGAACTTAAAATTTTGTGTTAATAATAAAATAGCAAAAGGCAGAACTCATTTATTACCAGGTTCTGGAGTAAACCTTAGTTATTTCAAATATGAATTGTATCCAATTTCAGATGTGTTGAAATTTGGGACCGTAGGAAGAATAACTAAACAAAAAGGAGCAGATGAATTATTGAAAGCGGTTAAAACATTAAAATCAAAATATTTTAACAAAATTGAATTTCATATTTTAGGTTTCTGTGATTCTGAGTTTGCTGATGAAGTATCACTTATGGATAAAACCGGCATGCTTAAATTTCATGGATCTTCAACTGATATTCGTCCTTTTGTTAAAGATATTCATTGTTTGATTCATCCGTCTTATCACGAGGGAATGTCAAATGTGTGTCTAGAGTGTTCGGCTATGGGACGTCCAGTGATTACGACAAATGTGCCTGGATGTAAAGAAACAGTTGAAGAAGCCCACACAGGTTTCCTTATTAATCCTGGAGATGTAAATAGTCTTGTTGCGGCAGTAGAAAAATTTATAAATTTAACCAATGATGAACGGGTTAATATGGGTGTCGCGGCGAGAAAAAAGATGGAAAAGGAATTTGATAGGCAAATAGTCGTGGAGGCATATATGAAGGAAATTAATGCTAATGACTAGGTAGGATGTATAGCCATTCTTTTAAGAGATTCTTCGATTTCTGCATCACGTTCTGTGCCCTGGTGGTGCTGTCCCCTTTTATGCTGGTGTTTATCATCATTCTGCATTTCGCCAACAAGGGGGCTGGTGTGTTCTTTACGCAGGACAGGCCGGGAAAGGACGCAAGAATATTCAAGGCGGTGAAGTTCAAGACGATGACGGATGAGCGGGATACGGAGGGAAAGCTGTTGCCGGATGCGGAGAGGATTACGCGGGTGGGGCGGTTGTTTCGGTCGCTGTCCATCGATGAGTTGCCGCAGTTGTGGAATGTCCTGAAGGGGGATATGGCGCTGGTGGGGCCGAGGCCGCTGCTGCCGAAGTACCTGCCGCTGTATTCGAAGGAGCAGTTCCGGAGGCATGAGGTGCGGCCCGGGATTACGGGCTGGGCTCAGGTCAACGGGCGCAACAATATCTCGTGGACTAGGAAGTTCGAACTGGATGTGTGGTATGTGGATCATCTGACGATGTGGCTGGACATCAAGATTCTGCTGCTGACGGTGAAGAAGGTCTTTGCACGGGAGGATATCGCGTTCGAAGGGGAGGCTACGACGCATCCGTTCGACGGGACGAATTAAAAGAAGTACACATTGACATGCTGCATTGAACTTAATGCGACGGATACAACCTAAGTGATGAAAATTTAATTATTAGACGATGCTTTTTAATTCAGTTGAATACATTCTATTTTTCACATGCGTAGTTGTTATTTACTATATTATCCCAAGCAATAGATTCCGAAAAATATTCTTGCTTCTTGCATCATGCTATTACTATGCGTGTTGGAACGTAGCATTTCTTAGCATATTACTGCTCGTTGCCTTGACTACTTTTGTATCCGCAATATTAATAGAGCGAAATGCATTCAATAGTAAAAGAAAAGGGATATTAATAACCTCAATAATAATTGTACTGACACCTTTAATATGTTTTAAATATTTAAACTTTGTATTAAGGGTTGTAAATGACTTGATTCAAGCCAGTAATGCTTCAATAAATGTACGTTTTTTAGACATTCTGCAGCCAGTAGGAATTTCGTTCTTCACATTCATTGCTATAGGCTATGTTATAGATGTTTATAAAAAACAGCTTCCTGCAGAAAAGAACTTGTTGGACTACTTTTTATTCGTAGGTTTTTTCCCACAGATATCCGCTGGTCCGATTGCAAGGGCCTCACAACTTTTACCACAGTTCAAAAAGACTCATAGACTACAATATGAAAATGTAAGCGGAGGAGTTAAGATGATGCTGTGGGGGTTCTTTATGAAGTTAGTTGTCGGAGACAGAGCTGGAATATATGTTGATACTGTGTTTGGTAATTGGGAGATGCATAATGGGACATCCTTGATTATAGCTACGTTTTTATATACAATGCAGATTTACTGCGACTTTGCAGGATATTCTCTTATCGCTATAGGGTGCGCTAGGGTATTGGGTTTTAAATTGATGGACAACTTCAACAGGCCATATTTTGCGACATCTGTTACAGAATTTTGGAGAAGATGGCACATATCATTGTCAACCTGGTTCAGGGATTACCTTTACATTCCGCTCGGAGGTAGCCGTACCGGAAAATGGAGGACATATCGGAATTTGTTTATCACATTTTTAGTTTCTGGGTTGTGGCATGGTGCCGCTTATACATTTGTAATATGGGGGGCATATCATGGTCTTTTACAGATTTTAGAGAAAGCTTCCAAAAATTTGAAAATCCGCACATTCTCATTTTTACGAATTTCTGAGAATGGAAGGACATACAAAGGCATCAATATGCTCTTGACATTTGCTTTGGTGTCTTATGGTTGGATGATTTTCAGAGCACCGGATATACATGCAGTGGTAGGCATAACTACTGCCTATCTTGACTTCGGAGTTCCTTATATACACCCTACTACCCTATTGTTCTTTGCTATTGGATTTGTTATTTTATTAATTAAGGACTTTAGAAATGAATTTTATCCAAATAGATATTTTTTGATGGATAGCAGACACAAGTTCGTCCGCATATTGTCATATTCTGCTTTAGTATCAGTTATAATGGTTGCAGGAGTACTCAACGGAGGACAGTTTATATATTTTCAATTTTAACAGATGAAAAATTTAAAAAAAACTATATTCACAGGTGCTCTTCTTATCCTGTCCATAGTGCTGCTGGATATTATTCTGGGTTACTGTCTATCGTATTTTTACCATAAAGCTAAATTTGGAATAATTCGTAGACAGGATTATTGTCTGACCAAATCTGATGAAGATATAATAATTTTAGGCTCTTCGAGGGCCGCGCATCATTATGTCCCTGATATCATTACAGATTCCCTTGGTCTCTCATGCTTCAACGCAGGAAGCGATGGTATGTGCGTTTATTACCACTATGCATTGCTGAAGTCATATATAGAAAGCGGGCGTATTCCTAAACTTGTGATACTGGATCTCACTGCTCAGGATGTTGAGGTGTCATCAGGCGCAACATTTACGCTAGAAGCCGCGTTAGATAGATTAGCGCCATATTATCACGATGTGGACATTGTTGACTCACTCGTGAATTTTAAGGGGTGGCAAGAAAAATTGCGTATGCAATCTGTTTTGTACAGATACAATTCCAAGGCTGTTCAAATTATTAAATGTAATCTGATTCCCTCTAAGGAAAATAACGGTTATGAGGAACTTACAGGTGTTCTGCCTGATAAAATGAATATTACTGATGCTGATTGCGGCAGAATAGATTTTGATGAAGAAAAGTGCATGTATTTAGAAAAAATTTTTCACTTGGCAAATTGTTATAAAATTCCGATGCTTGCCGTGGTATCACCAATGTATCAGATTTCGAATAAGAGTTGGATTGGCAAGATTGCTGATATATCATTGCGTTATCGCATACCTTTTTTAAATCTATCCAACCTTGTAGATTTGATGGATCCGTCTTACTTTGCAGATGTGTACCACTTGAATGATTCCGGAGCAAAGGCGTTCACCACAATACTAGCAGGAAGAATACTGTCGGCGGATAAGACTTTTGGAGTGCTGGAGTAATTTAAAGAAAATCTTTCACTGGTCTTCCGTTCGACGGGACGAATTGAAGTTTGACAGTCTGATGCGATTTTCTTTTGCAAAGTGAGCGGGAAGTGTTATCTTTGTAAAAGTGAAACTTTAAACGAATCAAGTATGTCTTTGTCATTTAGAAGCTTGCCGGTGTTGACCGGAAAGTCGGCGGAGCGCTTCCTGCGGGAAGTGGAGAGAGTGAACAGGCTTCCGAGGAGGGAGAGGCCGGTGGATTATTACGATTATATTGACAGACTTTTGGAAAAATCCAAGAAATTTGTGAGAGAGCATGAGGGGCTGGGATTTCGACTTGACTGACAGGTGCGCACTGGTTCGATTGGGCCCCGAAGTCAGTACTCGTGATTTTATATGTGGAGATAACGGGATTGATGCGTTTTTTCGACATTCGTATTTTCTGTATGAGCAGGAGCTGCTTACTAAAACTTATGCTTTTGTGACAGATGATGAGGAATGCCGTATCGTGTGTATATTCTCGGTGTCTAATGACAGTGTAAAGGCAAGTATGCTTCCAAAGCGGTTCAGGAACCGTATGCAGCGTAATATTCCTAATTCAAAACGGATGCGGAGTTACCCGGCTGTGCTCATAGGCCAGATGGGGGTTGACAGAAATTTTAAGGGATTGAATGTCGGTTCTCAGGTGCTGAACTATATTAAGGATTGGTTTACGCATCCTGCGAATAAGACTGGTTGCCGCTTTCTTATAGTAGATGCTCTGAATGAGGACAAGGTCATCGAATTTTACCGAAAGAACGGTTTTAATCTCGTATATGATTCGGAGGATGAGGAAAAAGAAGCATTTATGATAGGTCCGGAGCAGTATTTACGGCAGCGTTTTATGTGCTGCGATCTGTTGCGTTAATCAATATTCTATTTATAAATCATAGAAATCTTATGGGAAAAAGAATCTACCTCTGCCTCGCGCACATGAGCGGGGCGGAGCAGGGCTTCATACAGGAGGCCTTCGATACCAACTGGGTGGTGCCTCTGGGACCGAATGTGAACGGTTTTGAGGACGACCTGAAGAGGTTCGTCGGACAGGACAGGGAGGTGGTGGCCCTGTCGTCGGGTACTGCAGCGGTGCATCTGGCGCTGATAGCGTGCGGTGTGGGGCCGGGGGACGAGGTGCTGGTGCAGAGCTTCACGTTCTGCGCGTCGTCGCATCCGGTGACGTATCTCGGGGCGAGGCCGGTGTTCGTGGACAGCGAGAAGGAATCGTGGAACATGGACCCGGACCTGCTGGAGGAGGCCATCAGTGACCGCATGGCGAAGACTGGCCGCAAGCCGAAGGCGATAATCCCGGTGGCACTGTACGGCATGCCCTATCAGATAGACAGGATAATGGAGATAGCGGACCGGTATGAGATTCCGGTCATCGAGGATGCCGCGGAGGGCTTCGGCAGCCGTTACGACGGCAGGGTGCTGGGCACGTTCGGCCGCTACGGCGTGCTGTCGTTCAACGGGAACAAGATGATCACTACTTCCGGCGGCGGGGCGCTCATCTGCCCCGACGCTGCGGCCAAGAACGAAATCATGTTCTACGCGACCCAGGCCCGGGAGTCCTATCCCTACTACCAGCACGAGCGCATCGGGTACAACTACCGCATGTCGAACATCTGCGCGGGCATAGGCCGCGGCCAGATGACGGTGGCGGACGGGCACATCGCCCATCACCGGCATATGTGCGCCCTCTACCGCGAGCTCATGAAGGACGTGGACGGCATCACCCTCCACGAGAACCCGTCGGAGAGATACGACAGCAACTACTGGCTGAACACCGTGACCCTCGACCCGGACCTGCGCGTCAAGGGTCAGGAGAATGCCTACCGCAACGCCGTCAGGGGTGCAGTGGGCGGAGCCGCCGGCGTGACCCATGCGGCTGACACGACTCATACCGACTGCGAGCCCGGCACCAACGTGGAGGCCCTCCGCCTGGGCCTGGACGCCCTGGGCATCGAGTCCCGCCCTCTGTGGAAGCCCATGCACCGCCAGCCGGTGTACGCTGACTGCCCGGCCTATCTCAGCGGCGTGAGCGAGTCCCTTTTCCGGACCGGCCTCTGCCTGCCGAGCGGTCCCTGCGTGACCGACGAGGATGCCCGCTACATCGTGGACGGCATCCGCTCGCTGCTGCTGTAGGCCCTCCCGCCGAAGCGCACGGCACACAACAAAACAGACATCCCGCAGAACTCATCGTTGAAAGAGTCTGCGGGATGTTTTGTTTTGTGAATATTTCCGTGATCTGCTTGGGGCTCGAACCCAAGACCCCAACATTAAAAGTGTTGTGCTCTACCAACTGAGCTAGCAGATCTTAGTCGTAATGGGCCGCAAAAGTAGTTAAAAAGATTGAAAAATCAAAAAAATATGTGAAGCTGTTGTAATTTTGCGGCATGAGAGTTTTTGAAAGGGAAATACTGGATTTTATAAAAGGATGTGTCAGTGATGCCGGCGGGGGGTGCAGGATGGCTCCAGGGACAGGTGTGGCCAGGCAGGTGGACAATGATGTGGCCGGGTGCCTTAAGGGTATGGTGGCCTGCATGTGCATCGGCGGTTTGAATGTGCTGCGCTGCGGGGAGGAAGGGCTGGCTGTGGTGATGGTGCCTATGGATTATTTTTCTGAAGGCGGGACGGTGGAGGATATCGTGAGGGCGGGGGAGGAGGCCGGCGCTCCGGACCGGGTGTTCCTCTATGAGGACCGCTGGAGGGGCTCGGGGCCCTTGGTCCGTGCGATGCTCCGGGTGCGGCTGGGAGGGGGACAGAGGGTGTTCGCCCGGAACTGCGGGGTGCGGCGGATCAATGCGGAGACGGCGGCGGCTTTTCTGGAGCGCAACCACATCTACGGTCCGGTGAAGGCTCCTTTCCGTCTGGGACTGTTCCGCAGCCGCTCGACGGGGAGGTCGGAGGCTCCGATGGACCTGACTCCGCAGCTGGTGGCCGTGGCCATGTTCTCGGAGGGCAGGAGAATGGATGACGGGACTTCATCCTGTAGGACATGCATATCGTACGAATGGGAGAGATACGCTTCGGTCCGCGGTCTGCGGGTGACCGGTGGGATGGGCCGGCTGCTGGAGGCTTTCGTGCAGGAGCGGAGGCATGAGGGGGCAGAAGGACCGCTGGAGGTGATGACTTACGCGGACCTGGAGTGGTACGGCGGCCGCTCATACTCCCGGCTGGGCTTCGAGGAGCGGGGCTGCCGGCCGCCGGTGGAGTTTCTCTGCGCCCCTGACGGCAGTATGAGGGTGCATGAGGGTAAAATCCGGAGCGACCGCCGCTTCCGTCATCTGGCGGGGGAGGCGGACATGATGATCCGGATTCTAAACCCGGGAAGCCGGAAATATGTCCGGATGTTTCCCGAGGGTGAGCGGCCGCAGGGCTGCTAGTGCGCCGGTTCTTCTTTCCGGTGTGCGGATTTTCTTCCAGGCATAATGAGTTTCAGGCCGCTGTCTGTGCCGGTGCTGCCAGAGACCGTGAGGGCGGTATTGTCCTCATTGACATCTACTGAGATGCGGGAGGCGGGCCTGAGTCCGGAGATGACGGTCTCGGCTATGAGGTCCTCGAGGTAGCGGCGTACCGCTCTCTTGAGGGGACGGGCGCCGTATGCGGGGTCGTAGCCTTTGTCGCAGAGGAACTCCCTGGCGCGGGTGCTGAGGTGGAGGCTGTAGCCGGCCTGGGCGACGCGCCTGTGCAGGGTCTCCAGCTCGATGTCCAGGATGGCGGACACGTCCGTGCGTGTGAGGCTGCGGAAGTACACGGTCTCGTCGAGGCGGTTGAGGAACTCGGGGGTGAATGACCGTCCGAGCGCCTTGTCGATCAGTGCTTTCTGATGTTGCTGCGAGATTTCTCCGGAGGAACCGAAGCCGATGCCGCGGCCGAAGTCCTTGATGTCCCGGCTGCCTATGTTGGAGGTGAGGATGATGACGGTGTTGCGGAAGTCCACGATGCGGCCGTTGCTGTCGGTCAGGCGTCCCTCGTCGAGAATCTGCAGCAGGATGTTGAATACGTCGGGGTGGGCTTTCTCGATCTCGTCGAGCAGGACTACGGAGTAGGGTTTCTGCCGGACTCTCTCGCTGAGCTGGCCGCCCTCGTCATAGCCGACGTATCCCGGAGGGGCGCCGATGAGGCGGGTGACGGATATTTTCTCCATGTACTCGCTCATGTCCAGGCGGATGATGGCGTCGCCGGTGTCGAAGAGCTGTGCCGCGAGGGTCTTGGCCAGATGGGTCTTGCCCACGCCCGTGGGACCCAGGAAGAGGAAGGAGCCGATGGGGCGGCCGGGGTCCCGGAGTCCGGCCCGGTTGCGGGAGATGGCGCGGACCACCTTGTCCACGGCCTCGTCCTGCCCGATGATTTTCCGGCTGAGGATCTGGCGGAGACCGGCGAGGCGGGAGGTCTCGGATGCGGCCATTTTCTCTACCGGTATGCCGGTCATGACCGATACTGTGCGCATGATCTCGCTCTCGGTGACGACGGCTTTTCGGCGGCCGGCCCTGTCCTTGAGGCGGTCTGTGGCCTGGTCCAGCTTTTCCTGCTGCTCGAGTTCCTGTTTCATGGCCTTGGCGCCTTTTTCGAAGTCGCTGTTCTCCAGATGCTCCCGTTTTACCTTCCGGAGCTCCTTGAGTTTCTGCCCCATCTCCATGATGCTGCGGTCGGGCATACTGTGTCCCATGTGCACGGCGGCTCCGGCCTCGTCCATGACGTCGATGGCCTTGTCGGGCTGGTGCCGCGAGGTGATGTAGCGGTTGGATAGGGAGATGCAGGCGCTGACGGCCTCCGGAGTATACGTCACGTTGTGGAACTGCTCGTAATGCGGCTTGAGTTCCTCGAGTATCCTGAGGGTCATGGTGTCGGAGGGCGGGTCCACGGTCACTTTCTGGAACCGGCGGGCGAGGGCTCCGTCTTTCTCGATGATCTTACGGTATTCGTCGGATGTGGTGGTGCCTATGCACTGGAATCCGCCCCTGGACAGTGCCGGCTTGATGATGGCGGCGGCGTCCATCGCACCTCCTCCTCCGCCGGCTCCCACTATGTTGTGTATCTCGTCTATGAAGAGGATTCTGTCGGGGTCGGCCTGTACCGCGTCCAGGACCTTGCGCAGCCGTTCCTCGAAGTCTCCGCGGAACTTGGTGCCGGCCACCATCGCGGCCAGGTCGATGGAGATGATCTTCTTGTGCATCAGGTCGAGGGGGACATTCCTGTCGGCTATCCTCCGTGCAATGCCTTCGGCCAGGGCTGTCTTGCCGACTCCGGGGTCTCCGACTATCATGGGGTTGTTCTTCTTCCTCCGGCAGAGAATTTCTATTGCACGGTCTATCTCCCTGTCCCTTCCGGTCACAGGGTCGAGGGTGCCGTCGGCGGCCGCGGCGGTGAGGTCGGTGCCGAATCTGGCGAGTATCTCCTCGGGGGACTCTGTCCGGCCGCGGCCGGGGTCCCCGTAGTCCATGTCCAGGTCATCTTCCGGAAGCGGGTCGTCGTACCTGTCTCCCGGGATGGTGGCGTAGCGGTCGTTGAAGTCCAGGCCCATGTCCAGGACAATATCGGAGGTGACTGAGTTGTCCTCTTTCAGGATGATGCTCAGCAGCACCATGGTGTCCGGTATCTGGGAGGCTTTCGGGGAGTGCAGTATGCCTGCGGCTGTGTTGAGGATGTGCTGGAGCGCGGCATCCGGCCTGATCTGTCCGGTGTCCCGGTACGGCACGGAGCATCCGCGGTCTATCTCGTCCAGTATCATGGACTTGAGCCGGGCCAGGGAGAGGCCGCTGTCGGTGAGGAAGCGGCATGCCTCATTGTCCCCGTGTCTTATCATTCCGAGGACCAGATGCTCGGGGGTGATGCTCATCCACCCGGTCCTGACGGCTTCCTCGCGGGCATATTCAAGTATTTTGTCCAGTATATTGAGTTCGCGCATAAGTTCTTGCAGTTTGAGGGCACTAAAATAATCATATTTTGAATAAATTTACTGCTTGCAGTTACAAAATTTTGAGTATTTTAGCGTTTTGTTTTGGAAATAAGAGATATGATGGAAAACGAAGAAACAACACAGGGCAGAATAGTGCAGGTCGATATCGAGACGGAGATGAAAACGGCGTATATCGATTATTCCATGTCCGTTATTGTGGCCAGGGCCCTGCCTGATGTCAGGGACGGTCTCAAGCCGGTGCACCGCAGGGTGCTGTACGGTATGTATGATCTCGGCCTTACGTCCGGAGGCCAGCACAAGAAATCGGCCCGTATCGTGGGAGAGGTGATGGGTAAATACCATCCGCACGGAGACTCAAGTATATACGAGGCAATGGTCCGCATGGCACAGGACTGGAGCATGCGCTACATGCTCGTGGACGGCCAGGGTAACTTCGGCTCGGTGGACGGGGATCCCCCTGCCGCCATGCGTTATACCGAGGCCCGTTTCAGGAGGCTGGCCGAGGAATGTCTGGAGGACCTGGACAAGGATACGGTGGACTTCACCCCCAACTTCGACGAGACTCTCAAGGAGCCCCTGGTGCTGCCCTCGAAGGCGCCCCTGCTCCTGCTCAACGGTTCCTCCGGCATCGCGGTGGGTATGGCGACCAACATGGCTCCCCACAATCTGGGTGAGGTGGCCGACGCCATCTGCGCCTACATCGACAACAACGACATCACCGTAGAAGAGCTGATGCATTATATAAAAGGTCCGGATTTCCCCACCGGGGGCATCATCCAGGGCCTGGCAGGTATCCGCGACGCTTTCGAGACAGGACGCGGACGCATCGTCATCCGCTCGAAGACCGAGATCGAGGTACAGCCCTCCGGCAGGGAGGTGATAGTAGTTACCGAGATTCCCTACATGGTGAACAAGAGGGAGATGATAGAGTATATAGCCAAGCTGGTGGAGGAGAAGAAGATAGAAGGCATAGCGTATATCAATGACGAGAGTGACCACAAGGGCATGCGCATAGTCATCAAGCTCAAGATGGGCGCTGTGGCGAACGTGGTGCTCAACACTCTCTATAAGTTGACTCCGCTCCAGTCCAGCTTCTCTGTCAACAACGTGGTGCTGGTGGACGGCCGTCCCCGCCTGCTCAATCTCAGGCAGCTCATAAAGTATTTCGTCCGTCACCGCCACAACGTGGTGGTCCGCCGTGCCCAGTACAATCTCAACGAGGCCCGCAAGCGCGAGCACATCCTCGCAGGTCTGCTCAAGGCCATAGACATCATCGATGAGGTAATCGCTCTCATAAGGGCTTCCAGAAGCCGTCAGGACGCCCGTGACGGACTGTGCACGCAGTTTGGATTCAGTGAGATACAGGCCGGTGCCATCGTGGAGATGCGCCTCGGTCAGCTCACCGGCATGGACCGGGAGAAGCTGCGTGCCGACTATGATGCCGTAGTGGCCCTGATAGAGGAACTGACGGCCTTCCTGTCGGATGAGTCGCTGCAGTATGCGCTCATCAAGCAGGAGACTCAGGAACTCAAGGAGAAATTCGGAGATCCCCGCCGGACTGAGATCGTGCCTTCGGCCGACGAGTTCAACCCCGAGGATTTCTACGCCGACGAGGACGTGGTCATCACCATTTCCCATTCGGGCTATATCAAGCGTACCCCTCTGACCGAGTACCGCCTCCAGAACCGCGGCGGCGTGGGCTCCAAGGGCAGTACCACCAAGGACGAGGACTTCATAGAGCACATCTACGTGGCCAATACCCACAGCACCATGCTCTTCTTCACGGACAAGGGCAAGTGCTACTGGCTCAAGGTATACGAGATACCCGAGGGTACCAAGGCCTCCAAGGGACGCGCGATACAGAATGTCATCAGCATCGAGGCCGACGACCATGTATGTGCATATCTCAATGTAGGCAACCTCAACGACACCGATTTCGTCAACAGCCATTATATCGTGATGGCCACCAAGAGGGGTATCGTCAAGAAGACCCTGCTCGAGGCTTACTCCCGTCCCCGCCAGAAGGGCGTGAACGCGATCACTATAAAGGACGGAGACGGACTGCTCGAGGCCGTGCTCACCGACGGGAACAACGAGATCCTGCTGGCTGCCCGCAAGGGTAAGTGCGTGCGCTTCCATGAGTCTGACGCCCGCTCCATCGGACGTACGGCATCCGGAGTCCGCGGCATCAGCATCGAGGACGACGATGAGGTGATAGGCATGGTATGTGCGGCCGCACCTGCGGAAGGTGAGACTCCGGGCAATATCATGGTGGTCAGCGCCAACGGTTACGGCAAGCGCTCCCCGCTGGAGGACTACCGTGTGACCAGCCGCGGGGCCAAGGGCGTGAAGACCCTCAATATCACAGAGAAGACAGGCGAGCTGATAGCCATAAAGATGGTCACCGACGAGAATGACCTTATGATCATCAACAAGTCGGGAATCACCATCCGCGTGCCAGTTTCCGATATCCGTGTGGCCGGACGTGCGACCCAGGGTGTCAGGCTGATCAATCTGCGTGAGGGAGATACCATCGCAGCTGTCTGTGTGGTGAACAAGAGCGAGGAGAAGGCGCAGGAGACAGGAGAGGAACTGTAGAATGAAATAGAAATACTAAACACATAAAACAAACAACTTTATTCAAAAGAATCATGAAACAGATTTTATTGACCGTTGCTATGCTGGCAGTAGCGCTTACCGCCGGAGCACAGAACAAAGATCAATTGCTTTCTTCCATAGACAAGGCTAAAGCCGCAACCGAAAATGAGAAGAAGGCCGCCAATCCCAATACTTGGATCAAGTACGGTGATGCGTTTCTGGATGCCTACAACACCCTCTTCGGAGACCAGTGGATCGGTATCTCCAAGACCGAGGCTATGCTTCTCGGAGGCAGCAAGCCCCTGTCCGAGGAGCAGGTTCAGGTCAACGGTGCCGCCTATAATGTAGAGCACTATGAGTTCCGCGACCTCTATTACAATGCCGGAGGCGTACTCGAGGTAGTCATCATCACCAAGCCCATCATGGATGAGGATCTGCTGGTTCAGGCCCGCGAGGCTTATCTGAAGGCCGCAGAGGTGGATGCCAAAGGTTCCAAGACCAAGGCTCTCAACGAAAAGCTCGTGCAGCTCCGCGACAAGTTCGTGAACGACGCCATGAGCTACTATACTCTCGGCGATGTGGAGAAGGCCGCCTTCTATTTCGAGGAGTCTCTCCCCTGCAGCGAGAACCCTGTAGTCAACGCAGTGGACAGCATGATTGTCTACTATACAGGTGTGGCTTACAATGCCATCGGCAACAAGGAGAAAGCCAAGAAGTACTTTGACGAGTGCATCGCCATCGGTTATGACCAGAACGGTGACGTGGCCTCGGCTCTCGCCGAGATAGCCAAGTCCGAGGGCAACACCGACCTGGCAAAGCAGTATCTCAACGATGCTTTCGCAAAGTATCCCGCCAGCCAGTCAGTGCTCGTTTCCCTGATCAACCTCTACATGGAGACCAACGATGATCCTCAGAAGATTCTCGACCTGATCAAGTCTGCCCAGAAGAACGAGCCCGGCAACGCTTCCCTCATCTATGCTGAGGGTAATGTCTACAAGGGACTCGGCGATATCGACAATGCCATCAAGTGCTACTACCGCTCCACCGAGGTGGATCCCAACTACGTTTACGGTATCTACTCCGTGGGCAACACCTATTTCGATGAGGCCATCGCTATTCAGGACAAGATGAATGCTCTCGACATCAACGATGTAGAGGGATATGACGCTCTCCAGAAGGAGTTCGAGAAATGCCTCGAGATGTCCATCGAGCCCTTCGAGAAGGCTTTCAACATGACCGAGGACAAG
This sequence comes from uncultured Bacteroidales bacterium, assembly GCA_944326235.1. GTDB lineage: Bacteria > Bacteroidota > Bacteroidia > Bacteroidales > UBA932 > Coprenecus. Next base: position 34,027 of record CALVDH010000011.1, on the reverse strand, counting down.
GATGTCAAGGTCGCTGTGGCCAGCGCTCTGAAGCAGGTGTTCTTCAGGTTCCGTACCCGTGACGCCAAGTATGCCGAGGGATATGAGAAGTACAACAACTACCTCACAGCCGAGGGAGTTCAGTAATCTACTGACGTACTGACAGAATAGAGTCAGAGGCCGTGCCGGATGTCCGGTGCGGCCTCTCTTTTTATCTTATCTGATGTTCCGGGTAATCCGCTGTACGAACTTGGAGCCGGAGAGGAACTCGCTGGCTATGACTCTGAGGACGGTGTACAGGGGAACGGCTATCAGGATGCCGAAGACACCGCTTATCTGCCCGGCGATGAGGATGATGAGGAATATCTCCAGGGGATGGGCCTTGACGCTGTTGGAGTAGATGAGGGGCTGGAAGACATAGTTGTCGATGAACTGGGTAACGATGAATATGGCCAGGACTATGATCAGGAAGATGAGCAGGGGCATCTCCACAGCGTTGTTGATGTGGAAGATCAGGGCCATCACCACGGCCAGAAGGTCTCCGATGAAGGGGCCGAGGTAGGGAATGATGTTGAGTATGCCGGAGGCGAATCCCACGACTATGGCCAGCTGCGGGTCCATCTTGACGATGAATATGAGTCCCAGGCTGTTGAGTGTGGCTACGAAGAGAGATTCGAGGGATATGCCGACGAAGTAGCGGGACAGCAGGGAGTTGATGGAACGGGTGGCTCTGCGGACATTGTCCTCCAGGCGGTCAGGGACAATGGATGTGAGCAGGTCCGTAATCAGACCGTTCTCCATGAGCAGGAAGAACGCTATGAAGATGACGGAAAATACGGCAATGCCGAAGTCCGCTATGAAGGAGGCGAGGGACACTATTATGTTGGAGAATGTGTTGATGTTGATGAAGTCACGGATATAGTCGAAAAGATACAGCTCTATCCGGAATCCGGGGTCAATCGAGGGGATGGACTTGATGATAAATTCGTTGAGCTTCTCCAACGGCTCATATACCTGGGAGCCCAGAGTGCTCAGGCTCATGTTGTTGAGCAGATGGACGAACTGTCCGATCATCGGAGCCAGCAGGAGGAAGAGGGAGAGGCATACGCACACTATCAGCGCCAGCGTAAGTGCCGAGGCCAGCCATCTTGGGATGTGGAAATTCTTGATGCGGACGGAGGTCAGGGCCTTGACCACAGGCTTGCCTATCAGGGATATGACTACGGCAATGGCTATGTAGAGCAGAACGGTGCGGAAGTACCAGCCCAGGAACAGGACTAAGGCGGTGGCTCCGGCGATGATGATGTATTTTGCGAGTTTGTCCATGTCGGATAGTGCTTTGGGATACAAATATAAAAAAACGCCGCAAACTTTGCGGCGTTCGATGCGAAAAGGTGAGAACTACTCAGCGGCTTCTTCTTTGGGCTGGGGTTTCTCGTTGCCTACGGCTACTGTTATCGTGCGCCCCATATATTCGGTTCCATTAAGGGCTTCGATGGCTTTCATGCCTTCTTCTTCAGACATTTCGACGAATCCGTAACCTCTGGATCTTCTGGTTTCCTTATTGACAATGATCCTGGCCGAGGTGACTTCACCGTAGGGAGTGAACAATGCCGTGAGATCCTCCTTTCTTACCCTGTAATTCAGGTTAGATACAAAGATGTTCATGCGTGCAGTTTGGTTATATTTCCTGCAAAGGTATAAAATTAATCCATACCTCAAAAGAAAAATAAACAAAACTGTTATTCTACTGTGCCCTCAGGCACTGTCTACTCGTGTCCGTAGCTGCTTCCGTCGAAGCAGTGGGTGCAGATCATCTCCTTGGGAAGGCCTATGGAGGAAACCAGGTTCTCGATGGTGTTGAACTTGAGGGAAGCCACGTTCACCTCCTTGCGGATGTACTCCACCATCTCGGCGTATTCGGCTGTGTCATTGCGCACATACTTCCCTAAGTTGCGGTCGTGGGCTCCTTCTTTCTGCTGGATGAACCTGCGGCAGACGAGCTCCAGCGGGGTGCGGGATTCGGAGAAGTTGATGAACTCGCAGGGATATACCAGCGGAGGACAGCTGATGCGCACGTGTACCTCCTTGGCTCCGTACTCGTAGAGATTGCGGACATTGTTGCGCAGCTGGGTGCCGCGTACTATTGAGTCATCGCAGAAGACGGGACGGTGGTTGTGAAGGATGTCTCCGTTGGGAATCAGCTTCATCTTGGCCACCAGATTGCGCCTGTCCTGACTGGTCGGGGTGAAGCTGCGGGGCCATGTCGGGGTGTACTTGACGTAGCCGTTGCGGAAGGGCACGCCCTTGCCGTCGGAGTAGCCTATGGCCATGCAGGTGCCTGAGTCAGGGATGGAACATACTGTATCCATCTCGGAATCGTCTTCCTTGGCCAGTTTGTATCCCAGTCTGTAGCGTACCTCGTCCACGTTGATGCCCTCGTAGGAGGAAGCGGGATAGCCGTAGTAAATCCACAGGAAGGAGCATATCTGCATCTTCTTGCCGGGCTTTACTATCTGCTCGAGGGAGTCGGCTGTCATCCTGACGGCCTCACCGGGACCGAGGATGTACTCGTCCTTGTAGCCCAGGTTGGGGAAGCTGCAGGTCTCGGATGCTACTGCATGGGCCTTGACCCTCTCTCCGTCTTCCTCGGTGTCCTTCTTTCCGATGATCAGGGGAGTCCTGCCGTAGAGGTCTCTGCACGCGATGAGGCAGTTCTCCGTGAGGAGTACGAAGGAACACGAGCCCTTGACCTTCTGCTGGACGGACTTGATGCCTTCCTCGAAGGAGGGGGAGCAGGTGATGATCTGGGCGATGAGCTCGGTCGGGTTGGTCTTGCCGGAGCTGAGCTCGGTGAAGTTCTTGTTCTGGGAGAGCATCTCCTTCTCCAGGTCGGCGATGTTGCATATCTTGCCGACCGTCACGATGGCGAAGCGTCCCAGATGGGAATTGACTACTATTGGCTGTGCGTCAGTATCACTGATCACCCCGATGCCGAGGTTGCCGGTGTACTTGTACAGGTCGTCCTCAAACTTGACTCTGAAATAGGAATTCTCGAGAGAGTGGATATCTCTTGCGAAGATACCGTCACCGTTGTAGACAGCCATGCCGCCCCTGCGTGTTCCCAGGTGGGAATGGTAGTCTACTCCGTAGAAGAGGTCATTTTTGCATTGCTTGGTGGAGATGACTCCAAAAATTCCTCCCATAAAAGTAGTATTAGTTAATCCGGCCGCAAATATACATCCGTTTTCCGAACTTTTCGCAAGAAAAACTTACCCTTTTTCGTCAAGAGTCTATAAGTGACTGATAACGTTATTTATATCGATGAAAATTTTTATCACCGCACTCAGTACTCCGGCGGCGGCAGCGGCGGCTCCTTCTCCCAGCCAGGGTGCGGCCAGGGCGGCTGGAATCAGGGCCATGGCAATGCTCACGAGAGGGGTGCACAGCAGGTTGGCCAGCAGGGAGAAGAAGGCGAATGTCCCGAAGTGCAGATATATAATAGGTGCGGTGGTTATCTGGCAGGCTACGGTCATGGCGCAGACGTCCACAATGTTTCCGAGGACCTTCCCGCGGGTGGGGACAATGGCCCTGAGATGCGGGTATATCAGGAAAATGGCGGTCATCGCCGCATACGAGAGCTGGAAGCTCAGTCCCGAGGGGGCGTCCGGCTCCGCGACGGTGATGATGATGGCGCTCAGGGCCATGGAGTCTACTCCGCTGCGGGTCCGGCCCAGGAGGGCTCCCGCCTCATAGATGCTGAACATCACCGCTGCCCTGAGGATGGAGACTCCGCAGCCGGTGAAGATGGTGAAGGCCCAGAGCACCAGGATGATGAGAACCGAGCGGGCCCTGCGCACCGCCGGGGAGTTGCCGGCAAATGCCAGCAGGTGCGTCAGCACCCCGTAGAGCAGGCCCAGGTGCATGCCGGAGAGGGCCAGCAGATGGATGGCGCCGCTCTGCCGGAAGGTCTCCTCCGTCTCTGACGGAATCTCGTCCTGATATCCGTAGGCCAGGGCCTTGACCACTGCCCGGGTCTCAGCCATCTCCTCCGAGGGCATGGCCCTGTCCACCGCCGAGGAGAACCTTTCCCTCATCCTGGCCGGGACGAAGCGCAGGGGAGGGGAGGTGCAGGGCCGGATGTCGAGGCTGGAATTGTACCTGAAAAAGCAGGTATAGAATATCCCCTGCCTCTCCATCCACCGGCGGTAGTCGAAGTCCGGGGTAAAATTCTCCACTCTCGAGCATCCCACGCCGGCGGCCATGACGGTGTCGCCCGGCATCCATTGTACCTCAGGGGGAATATTGTATATGATGGTGCTCTCTCCCTCCAGCTCCACCTCCAGGAACGGCCGTCCGGAGGAGGAGAGGCCGCCGTCGGAGATGATGCCCCTGACCGTCATACTGCGGCTCGCGCTCAGGGACGAGGTGCCGGGGCCGGGCCGGAAGAACTCGTGCGCGGCAGCTCCGGAGGCTCCCAGGAAGGGGAATACGGTCAGGACGATCCAGGGTATTCTTCTCTTTATCAAGAAAATGAGGGCAATGTCGGCAATGCAGGTCAGGAAGATGAGGGCTGCGGCGGTCCGGATGCTGCCCGCGGTGCAGGAAAGGATGTATCCGGCTGTCAGATTGCCGGATATGAAGAGCAGCGCGGCTGCAAGAAGATATAGCTCCCTCCTCATGCCTTCCTCACGTTTATGGATTTGATCCGCAAGGTAATAATTGTTTACGACTTTTCCTATTTTTTGTTTATATTTGCAAGATTGATGGAATAAATTTTAACAAAATAAAAAGACTATGATCGTACTGGTAATCAACTGCGGAAGCTCATCGCTGAAGTATCAGGTCCTCGACATGCAGGACGCTAACAACTATTCCCTTCTGGCCAAGGGACTTGTGGAAAGAATCGGACTCGAGATGGGGGAGGTTACCCACCGTCCCGCGGGCAAGGATAAAGTTGTAATCGACAAGCCCGTGCCCGACCATACCGAGGGCATCAAGTCCGTGCTCGAGCTGCTTACAGACCCCAAGTGCGGTGTGCTCAAGTCCCTGAACGAGATTCAGGCCGTAGGTCACCGCGTGGCTCACGGCGGCGAGCTTTTCCCCGAGTCCTGCCTGATAGACGACAAGGTGATTGAGGGCATCGAGAGCCTCTGCGAGCTGGCTCCCCTGCACAATCCAGCCAACCTTCTCGGTATCCGTGCCGTCAAGACCCTCCTGCCCGCAGTGCCCCAGGTCGCAGTCTTCGACACATCCTTCCATCAGACCATGCCTGACTATGCGTACATGTACGCTATCCCCTACGAGTGCTATGAGAACTACCGCATCCGCCGCTACGGATTCCACGGTACCAGCCACAAGTTCGTGGCCCAGAAAGCCTGCGAGTTCCTCGGCATGGACATCAACAATTCCAAGATAGTCACCTGCCACCTCGGCAACGGAGGCTCCGTGACAGCGGTGCTCAACGGCAAGTCGGTGGACACCTCCATGGGCTTCACCCCTGTAGAGGGCGTGGTGATGGGCACCCGCTGCGGCAACATCGACGCCGGCGTGGTGACCTATATCCAGGAGAAGGAGCATCTGGACGTCAGCGGCATTACCAGTTTCCTGAATAAGAAGAGCGGCTTCCTCGGCGTCTCCGGCGTCTCCTCCGACTGCCGCGACATCGTCAATGCCCGTGACGGAGGCAACTACCGTGCGGGTCTGGCCCTGAATATGTTCTTCCACAGCGTGCGCAAGTATATCGGTGCCTACAGCGCCGTGATGGGCGGTCTGGACGTGATAGTCTTCACCGGCGGTATCGGCGAGAACGACGCGGAGGCCCGTGAGGAGATCTGCAGGACCCTCGGCTACCTCGGAGTGGAGTTCGACTCCGCAGCCAACGACGGAGTGCGCGGAGAGGACAAGCTGCTGTCCAAGCCCACCTCCAAGGTCAAGGTGCTGACCCTCACCACCAACGAGGAGCTGGTCATCGCCCGCGACACCATGCACTTAGTACGCGGATAAATATCCTGAAATAATAACACTGACAGTATAATTTTTAAAATCAAAGACATGATTACAAGTTTCGAACAGATCTATGAGATTCTCCGCTCAAAGACCCGTAAACGTCTGATCGCGGCATGGGCCGTGGACGACCACACTATCACCGCAGCCTACAAGGCCGTGGAGCTCGGTATCGTGGACGCTACCCTCGTGGGTGACGTCAACATGATCAAGAAGGTCTGCGAGGCCGAGAAGATCGACCCCTCGGTATTCACCATCATCAACAACGAGAATGAGCTGGCCTCCATCGCACAGGCCGTCCTCATGGTGCGCGAGGGACAGGGCGACATCCTGATGAAGGGTCTCTGCTCCACCGACAAGTACATGAGAGGCATCCTGAACAAGGAGAAGGGTCTCCTTCCTCCCAAGGCCGTCCTCAGCCACGTATGCGTGCTGGACAACCCCAACTACCACAAGCTCATCGTTCTCGGTGACATGGCCGTTATCCCTCTTCCTGACCTCAATCAGAAGATCGCCATCGTGAAGTATCTGGTCAACACCGCCAAGGCTCTCCAGATCGAGAAGCCCAAGGTGGCCCTGCTCGCCGCTACTGAGCAGATGCTGCCCGCCATGCAGGCCTGCGTGGACGCCGCCATCATCTCCAAGATGATCGACCGCGGTCAGATTCCCGGCTGCCTGGGCGACGGTCCTCTTGCCCTCGACGTGGCCATCTCGAAGGAAGCCGTGCAGATCAAGAAGCTCGTCAGCCCCGTGGCCGGCGACGCCGACTGTCTCCTCTTCCCCAACATCGAGTCCGCCAACACCTTCTATAAGGTCAACTCCCAGCTCTGCCAGGGTGTCAAGCAGGCTGCCATCGTAGCCGGAGCCATGGCTCCCTGCGTGCTCTCCAGCCGTGCCGACAGTATCGAGACCAAGTTGAACTCAATAGCACTCGCAGCACTCACAGCAAAATAGAACCGAGGAATCATGGCATATATACTGGCAATAAACCCCGGTTCCACATCTACCAAGATAGCTCTTTTCGAGGGGGAAAAAGAAGTATTTACAAAGACACTCAGACATTCGTCCGAGGAGATCTCGCAGTATGAGAGGGTCATCGACCAGCTCGAGTTCCGCGAGAAGACCATCCTTGCAGCACTGGAAGAGAACGGTGTCAGGCTCTCCGACATCGCGGTCATCGTAGGCCGCGGCGGTCTGCTCCGTCCCATATCCTCCGGTGTATATGAAGTCAATGACGCTATGACCGCGGACCTGGCCTCTGCCTGCTACGGAGAGCACGCCAGCAACCTTGGCGGTATCCTGGCCAAGAGGATTGCAGCTTCGATAGAGGGCTGCAGGGCCTTCATCGCCGATCCCGTCGTAGTGGACGAGCTCACGGACATAGCCCGCGTCAGCGGTCATCCGCTCTTCCCGAAGATTTCGATTTTCCACGCACTGAACCACAAGGCCATCGCCAAGCTCTATGCCCGCGAGACCGGCCGTGCCTACGCTGACCTCAACCTCATCGTCGCCCACCTCGGCGGCGGAGTCTCAGTAGGAGCCCACAGCGGCGGCAGGGTCGTGGACGTCAACAACGCACTCTTCGGTGAGGGTCCGTTCAGCCCCGAGCGCACCGGCGGTCTGTCCGCCATGCAGGTGGCTGACGCATGCTTCAGCGGCAAGTACACCCACGCCGAGATCAAGAAGATGATTTCCGGCAAGGGCGGTATCGTGGCCCATCTCGGCACCAACTCCTTCAAGGAGGTGGAGGACCGTGTGGCTGCCGGCGACGCCAAGGCCAGGCTCATCTCCGACGCATTTGCCTACAACGTGGCCAAGGCCATCGGCGGCATGGCAGCGGCGCTCTCCGGCAAGGTGGACGCCATCCTGCTCACCGGCGGCATCGCCTACGGCAAGGAGCTGATGCAGCAGATAGCCGACATGGTGTCCTTCATCGCTCCCGTGAAGGTATATCCGGGAGAGGATGAGATGGGCGCCCTCGCAGGCAATGCCCTTGCGGTGCTCGAAGGACGCGAGGAGGTCAGGAAATACTGATTTTTCCGAATCAATCTTTATAGGAAGCTGAGGGGATCCGTCCTCTCAGCTTTTTTGTTTTTATCACGAAGAATGTGAACAGGCCCAGGGCTGCGGCGACTCCTGTGATGTAGCTTACGGTGGAGGGCAGGGAGAGTCCTCCTACATTGTAAGGAGCAATCATGAAGTAGCATACGCAGATGAAGGTCAGGAATGTGGCGGGCAGGGACATCATCAGGTGGCTGCGGCCGTTGCGGACGAGGTAGGCCGCTGCTGTCCATGTCACTACGGTCGCCAGCACCTGGTTGCCGATACCCACGTATTTCCAGATGGTGGAGAAGTCCACCTTGCAGAGGATAAATGCCACTACGAAGATAGGCACGGCTATGATGAGGCGGTTGCGTATGGGCTTCTGGTTGAATTTCAGGGCGTCGCCTATCGTGAGCCGGAGGCTGCGGAAGGCTGTGTCGCCGGAGGTGATGGGGCAGACCACCACTCCGAGTATCGCTATCACCGCTCCGACCTGACCCAGCCATGACTGGCAGATCTCGTCGACCATGATGGCGGGTGTCTTGCCGGCGTCGGCCGCGGCGTTGAGGCCCTCAGGACCGCCGAAGTAGGCTATGGCGGCTGTGGCCCAGATCATGGCCACTATGCCTTCGGCTATCATGGCTCCGTAGAATATGGGACGGCCGTATTTCTCGTCGCTCAGGCAGCGGGCCATGATGGGGCTCTGGGTGGAGTGGAAGCCGGAGATGGCTCCGCAGGAGATGACCACGAAGAGCATGGGGATGAGGATGTTGCTCTCGGGGTTGGTGTGGAAGTTGCGGAAGCTGCCGGCGGTCAGCTCCGTGAGGTGTATCTCTCCGGAGAAGCCCTTGACGAGCATTGCCCCGGCTATGGCCACGGCCATGAAGAGCAGGACGGCGCCGAATATAGGGTATAGCTTGCCGATGATCTTGTCTACAGGGAGCAGGGTCGCTATGATGTAGTAGGCGAATACGATGTAGAGCCAGATGCGCTTGTCCCAGCCCGTGAGGGTGTGCAGCAGGTCGGCCGGGCCGGTGACGAAGGATACTCCCACGGCTATCAGGATGAAGGCCGAGAAGAAGACCAGGAACTTCTTGACCCCGCTTCCGAGGTATTTGCCCACCATGTCCGGCAGGCTCATGCCGTCGTTGCGCACCGAGAGCATGCCTGAGAAGAAGTCGTGGGCCGCTCCCATGAAGATGCAGCCGAGGACTATCCAGATGTAGGCCACCGGGCCGTAGGCAGCGCCGAGGATGGCTCCGAAGATGGGGCCGAGGCCGGCTATGTTGAGGAACTGGATGATAAATATCCTCCAGGGCTTCATCTCCTGGTAGTCCACGCCGTCGGCCAGGCGCTTGGCCGGGGTGGGGCGGTCTGAGGAGACCCCGAAGAATCTTTCCACGAATTTTCCGTAGGTGAAGTAGCCTATTACGAGGGCTGCGAGACAGGCGATAAATGTGATCATCGGTTTGAGGTTTTACGGTTCTAAAATCAGGGTGCAAATTTATGACTTTCTTCTGGAAAATGTTAGCGGGATTTGTGTAATTTTGCGGCATGAATGCAAGAGTTCCTACCGAGCTGGGGACTGAGAGAATCCCCAAACTTCTGAAACAGTACGCTATCCCGGCGATCATCGCCATGACCGCCTCCTCGCTCTACAATATGGTCGACGCTATCTTCATCGGCCACGGCGTAGGGCCATACGCCATCTCCGGACTGGCTCTTACCTTCCCCTTCATGAACCTCGCGGCGGCCTTCGGCACCCTAGTCGGAGTCGGAGCCTCGACCATGGCCTCGATGCTCCTCGGCCAGAAGAACTACGATGTCGCGAAGAAGGTATTGGGCAACGTGGTGGTGCTTAATTTCTTAATAGGTCTGCTCTTTACGATAGTGGCCCTGGCCTTCCTCGACCCGATACTCTACTTCTTCGGGGCGAGCGAGAATACCATATCATACGCCCGCGAGTACATGCAGATAATCCTGGCCGGCAACGTGATTACCCACATCTACTTCGGCCTCAACTCCCTGCTCCGCTCCGCCGGACATCCCAAGAAAGCCATGTCGGCGACCATCATGACGGTGCTGCTCAACGCGGCCCTCGACCCCCTGTTCATCTTCACCTTCGACATGGGCATCCGGGGTGCGGCCGTGGCCACCATCCTGGCCCAGATAGTGGCGCTGATACTGGTGGTCTACTGGTTCTGCGACAAGCGGGAGCTGATACACTTCGAGAGAGGCATCTTCAGGCTGGACCGCAGGATCGTCAAGGATTCGATAGTCATCGGTCTGGCCCCCTTCCTGATGAACTTCGTGGCCTGCTTCGTGGTCATCATCATCAACATGAGGCTCAAGACCTATGGAGGGGACCTGGCCATCGGAGCCTACGGCATCGTCAACCGTATCTCCTTCGTCTTCATCATGATAGTCTCCGGTCTGACCCAGGGCATGCAGCCCATCGCCGGCTACAACTACGGTGCGCGGCAGATGTCCCGTGTCTACGAGGTGCTGAAGAAGACCCTGCTGTACGGCACTATCGTTCTGACCGCCGGCTTCCTGATCGGCGAGCTCTGCCCCGGCCTGGTGGTTTCCATCTTTACAGACGACCCGGAACTGAAGGAGAAGTCTATAAAAGGTATGCGCCTGGTGGTCGGTATGTTCCCGCTGGTGTCCCTGTCGATGGTCATCGGCAACTTCTTCCAGAGTATAGGCAAGCCCCGTCAGGCCATCTTCCTCTCCCTGTCCCGCCAGCTTATCTTCCTGATACCCTGTCTGTGGATACTTCCCCTGTTCTTCGACATAGCCGGAGTGTGGGTCAGCTTTATGGTGTCTGACTTCCTGGCCAGTGTCGTAGGTGTCGCATTATTGTTGAACTTCATTAAGAAAAACCGTGCTCATGAACAGCTACAGTCATAATTTCGCCGTCTGCGTCGGACGTCAGCTCGGCAGCGGCGGCCGCAACGTGGCGCTCGCCATCTCCCGGAAGATGGGGATTGCTTTCTACGACAAGGAGATAATCAATCAGGCCGCAAAGGACAGCGGACTGGATCCGGAATATTTCGAGAAGGTGGACGAGAAGCCCACCATCCCCATCCTCGGCGGTTTTGCCGGGGTGCATATCCCGTTCTTCTCGGGCGGCTACCTCGATACCGAGAGCTATCTGGGCAACAACAATCTCTTCAAGATTCAGAGCCGGACCGTCGAGATGCTGGCCGACAAGGGCCCCGGTGTTTTCGTGGGCCGCTGCGCCGACTACATCCTGCGCGACCGTCCGCGGGTGCTGTCAGTGTTCATCACTGCCACGATGGAAGACCGCATAGAACGTCTCTCGAAGCTGCTGTCCATCACCCCGGAGGAGGCCGAGGCCCGGATCAAGGAGTGCGACCGCAAGCGTGCCGAGTACTACAACTACTTTACCTTCAAGAAGTGGGGAGACTCCTCCTCCTACGACCTGTGCCTGAGCACCTCCCTCTTCGGTGAAGAGGAGACAGCCGACCGTATCGTCGCCATCGTCCGCGACAAAATCCTCAAATAAAGTAATAGAGTATATTCCTCTAAGATGCTTGTAGTGTCTGTTTAATCGTAGACCTGGGTGAAAAACGGATTACCGGCTGCGATGGCCTCGAAGTTCCATGGATTGGGGTTTGAGGGGTCGTATTTGGGCAGGCAGTCGGGACACCAGTGGCCTCCGCGGAGGACGGTGTTGGGAGTCATTTCGAACTCGTGGCCGAACTGGCAGCGCCACCGCAGGGGGGTGAAGAGGTCACCCGGGGTCATGGTCTCAGAGAGGCATTCTCCGCCGCGGAATCTGGCGGCCGCCCGCATATCCTCGATATTCAGTTCCGAGAGAGGCTTGGTTTCGTCATAGCCGTGGTCCAGGACGACGGCGTCCTCGGGGCGGTCGGAAGGACGGCTCAGGTCCATTTCCTTCCATGAGGGGATGGCCTTCCATTCTTCGATAGAGCCGAAGTGGGCCTTGATGCGTCCGGTGTCCCCGTGCTTGAGCCAGTAGAGGGTGCCTAAGGGGTTGCTGACGGCCACATGCCGCATGAAAGCCTTGATAGCGAAGGCCGGAGCTATGGGCGCGAGGGAGAAATACCAGGGCAGCTGCCGTTTCATCCGTCGGAAATATTCTTCCGCCGTGATACCTTCCCTGAAATGCAGGTACTCTTCCAGCCGGTCGGCGTCGAGATACCATTCGCCGTGGAAGTTCTTTGTGGCAAACCAGTTGGCCCCGAAGACCTTCTCTACGGGAGGACAGCCCATACCCCGCAGGAGCATCGACTCGAACTCGTAGTTGGTCAGGCGGAAGGGGGCTCCGCTGCTGAGGTTGTAGAAGCCTCTCCAGAACTCTTCCGGGACGCCGTCCTCGCAGACATTGGCGCAGACCCGTCCGGAGTCCTCGAGGGTGCTCCATTCCAGCACTCCGCGCAGGGGGACGTGACAGGCTATAGGGTCGTTGGCCTTCTTGAGCAGGTCGGGGTAGAGCATGCCGGTCTGGCGGATGGATACCCAGCGCTTCAGGCCCGATTCGGCGAAGACCAGCTCTGCCAGGCATTTGGATACGGAGTACCAGTCGTAGACGCTGGTGTAGATGGGATCGCCGCAGCGGCCCCAGTGCCTGGGCGGCAGGTGATTGCCCACCTGGGCCACCGAACCGATGTACACCGCTCCGATTTCATCCGGGCGGGGCTGGGCCTTGATGGCCCGGATGACGTTCTGCGCGCCGAGGACATTGACCTTCATGGTCCGCTCGGGATACATATCCGCAGCCGGCGAGACCATACCGCCGATGTGCAGGACGTAGTCAGCTCCCGTGACGCCCTTGAGCACCGCCTCATAGTCCGTGAGGTCACCCCAGATGATGCGGACGGAGGAATTGTCCTGATATTGTCTTAACTTCTTGATATTCTTCTTGCCGGGCCTTGCCAGAAGGACTATGTCGAATCTGTCGGAGCGCCTCAGAAGTTCCCTGAATGCGGCGCCTCCCATATTGCCGGTGGCGCCGGTGATGAAGACTTTTTTCTTACTCATCATCATCTTCATCTACCCATATATCGAAACGCAGGGGCACGTAGCCTGGGATGGATCCGCTTCCGGAGGTGCCGTAGCCGAGGTTGGAGTAGAACACCGTGATGGCCTGTTCTCCCGGCTTCATGCCGTAGAGGGCCTTGTTGAAGCCGCCTACGAAGGAGTTTTCCTCCATGGCCTCGGTACTGTCGGAGAAGTACTGGTAGGAGGTGGAGGAGTAGGATCCGCCGCTTTTGTATATCCGGTATCTCTTGGCGGTGTCCTCTATGTTGGTGTCGAAGACGGTGCCGTTGAGGAACCGTCCTATGTATCTGACATAGATGTAGTCATTCGATTCGAGGGTGTCCTTGAGGTTGGAGCGGGTCTTGCGGTAGTAGAACCCGTAGGCGGTCGAGTCAGTGATGGCCGGGAGATGATCCGCCAGGTAGGTCTCTATCTGGTCTATCTGATACTGGTCTATGTCGTCGATGACCTTATGGAGGCGGATATCGTAGATAAGGGACGAGCCTGCGCCCTGGGATATCTCCATGCCGCTCTCAGTATCGAGCAGGACGGCCGGCACTATGGCTTTGATGCAGCCCCCTTCCTGCATTCCGGTCAGCAGCTCGATGATGCCGGTGGTGCTGTTGCCCAGATACCAGATCTGAGGGTCATAGTATCCCGAGTGGGTATATTCGCCCAGCTGCCTGGCCAGACTGTCGCCGGTATAGCCGCTCAGAGTGCCGTTGAGGTAGGAGATGGTGTAGTCCACCAGTACATAGGAGGTGTCCTCGGGCGTGCGTCCTGTACCGGGCAGGGAGTCTACGATGTAGAGGCCGGAGGGACTTTTGACTGCATTCGGCCAGTATGTCTCGACGTATGCCTCCAGGATACGGCTCTGGACTGAATCGGAACTCTCCTCGACGTCCTTGGCGCAGGATACGGCAGCCGCTGCGGCTGAGGCCAGTATCAGAATTCTGTAAAGTGTCTTCTTCATTGGTTCTTGATTACTTTCTCGACCCATATCTCGTAGGCGAGGGCCGAAAGTTTGGGTATGTTGTATACGTAGTCGTCGTAAAATCCGTATTTGGCGGAGAACAGCAGGATGCAGTGCTCTCCCTCTCGGACGCCGTACAGTCCGTTGACCAGCCCGCTGATCATGCAGTCTTCGGTAAAGAGTATCCTGCGGACTGAGAAATCGGGGTCGGTGACGGTGTAGCCGCTCTCCTGGGCCACATATTCGTTGTTGGTGCTGAACAGCGAGGAGGGGGAACTGGTGAAAATGTAGCCGGCGTAGTAAAAATGCAGGGAGTCACCGTATTCCAGGGAGTCCGGCAGGGCCAGGACGGTGGAGTCGATGATGATGCGGTTGGAGCCGTTGCGGTGCACTGTCCTGTAGTCGGAGAAGTCCCTGGATATGTAGGTCTCAATGGCGGCTTCCTGGTCGGCAATGGTCAGTTCCTTGTCCTCCTTCGCGCAGGAGGACAGCAGGGCCGCGGCGGCCAGCAGTGTGAGGTATGTGAGAACATTCCTAGTCATCAATCGTGGGTGCTCTGCAAGAATTGTTCCAAGGATTTCAGAAAATACTCCCTGACCTCACCGACCGGCATGTAGAGCCGGCCTCCTGCGGCCCTGGCGTGACCTCCGCCGTTGAAATAGGCGTTGGACAGGTCGTTGACCCGGACTCCCCCCTTGGAGCGCAGCGATACCCTTATATAATCCTTGGTCTCGCTGAACAGTGCTGAGACCTCCACGTCGCTGATCATCAGAGGGAGGTTGACGAAGCCTTCGGAGTCTCCGTCAGAGAAGGAGTACCTTTCCCGGTCCTTCATGGTTATGACCATCGTGGAGGCTTTCAGTCTTCTGTCAATGGTCATTGAGTCGGTCAGAAGATGCCCCATCAGTCTCATGCGGGATTCCGAGTAGCGCTTGAACACCAGGTTGTTGATAAGGTCCATGTCCACTCCGCGGCGGAGCATGTCGGAGGCGATGAGGAAGGTGTCGGGGGTTATGGAGTTGTTGAAGTTGTTGGTATCGGTGAGTATGCCCGTGGTAATCGCTGTAAGGGTGGGGGTGTCGAGTTTCTCCGGGTCTCCTGCAATGGACGGGAAGCTCATCAGGGTCCTGTACAGCAGCTCGCATGTGGAGGAGGCCGACGGATCGGAGATGACCATGCCGAACTTCTCCCTGTCGGGGTCCAGGTGATGGTCTATGAGGACCTTGACTGCCGTGGACGAGGCTACCGGACCGGCCAGCCATTCGGTTCTGTCCAGGCGGTTGAAGTCCAGGCACAGGATGAGCCCGGCTCCGGATACGGCTTCTATGGCCCTTTCCTTGTCTGCCGTGTAGCATACTATGGCCCCGTCCCTGTCCAGGAAGTCCAGGAAGGCAGGCATCGCGGAGGGAATGACCACGGTGGCGGGCAGTCCCCGGCTCTCCAGGAAAAGACGCATGCCGACGGATGAGCCTATGGCATCTCCGTCCGGGTTGAAGTGACTGATTATCGCAGTCTTCCTCCCTTCATTCAGCAGCTTTTCCAGTTCAGGGGCTAGAGGTACGGGTGTCATGCGGGTAAAATTTTGTCGCTGCAAAATTAAAAATATATTGCAAGTCCTAATTATTATTTTTACTTTTGTCGTCATATTTTAACGAACTAATATTAATTAACAATACTTACAATGAAAACAATCTTCAAGGTTTTGACTTACGTAGTCTTTCCTATTGCGATCATCGTTCTGGTGTATCTTAACTATGAAAGTATCATGGAGCCTGTCCGCTTTGACAACGAAGTGGAGAGGAGAGAGGCTGTCGCCATCGACAGGCTGGTGAGCATCAGGACTCTGCAGGAGGCCTATAAGACAGGACACCGCAGGTTCCTCTCGACCACCGACTCCCTGATAGATTTCTACAAGAACGGCAAGATCACCATCGTGCGTCAGATCGGATCCATGGATGACTCCGTAGCCGTTGCCGAGGGCCGTGTAAGCCGCGACAGTATCGAGATTTTCGTAAGGGATACCCTCCTCAAGGGCAAGGGTGACCTTATTGACTCCATCAGTTTCATCCCCTATTCCGGCGGCAAGCGCATCGCCATGCAGTCTGTAGTAAGGAAGGTGTCCGGTATCGAGATTCCTCTGTTCGAGGCTACCATTCCCTACGATGACCTTCTCAACGGTCTCGACAGGCAGCTGATCGTCAACCTCAAGGCTGAGAAAGAGGATATGAGGCAGTACACCGGTCTGAAAGTCGGCGATATCGAGAATCCTAACAATAACGCCGGTAACTGGGAATAGTACCGATGTCCGCAACACAGAACAGAATAACCATTCAACTGGACTTGAATGGTTATTCTTTTACCATTTACGGCCGGAACGGGGCAGTACTCTCCCAGGAGAGCCACTCGTGTCCGGTCGATCTGTCTGTTGAGGAGCTTGCGCCCGTGCTCCGGAGGCAGTACGGGGCTGTGTCCGTGTATTTCACGACATGGAAATATACCCTGGTGCCTCTTCATCTTTACTCCAAGGACAGCCCGAGGGCCTATCTGGCCGCTGTCAGGGATCTGGCCGACGAGGATGTGGTCCTGGCGCTGGACATGCCCTCGCACAAGGCCGCGATGGTGTATGCCGTTCCCGGCCATTTATATAAAGGTATATCCGGCCTGTGCCGCAATGTGCGCTTCTATCCTATGGCCTACGTCCTGATCGACAGGATATCCTCCATCCAGGACAACAACAGGCTGCTCGTATCGCTTACAGACGGTATGCTTCATGCGGTGGCGGCGGAGCGGGAGCGCCTGCTGTTTGCGAACAGTTTTCCCGCGGCGGACCTGGCCACGGCCGAGTACTTCATCATGTCGGTCACCAAGGAGGTACTGTTCAATCCTGAGCACACAGTCCTTCATGTCTACGGCAGGCTTGAGGACAGGGTGAGGGAGGAACTGAGCAAATATTTCACCTCAGTCAGGCAGATCTCATGAGAATCATCGGGGGCTCTCTCAGAGGACGGCAGGTGATGCCGCCGTCCGGGTTCAAGGCGCGTCCTACTACGGATTTCGCGAAGGAAGGTCTGTTCAACGTGCTGGACAATGAGTACGACCTCTCCTCAGTCCGGGTCCTGGACCTTTTCTCCGGGACCGGCAGTATCTCGTATGAGTTCGCGTCCCGCGGGGTCCAGGAGATATACTCCGTGGAGATGAATCCCCTCCATGTCTCGTTCATCAAGCGCAGCGCCGCCTCCTTCGGTATCCGCGGCATGCATGTGGTCCGGCACAATGTCTTCGACTTTCTGGAAATATGCCGTCTGGACTTCGATATCATCTTCGCGGATCCTCCGTATGAGATAGAGGGGCTGGACACCATTCCCGACAGGGTATTCGGTGCGCCTTGTGTGTCCGGGGGCCTGCTGAGAGAGGGCGGAGTCTTCATATTGGAGCATCCGGGCACCTATTCCTTTGAGAATCACCCGAGATACTCCCGCGAGAAGAAATACGGCAATGTCCACTTTACATTTTTTAGATAAATTTTTCCACAAAAAATTTGGAAATAACCAAAAACCCTTTATCTTTGCAGTCCCTTTCGGAAATGAAGGGAACGACAGTAGAAACGGTGCGGTAGTTCAGCTTGGTTAGAACGCCGGCCTGTCACGCCGGAGGTCGCGGGTTCGAGCCCCGTCCGCACCGCAAATGAATCCCTGAAGTTCAACAACTTCGGGGATTTGTTGTATAGGCCGGTATGGTAAAATACGCCTTCTGGGTATAATTGCCAAAAACGGGATAACCTATGGAATAATTATCAATATAGATTAAAAAAACATTTTGTATCTTTGCTCAAAGAAATGATGCAGAATCAAATGGGACATATAAAACATATTCATGACAATAATGAGTTCAAGTCACTTCTGGCTCGAAAACTTATTGACGGGAATAAATTCTGGTCCTATGATAAAGATTCTGTCCGTCTTAACATTTCCGATGAGGATATTATTGAGAATACCTTGATTTATCTTGATATAGAAGACATAAACATATTGTTCAGGATATACCCTTTAAGAGAGATCAAGAAGGTATGGGCTGAAACAATGGCTATCCAGGATAACAGATACAAGGACATCAACCGGTTCATTGCCGGATGCTACTTCGGTGTAAAGCATCCGGATTCTTATGTGAAGAGGGTCAAGACTCATGAGTTGAACAAGAGATATCTTTAAATAGATATGACAGATTTTCGGCACAATGAGATATTGTGAAAATTAATGAAATAAATAATTATAGTATATAAAATTAGTCGAACTTGATTATATTTGCAGAATAAATGCAAAAACGGTCATGTTTATAGAGTTTAAGGTAGCGAACTATCGCTCCATTGGAGAGGAACAGGTACTGAGCCTTGTCCCTGCAGGCAATCAGAAGGAGTATCCTGACAATATCATCCAGGATGGCAAATATGCTGCTTTGAATGGGATTGTGCTGTATGGAGCAAACGGCAGCGGAAAATCAAATCTGTTGAGCGCTGTCGGTATAATGTGCAATATCGTCCGTATGTCTGCGTCATCTTCATCTACTGCATTTTTGCCATACGACCCTTTCCTGTTAAGAGACGGTTATGCGGAAAAGGACACGACCTTTGAGATAATCTTCGTCATAGGAGAATCCAGATATAGATATGGCTTCTCCTATAATGTGAACTCTGTAAGCAGGGAATGGCTGTTCAGAAAGGTCATAGGAAGGGAGACAAGCCTGTTTGAGAGGGAAGGGGATGTGATAGATGTCAGTTCCGGATTCAAAGGGTCTGCAAAACTTATTGACACTGCCATAGAAGCAACGCGAAACAACACCCTTTTCCTTTCCCTGTGCGATATGCTCAATGTCGAAGAGGCGAAGTCGATAATGCAGTGGTTCTCGACTTTGAATATCATCAACGGGCAACATTCGCAGATACATGAGATACAGACAGTGAACCTGCTGCAGAATCAGGTCTATAAGCAGAAGATCAAGGATTATCTTGCGTCAGTCTGTCTTGGTGTTCATGACATAGACATAGAGACAAAAGAATTTGAAGATACGGATTTGCCTACGGGAATACCGGGAAATGTCAGGGAAATGTTTTCAAAAACTCTCCGTGGAGGTAAGCAAGTGAAGGTCATGGCCCGGCATGTCATATACGATATGGAGGCAAAGCCTACGCAGCGTCTTGCTTCTTGGGACTGGGACAGCCGTGAATCTTCAGGCTCTCAGAAAGCCATGCACTTGAGCGGGCCGATACTTTGGGCATTGGCCAACGGAGGAACGCTTGTGATTGACGAGGTGGAAGCCTTCCTTCATCCGATAATGACACTGAACACCATCGAAATCTTCCTGAACAAAGGCAGTAATCCCCAGAATGCTCAGCTCATATTTGCCACACATGACACAAACCTGTTGAGCTATGCAAAATTAAGGAGAGATCAGATTTATTTTGCTGAAAAGAATGCCTGGGAAAGTACCGAGATATTCTCTTTGTCAGACTTCAAGTATATCGGAGAGAAAGACGGGCACCCGTTTGCCGAGAAAGAGAGACCGGACTCAGACAAGGAGAGAAGATACATAGAGGGACGATATGGAGCCATTCCTATGCTTGGAAAGTTCAACGATTTTATCCGTAACATAAAATGGCAAGACGAGGTTCAGTAAGGCGGCAGGCGGCCAAGGATGAAATTGAGCGCCCGGCAAGAAGCCGGAAGTACACATACCATATTCTTATAGTGTGTGAGGATGAGAACACTGAAAAATACTATTTCCAGAAATATGCCGACCGTTTTCAAGAGATATGGCCGAATGAGACGGTCTATCTGAGGGCGGTAGGTACTGGACGAAATTCGCTTGGTGTTGTGCGGAGGGCTATAGAAGAGAGGACCGCTCTTGCGGAGGAGGCAAGAAAATCAGTCGATATGACATGGGCGGTCTTTGACAAGGACGATCTTGACAAGTCAGAAGGGAATGTCAGGAACTTCAATGAGGCGTTTGAGTTGGGAAAACAAGAAGATGTCAAGATTGCATACAGCAATGAATGTTTTGAATTGTGGCTGCTCCTGCACTATCGTGGTATTGACCCAAAGGACGGTCCTGTTCCTCGTGTCAGGCTATACGAGCTGCTTGAAACTGAAATCCGGAAACATAACCAGGATTTTGTGTATGAACATGGAAAGAATAATGTAATTGATGAAGTGTTAAAAACAGACAATGTCAATACGGCAATCAAACGGGCAGCATATCTTGATAACAGGCATATTCAAAACGGACATGCACCGATAGAAGCTAATCCGAACACATTGGTATATAAACTTGTATCGGAACTTGAAGACCTTCTGTCCTACTATGGATATGATGGATAATTGATAAATGTAGCATTTAATATTAATATTGTCTGGCGTAACGAAAATTTGCTATATTTGCACTAAAAGGTACTCCTGCTGTAACGCAGCGCAGAACAGTGAAATCCAGCGATTGGATTAAATGTTGGACTGATGGAATCGGCGAGCATAAGATATTGAGGACAAGGTGATTACAAATAAGGTTCATCTTCCGTCCGCACCGCAAGGCTTCAGAGACATCTGAAAGCCAGCGAATGACAAAGCCCACAAAATCAATGATTTTTGGGCTTTGTTTTTTCTTTTTAGAGCCACTCTGAAGACAAACAAATTCCCCAAACAGACAAAGTTGAGTTACCAAATCGTTACAGAAAATCAGTAACCCATCAAAAACGTGGATAATACAATGAATATAATAAAGAAAACGATAACAGGCTTGATGCTCTTGTTTGTACTTCTGCCCCTTGCGGCGCAGGAGAAGCCCGATACGGTCTATACGTTCCGCTTCGTCACCGATAAAGACATGTTCTATGTGCCTTTCAGCGGCAATGACAAGGACCTGAGCCGTGTGGACTTCGAGGTGGACTAGGCGGCAGGCATCCTGCGCATCACCCCCGACTACACCATCCGCAGGACGAACCGCCGCACCAACATGGTTTATCCTTTCTACCTCCACGAAGGCACCGACCTCGTCGGCGTTATGGGGTAGGACGAATGAACAGAAAACGAAATAAGATATAAAGTGTTCTTTCACATACTGGAAAAAGAAAGGATAATGTAAATGCGTGGATACTATGAAAATTGTAGTATCTTTGCATAATAAAGTACAAAACCTGAAAACTTTTTATGAAGAAAACTTTTTTGTCATTCTTGCTATGCTGTCTTTTCGCTGCTCCGGCTTTATCTCAGGTCAACCTTCAGGTGCATTATGACTTCGGCCGTGATTTTTACAAATCATTGCCGGACCGTTCCCGGGTCACTACTACTGTAGAGATGTTCAAGCCGGATAAATTCGGCAGCACCTTTTTCTTTATTGACATGGATTATGGAGAAGACGGGATCACAAGTTCCTATTGGGAAATAAGCCGGCAACTGAGATTCTGGAAAGCTCCTGTATCCATACATGTGGAATATGACGGAGGCCTGAACTTCATCAACCATTCGTTCCTTGGCGGGGCGGCATACAACTGGAACAGCAAGGACTTCTCGAAAGTATTCGGGATACAGCTTCTTTATAAGTACATCCATAAGAATGTGTCGCCGCACAATTTCCAGATAACGGCTACATGGACCCTGAATTTTTACGGTGGACGTTATACATTCTGCGGCTTTATGGATTTCTGGCGGGAAAAGCATACGGATCTAAACGGCCGGAATCATAGTTTCATTTTCCTTGGAGAACCCCAATTCTGGATAAACCTTGACAAGTTCGAGAAAGTAAGCGACGATCTGCATCTGAGTATCGGGACGGAATGGGAGATGAGCACGAATTTCGCATTGCGCGACGGTTTCTACTTTATCCCTACATTGGCACTGAAATGGACATTCTGAAAAACTGAACTGAAAAAATATGAACATCTTGGGTAAATTATTCGGATTTGATCCGGGCAAAACGAAAATCAGGACGGAAATCATAGCTGGAATAACGACATTCCTCACCATGGCTTATATTCTTGCTGTCAATACAAACATACTGAGTGCAAGCGGTATGGACAGGGGAGCAGTGTTCACTGCTACCGTCCTGTCTTCAGCTTTGGCCACATTGCTGATGGCAGTCTATGCGAAGTTGCCTTTTGCCCTTGCACCTGGTATGGGCCTTAATGCCTTCTTTGCTTATACCGTATGCCTTACCATGGGCTTCTCCTGGCAGTTTGCATTGACGGCAGTACTTATAGAAGGTATTATATTCATTCTGCTGACAGTGACCAATCTCCGCGAGAAAATAATAGATGCCATTCCATTGTCCCTCAAGCATGCGATAGGGGCCGGCATAGGACTGTTCATTGCTTTTCTCGGATTGCAGAATGCAGGGATAATCGTGAACAACGACACTACTCTGGTCGGGCTTGGAGACTTGACCCATGGTCCGGCCCTTCTCGGTATGATAGGATTGATGCTCAGTTCTTTTCTTCTGATAAAGAAAGTACCGGGAGCATTGCTGATCGGTATCGTCACTGCGACATTGATAGGCATCCCGATGGGAGTTACGAGAATGGAAGGAGTGATCAGTACCCCTCCGTCCATAAAGCCGGTCTTTTTCCAGTTCGAATGGGAGCACATCTTCACCAAGGAAATGGTTATCGTTGTATTTACATTCCTGTTCGTGGATATTTTCAATACGTTGGGAACTTTGGTGGGAGTTGCCCATAAGGCAGGAATGCTGGACAGGAACGGGAAAATCCCCAGAGTGAAGCAGGCATTTATGGTAGATGCCATAGGGACGACTGCCGGGGCATGCCTCGGAACGAGCACGATTACCACTTATGTGGAAAGTGCTGCAGGTGTGGCAGAGGGCGGTAGAAGCGGTTTGACAGCATTCGTTACCTCTATCTGCTTTCTGCTTGCATTGTTCTTTGCCCCGTTTTTCCTGGCCGTCCCCGGAGCTGCAACGGCACCGGCTTTGATCCTTGTGGGAATGATGATGATGACGTCCGTAAAGGAAATTGACTTCAATGATTATACGGAAGCAATACCTGCATTTGTCTGCATTGCAATCATGCCGCTGGCTTACAGCATAGCAGATGGTATAGTGCTGGGTCATCTGTGTTATGTCCTGCTCAATCTGTGTTGCGGGAAATATAAAAAACTCACTGTCGGCATGTATATACTGGCAGCGGTATTCCTGCTGAAATTCTTCATCATGTAGAACAGGGAAATTTTCCTTAAATTTGCCGATTATGGATAGTATTGAAAGGAAATATTACGATGAATTCGAGCATGGGCTTCTGCGGGACATGCTGAGGCTGTGTACATCGGCCGGAATGCTGGACGGCAATCTTCTCCAGTCGGAAGACATTGACGGGAAATGGGATGAAATTGCTCCCGAATATCTGGCGGACGTATTGCGGCAGATGAATGAATATCCGGAGGTATCATTCGGCTGGGCCGGCTATATAGGGATGGCGGTAGCCGAGTGGTGGGACCAGGATTGGGAAAAAAACTCCAGGAACGGCTATACCGTCCTTTACGGAAAACGGGGCTTCGATGACATGGATGACCATATTGTAGAGGATGTATTGGGATACACCCGCGGATCCCTGGAGACAAAGGCTTTGGCCGGAATAATGTTTTCATGCGCACGTATGGCTATGGACAGGATCCGTCACGAACAGGTGGAATCGCAGACTGAAAAGGCGTTCCATGTAATCGCCAGAAGTATGCGGACGATGTTCAGGGTAGGGGCTTCAATGTGCCTGTTCAAATTGGGGTACAGCATGCAGAAGCTGTATTCATAAAAGTTCTTCCGAACCAGATGTCCAGTGTTTTTACCGGTTATGTGGCAGATCTTGCAGACAGACGGATCTATCCCGGGGAAATAATTTGCAAAGACGGTGTCATAACGGAAATACGGGAGCTTGAACGGGTTCCCGAAGGGTCATTGTACTATCTGCCCGGACTCACCGATGCGCATGTGCATGTGGAAAGTTCCATGATGACTCCTGCAAATTTCGCTAAGGTGGCCGTAACCCACGGTGTGGTCTCGGCTGTAAGCGACCCTCACGAAATCGTGCTACCGCATCTATTCAGACCTCAAACTGCGCAAGAACGCAAGCCGCACCTATTTCCTTGACAAGATGCAGGAGAAGCTGAACAGGCGTATGGAGATGGACGAGGAGAAAGATAGGGCGAGAAAATAGATTATTCCATAGAGAGATATGCCAGGCATCCCCCGTATTTTTATAACTTTGCAAAATAATCAAGACCACCCGTTTTATAAATGAATTTAGAAACATTAGACGATATAAGAAACTTGATAAACTCTGGTACAGAAACAGACAGTATTGAGTTCAAGAAGACCACCGGACAATTGGAACGCGGTATGGAAACTCTTTGCGCCTTTCTTAATGGTACAGGAGGTACGGTACTGTTCGGGCGTGATTTCTATTACTATCCTCAATGTCTGCTCCGGCTAGCGCGTTTTAAAGGGACGACAAAAGACGAATTTATAGACAATCAGCGTGTTACAGGCAATATATACACACTGCTGGATGCTGCAATGGCGTTCTTTTTCAAACACCTGTCCCTTTCAGGAAAGATAGAAGGACTATACCGGAAGAAGAACTGGAAATACCCTACAAGGCTTTGAGAGAGTGCTGTACAAATGCTCTTTGCCACCGTTTGTACCATCGTCCCGGCAGTTCGGTAGGAATTGCCATCTATGACGACCGTGTGGAAATAGAAAACAGCGGGACTTTCCCGCCTGACATGACGATGGAAAAGCTGTTGAGCGGACATAATTCAGAACCTCAAAACCTGATTATAGCGAATGTCCTGTATAAGAGCGAGGTTTTGGAAAATTGGGGACGGGGCATCGGGCTTATGGTAAGCGAATGCCGGCGTGTCGGCATTCCTGACCCGGAGTTCCATACCGATGGAAATAGTATCTGGGTTATTTTCCGCTATACCCGCACAACTGTTAGGTACGACCCGACAGTTACCCCACAGTTACCCCATAGCTACCTGACAGTTACCCCACAGATGGAGAAAGTGCTGTCCGCAGTCGGGGAACAGACGCTTTCGACCAAAGAGATTATGGGTATAATAGGATTGAAGGATAAAAGCAATTTTTTGGAACTTTACCTGTATCCGGCCACAAGGCAGAATTTGGTAGAACCCATTTATCCGGAAAATCCGAAACATCCGCGACAGAAATACCGTCTTACAGAAAAAGGAAAAAATATGCTGAAAAAATAACTGATGCATGGCGAAAAATGTATAATGTCAAAATAATGGAAGCATTATTTAAGTCGTTTACATATTAGCAAGTTTAGGGTATTCGATGATATTACTCTGTATTTTAAGAATGGCCTAAATATCCTTATTGGAGAAAACAATTCTGGAAAAACTGCAATCATAGATGCCTTACGTATATGTCTCGGCTGCGGCAAACCAGACAATTATATTTACATACAAGAAAGTGATTTACATGTCAATCCGGAAAATCCTTCAGAAATCAATACTATCATACAATTTGATTTGATATTTGAATTTGGGGATGCATCGATTGAAAGAGAATGTTTCTATGATTTCATATCACAAGACAAAGACAATCCAGATAAGCAAACAATACAGCATCGTCTGTTTTTGTTTTACATTTACCTATTAGGTAGTAACTTACATAATACTGGGTCGTTCTGTATGCGCTGCAGCTCGTCGGCGACAATCTGTTTAACCTCGGACTTGATACGGCTGTAGTTCTCCTGTATCATTTCATTCATGCAGTCCCTGCCGTCCGCATCGGTGAAGTCGGTGATGACCGGGATAGGCTTGTATGCCTTTTCCTCCCGTTTCACCTTTTCAGTGGAATAATATACCGAATATTATCAATATAGATTAAAAAAACATTTTGTATCTTTGCTCAAAGAAATGATGCAGAATCAAATGGGACATATAAAACATATTCATGACAATAATGAGTTCAAGTCACTTCTGGCTCGAAAACTTATTGACGGGAATAAATTCTGGTCCTATGATAAAGATTCTGTCCGTCTTAACATTTCCGATGAGGATATTATTGAGAATACCTTGATTTATCTTGATATAGAAGACATAAACATATTGTTCAGGATATACCCTTTAAGAGAAATCAAGAAGGTATGGGCTGAAACAATGGCTATCCAGGATAACAGATACAAGGACATCAACCGGTTCATTGCCGGGTGCTACTTCGGTGTAAAGCATCCGGATTCTTATGTGAAGAGGGTCAGGACTCATGAATTGAACAAGAGGTGTCAATGACCGGAGTAACGGATAATATAGAAAAAATTTTACCTGTCCTTTCTGAAGCTGAGTGCCTGAAAGGGTGGACACTTGTTGGAGGTACGGCTCTTGCGATTCAAATCGGTCATAGGGAAAGCGAAGACCTCGATTTTATGAAATGGAATTATCGGGGAGATTGTTCTGTCGATTGGCCTTCAATAAAAAAGGAACTTACAGACAAGTTCGGATGTGAGCCTGAAATGGAATTGCTCGGACATGATCAGGTCCAGTTTTTCATAAATGGTGTCAAGTTGTCGTTTTATATAGCGGATTGCCGGAATCCGTTAAAAGACACAGTCCCGTTTATGGGGAATATAATCCTTGCAGACATAGATTCCATTGCCGTAATGAAGATGGAACTTGCCCTGACACGAGGAAAGTACCGTGATTATTATGACCTTTACTGCATATTCAAAGAACGGCAGGATATTGTTGCAATGGCGTCTGAAACGAGCAGATACACCGGTCATACAATTAAAAGTAAATTCATTCTTTCGACTTTGACCAGCAAGGAAAGATTTGCCAGGGATATGAAGTTTCAGCAGTTGAGCCCTAAGTATGATGTCGATGCCGTGCGGATAGAGCAGTTTTTCAGGACTGAGATCGCTTCTGAAATAGAAAATTCAGTGAAACTTTGATTTTGCGAAGATGCGTAGGAATACGATATATGTACTTCTCCTGCTGTTGTGGTGCTCCGTTACGTGCTCTCATGCACGGAACTGGTGGGACGGCAACCGTGTGTCCCCTCTGTATTTCGGCCCCAACTCCCTTCCTGTCCCCGATATGCTGGACGGGCGTGTGTCCCCTAAGCTGTATGCGGAGCTGGCCGGCGACCTGCATGTCGGATTCTACGGGGATATGACGGAGACGGTGTCGGCGAAGGTCAATATTCCGCTGTTCACACCGCGGGTCAATCTGTCGGTGTGGATGCCGGTGGTGGAGTTCTATCAGTACACTCCGCGGGCACTGGAGCATTTCCAGCCCCGGGAGTACACGGAAAGGGGGCATCAGGTGGGCAATGTCTACGTCTCGGTGGATATCCACGTGTTCAGGGAGAGGCGGATAATGCCGGATATCTCGGTCCGGGCGGCTATCATCACTGCCTCCGGGGACGGGGACGAGTATGCGCGTTTCTACGATGCTCCGGGATATTTCTTCGATGCCTCGGTCGGCAAGTCATTCAGGCTGGGGGAGGGGTTCTTCAGGAGTGTAAGGGTGGCGGCCTCCGGCGGTTTCCTCTGCTGGCAGGTGACCCAGACGGGGCAGAATGACGCCGTGATGTACGGGGTCATGGCCTCTCTGTCGACTTCGGTGGCGGATCTGTCCTGCGCATGGCAGGGCTACACGGGATGGATCGGCAACGGGGACAGACCGATGGTGCTCAAGGCCTCACTGTCCTTCCCCGTGAAGGGTTTCCGGCCTCTGCTGGCCTATGAGTACGGTCTCCGCGACTGGCCTTTCCATCACTTCCGCATCGGTCTGGGCTATACTTTCTGAGAAAATACTATCTTTGCGGGCATGAAACGCGGAATGTCTGTACTGATGAGGCCGCTTCTGGCCCTGCTCCTGCTGCTGACGGCATGGAGCGCGAGAGCGCAGTACGACATAGACCAGTTCTTCTTCCGCGGCCAGAGAGCTCTCATGGAGGGGCAGTACACTCAGGCCATCAATAACTTCAACATCATCATCCGCCTGGACGGCAGCCTCTACGAGGCCTATTTTTTCCGCGGCATAGCCAAGTACAATCTGGGGGACTTCGCGGGCGCCGAGTCGGACTTCGACCGTGCCCTGGACCTCAACCCCGTATATACCCTTGCGTACCATTACCGGGCCATCACCAGAAGCCGGCTGGGCCACTACGACGAGGCGATAGAGGACCTGCGCCATGCGGTGGACCTGCGCCCCAACTATTACGGCCTGTATTTCAGCCGCGGCGTGACTTATTTCCTGTCGCAGCAGTTCGAGAAGGCGGTGGAGGATTTCAACCGCTTCATCAGCAAGGAACCGCGTGAGCCGGATGCCTATCTCAACCGCGGAGCATCCTACCTCTTCCTGGGCGATACGGTCAAGGCCCTGCGCGACTACGACCGGGCCATTACTCTCCGGAGTTTTGACCCCGAGGGATATATCCGCCGCTCGAGGATCTACTATGCCCAGCACCGGCTGGAGGATGCCCTTGCTGACCTGGACCGGGCCGTGGAGATCGACTCGACCAATACGTTCGCCTATTTCAACCGGGCTCTCATCCGATATGAGCTCAAGGACATACAGGGCACGCTGAGCGACTTCGACGAGGTGCTCTCGCGGGAGCCGGACAACTCCCTGACGCTCTACAACCGGGCTCTGATACGCTCGCAGATAGGCGATTACAACAACGCCCTGGATGACTACGACCAGGTGTTGAATATCAACCCGGACAATGTGCTTGCCTACTACAACCGCTCCATACTCTTTATCGAGATGGGCCGCTGGCAGGATGCGATAGATGACCTGAGCCGGGCCATAGAGCTGTATCCCGACTTTGCCAACGCCTACATGAACCGTTCCTATGTCAAGAACCAGCTCGGACAATATGCGTCCGCAGAGGAGGACTACCGTACGGCCCAGGCCAAGATAGCCCGCTACCGCTCGATGACGTCGGACAGCGCGGGCAGGGCGGCATTTGCGGATACTTCCAGAAAATACGACAGGCTGCTGGCCCTAGACTCGGATTTTGCCCGGAGCGACTTCAACGACGAGCTCCTGCAGAACCGCAATGTCAATATCAACCTAAAGCCCCTCTACCGCTTCATGCTCCGGCATGACTCCGGGGAAAATGACGGTATGACCATAATGCTCAGAGGCTCTTATCAGGACAGCCGCCTGTCGGAGTTCACCGCATCGGTTCCCGTGGATGTCGCTGTCTCCTGCCGTCCCTCGGAGGCGGCGGCCGTGGACAACAGCCGGCTGCGGGAGGCGGTGGAGGACGAGGTCCGCAGGACCGGGGACGACCGTGCCCTCTTCGCCAAGGCCCTGATGGAGAGTGAGGGCAAGCAGTTCAATGCAGCGCTCCAGTCCTATTCGGAGGCGATAGAGCGCAATCCTCAGGAGGTATTCTACTACATCAACCGCGGGGCCCTGCAGTCGGAGATGATAGACTTCATCTCCTCCATCGAGAGCAATGTCCAGGTCCTCACTATGGACA
Organism: uncultured Bacteroidales bacterium; assembly: GCA_944326235.1. Lineage (GTDB taxonomy): Bacteria > Bacteroidota > Bacteroidia > Bacteroidales > UBA932 > Coprenecus. Next base: position 4,485 of record CALVDH010000011.1, on the reverse strand, counting down.
ATGCCGGTACGGCCAAGGCCCGCGTCCGGGACGGCTCCTCCCGCAGTTATGACTATTCGGCGGCAATCAGCGACATGAACCATGCCGCCGCCCTCTACCCTGAATTCCCCTATACCTATTATAATTTAGGCAATCTGTACTGCCTCTCAGGCGACATGCCTGAGGCTATCACACAGTACACCAAGGCTATCGACCTGTATCCCCGTCTAGGCGAGGCATACTACAACCGCGGCCTCGTCCTCATCTACGTGAAGGACAAGGAAAAAGGCTGCCTCGACCTGAGCAAGGCCGGAGAACTGGGCATCGGTGACGCCTACAGTGTGATAAGCAAATACTGCGATGTGGAAGAATGACGCCGCTCCTCTTCTGAGTGGCTCTGTATTGTGCTGAAATACAGATTAAACGGTCGTTTTTTATGTCTAATTTTCCACAAATGTAGAAAAATTTAAATTTTCTCAAAATTATTAATTCTCAAATTTTTATATAATCCTAAAATTTTTCCTTAACCGCTGCTGAAAAAACGACCGTTTTTCCAGTAATCGCGTGTTACGTGTATATCATACAGTGAGACTGGCAGTTGCTCTATGCGCACTGCTTATTTTACCCCAGACTCTGAATGCCCAGAGGCTGGCGGTGAAGACTAATGTCCTGTCCGCTCTGACGACGACCGTGAATCTTGGTGCTGAGGCAGCCCTGGCTCCGCGCTGGAGCATTGATGTATCCGGCAGTTACAACGCCTGGGACTTTGACGAGTACCGCAAACAGAAACAGTGGGTGGTGCAGCCTGAGGCAAGGTATTGGTTCTGCGAGGTTTTCAACGGTCATTTCCTGGCGGCTCATCTGATAGGAGGGGAGTTCAACATGGCGGATCCTTTCTTTCCGTTCAGTCTCTACCGCTCCCTAGGAGATTACCGTTTCGAGGGATGGATGTACGGAGCAGGTATCGGTTACGGATATCACTGGATACTTTCTCCTAGATGGAGTCTGGAAGGGGAGGTGGGTATCGGCTACATGGGAACGAAGCACGAGCAGTATGAGTGCATACGGTGCGGTACGCTCCTCAATGAGGGATTCTCCAACAGTATGGCAGTTACCAAGCTGTCCATCAGCGTGGTGTTTATGATTTTCTAAAGCAGCAGGATGATGAGAAGATTAATATATTGCATATCGGCTCTGATACTCATGACCCTCCCCCGGCTTCAGGAACTCCGGGCGCAGAATTCGTATCTGGACAGACTGGAGTGGCTGCCCGGTGAGGTGCGTATCGTGGCGGACAGTGCGGATGGCCCGAAGATGGTGGAACTGAGTATGGCCGTAAAATGGAAGAGCAAACCGGAAGTGGCACCGCAGCATACGGTCAGCATAGTCCCTGTTCTGTTGACGGATACTGCCGGAGCATTCAGTTTTACACCTATCTATATAGACGGGCGCATACGCGCAAAGGCCTTGGAGAGGAGAATGGTCCTGGACCGTAACTCCCGGCAGCGGGCCGACAGCTCCGTGGTCGTGAGGACCGGACGGAATGCGCCCGGAACAGTCTATTATCTATCACGGATACCTTATTTGCCGGCTATGCTTGACGGATGCGTGGCCCTCTATGAGACTGCTCACGGGTGCGCTGAATGCCTGGTGGAGACAGACACACTTGTGCTGGCCGGCGTGCTGCCCCGCTTTATACCCAGTTGGGGACCTGGTTTCGTCCAGAGTCCGGACGGAGACAGCAAGAGACGGGAGCGCCGTTATAGGGCAGACCTCAGTTTCGAGGTCAATCTCTCGCAGATAGCCCCAGGTTATAAGGACAATACAGCCGCCCTCGAGGGCATAGCAGAGTCAATACATACGGCGATGAACGACAGTATCTACACCGTCCGCGCAGTCCGCTTCATGGGATACGCCTCGCCCGAGGGCCCCGAACGGTTCAACACCGCTCTGTCCGCCCGCCGTGCAGCCTCTCTGGCCGACCATATCCGCAGCATGGATACCTCGCTTCCCGACTCACTCTTCGTAGTGGAGGGCGGAGCCGAGGACTGGGACGGCTTCTTCGCCGCAGTCGCCGGACACGCAGCATTGGCAGGGAATGAGACCGTCGCCCACGTGAGGGCACTGCTGACCGACAGCAACCGGGACAGCTGCGAGCGCATCCTCCGTGCGGACCGCCGGCTCTACAACGTGCTGCGCACCGACATCCTGCCGCCCCTGAGACGCACCGAATACGTGATAGAGTACGATATCCGCAACTTCACCCCCGAGGAGGCCGAGCGTCTGTGGAGAGAGCATCCCCAGTGGCTCAGCATCAACGAATTCTATTCAGTCGCCCAGCTTTACGGGGAGAATGATTCCCGTTACGTGGAAGTGCTCCTGGCCGCCGCCCGTACCTATCCGGCGGACGTGGCCGCCACCCACAACGCTGCCATGGCCCTGCACCGCGCAGGCATGACCACCGAGGCCGTCTCCCTGCTCTCAGGCCGCTATGAGCCAGGACTGCTCAACACTCTCGGCATCATCTACGCCGGTGAGGAGATGTACCCCGAGGCCAGGGCCGCTTTCAGCATGGCCGCAGCCTCAGGCTACGCTGACGCGCAGACCAACCTAGAGCAGCTTGACAGAGTGGAAGAGCAGTTGTAAATGGAATGTTAAAGGAAAACAGAAACAATAATACAAACAATTAAATATCTACTAGTATGAAAACTTTCAATCTACTGACAATCTCCCTGGCTTTCGGAGCAGCAGCCCTGCTGACCTCCTGCCAGAAGGAACCCCAGACATCTGCCGTCACAGATGACGGAGTAAAATCCATCGCCCTGAGCATCAACTTCGGCGGTGCAGCCACAAAGGCCACTATCGACGATGAACTTGATGAACCGTTCACTGAAGCCAGCACTTTCGATAAGTTGGCTATTTTCTTTACGGACAATTCGGACAATATCCTGTATGCTTTCGAGGCTTCAGATGCTTCTGATGAAGGAACGGATGAAGAGACAATATGGGATAATCTGTTTAAATCTACAGGAGCTGGTGTCCGCTTTATCGGTCTCGAAGGAGTTAAAGGTATCTATGTCGTAGCCAACGGTCCTGCATTGTCAGGTGATGGTAGTCTCGGACTTACTTTTGAGGCTGCTGCAGAAGGACAGGGCACACGTACCGGTGGTAAGGTGTCCAACGAATCACCTGTGAACATCAGCACTATTAATGCTCACATGGATATTATCGAATATTTTTCACAGGATAAGGACGCAACCGATATGCCCTTTATCGGTGCCACCAAGACCTTTAACTCTGTAGGGACAGTCGGAGGAGAAGATGCCGAGGTAGTTCTCGGAGCCGATGCCGGTCAGTATTATCAGGCAGACATCACCATACGTCCCGCAGTTTCCAGACTGGAGGTGCAGAAAGTCAGCGTAGTTACAACGGGTACCAGTTACTTTACACTTGCCGATGACGGAGTGACCCTTGAACCGTGCGAGACAGAGGGCGAGGCTGATTACAGAGTTACCTGGGAAGGCTTTAACCCCACCCTTGTAGGAGCATATATGTCCAACTTCTACACCAATACTAATTATTTCCCTGCCAATGCATCACTCACGGACTGGAATGGATTCGAGACCCCTTCGTTTGATGATGTAGAAAATGGCGAGGCTCCTATTATGGAAGGAAAGTGGAATGTAGCTGAGGGTGACCTCTCTGCTGCAATAAACGGATTGGTAAGTTATTCAAATTATGAAGGTACGTCTTATGGAGCATTGGTGTCGGATACCTACAGTGGCGGTACCAATACAGAAAAGCCGGAAGCAACATACGTGTTTGACGGAAATAAAGACAACGCTGGAAGAGTAATTCCTTTCAACTTTTTCGTACCTTACGATATTACCAGTACATTGGATAATACATCTGGAAATGAGTCCGAGGCTTTGACTGATGTGATTATCCCCAAACTGCACATCCAGCTCCAGAAGCCTGCGTCAGGATTTTTATCTGAAGCTGAGAAAAAAGATACTGACGGAAGCTGGATAGCAGTACCAGCAGATGAAATAAATATTTCAACTCAGCTTACTACTCCTTTTACATGGCCTACAGTGGCCGACGGTGAGCCTAATATCGCCTTTGTCAATGTCAGAATGGGAACACAGGCTGGTGATGATGTAACTCTGAGACCTGGTTATATCTACAAAATGGATGAGATTATGATAAACCCTGTCAATGTCAACGGCAGCGTTACCTCTTCCGACCTGAACAACATCTTCGTGACCGTAACAGTTGTAGGCTACACCATCGAGAACGTTTATCCTGTATTTGACTAACGTTTGATGACAAGATGAGACTCGTGAGATACATATCAGTGCTGACGGCTGTCCTCCTGTGCTGCGCAGGCTGCATCAGGGAGAACATCGACGACTGCGAGACACCGGTGGAGGTGGAGTTCCTCTACTGGGGCGACGGCATCGTGGATGTATTCCCCGAGAGGGTGGACTCAGTGCTGATGTTTAT
>CALVDH010000010.1 GCA_944326235.1 uncultured Bacteroidales bacterium | reverse complement strand
ACATTTTCTACTCACCTTCCGAAGGTGCGCAGAAGCCGCATTGCCCCGAGCGCCGTCTGTAGCCGCATTTCCCCACCCATCGTACCATTCCCACCTTCCGAAGGTGAGCCGTTTCCCCACATTTTCTACTCACCTTCCGAAGGTGCGCAGAAAAAATAAAGTAAATTTGCTGCGACAAATCACTAAACCACTAAAGAATATGTTCAACCACTACACTATAGAGATCTGCGCCCCGTCGTACGAGAGCGCCCTGGCCGCACAGAGAGGCGGGGCTGCGAGAATAGAACTGTGTTCCGAACTGGATGCCGGGGGAGTGACTCCTTCCTACGGACTGATTCAAGGAGTGCGGGCTGCGCTGACTATTGCCGTCAACGTGCTGGTCCGTCCGAGATCCGGAGATTTTCTGTATTCGTCCTATGAGGTGGAGACAGTGACACGCGATATCGCGCTGTGTGCGCGGACCGGTGTACAGGGTGTCGTGGTAGGTGCGTTGACGGCGGATGCGAAAGTGGACCGGACGGCGGCTGCCGAGTGGCTGAAGGAGGCCCGCAGACATGGACTGTCGACAACATTTCATCGGGCAATCGACTGTACTGACGGTATTTACGATGCACTTGAGGATGTCGCATCACTGGGGTACGACCGCGTGCTGACCTCCGGCGGGTGTCCGACTGCCTGGGAAGGCCGTGAGACGATAGCCCGTATGCAGGCCATGATGACAAATCATACGGGAAGCGCCCGCAAACCGCTGATAATCATGCCGGGATCCGGTGTCAATCCGACCAATATACGCGACCTGATGCTTCAGACCGGGGTCAGCGAAGTACATCTGTCGGCCACTAAACGGCACAAGTCCGGTATGCGCGTGCTCTCCGGCATTGCGCAGGAGGAGACGGTAGTCCACAGCGACGAGGAGACTGTGCGTCGGGCAGTGGCGGCACTCTGCTGAACTCTGCTGACTTGTTGCTGAGGAGGAGCCAGGATCGCAAGTCTGTGTATTCTGGATTGCGCCTGTTCGCGAAACGTTGTCCTTCAGCGGGGCGTCGCAGGACGAATATGCCCATTATGGTATATCCTCGTTTGGGTTACGTAACCTTCAGATAATCAGTGTATAAAAACCTGAAAAGTATTTTTATAAAAAATAAAAAATTAAAAAACGTAAAAATCTTCCGGAAAAGAGCATATTCTCAGAACTTTTTCCTTGATTATCAGTATATAAACTATATCTTTGGGGGGCTTGTCGGACCTCTTAAGCCGGACCATTCTGGTCATTTGAGCCAGTTGATTGGAGCCGACAGGCATCAGTATTTACCAACCATTACTTAAAGAGTACAGATTATGAAGGGAAAGATCTACCATCTATGCTACACCTCCCACGGTGAGGTTCTATGTCGAAAGTATCTGGATTACTGCATGCTGTTCAATTGTATCGCTCAGGCAACGATTGGCACCGATGCTCAGCTGCTTGCGTATGCCATTATGTCCACACACGTTCATCTCATAGTGATAACGGAGCATCCGGCGGCTTATATCCAGAGAATAAGATCGTCTTACACTCAGATGTTTAACAGGCGGTATCGTCGAAAGGGAACATTAGGAGAACCGTCATTCTATTCTGTGGAACTGATAGGTAGGCGTCATGTTACGGCTGCGATAAGTTATGTTCTTAGAAACCCCGTGCATCATGAGCTGACATCGAATCCGTATGATTATGAGTTCTCGTCGATCGGTTTGTATTTCAGGAAAGAAACGAGGAGACCGGAGGACATGCGTCCTAAGAAAGCGACAAAGCCTTTCGCTACAATAATCCGGAGAGATAACAGGCAGAGGCTTCCGGAGGGATTGATATTTGATGAAAATGGGCAGATAGAATCGTCTCAGCTGGTGAACAGTGCTGTGGTAGAGGGATTTTTCGGTTCTTACGCTGCGTTTGATTATGGTCTTCAAAGGCGTGACTATCAAGTGTGGGAAACGGAACAGTTGCAGGATAGGGACGGACAGTCAGCGATAACGGTGGGAATTATTGAGCCTTATCTTTCCGGCAAAGACCTTGAGCGTATTTTGACTCAAAGCAAACAATGGGCAAGGGAGAAACCGATTCTGGATATGGATATCTGTGCGTTAGTGGATGAAAAGTATGTGCCGGAGTATGGCAAGAAAAGTTACGCGCAACTTACTGATTCGGAAAAGGTTTCTATAGCGGATAGTGTCAAGCGTCAGTATGGTGTCGGAGATACTGTGCTTTCGCGGTGTCTTGGGATAGTGCTTTGCAAATAGGGAATATGGGCTGTCGAGGCGGTGCTGCATTTGCCCACCTTCGGAAGGTGTGTGGAAAACACGGGAAACTGCTCACCTTCGGAAGGTGGAATCGGCACGATGTATCGGCAAACAGGGCTACAATATGCTCTCGTGGCGGTGGCGCTTCAGCCCACCTTCGGAAGGTGTGCGGAAAACGCGGAAAACTGCTCACCTTCGGAAGGTGGAATCGGCACGATGTATCGGCAAACAGGGCTACAATATGCTCTCGGGGCGGTGGCGTTTCTGTCCACCTTCGGAAGGTGTGTGGAAAACACGGGAAACTGCTCACCTTCGGAAGGTGGAACAGAAGTAAAGTAGAAATAAGAAACCGGCAGAGCGCACGCGACTCCACCGGTTCGGTCCTCACAGTTTAAGTGCCGTCGGCCTCTAGTCCAGATCAGTAGTAAGTGACAGTGACCTCGTACTTGTCGGTGCCGGTCTGCTCGCGGGACAGTTCCTTTACGTCGACGTATTCGAGTATGGCGTCATAGTATTTCACTCCGTCTTCTTCGAAAATGGGCTCGGAACTTACAGCAGTATACTTGCTTGTACACTCGTAAGCGATGTTGTAGATAGGGAAAGATGCGGTTATGCCGGTCAGTCTCCCTTCGGTCACGGAACATTCGTATTCCGCGGCTGCGTAGTCACAATATTCCCTCGTGACCGGCTCTGTGTATTCTGTTCCTAATTCGTCCTCCGGTATTTGCTTTATATTGCTGGGGTTTGTTGCAGGAACAGGGTCATAAGTATAGCCTGGCAGGGCGTAGTATGCGTCCCGCTCTCCCAGCATACCCATTACACCGAAAAATTGTACACCCATGTCGTAGAATGCTTCATGGCCGAGTTTGAGCAGCCAGTTGATGTCTAAGTTGGATTCTATCACCGGTGTATCTGTGTAATGGAATGTCAGTGTCTCGTAGGCTCCGTTGCCAGCATCTCCATGAGTAATACTTGCGATATTCCCGTCCGACCATTCGAACTCGTGAAAATAATGATCTTCATCCTCGTCCCAGTCGATTGCCTCAAGATATCCCGAGGAACTGTAATGCGGTGTCATGTATGCGGGTGTCCCCCCTTTATACTGCTCAGTTGTCATGACAGCCCGTCCATTGCCATCGGTCTCAGCGGTGCAGTACAGATAGTTCATTTCTCCTTCATCGTCATAAAAGTCGAAAGTAAGGGAAACCTTTCCGTCCTCGTATGCGACGTGTATAGGAATCCGGTCACTGCCATATCCATCGTAGATGTATTCACGCTGTATTTCTGAGACGCGTCCCATGTCATCATACTTAAACTCGTAATAGTCCGAACTTTCGTATTTTGACCTCCAGATATTCACGGACTTGACCAGTCCGGCATCATCCGGCCCTTCCGGCTCGGACGGCTCATCGGGATTTTCCCCCTCGGCACCTTCCTGAGTGACGGTCACCGTAGCCTCGTCAGTACCGCAGGTGATACGTACGGTGGCGGTGCGGGCCTCTGCCTCATTGTTGGCGGAAGCCGAGAGGGTAGCGGCGGTCTCCCCGGCCTCTCCTGAAGCAGGCGAAATGTTCAGCCATTCTCCGCCCTCGACTGAGGCGGTCCAGTCAGCGGTGGCGGTGAAGGAAATGGTAGTGTCGGTCTCGGCAGCTGGCAGGGTCATCTGTGCATCGGAATGCAGCGATACGGAACCCTCCCCGCCCTCCGGTTTCTCGTGACAGCCGGCAGCCATCAGCGCGGCCGCGGCGGCAGCAGAAAGAATAAGGGTAAAATGTCTCATATTCCGTAGAAATTTTCTTTATGCAAATCGCAGAAGGTTGATCAATAGTAAGTGACGGTGACGGTCAGGCTCTGCTCGGTCTCTCTGGGCTCGCCGACAGGTACAGGCTCGGAGATGGTAATCTCAAGGTTGTCTCTGTCGTAGTACTTGTAATCCCCGTCGAGGTAGAAATCTTCCGGATTGAGGATGCTGATCTCAGCGCTCTGGCTGTATGTAGTTACTGTCATCGGTATTCTGGACAGGGCCCGGGTCATGTCTCCGTCAGCATCGAATTCGATGTCACCGGTCAGGTCGTCTAAGGAGCAGGAGTACTGGACATAGGTCCAGGACCAGGTGCGCTGTGTCTCTTCCTCAGAGAATTCATTTTTGTTCATGAAGGACTTGTAATCCTCATCTCCGACTGTTCTGTCCCCGTCATACAGCCCGATGGACGGCAGGAATATATGGGCGCTCCTGTTTCCCGTCAGTCCCAGAAGGCTCGAGAAGCCCATAGTGACACCTTCGTTCTGATTGAGATAACTCAGGAATAAGTTGAAGTCCAGATAACCTGTGTTCTCATATTCCGTTACGACCGGCGAATACTTCTGGTCGTCATACGTCATGAGGGACAGGTCTCCGTTCTCCCACGTGTATGTGAATTTCCCGGAATTGACATCTTTCAGGTAGCCGTCCTGGTCGTATGTGACATCCCATCGCATGCCGTCGGTCTCAAAAGCGGTCACCTTCCCAGCCTCGTCCACAATGAATTTGCCCATATCCGACATTATGACTTCACCTTCCCTGTATTCAAAATTGAAACTCTGAGGATACGGGAACTCATCGGCATAATGGAGGGAGGACATTCTGCCCTGGTCATCGTATTCAAATGTCCAGGTACAGGATGCGGGAGATCCTTCATCATAGGGAGCCCCGTCATAAAGCTGCTCAAGCAATATGCTCCTGGGCATTTTCCCGGTCGGCTGCTCCGGTTCTTCGGGTTCTTCCGGCTCCTCCGGCTCGGAAGGCTCATCCCCGGCTGCACCCTCCTGGGCGACAGTCACCGACACCTGGTCAGTTCCGCAGGAAATGCGCACGGTGGCGGTACGGGCGGCTGTCTCGGAGTTGGCGGAGGCGGAGAGTTCTGCGGAGATTTCCCCGGCCTCACCGGCGGATGGACTGACGGTCAGCCATTCCCCGCCCTCGACTGATGCTGTCCAGTCAGCGGTGGCGGTGAAGGAAATGGCAGTGTCGGTAGCGGCGGCCGGAAGGGTCATCTGTGCGTCTGAGTGCAGGGACACGGAACCGTTCTCCGGTTTCTCCTGGCAGCCTACGGCCATCAGCGCGGCGGCCGCAGCAGCGGTAAGAGTGAGGGTAAAATGTTTCATATTCAGTCAAATTTTATTTATGCAAAGTAAGGAACAATAACGAATCGAGTCAATCACGGAAAACCATGATTTTAAACGGTCCACGCTTTTAGGGAAAATAAAAACCGACGGAGTGGGTGCTCCGCCGGTCATGCTTTCAGTTACCCGCTGCTCAGTAGCAGAGTGTGCGGGTCAGTAAGTGATGGTGATGGTCAGGGTCTGCTTTCCCTGAGTGGTCTTGCCGGTCGGAACCGGTTCGCCGTGTGAGACGCTGACGTTCTCCCGGTAGTAAATATTCTCTCCGTCTATCACATCGTCAGGGTGGTCAGGGGTCGTGAGGATTGACTTTATAGGTCTCGGAATACTGAGTCCATGTTACGGGCATTTCCGAGACAACTGATGTCAGGTCTCCTTCGTCGTCATATTCAAATCTGCAGGTTATGTCGTCGAACACGCAGTAAGCTGCCGAGAACAGGTATACAACACCGGTTTCGACTTCCGTCTCAGTGTAGTATTCTCTGTCGAACGAATCATTCTCATTTTCACTTCTTATGACTCCGCTCTGGTCATCGGGAGACCACCTGCTTTCGTACATCATGACTGTCGGTTTGGTCAGATGCGTGTTTCTGCGGCCGGTCATGTCCAGCAGTCCGTGGATCTTCCCGTGACCGAAGGGGTTGATGTTATACATCTCGCTCCACATCCAGTTGTAGTCGAAGTAGCCGGCGTTATCTTCTTCCGTCAGAAAAACAGGAAAATTTTCCATTTCCTCCCCGGGAGCATTCCTGTCAGCCTCGATGGAGAATATGTCCCCGTCCTTCCATGTGAGATACCAGGGGTAGGAATTGTCAGATTCGATTTTTTCCAGGTATCCGTCATTGTTGTAGCTCAGGACCATGACATACGGACCATAGGGGTCTTCCCCCTCAACGTTCTGGGTCATGGATTGTTTCAGGATCCTTCCATCATCGTCCATCATGCAGTCTATATTGCCGTAAACGGTGAATTCCCCGCCTATGGCTTTTAGATTGACGGCAACGCTGTTCTCCCCGTATTCAAATGTATAATCATATTCAGGGATATCGTAGCCATCATAATCGGTCTTGAACAGTATGGATGTTACAGTCCCCTTCTCATCGTATTCGAAGGTATAGTCGGTGTGGTAGATATATCCGTCTTCGTCCAGAACCATCGAGATGCTCCTGGGCATCTTCCCGGTCGGCTGCTCCGGCTCTTCGGGTTCTTCCGGTTCCTCTCCGGCAGCACCTTCCTGAGTGACAGTCACCGTGGCCTCGTCAGTCCCGCAGGTAATGTTGACAGTGACAGTACGGGCATCAGCCTTAACGTTTGCGGCAGCCGACAGGGTTACGGCGATCTCTCCGGCCTCACCTGAAGCAGGCGAAACACTCAGCCAGTCCGCGCCCTCGACTACAGCGGTCCAGTCAGCGGTAGCGGTAAATGAAATGACAGTATCTGTCTCAGCGGCGGGCAGTGTCATCTCGGCCTCGGAATGCAGGGATACGGAACCATCTCCGCCCTCCGGCTTCTCCTGGCAGCCGGCAGCCATCAACGCGGCAACGGCGGCAGTAGTAAGAATAAGTGTAAAATGTCTCATATTCTGTAGAAAATTTGTTTATGCAAAGTAAGGAACAATAACAGTTTCTGTCAATTACGGAAAACCATGATTTTAAAGGGTCCCACGCTTTCCCACCTTCGGAAGGTGTGTAGAAAATGTGAGGAAAGTCCTCACCTTCGGAAGGTGGGAAAGGTACGGTGGATGGGGAAATGCGGCTACAGTGGTTCCTCGCAGGGGTGCTTCATCTGCGCACCTTCGGAAGGTGAGTAGAAAATGTAGGGAAACTGCTCACCTTCGGAAGGTGGAACGGATGAGTGAGTGCAGGAAAGACGAGGGGGTGGAGGAATGTCGTGGAAGGGGCGTGGGGCAGGGCTACTGCAGGCGGGCGGGGGGTATGAGGCCGAGGGTGATGGCTTTCATGACCATGTCGGCGGCGTTGGTGGCCCCGAGCTTGCGCATGATGTGGCTGCGGTGGGACTCGACGGTATTCTCGGTGATGTAGAGGATGGATGCGATCTCGCGGGAGTCCTTGCCGTCGGCTACTAGCTGGAGTACTTCGAGCTCTTTCGGGGAGAGGGGGGAGCATCCGGTCCCGGTTTTGCTGCCTGAGGCGGTCTGTGACGGCTGTCGCTGTCCGGGAGCGGTCTGCGGCTGCTGTCCTGAATGTCTTTGCTCAGAGGCCTCGAGCACCCGCCGGACGGTCTGGATCAGCTGCGAGGAGTTGACGGACTTGAAGACGATTCCGTCCACGCCGCTCTGCTCCAGTTGCCGGAGAGTCCAGATCTCCTCGTGTACGGTATTGACCACTATGTGTATGCCGGGCGCCTCGCCGCGCAACAGTTCGATGAGCCGGAAGCCAGGGATGTCCGGCAGTTCCAGGTCCAGGACGGCGAGGTCCACATGTGTGCCGCGTACTGCATCGAGGGCTTCCTCTCCGCTGCGGGCCGTGATGAATCCGGTTTTGGGGAAGGCGCTGCGGAGCACTGAGAGCAGGCCTTTCAGCACCAGGTCGTGGTCGTCTATGAGGAGTATTGTCATGGCTGGCTGGATGGTTGGGATGTAGGAGTTGGAATTATTGGCCGGAGGAAGGCAGGGGAACGTCGAGCCGGAATACCTGTATCTCCCCGGAAGCGGAGCCGGAGATGACCGCGCCGATGGCCTTGGCCCTTTCGGACATGACTGTCAGGCCGATGCCCTCCCGGGAAGGAGCGGGGTCGAAGGCCCGTCCGTCGTTGCTGATGGTCAGCGACAGCACCGTGTCGGAGAGCTTCAGCGCAGCCTCGATGCGGGTGGCGCCGGAGTGCCGGATGATATTGCCCATCTGCTCCTGGAAGATCCTGTAGACCTCGTAGGCGATGCGCTCGGGGACCTGCTGCCAGGTGCGGGAGCCTTCGAGGGAGGCATTGAACTCTATGCCGGCGGAGGTCTGGGAGCGGAAGCGCTCGGTGTACATCTCCATTACCTCCTCGATATCGGAGAGATTGAACTGCGGGGGCATCATGTCATGGGAGATGGTGCGCACCTCGCTCCGCAGCTCTTCCAGCATTGACAGCACCTCCTCCCTTTCCGGGGAGTCCGGCCCCATTGCCGAAAGCTGCATCCCGATGCCCAGCAGGTCGTTGCACACCCCGTCGTGCAGGTCGCGGGCCACGCGGGCTCTCTCTTTCTCCAGTCCGTCGATGTATTTCTGAGCGAGCCGCAGCTCCTCCACTTTCTTCTGATGCCTGCGCCTGAAGACCACTGTCAGCACCACTCCGGCCAGGACGGCGACCAGCACCACGGCTATGATTATCCACAGCTGCAGGGCCGCCCGGTTCCGGAGGGATTCCTGCTCCAGCCGGGATATCTCCAGTTCCTTCTCGGCCGCTCCGTATTTGGCCGACCACTCGGAAACCTGGGCTGTGATGTCGGCGTTGTAGAAGCTGTCCACGGCGAAATAGGCTTTCTCGTAGGAGTCGGCCGCGTTGCTCCATTGTCCCATGTCGGCGTAGTTGCGGGCGATGTTGAGCCAGCCCGTATCCTCCCGGACGGAGGAGTTCTCGCCTGCCGCGGAAAGGAGCTTGCGGAAGATGGCATTGCTCTCGGCATAGCGTCCCATGTCCCTGAGTATCTGGGCCTGGGTCTCGCGGAATCCAAGGACGGCCACCGATTCGGGAGGCAGCTGCTCCGCGAACTTTTCCGCCCGTGCCATGTAGTAGTCGACGGAATCCCGCTGGCCGGAGAGCTTGTGCAGCGTTACGATCATGGTGAGGGCCGAGAGCTGTTTGTCCGGCAGCCCGCTCTCTCCGGCCTTGGCCATTGCCGTGCGCAGGGCCTCCGTGCCTTTGGCAAATTCCCCGTTGCGGGCGTAGATGCCTCCCGCGTTGGTAGCCGCGTACATGACCATCTCCATGTCGGAGTCATGCTCCGCCATCTCCATCGCACGGTCGGCGTACTGCATCGACTCCTCGTCCCGGCCCATGAATGTCAGCAGGATGGCCATGCTGGTGAGCAGGCGGGTCTTCTCGGAGACGGCGGCAGGGGAGGTCTTGTCCTGGATGATGTCCCAGGCCTGGTTGTAGTAGTACAGGGTCGAGTCCATCATCGAGATACGGCGGTAGCATACTCCGAGAGACTGGAGAAATCCGCTGTAGGTCAATGAGTCCTGCTCTGAGGCGGCATACCGGTCGGCAATCTCCGCCGCTTCGAGCCAGAGGCTGATGCAGCCTCTCATGTCTCCCTCGGCGAAGGATATCTCAGCGAGGCTGTCAATCTGTAGGGCGTATTGAAAATCCCGCACGGGTTCGGCCTTCAGAGAAAGGCAGCCGGCGGTAAGGGTCAGGAGCAGAAGTCCTGTCAGGAGTCTAGGGCGGTGCATAGCTGTTTCAGCAGGTTAAAATTCCAGGTGCAAATTTAGTAAAATCCCGCGTATGAAGGCATCACGGAAAACCATGATTTGCGGTCATCTTTACGCAGTGACCCTGAGACAATATCCTACGCCGCGGTGGCTGATGATGGAAACGGCGGGGTCGGCGGCCAGACGCTTGCGCAGGCGGGTGATGTGGACGTTGAGGCTGCGGGTGGAAAAATAGTCGTCGTCGCCCCAGAGCTGCTTGAGGATGAGGGTGTTGGGGACGGTCTCTCCGGGACTGGACGCGAGCAGGGCGAGGAGTTCCGCCTCCCGGGCGGGCAGGACAGTGCTGCTGCCGTCGCTCAGGCTCAGGACGGCGGTGGAAGGGTCGAAGGTGTACCGTCCCAGGACAATGGGGGAGGGGCTCTGTGCTGCTGCGGCCCTGGCCCTCTGCCGTCCGAGCAGTGCATGGATGCGTACTATCAGCTCGCTCATGGCGAACGGCTTGCGGATGTAGTCCTGGGCCCCGAGCTCGAAGCCGCGGACCACGTCCTCCGCTCCGGAACGGGCTGAGAGGAAGAGTACAGGTACATCGTCGCTGCAGATACCTTCTTCCCGCAGCCGCCTGACGAAGGTGAAGCCGTCCATCGTGGGCATCATGATGTCGGTGACCACGACCTCCGGCCGGAAGTCCGCCGCTGCCCGCAGCCCGTCCGCACCGTTGTAGGCGCAGCGCACCTCGAAGCCCTTCTCCGAGAGGGTGTCGGCGATGATGCCCGCCAGGGTCCGCTCGTCCTCGACGAGGAGCAGCCGTATTCTGTTATCCGCGTTTTCCATTGTCCTGAATGCCTTTTAGGGTGAGGGTGAATATCGAGCCGCCGCCCGGAGCGGGGCTGACGCTGATGGTCCCGCCGTGCTTTTCCACCACGAGACGGGTGTAGTAGAGGCCGATGCCGAAGCCCCTGACATTCTGCACGTCGCCGGTGGGGATGCGGTAGTATTTCTCGAAGATGCGGCGGCGCTGGGAGGCGGGGATGCCGATGCCGTTGTCCTGCACCTCGATGCGGATGCTGCCGTCGGCGGCTGCTCTCCGGAGGCGGACGGTGATTTCGGGGGAGGCGGCGGAATATTTGACCGCATTGTCCAGGATGTTGGAGATGGCGGCGGAGAGGTGGAAGGCGTCGGCGGTGATGCAGGGGGCGGGGCCTTCGGGGTAGTCCTCAGTGATGCGGGCGCGGCCGGCGGTGCTGACGGTCAGTTCAGTGCATAGGCGGTGGAGCATTTCTTGCAAGTCACAGAGGGTGGGGTTCAATGCTATGTCGTCCCGTTCCTGGAGGGAGATGTCGAGGATGCGGCCGACCATTGCGGAGAGTGCTCCGAGCTGGTCGCGGATGATCTCCAGGTAGCGGCGGCGGCGTTCGGGGTCCTCGTCGGCGGAATAGTCGAGCAGGGCCTCGCTGGCTGCTGACGCGGTGGCTATCGGGGTCTTGAGCTCGTGGGTGATGTTGTGGGTCAGGTCGCGGCGCATCTCGCTGAGGGTCTTCTGGCGGAATACGGTGTGCAGCAGGTAGATGTAGCTGAAGCAGAGGATGGCGGTTATGGCGAGGATGCCGGCGATGAGGCCTGCCATTTCCCGTAGGAAGTCCCGGGAGGGGTCGGTCATCTGCACGGTGCAGACTATCCGGGGCGTGGAGTCACCGATGAGTATCGTGCGGGTAAATGTCACCGGCCTGTCTATGACCGTGCTGTCGGAGTACAATGTCCTGGATACGGAGTCCCTGTCCGGGGTGACGGTGAACGAACCGGTGATTTTCACGTCCGGGCCGAATCCGCCGAGGAAGCGCTTCAGGGAGTCCATCGATATGTTCAGGCCTGTCGTATCCCTGGCCTCGGTTCCGACTGTGACCGAGCAGGGGTAGGATATGTCCTTGTAGCGCAGTATGGCGTAGAATGTCAGCAGGAAGTTGGAGGTGTGGAAGCCGCTCAGGCTGTCGGAGTCGGGGACGGTGGCTACGATACGGCGGATGGCGTCGGTGTAGGTTGTCCCGCTTTTGTAGACCTTTATGGAGGCAATCTCCTCGACCGGTATGTTCTCGATTACGTCCTTGAAAATGTCGAATCCGTCCGTGGTGTCGGTCTCGATCAGGATGAGACTCCTCCCCTCTGTCGTGCGTGCCTCCCTCTCGGCGGCGACGGCCTCATCCAGGGCGGAGTTTATCCTTCCCTCGAATTCCCGCTGCCGGTCGTGGTACGAGTCCACGAGCCACACCATCGTAAGAGTAATGGCTGCGACGAGGGCCGCTCCTACGGCTGCCCCTATGAGGATGAATGTGCGTCTGCTCTGCATGGTCTTCATGGTCCGGTGGTTTGTTGTACGTGGGGCGGTACCTCGGCGGGAATGGCTTGGGTGCCGGACTGCGTTTGGGCGTTCCGACCCGGTATCTGCGTCGCGGTTTTATGGTGCCGTTACGTCTGGCCGTTTCGGTTCGGTACCTGTGTCACTGCATCTAGCCGTGGTATCGCACTGCAAATATACACAGGGTTTCCGGACATCCGCAGAAATTAACATTCGTTAACCTGCCCACCTTATCTGACCCACCTTCGGAAAGTGCGCTGTTCCCCCGTCACTCCTTCCGAAGGTGTGCTGTTTTGCCGCATTTTCGCCTCACCTTCCGAAGGTGCGCAGAATCGGAACCCCCACGAGAGCCTGCTGTAGCTGCGTTTCTCCCTCCACCATGCCCGTTCCACCTTCCGGAGGTGCGCGGTTTTGCCGCGTTTCCGCCTCACCTTCCGAAGGTGCGCAGATGCAGAGCCTCCACGAGAGCCTGCTGTAGCTGCGTTTCTCCCTCCACCATGCCCGTTCCACCTTCCGAAGGTGTGCAGATGCCTTCCCGGGAGGTTAAGAGTTGTTAACATTTGTTAGGCATCTGTTGACGTTCGGGATGGCGTGCGTAGGGTAATTTTGCTGTCGGAAAACAATCAAAACCGAATGATGATATGAGAAAAATCTCGCTTGTAATCTTTTATGCTGCGGCATGGTCTCTCGGAGGCCTGCTGCCGATGGTATTTTCGCCCACAGACGGCAGGTGCCAGTCGATACAGGTGATGTTCAAGCCGACGGCTTACCGGATGGACAGTATAGGG
The DNA here is from genome assembly GCA_944326235.1 of uncultured Bacteroidales bacterium. Lineage (GTDB taxonomy): Bacteria > Bacteroidota > Bacteroidia > Bacteroidales > UBA932 > Coprenecus. The sequence goes on along the minus strand of CALVDH010000010.1, from coordinate 61,609 downwards.
ACTGCACGGATTGAGTGCCGCTACGGATATTCCTGGCTGCGGGATACGACTGCGCGGATGTCTGCGGACGGCGGGCTGGTCTCCGGGGACAGTGCTGATGTGGAGCGGGGAATGATGCTGCTGCAGTGCGGCGGGCCTTCCGGGGTGTCGCGGTTCTACAGCTATGACCGGTACTATCTGGATTCGCTGATGCTGGCTGCGGACGGAGGCGGCGGGGCGGCGCAGGATGTATGGTCGCTGCCGGCCGGTACGGCATTTACCATGTACAAGAATTTTCCTGAGCCGGGGCGGATGACCTCGACCGATATCATTGGTACTGAGAGCTATCTGATGGAGGAGGCGGTGCCGGATTTCGGCTGGAGGGTGCTTGATGAATGGAAGGAGGTGCTGGGATATCGGGTGAGGCGGGCGGAGTGCTCGTTCCGGGGCCGGGACTATGTGGCATGGTTCGCGCCGGAACTGCCGTTGTCCGAGGGACCTTGGAAGTTCTGCGGCCTGCCCGGGCTGATTCTGGAGGTGTACGATACCCGGCAGCAGTACCATTACGTGCTGCAGGGGCTGTCGGTGGCGGACAGCGGTATACGGGTGGAAATGCCTGACGCGCAGTATATCCGGACCGATGTGGAGAAGTACCTGCGCACCCTGCGCCGCTACAATGAGAATCCGATGCTGATAATCTCCGAGGTCGATGTTTCGGCCATCTCCTCGGTGCGGGTCTCAAAGCCGGCGGACGGGAGCGATCCGTTCAAGCTCAAGTTTGATTTTCAGGAGATACTTTAAAGTCACAGTTTATGAGAAAATATATCGTTGATTTCATCTCCGCATTTTCCGGTGCTCTTTCCACAACGGCAGCGAATCGCGGGAAATGGTGCCGTTGCGGCAGGGACGTTTCAGTGGTGGCCTCTCTACAGGCTCTGTATGCGCGGTACTTTGCATCCGGCTCTACCGCAACGGCAGCGAATCGCGGGAAAAGGTGCCGTTGCGGTAGAGGTGTTTCTGCGGTGGCCTCTCTACAAGCTCTGTATGCACGGTACTTTGCATCCCGCTCTACCACAACGGCAGCGAATCGCGGGAAATGGTGCCGTTGCGGCAGGGACGTTTCAGTGGTGGCCTCTCTACAGGCTCTGTATGCGTGGTTCCTCGCATTCCGCTCTACCACAACGGCAGCAAATCGGGGGAAATGGTGCCATTGCGGCAGAGGCAGACTGATGGGACGCAACTGGGGCGGGGATAAGGTGGATATGGGGTACTGTGAAAATTGGGACCGGAAGCAGGGTATGGAGTGGCGTAGGCGCTTGAGGATGGCGGATGTGATGGCGGTAGTAGTCGGGATGCTGATATTGTTCCCGCTTGCAGTAGCCGGACAGAACACCGTGACCATTTTCTCGGAGGAGACACAGGGCTATGAGCGGATTGGTACGGCCTTGATAGAGTGCACATACCGCTATGCCTGGCTGCAGGACACGACCTCGGGGACGCGGATGACTCCGGATGGGACCCTGCTCTCGGGCGACAGTACCGATATCGCCGATGACGTGATGCTGCTGCAGTGCGGCGGTCCGGACGGGATATCGCGGTTCTACAGCTACAGCCAGTATTACCGCGATTCGCTGATAACCTCGCTGGTGCAGTCCGGAACTAATGATTTTTCCTCGGTCGGGGACGTGAAGGGCGGAACGGATGTGCAGATATTCAAGAACTGGCCCAAGACTGGGCGGATGACGATGATAGACAAGATGCTGGACTGGTTCGAGGTGGTTGAGGCCGTGCCGGATCTCGGCTGGGTCGTGACTGATGAGTGGAAGGAGCTGCTCGGATACCGGGTGAGGCGTGCGGAATGCTCGTTCCGGGGCCGGGACTACGTGGCTTGGTTCGCTCCGGAGCTGCCGCTGTCCGAAGGGCCCTGGAAGTTCTGCGGTCTGCCCGGGCTGGTGATGCACGTGTACGATACTGATTGTCAGTATGTGTATCTGCTCACGGGTATCCGTCAGGTGGCCGGTCTGCCGGTGATGATGCCGGACGAACAGTATGTCCGCACCGATCTGCGCAAGTACTACCGCACCCTGCGCCGCTATATCGAGGATCCGATCGGCTTTGTTACCGCCGGAATGGACGTGACGAGCATCAGGCTTACCACTTCGGAGGGCAAGGAGGTGGATCCCAATGACCCGAAGCTGGTCAATGCGCTGAGGTACGAGTTTCAGGAGATATTAGAATAGGTAAAATAGGTCGAGTTGCGGGACGTAATGAACGATATGAAGCATTTCTCTGACAATATTTTCGGATTCTCCGTTTGCAGACCTTGCTCACCTTCGGAAGGTGTGCGGAAAACGCAGGAAAATGCCCGCCTTCGGAAGGTGGGAAAGGTATGGTGGACGGAGAAATGCAGCGCCAGGCAGTTCTCGTGGCGGTGCTGCATCTGCCCACCTTCGGAAGGTGTGCGGAAAACGCAGGAAAATGCCCGCCTTCGGAAGGTGGGAAAGGTATGGTGGACGGAGAAATGCAGCGCCAGGCAGTTCTCGTGGCAGTGCTGCATCTGCCCACCTTTGGAAGGTGTGCAGAAAACGCAGGAAAATGCCCGCCTTCGGAAGGTGGGAAAGGTATGGTGGACGGGGAAATGCGGTGACAGGCGTCTCTCGTGGCAGTGCTGCATCTGCCCACCTTCGGAAGGTGTGCGGAAAATGCGGGAAACTGCTCACCTTCGGAAGGTGGAACAGAAGGTGGGGAGGAAAAGGTGGAAGCAGGGACGGGGACTTGCAGTTATAGTCGATGCACTTTTGCTTTGTATCGGGTATTTTCAAGCAGAAGCTGTGTCTGTTCAGGCTTTGGAAAAATATAGTATGCGGCAGTCTGAGGTGATAAGCGGCGTGGTGGTGGAAGCCGGGAAAGGAACGCCGGTGGCCGGAGCAGTGGTGCTGTATGTGCCGGCAGGGCAGGAGGGTACGGAGTACGCGCTGTCGGACGTGCAGGGGCGCTTCGAGCTGCAGGTAAGCGGGATGCCGGCTGCCGGGGATTCGGTAAGGGTGTCGATGCTGGGCTACGCTATGGTGACATTGGCTTTAGTGGCGGGGAACGATGGAGGCGGTGATGCTGTCGGTAAGCGGATTGCCGGGGAAAGTGGAGAGACCGGTGCAGGCCGGATAGGAAAGGAAGGGCTTGAAGGAGACGGTACCGTCGGCAGTAGGAGCAGCGTCACGGACTGGCAGAACATCCAGGTGGAGCTGCAGCCGCAGGCCCTGAATATCAAGGAGGTGGTGGTGCGGGCCCCGAAGGTGAATCTGTTCGGCGATACGGTGGAGTACAACGTGCAGAGTTTCGTGGAGCAGCAGGACAAGAGTATCTCGGACGTGCTCAAGCGGATGCCGGGGGTGGAGGTGCGCGAGGGCGGGGATATCTACTACAACGGGGAGTCTATCGGCAATCTCTACGTGGAGGGCATGGATCTGCTCGGCGGCCGCTACTCGCTGCTGACCAGGAATCTCTCGGCTCAGGACGTAAAGAAGGTAGAGATCATCGAGAAACATCAGCCGGTCAAGGCCCTCAAGGGCATAACCTCGGGGGAGAAGCCGGCCATCAACCTGGTGCTGCAGGACCATGCCCGGGGCAAATGGGTAGGCTCGGCGGCTCTCTCGGGCGGTGTCACTTCTGACCCTCAGGCACTCTGGGACGGAAACCTCTTCCTGATGCGGGTTGGCCGCAAGTGGAACAGCGTGAACAATATCAAGACGAACAATACCGGGGAGGACCTTTCGGGGGAACTCAGCGGCCTGAGCATCTACGACCGTTCCGGCGGCGGGGGGGAGGACGGCTTCATCTCCGTGGGGACCAGCGAGGCTCCGCTGGATGCGGACCGCGTGCGCTTCAATACCTCGGCCCTGGCCAATACCTCCAATACCTGGAAGCTCCGCAATGACTGGAAGCTCAATGCCTCGGCCTCCTACGTATTTGACCGTCTGGAGTCCTCCAATTCCTCGGAGACCACCTATTATTTCGAGGACGGCGAGCGCACCATAGAGGAGAGCGAGGAGGCCATGACCAGGCAGCACAACGTCCAGGCCCGGGTGGAGGCGGGGGCCAACCGCGACGAATATTTCTTCCGCAACGTGCTCCGGGCAGAAGGGGAGTTCCAGGACGCCCTCCAGACTATGACGGGCCAGTACCCCAACACCCAGACGGCCCGCCTGCCGTACATCACCGTCAGCGACGACCTCCGATACATCCACCGGAAGGGCGGCCGCTCCCTGACCCTGATGTCGCAGAACGATTTCACGCAGTACGACCAGCGGCTGACGGTGCTCCGCGACGGGAGCGGGAACGGGAGTGCGGACAGCGTCCAGCGGCAGCGCGTGGGCATATTGGACTTCAATACGGATACCTACGTCTCGACGGACTTCCGGGTGTCCCGCGGCCTGACCATCGGCCTCCGGGGCGGCCTCGATGCTTCGGTCCGCAGGCTGGACAGCCGGCTGGAGGGGGTGGGCGGCTCCGGTGCCTTCGGGAATTTCCGCAACGACCTGACCGCCGCATACATCCGCCCTTACGTCACCCCTTCTCTGGAGTATGACTCCAAGAGCTGGGAAGCCCGTCTCTCCGTCCCCGTCAGCTGGGCCAGGTACTGGGGCCTGGACACCGACCATTTCATCTACCGCGCCTCCGGCTCCGTCAAGTACATGCCAGGCCCGCGCCTGAGCCTGACCGTCTCCGGCAGCGCGTCCAACTCCGCCCTGGACATTCACTATTTCTACAGCGGCTACATCCTGCGCAACTACCGCTACCTCACCGCCGGCTCCCTGAACACCGCCCAGGACGAGTCCTACAGCGTCACCGGCCGCATCAACTTCAAGGACCCGGTGAACATGTTCTACATCGACGGCACCGTCAACCGCTCCTGGAACATCCTCCAGACCTCCTCCACCCAGGACTTCCTCGGTGACTACATCGTCACCGGCACGGAGTATGCCCCCAGCCGCGGCGAGAGCTGGTACGCCTCCCTGAGCAGCAGCATCGGCATATACGGCATCAACGGCAAGGTCGGAGTGACATTGTCCTACATGGATTTTTCTACCACCTCCATCCTGCAGGACGGGGTCCGCACCCCCTACCTCTCGCAGACCATTTCCCTGCGCCCGACCTTCAACGGCCGCCTGACCCGCTGGATGAGCCTCTCCTACGAACTCGGCTATTCGCATTACATTCTCTCCCTGCCCGGCACCGGCACCTCCGAGTCCAAGGACAATTTCAGCCACACCCTTTCCCTGAACCTCTCCCCGCACCGCAGCCTGGACCTGAAGCTGTCCGCCGAGCACTACTACACCATGCTCACAGCCGACCAGGCCAAGAACACCGTCCTGCTCGACGCCTCCGTCGCCTGGCGCCTCAAGGGCGGGCCGGAACTCAGCCTCACCGCCCGCAACCTGCTCAACCAGCGCACATACGCCTATTCCATCTTCAACGCCCTCCAGCAGTTCTCCTGCGAGTACCGCATCCGTCCGCTGAACATTCTCGCCGGGGTCTATTTCACCTTCTGAGGTGCCCGCGCCTTCCGGTTCTGTTTCACTCCTTCGGAAGGAGTCAAGGGTGAATGTGGATTTTAGGAAAAATTTATTATTTTTGTATGGTCAATCGAAGACTGCCGAAGACAATAATTTAATCCGCAATACCATGAGAAGTGAAATCACAAAACGCGAGGAAGAGGTAATGGACCTCCTCTGGGACAACGGCCCGCTGACAGTGTCCGAGATGCTCAGCCTGTATGCCGAGCCCAAGCCTCATTTCAACACTGTATCCACGATGGTCCGCTCCCTGGAGAAGAAGGGCTTCACCACCCACAAGCCGGAAGGCCTGTCCTACCGCTATGCCGCCACCATGAACCGCGAGCAGTACGGCCAGAGATATCTGGGCGGAGTGGTGCGCGACTATCTGGACAACTCCTACAAGAAGGTCGTGTCGCAGTTCGTCGAGAACGAGCGCCTGAGCGTGGACGACCTCAAGGAGATCATCGACATGATCGAGAAGGAAGGTAAGTAACATCGGAACAGGATGAACGCTCTGCTGACATACGCTGTCGGCTCGGCCGCGGTGCTGGCGGTGCTTTGGGGTGGTTTCAGGCTGCTGCTGCGCTCTCAGAAGACATTCAGGGTCAATAGGGTGCTGCTCAATGTGATCCTGTATTTCTCCCTGTGTGCGCCGTTGCTGCTCTCCCGCCTGAGCATTCCCGTGCCGGACGGCCGTGACCCGGGGGTGGTGGGTCTGATGACCCTCGCCGGGCTGACCGTGTACTCCGACGGAGAGGCGTCCCTGGCCGTGGCTGAGACTGCAGGCGCCAGGGACGCTTCATGGCTGCCGGAGGTGCTGGCGGCGGTGTATGTGGCTGGAGTGGCGCTCACCCTGCTGATTCAGGTGGCAGTGCCCGTAGCTGCGGCTGTCGCCCTGCTTCTGAGGGGCCGCCGCTGCAGGACTATGGCCGGCGGCAGGGCGGTGACGGTAGTTTCGGTCCCCTCCCGAAGGGGACGCAGGGTGGAGCCGATGAGCTGGTTCGGCATTATTTTCCTCCCGGCGGAAGAGGACTTCGATACAGGCAGTTACGTCATGCAGCACGAGCTGGCCCACGTCCGTATGAGACATTCGCTCCTGCTGCTCAATGCGTCCCTGCTGCTCTGTCTCCAATGGTTCAATCCGGCTGCATGGCTGCTGCTCCGGGATTTCCGTCAGAACTGCGAGTTCGAGGCGGACGATGCCGTGCTTTCCTCCGGGGCCGACCGCAGGGGCTATCAGCTCTCCCTGGTGGGGCGGGCTGCAAGGGGGATGGCCGTATCGCTGGCCAGCCCGTTCCGCAATTCCACTCTCTACCGCCGTATCGCCATGATACAGAAAGCGGCACCCGAGGGCTGGAGGGTCTGCCTCCGTCTGCTCTATGTGGTGCCGGTGGCTCTGGCGGCCGCGGTGCTTTTCGCCAGACCGCTGACAGCTGCCCGGATGCAGCCGGCGGAAGTACAGGCAAGTGAGCCGGCAGGGACGCCGGTGCCGTATCCAAAAGTGGAAGGGAAGCCCTTGTTCATGGGCGGCAGCGCCGAGGAGTTTACGCGCTGGGTGTACTCTTCCCTGGAATATCCTCAGGAGGCCAGGGAAAACGGGGCCGGCGCCAGGGTGACCGTCCAGTTCCGGATACGCAGTACCGGTGAGGTCTCGGACGTACGGATGGTCCGCCTGGATGTGATGGGCGAGAGGGTAGAGGATTTCGACTACAATGTCTTCGCCGATGCCGTGCTGGATGTGGTCGGCCGCTCCCCGCGCTGGACTCCCGGGCAGGCGGACGGCAGGCCGGTGGATGTAACTTACAATTTCCCAGTATATTTTCAGACTAAAAACTAATATGACCGCCGCATGGAACCGCTGTTAGGGAAAAATATAGAAGAACTCAGGGCCGTCTGCGCACAGTACGGCCTCAAGCCTTTTGCGGCCTCGCAGATGGCGGACTGGCTCTACCGCAAGCGGGTGCGCTCCATCGAGGAGATGACCAACCTGCCCAAGGCGGCCAGGGCGGCTCTCGCCGGCGACTACACGGTGGGCCGCACCGCCTACGTCGACCTGATATCGTCGGCGGACGGTACGAAGAAGTACCTCTTCCCCTTCGGTCCCGGGGTGGAGGCCGTGATGATTCCCGACAAGGACCGCAGTACCCTCTGCGTCTCCTCCCAGAAGGGCTGCCGCATGGGCTGCCGCTTCTGCATGACCGGACGCGGGGGATGGCACGGCAACCTGACTCCCGCGGAGATTCTTTCCCAGTTCCTGGAGGTGGACGAGGCCGCGGAACTGACCAATACCGTGTTCATGGGCATGGGCGAGCCCCTGGACAACTGGGACAGCGTCCGCCGCGTCATTGACATACTCACAGCCCCCTGGGGGTTCGGATGGAGCCCCAAGCGCATAACCCTCTCGACCATAGGAGTGACGTCCGATCCCCGCACCGGAGAGTCGCCTCTGCGCCGCTTCATGGACGAGTGCTCCTGCCACCTGGCCGTGAGCCTGCATGACCCATTCCCGGAGGAGAGGGCGGAGCTGATGCCGATGGAGAAGCCTTTCCCGCTGAGTAAGACATTGTCCCTGATACGGGAATACGACTTTACGGGTCAGCGGAGGGTGAGCTTCGAATACATCATGTTCGCCGGGGTGAACGACGACAAGCGGCATGCCGATGCCCTGGCCCGGATGCTGCGCGGACTGGAGTGCAGGGTCAATCTGATCCGTTTCCACCGCATTCCCGACTCGCCCCTGGCCCCCTCGCCGATGCCTGTCATCGAGCAGTTCAAGGAGAGGCTGAATTCGGCCGGGGTGCTGACTACCCTGAGGGCCTCCCGCGGAGAGGATATTCTCGCGGCCTGCGGGATGCTCAGCGGCAAGGGAGGTAAAAAAGACAGCTGATATGGGGTTTTTCAGGAAAATATTGTTCCCGGCGTCATTCCTGCTGCTGGCGTGTACAGCGGCTGCTCCTGCGTCTGCGGCGGACTCCCTCGGACGTACCCGTCCCAAGGTGGGAGTGGTGCTCAGCGGGGGAGGGGCGAAGGGCTCGGCTCACATCGGGGCGCTGAAGGTCATCGAGGAGATGGGCATTCCGGTGGATTTCGTGGCGGGCACCAGCATGGGCTCCATCATCGGCGGGCTGTATTGCATGGGTTACTCGCCGGACGAGATGGACTCGCTCATCAGCAGTGTGGACTGGTCGGTCATCATGAGCAACAGCGTCACCCGGGACCAGCTCTCGTTTCAGGATAAGGAGCACAGTTCCAAGTATCTGCTGACCGTGCCGTTCACCACGGCGGCTTCCCTGGAGAGGCAGATGGAGGCGGGACGCAGCCGCAGGGACCAGGAGGCGTCCGGAGAGCGGTCGGCGCACGGAGAGGGAATCAATACCTTCGTGGGCTCGCTGCCGGCCGGCTTCATCAACGGCAACAATGTGGAGAATCTGCTCAATTCCCTTTCGGTCGGCTATCAGGACTCGATAGATTTCAACAGACTGCCCATACCATACGCCTGCGTGGCCACCGATATGGTCACCGGGCAGGAGGTGGTCTTCCACAGCGGTTATCTGTCCAAGGCCATCAGGGCCAGCATGGCTATCCCCGGGGTGTTCTCGCCGGTGAGGATGGGCAATATGGTGCTGGTCGACGGAGGGATGCTCAATAACTTCCCCGTGGATATATGCCGGGCGATGGGCGCCGATATAATAATAGGTGTGAGGGTGTCCAGTACGCTGAGGGGCGATCCAGACGCGCTCAACTCCCTGCCGCAGCTCATAGACCAGCTCATGGGCGTGGTGACGCAGCGCAAGTCCAACGACAACATAGCCTCGTGCGATATCTTCATCGAGCCGGACGTGACCGGATACGGGCCCATGAGTTTCGACAAGGCCAGCATCCGCACCCTGGTGCGCAACGGTTATGCGGCAGCGGACCGGCACAGGGAGGAGCTCCGGGCTCTCAAGGAGATGCTGGACTCCTACGGTCCCTGCGGCAAGCAGCTGCAGGCTCCCCGGGCCAGGAATATGGACAGCGATACCCTGACCGTAAGCTCCATCTCGGTCAGCGGAGTGGGGCTCAAGGACGGGGAATGGCTGCTGAGGAAGTCCGGACTGCTGAAGAAGAAGAGGATGACCGGCAGGGAGATAGAGAAGGCCGTGGCCATGTTCTACGGGACCAATACCTTCTCCAAGATCAGCTATACCCTTCAGCCCGATCCCGTGGACAGCACCTGGCAGGTCAATATCGCGCTGGTGCCCGACGTGCCGCACAACTTCGGTTTCGGCTTCCGTTTTGACTCCCAGGAAGCGGCCGCCATCCTGCTCGGACTGGGCATCAACGAGCAGAAACTGACCGGAGTGAAATTCAATGTCTCCACCCGCCTGAGCTACAACCCCTGGGCCAAGGTGCAGGTCTCGTTCGTACCCCGTGTCATACCGCGCTTCAACATATCCTACTCCTTCCGCAAGGAGGAGACCAATATCACCGACGGCGGGAGGACCTATGCCAACGCCCTGTTCTACAACCAGAAGGTCAAGGCATATTTTTCCGAGTACCACTCCCGGTTCATGACTACGGAACTCGGCCTCTGCTATGAGAACTACATCTACCAGCATTATCTCCAGCCGATTCTCGATGAGGGAGGAATTACGCCAGTAGAGGGGGACGAGACTCTCAGGAGTTCGTATCTGGGACTTTATACACGGATTCGGTTTGACAGCAAGAACCGTTCTTCCTTCGCGACCAAAGGCGTGGACCTGACCCTGGACGGCAGTTGGAAGTTCCATGATTTCAATGCCTCCGGAGACTTCGGCACGTTCGGGGACGTGACGCTCTCCTTCACCTCGTATATACCGGCATTCGGGGAGAGGCTGGTGATATCCCCGCAGGTGTATTCCAGGTTCCTGATAGGAGGCAGTTATTTCAGGGCCTACAGTACGATAATGGGCGGGGTCATGCCCGGGAGGTATGCTTCGCACCAGCTGCCCTTCATAGGCTTCAACCGTCCGGAGATAATGGACAACTCGCTGGTCATCCTCCGCAGCGACTTCCGGGTCAATGTCTACGGCAAGCACTATGTCACCGGCATGGTCAACTACGCCAGGGAGTCGGACGGGCTGCAGAATTTCTTCGCATCCCGGCATCAGCTCGACGACGGCCGCATGAGTGCCGGCAACTGGTGGGGCTTCGGAGTGCGGTATTCGTACGACCTGCCGATAGGGCCCGTGGACGTGGATTTCTCCTGGTCGGACCTGACTAAGAAAATGGGTGTGTATGTCAGCCTCGGATACTACTTCTGACGTTCTTTTCAACCGTATGGCCTGGCTGTGCTCCCGGCGGGAATACTGCAGCCGCGGTGTCCTGGACCTGCTGCGCCGCAAGGGCGTCACGGGGGAGGAGGCCGCCGCCGTGCTGGAACGCCTGCGGTCGGAGCGGTATGTCGACGATGCCCGCTATGCCCGCGCCTTCGCAAGGGACAAGGCCGCTCTTTCCGGGTGGGGCCCCCGGAAGATAGCATTTGCCCTGAGCGCGAAGGGTATTGCCCCTGATGTCGTGAAGGCTGCGCTGGAGGAGGTGGATGAGGGGGAGAGTGCCCGCCGCATGCGGGAGGTCGTTGAGGTCAAATGGAGGAGTGTCAAGGCCGCCACGCCCTTCGAACGGCGTCAGAAGGTCCTGCGCTTCGCTCTTTCCCGCGGATATGATTATGAGAGGGTGACGGAAGTTCTGGATTCTTTGGAGGAGTAATTGGAAAAATTACTAACTTTGTAGTTTGTAAAACAAACACTAACCTTTAAGAAAGATGTCTACAACTCAAACCGTGAAGAAGAACTATGCGCTCCCCATCGCAATGATGTACCTGCTGTTCTTCATGATCGCCTTCGTGACCAATCTCTGCAACCCGATGGCGGTAATCGTGAAAAATCAATTTGAAGTTTCCAACGCCATGGCCCAGCTCGGCAACGCGGCCAATTTCATCGCCTACGCCGTGATGGGTATCCCCGCCGGCATACTCCTCAAGAGGATAGGCTATAAGAAGACGGCCCTGACCGCTATCGCAGTGGGCTTCCTCGGAGTCTTCCTGCAGTATGTCTCCGGATGGAATGCCGTACAGAGCTACGGCGTGTATCTCGCCGGAGCCTTCATCGCCGGATTCTGCATGTGCATGCTGAACACTGTCGTGAACCCTATGCTGAACACCCTCGGAGGAGGCGGCAAGAGGGGCAACCAGCTGATTCAGTTCGGCGGCGTGGGCAACTCCCTGGCGGCTACTTTCGTGACTATCTTCGTAGGTGCCCTCGTGGGGGATGCCTCGAAGGCGCAGATATCCGACGCCACTCCGGCTCTCTTCATCGCACTGGGCATTTTCCTGCTGGTGTTCATCGTGCTGTCCTTCGTCAGGATTCCCGAGCCTGAGCTCGAGAAGGCCTCGGAGGCTGCGGCTGAGAAACCGGCCGTGTCAGCTGACGGCAAGCGCCACAGCGCATTCTCCTTCCGTCACTTCAACCTGGGTATCATCGCTATCTTCCTGTATATGGGCGTCGAGGTGGGCATACCTACCTACGTGCTCCAGTATCTGTCCACCGCTACCGACGCCGCTACTCCCGGCTTCGGAATGGACTCCGGTGTGGCCGCTTCCATCGCCGGTGTGTTCTGGCTGATGATGCTCATCGGCCGTCTGTGCGGAGGTCTGCTCGGAGGACGCTTCTCCAGCCGGGCGCAGATACTCTTCGTGTCTTCGGTCTGCATCCTGTTCATCATCCTGGGCATGCTGCTGCCGACTACCTCGACCGTGCGTTTCTTCGGCTTCGAGGGCTCGACCGGGCATTTCGTGTCGGCTGACATCCCTGTGGGCATGATGCTGCTCGTGCTCTGCGGCCTGTGCACCTCGGTATGCTGGGGCGGTATCTTCAACATGGCCGTCGAGGGTCTGGGCAAGTACACCTCCGTGGCTTCCGGCATGTTCATGACGATGGTATGCGGCGGCGGTATCCTCATTCCGCTCCAGGGCGCCATCGCCGATGTCACCGGCTCCTTCCTGACCAGCTTCCTCGTGCCACTGGTATGCGCGGCCTACATCCTCTTCTATGCGCTGGTGGGTTATAAGAATGTCAACAAGGATATTGTAACAGAATAAATACTAGGTATTATGGCAAAACAGGCACTGGTAATGGGTATCGACGTGGGCGGTCAGTCCACCAAGCTCGGTGTAGTCGATGCCCGAGGCAACATCTTGTATCAGAGTGTAATATCCTCTCTCCAGAGGGAACTGTCCACTTATGTGGATGATCTGACCACGGCCATCAAGGACCTTATCAAGAAGGCCGAGAACGACGGTGAGGTGAAGGGTATCGGTATCGGAGCCCCCAACGGCAACTACTACAAGGGCACCATCGAGTTCGCTCCCAACCTCAAGTGGGCGTACGACGAGAACGACAAACCGATGGTCATCTTCTTCGCCAAGATGATAAAGGACATAGTCGGCATCCCCGTGGCCATCACCAACGACGCCAACGCTGCGGCTGTCGGCGAGATGACATACGGCATAGCCAAGGGCATGAAGGATTTCATCATGATTACCCTCGGAACTGGTGTCGGCAGCGGTATAGTGATAGGCGGCAATATCGTCTACGGCCACGACGGCTTCGCAGGCGAGCTCGGCCACACTATCATCGTGCGCGGCGGCAGACAGTGCAACTGCGGCCGCAAGGGCTGTCTGGAGACCTACACCTCGGCTACCGGCGTGGCCCGCACTGCCCGTGAATTCCTCGCCGAGCGCAAGGACAAGAGCCTGCTGAGGTCCCTCGATCCCGAGAAGATTACGTCCAAGGACATCTACGACGCCGCCACCAAGGGTGACAAACTGGCCATCGAGATATTCCACTACACCGGCCGCATCATGGGTGAGGCCTTTGCCAACTTCGTGGCATTCAGCGCTCCCGAAGCCATCATCCTCTTCGGAGGCCTGGCCCGCTCGAAGGAGTTCCTGACCGAGTCCATCCTCGACGCCATGAACGAGAACCTGCTGGATGTCTGGAAAGGCAAGATCCGCCTCCTGTACTCCACCCTGAAGGACTCCGACGCCGCCATCCTCGGCGCCTCGGCCCTTGCCTGGGAGCTGTAAGCCGACTTTCGGCTGTCGGTCTTGGCAGTGCCCCGGTTTGCTCGGGAACAGTAGACCCGCTTTAGTCTATCGGTATCGTTCGTGAAACGGCTTTTGTACGCCGGCATCTGTGGGCCTACGCGCCCGAAATAGTATTACCCCTTGGAGATCCTCCCCACTTCGTGGGTCCCCTCCCTTTTCGGGAGCCAACGTCTCCAAGGGGTAATACTATTCCGGACGCTCCTGTTATCTTTCCAGTTGTCCGTGCTGTTTCCTTTCTCTTGTTTCCTCTCTGTCTCCTCGCTCTCCTTTTCTTTTTTCTTTCTCTTTTTCTCCTCGCTCTTCTCTCTCTTCCTTCCTTCTTTCTTCCTCTCTTTCTTTTCTCGTCCTTTACCAGTTCTCGTTCCGCCCACCTCCCCACCTCCCCACAACGGCAGCTTTTCCCATGTTTTCCTGCCGTTGCGGAGCAGTTCTTTCAGTGGCATCCTTGCTATAGATACTGTGGCGCATATTGCATCTTCTTCCTCCTTTCACAACGGCAGCAAAACCCGCCATTCGGTGCCGTTGTGGTGCCACATTTTCTCCTCCGCCCTTTCCACCCCTCCGGAAGGGGTGTTCAGTTCCCGGCATTTCCCTACTCCTCCAGAAGGTGCCGGGTGAAACGGCCTATTGCTACCACCTTCTCGTTTTCGTTATTGGCCGAACTGCGTCAGAGACCAGTCTCGCGGGCCATGCCTCGATTCCCCCTCCGGAAGGTGCCGGGTGAAGCGTCCTTTCTCCACCACCTTCTCGTTTTCGTTATAGCTGGACCGGCCTCAGAGACACTTGTCGCCGGTGTTGCCTCAGGGCCCGTTCCAAAGCTGGCGCTACGGACGAGTGTAGGTGTTACGAAGCGGAGCCGGCTTCCATGAGGAAGGACTTCATGAAGGCGTTGAGGTCTCCGTCGAGAACGCCCTGCGTATCGGAAGTCTCATATCCGGTACGCAGGTCTTTTACCATCTTGTAGGGGTGCAGGACGTAGCTGCGTATCTGGGAGCCCCATTCGATTTTCTTTTTCTTGCCTTCGAGCTCTGCCTGTTTCTCCTGGCGTTTCTTGAGTTCCAGGTCGTAGAGGTGCGACTTGAGGATGCGGAGGGCCCGCTGCCTGTTGTCGAGCTGGGAGCGGGTCTCGGTATTCTCGACCACTATGCCGGTGGGGATGTGGCGCACGCGGACGCCGGTCTCGACCTTGTTGACGTTCTGGCCGCCGGCTCCTGACGAGCGGTAGGTGTCCCACTCGAGGTCGGCCGGGTTGATTTCTATCTCGATGGTGTCGTCCACGAGAGGGTAGACGAAGACGGAGGAGAATGTCGTCTGCCGCTTGCCCTGGGCATTGAACGGGGAGATGCGCACCAGGCGGTGTACTCCGCTCTCGCCCTTGAGGTAGCCGAAGGCGTAGTCTCCCTCGAACTCGATGGTCACCGACTTGATGCCGGCCTCGTCCCCCTCGATGAGGTCGCTGACAGCCACCTTGTAGCCGTTGCGCTCGCCCCAGCGGACGTACATGCGCATGAGCATGGCCGACCAGTCGTTGCTCTCGGTGCCGCCGGCTCCGGAATTGATCTTGAGGATGGCCCCGAGATTGTCCCCTTCCTCGCCGAGCATATTGCGCAGTTCCAGGTCCTCGACCTTCCCGGTGAGGGCTTCGAACTGGGCGTCGGCGTCCTGCTGGGCGGACTCGTCCTCCCGGGCAAATTCCAGGAGAACCTCCAGGTCCTCGTCCATTTTCCTGAGTTCATCGTAGGCGTCGGTCCAGAATTTCACGCCCGACATTTTCTTAAGAAATGCCTCGGCCTCCTTCGGGTCGTCCCAGAATCCGGGCCCGGCACTGTGCTGCTGCATCTGAGCTACCTGCTCCTTCTTCGCAGCGATGTCAAAGACACCTCCCCAGCGTATCGATACGCTGACGCAAGTCTCTCACCTGTTCTGTGGTAATCATCTTCCGTGGTTATTTGGTTAGTCGTAAATGTTTCAATGTTCCGTGCCGCAAATATAGCAATTCCGCTGGAATGCGTAAAATGCGCACCTTTGGAAGGTGAGTGGAAAATGCGGAAAAGAGTCTCACCTTCGGAAGGTGGGACAGGACAGGGCAGAGTAAAGTATTATGAAAAAGAAAAGGCCGCCGGGAAGGCAGCCTTAAATGTGATGCAGCGGGCGCACTCGGAGCGAAGCGACCAGGCCCTCCCTCTTGGGGAGGGTTGGGAGGGGGTGGAAACCTTCTCAGGAGCTTGCTCCGGAGAATTATTAGTGCGCAGCACTAATAATTCTCCTTCTTGGGCTCGAAGTAGGCCTGAGGATGCTGGCAGGCGGGGCATTTCTGCGGAGCTTTCTTGCCCTTGTGAACGTAACCGCAGTTGCGGCACTGCCAGTAGATCTCGCCGTCGCGCTCGAAGAAGCGGCCGCTCTCGACTCTTTCGAGGAGCTTGCGGTAACGGGCCTCGTGCTCGGCCTCGACGCGGGCAATCATCTCGAAGGCTACTGCGATCTCTGTGAAGCCTTCCTCGCGGGCCACCTTGGCTGCTTCGGGATAGAGGACTGTCCACTCCTCGTTCTCGCCCTCGGCAGCTGCGCGGAGATTCTCAAGTGTGGTGGAGATGATGCCGGCGGGGTAGGTGGAGGTAATCTCTACCATGCCGCCCTCGAGGAATTTGAAGAATTTCTTGGCGTGCTCCTTCTCCTGCTCGGCGGTCTCGAGGAAGATGGCGGCTATCTGCTCATAGCCCTCTTTCTTGGCTACGCTTGCGAAGTAGGTGTAGCGGCCGCGGGCCTGGGACTCACCTGCGAATGAGGCGAGGAGGTTCTTCTCTGTTCTGGTTCCTTTGATTGATGCCATGGTGTAGTATTGTTAAAAGGTGAAAAAATATTAAACTAGGGCAAAGATAGGAAAAATTCTTTAGCGGAAGGTGATGGAATCGGATTTGCGGAAAGTCAAAATTGTCTTATTTTTGCGGCTTGTAATAAATTAAGGTGCAGAATGCAGCAGCAATTACATAACAAATACGCGCTGGTGACCGGAGGCTCCTCCGGTATGGGACTGGAATATGTGCGGATGCTGGCGCAGCGGGGCTACAACGTGATCATCGTGGCCCTGTTCCAGAACGAGACCGATGCTGTGGCGGCGGAGATGAGACAGGCCCATCCGGACCTGGATTTTCTGTCGATAGGCATTGACCTCTCTACGGTGGAGGCTCCCAAAAAGGTTTACGACACGGTGAAGGAGCAGCGTCCGAACGCAGAGGTGGAGGTGCTTATCAACAACGCGGGCTTGCTCCATGCCAGGCACTTCCGCAATATCTCACCTGCCCAGGTTTCCTCCATCATCATGGTCCACAATCACGCCACGGCCATGCTGTGCAGTTATTTCATGCCGGCCATGCTGGAGCGTCGGAAAGGCTATGTGATGAACATTTCCTCGCTGGCGGCCTGGTTCCCCTTCCCTTTCCTGACCACCTACGCTTCTACCAAGTCCTTCACCAGGATATTCACCCGTGCCCTCAGGACCGAATGCCGTAAGACAGGGGTGAATGTGTGCTCGATCTATTTCGGCGCGGTGGATACGCCCCTGGTAGGTCTCACGCCAAAGCTGAGCCGTATCGCGCGTCATCTTGGAGTGATGATCCGTCCGGAAACAGCGGCCCGCAAGGCACTGAACATGATGTTCCGCGGCCGCAGCGGCAGAATCCCCGGACTGGTCAACAAGATAGCCTGGCTCGTGGCTCCTTTGCTGAGGCCCTCCCTCATAGGCCCGATAGAGCGAAAGGTTACCCGCAAGTGGAATCTGAAGTAGCGCCTGACAAGGAGGACAGGAGTCGGAAAAGAAAAGACAGGAATGATGACCGGCAAGGAGTTCAGAACGCGCAGCTGGGCGGCGGTAAAAAGGTGCCTGCCCTCCACTAAGAAGACGGCCCTGTGGATGGTCAAGATCACGGTGGCGGTCTCCTTCGCCATCATGCTGCTGGGTCATTTCGGAGTGATAGAGTGGATTTCGAAGGTTCTCTCGCCGGTTTTCATCCACTTCGGCCTGCCCGGTGAGGCCGCCCTGGCCTACGTCTCCGGCTATTTCGTGAATATGTACTCGGCCATAGCCGCCTCGGTCACCCTGGACCTCGATCCGAGGGCCATGACCATAATGGGCGTAATGGCTCTTTGCTCTCATAACATGATAGTAGAGAGTGCGGTACAGCATAAGACAGGCAGTTCCACTCTCCGGGTTGTGCTGGTGCGGACACTTTCGGGAATAATTCTTGCATACCTGCTGAACATAATCCTTCCGGGAGAGGCTCCGGCCGCGGGAGGGGCAGTGCAGGGCGCTGTGGTCCACGAGTTCGGGACAGAACTGACGGACTGGCTCAGGAATACCGCGGTGCTTGTGCCCAAGATGCTGATAATCATCTTCGCGCTCAACATCCTGCAGGCGGTGATGGCAGAGTTCGGCATCATCCGCGCCATCTCCAGGGCCCTGCGTCCGGTGATGCATGTCTTCGGCCTGTCGTCGCGCTGCGCTGTCCTCTGGATCATCGCCAACACCCTTGGCCTGGCCTACGGGGCTGCTGCGATGATAGACGAGGCCTCCACCGGAAAGCTCCGCAAGGAAGACATAGACGGGCTGAATATGCATATCGGCATAAGCCACAGTAACTTGGAGGATGTGATCCTCCTGGCTTCGGTAGGCGCCGTGTGGTGGGTGCTCCTGCTCTCGAGATGGGTGTGGGCGATAATGTTGGTGTGGGGCTACAGATTGGAAGTATACATTAGAAAGAAATATTGTATCTTTGTAAGTTCGGAACGAAATGTTTGAGAATATGATGTTGAAGACTGTATTCAGAAAGCCGGCGCTCCTGCTGGCCGCATCCCTGGCGGTGTTTATGACCTTCTCCTGCAAGAGTCAGTACGAGATGATGCTGGAGAGCAACGACGTGCCCGCCAAGTACCGGATGGCCTTCGAGCTGTTCGATGCCGGCAAGTATTCCAAGGCCGCATCCATGTTCGAGTCCCTGAAACTGGGTGTCAGAGGAACCCTCCAGGATGACACTGTCCAGTACTATACCGCGTATTCGCATTACTGTTTCGGCGACATGGTGGCGGCAGAGCAGGCTTTTGATTCCTACATCAGCATGTTCCCGCGCAGTCCCTTCGTAAACAAGGCCCGCTTCATGTATCTGGACTGCCTGTATCAGGGCACCTACAGGTATGAGCTGGACCAGACGCCTACCTACAAGGCCCTGGCTGCCATCAACGAATATCTGATAGACTATCCCGACAACGACTATACCCCCCAGTGCCGCGCCATGATAGAGGACCTGGAGGAAAGGCTGGACCGCAAGGAGTACGAGTCGGCCAAGCTGTATTATACGATAGAGGACTACAAGGCGGCGCACTATGCCCTCCGCCTGGTGCTGAAGGAGGACGCCTCGAACCGTTACCGCGAGGACATCATGTACTATACGGCTCTGTCGGCTTATAAGTACGCTTTCAACAGCGTGCCCGAGAAGCAGAGGGAGAGGTACGTCACCTTTACCGATGACTACTATACCTTCGTCAGTGAGTTCCCCGAGTCCGGCTACCGCAGGGAACTGGACGGACTGGCGCAAAGGGCGCAGAACTTCCTGAATAAAGACAAGAAATAGTTAAAGCAATAGATAAAACCATGGAAATCAAACAGGTACCTACAAACACCATCACCCGCAACCTCTCCGAGCTGGCAAAGCCCACCGGCAACATCTACGAGACCGTCATGATCATCGCCAAGAGGGCCAACCAGATATCGGCCAATGTAAAGCAGGAACTCAGCCAGAAACTCGAGGAGTTCTCCAACTACGCCGACACCCTCGAGGAGACCTTCGAGAACCGCGAGCAGATAGAGATATCCAAGCACTACGAGAGGCTGCCCAAGCCGACCCTCGTCGCTGTTGAGGAGTTCCGCAACAACGAGATTTACTACCGCATGGCCGAGGACCGCCAGTAGTCCTTCTCACTAGCCATGCTGCTCAAGGGCAAACACATACTTCTGGGCATCACGGGAAGCATTGCGGCCTATAAGGCGGCATGGCTCACCCGTCTGCTGGTCAGGGAAGGCGCCGAGGTCAAGGTCATCATGACGGCCGCGGCCAAGCAGTTCATTACCCCCCTGACCATGGCGACCCTGTCCCGCAACCCTATCCTGGTGGAGTTCTTCGACCCCGAGAACGGCCAGTGGAACAGTCATGTATCACTCGGCATCTGGGCTGATCTCTACCTGATTGCACCGGCTTCCGCCAACACCCTCTCGAAGATGGCCCACGGCATAGCCGACAATCTGCTGCTGACGACCTATCTCTCGGCCCGCTGCCCGGTAATGGCGGCGCCGGCCATGGACCTGGACATGTACGCTCATCCCGCCACTCAGGAGTCCCTCAGGATTCTCAGGGACAGGGGAGTGAGCATCGTCGAGGCTGCCTCCGGAGAACTGGCCAGCGGACTGGAGGGCAAGGGCAGGATGGAGGAACCGGAAAAAATTCTGGAGCATGTCGTAAAAATGCTGGGGACATCCATCCCGGCGCAGACCCTCGCAGGCCGCAGGGCCGTGGTCACCTCAGGCCCCACCCGCGAGGCCATCGACCCCGTACGCTTCATCTCGAACCACTCCTCCGGGAAAATGGCTTCCGCAATAGCCGACGAGCTCTCCCGCCGCGGCGCTCAGGTGACGGTGGTCTCCGGTCCTGCCGCAGTCTATCCCTCACACCCCGGGGTAGAGGTAAGGAAGGTGGTCTCGGCCGAGGAAATGTACCGGGCCGCAGTCGAGGAATACGGCAGAGGCTGCGACATCACCGTGCTCTGCGCGGCGGTGGCGGACTTCACCCCGGCATCTCCCAGTGACACCAAAATCAAGAAGGACGGCAGCCGCATGACCCTCGAGCTGCTGCCCACCAAGGACATAGCGGCGGCCATAGGCTCGTCCCGCCGTCCGGACGGAGTCATAGCCGGCTTCGCCCTGGAGACGGACAATGCCCGCGAGAACGCGCTCTCCAAACTCCGCCGCAAGAACATGGACATGATAGTCCTCAATTCCATGCGCGATCCCGGAGCCGGTTTCGGCGTGGACACCAACAAGGTCACCGTTTTCCGCCGCGACGGCAGCTCCCAGGACATCCCCCTGGCCTCCAAGCGGGAAGTGGCTTCCGCCATAGTCGACAACATCGAAAAACTGCTGGAGGGAGGATGCTGACCCGTCTTTCCATATCCAATTACGCCCTGATCTCATCCCTGGACATCACATTCCCGGACGGCCTGGTCATCATCACCGGCGAGACGGGTGCCGGAAAATCCATTCTCCTGGGCGCCCTCTCCCTTATCCTGGGCCGCCGCGCCGATTCTTCGGTGTTCAGCGACAATACCCGCAACTGCGTCGTCGAGGCCGAGTTCCATGACGGGAAGACAGGAGAGGAATACATCCTCCGCCGCGTCATTACCCCGGCCGGCCGCTCCCGTTCCTTCCTGAACGACGAGCCGGTCTCCCTGGCCGACCTCTCTGCCATTTCATCCCGGATCATCGATATACACGAGCAGCACCAGCATCTGCTTCTGACGGATCCGGACTTCCGCCTGGGAGTGATAGACCATTTCGCCGGTACGGCACCGCTCTTGGAGGAGTACAGGAGGGTGTACGGAGAGTATGAGTCCAAGGACAGTGAAATACGCTCCCTGGAGGACTCCATAGCCGAAGCGGAGAGGGACTCCGAGTACCGGCAGTTCCAGCTCGGCCGTCTGCAGGAAGCCCGGCTGGTATCCGGGGAGCAGGAGGCCCTGGAGGCGGAGCAGAAGGCTCTGGCCCATGCGGAGGATATCCGCGGCGGGCTCGAGTCGGCCTATTCTTCCCTCAATCCCGAGGAACTTTCAGTGGCTCAGCTGCTCAAGGACGCATCAGCGCGTCTTTCCAAATACTCTTCATACGACTCCCGTCTGCAGCCTCTGGCTGACCGCCTGGACTCCTGCAGGATAGAAGTCTCGGACATAGAGCGGGAGATAGAGGACATATCCTCCGGCATAACCGTATCCCCGGAGCGGCTGGAAGCGGTGGAGGAACGTATGTCCCTGATATATTCACTCCAGAGAAAATACGGCTGCGACAGCGTGGAAGCCCTGATCGCGCTCCGCGACAGCCTTGCTGCCTCTCTCAGCGGTACTGAGCAGCAGCAGGAGCGGCTGGCGGAGCTGAAAAAGGAACTGGAGGTGCTGGACCGGCGCCGCAGAGAACTTGCGGACCGTCTGTCGGAGCAGCGCTGCGGGGCCTGTGACGCCCTTTCATCCGAGCTGCAGGACGATATACGTTCCCTGGAGATGCCTCATGCGGTCTTCCGGGCCGTGGTCACTCCGGCGGAGAGGCTGACTCTTTCGGGGGGCGACAGGCTGGATTTTATGTTCTCGGCCAATGGTCCGGCGTCCCTCCGGGATATCTCGAAGGTGGCCTCAGGCGGAGAGCTGTCGCGGGTAATGCTGTCCCTCAAGGGGCTGCTGGCCCGCTATACGTCGCTGCCGACAATGATATTTGACGAGATAGACACCGGAGTCTCCGGCAGGATAGCCGACAAGATGGGAGACATGATAGGCCGGATGGGGGAGAGGATGCAGATATTCGCCATCACCCATCTGCCCCAGATCGCTTCGAAGAAGGGCTCGCACTATCTGGTCTACAAGGAATTCGATGCGGACGGTACGGCCAGGACCGGTATCCGCAGGATAGAGGGGGAGGAGAGAGTCGCGGAAGTCGCCCGTATGCTCAGCGGCTCGGAGCTTACATCAGCCGCCGTTGAGAACGCGCGGGAACTGCTGGCCAAAGCAGACAAGTAGTTACAACTTAATTATATTCAGATCTATGGAAAGAACCCAGCGAATCGACCTTCTCCGTAAGGTCCTGGCCGAGGATGATATCTCGGCGATGATTATTCCGTCCACAGATCCCCATTTCGGGGAGTATATACCGGCGCACTACAAGATACTGGAGTGGCTTTCCGGCTTTACCGGAGAGGCCGCCACCCTCGTTATCACTCAGAAAGAGGCTGCGCTGTGGGTGGACTCCCGTTTCTTCATCCAGGCAGCCGCGCAGCTGCAGGGCACCGATATCCGGATGATCAAGCTCAGGGTCGAGGGCGAGCCCACCGTCCAGCAGTGGATCAAGGAGCACCTCTCCGACGATGATATCGTGGCCATGGATGAGGACCTGTTCTCCTATGCCGAGTACCAGAACATGCTGGATGCCCTTTCGCCCCTCAACGTCACGCTCATAGAAGATCCCTTCGACAGGATATGGAAGGACCGTCCCGCTCTTCAATTCAACCCCGTGCGCTTTGTGCCCGAGAGCATCTGCGGAGAGAGCGTGTCCTCGAAGCACCGCCGTCTGGTGGAAAAACTCGATCCCGGGATGGAGTTCGCCTACATCGTGACGGCCATGGACGAGGTGGCCTGGCTCTGCAACATCCGCGGAACCGATATCGAGTACAACCCCCTGCCCCTGTCCTATGCAGTGGTTACCCGCGCATGCGTCACCCTCTTCCTGCGTCAGGAGATGCTGGAACATGACGCTATGTCGGCCCTGCTCAAGGAGGGCGTGATACTCAAGGACTACGAGGAGTTCGGCCGCTTCCTGAAGGACCTGCCCAAGGACTGTGTCCGCATATTCTCGTCAGGGAAGATTACGGCCAAGTATTTCTTCGCCTCGATGGAGAACATACATCAGCGTGCTCCTTTCCGGCCCTACATGGCCGATCCCACGGCGGGCGGCACACTTAACTTCATGAAGGCGATAAAGAATCCCGTGGAGATAGAGGGATACCGCCGCGCTTTCCAGGAGGACGCCAAGGCTCTGGTCAAGACGATAGACTGGGTAAAGGCCAATGCAGACAAGGGTATAAAGGAGTATGACGTGGCTCTCAAGCTGATAGAGTACCGCAGCGAGTGCCCGGACTATCTGGGCGAGAGTTTCCCCGCGATTGTGGGCTTCGGAGCGAATGCGGCCCTGCCTCACTACGTGCCTACGGCTGAGAGCAGTGCTGTCATCCGTCCTGAGGGCTTCCTGCTCATCGACACCGGTGCGCAGTACACCTACGGCACTACCGACACTACCAGGACCATCCCTCTCGGTCCTCTGACGCGGGAACAGAAGGACGATTATACAGCCGTGCTCAAAGGTATGATAGACCTGAGCATGGTGGTCTTCTACAAGGGTATGAGGGGCTGTCTGCTGGATATCCTGGCCCGCGGGCCGGTGATGAAGCGGTGCCGGATGTACTGGCACGGTACCCAGCACGGTATCGGGCACAACCTCTGTGTGCACGAGGGGCCTCAGAGCGTCCGGATGGAAGAGAACCCGGTGCCTCTGGCAGAGGGTATGGTCATGTCCAACGAGCCTGCCATCTACGTCGAGGGCCAGTACGGCATCCGTCATGAGAATGCAGTGCTGACAGTATCTCATGAGAAGAACGACTACGGGGAGTTCCTGGCCTTCGAGACCCTGACGGTCGCCCCCATAGACATGTCTCCGGTCAATTATGATATGCTGGACGCTGCCGAGAAGCAGTGGATAGAGGATTTCAACCGCAACTGCGTAAAATAGGCTCCTGCGGCGTCTGAAAAACAGGAAGGTCCGTCACATTCGTCGTGTGGCGGACCTTCTTTCATTTATTCGTTGAGGACTCTCCACCCCGAGGTGAAGCAGATGTCCTTGAACGCCGTGTTCTGGTAGCCGGAGCCGGGGCTGACCTCTTCGAACATCACGTCCGACTGCAGCAGATTCCTCCTTACGCGGGCTATGCCGTCCGGGAAGTCCCTGCCCAGGGTGTTCATGGCCTCCACGAAGAATGTCATGATGTCGTATCCCTGGAATGCGAAGGATGTGGGCTCTGTGTTGAAGGCGGCCCTGTACTTGTGGATGAAGTCCATGACCTCCGGGGAGTTGTAGTCTATGTGGTAGGACATGGCCAGGCGCAGGTCGAGGGCATGGAAATAGTCCTGCTCCACTGTCTCGAAGCTCTTCCAGCGGCTCAGGCCGTAGACGTCAATGATGTATCCGCGGGAACTCTGGATGAGGCTGAGGTTGCGGAGGGCGTCGGTGATGAAGGCCTCGCTCATGGAGGGGATGATCACCCGGTTGACCAGGACCGTGTCCAGCGACCGGCTCATCAGCGAGTCGATGCCGCGGCCGCTGAGAAAGTCGTACTTGAAGGTCTTGAAGGCTATGCCTCTCTCCGCCAGTCCGCTCATGGTCTGGAGGACCAGGTCGGAACGCTCATAGCCCTGCTCGTAGATGACAGTCACGGATTCGGTGGTGTCGGAGTTGAGGGAGGCCTCCGCTATCTTGTCCAGCTGATGTCCCAGGGCCAGGTCCGACTGAGGGGGAAAGAGGTACAGGCAGGGGTTGTCCTGCAGGAGGGAGGCTGTTTTCAGGTCCAGCGGGGATACCACCGGCACTCTCCTGCTCCGGGCCCATGAGGCTATGGGCTGCATGTCCCGTTCGGATATGGGGCCGATGATGAGGTCACTGCCGCTGAGGGCGTTGTCCGCCACCAGCTCCCATGCGCTGCCGTAGCGGTTGATGTCGATGACGTTGAGGTGGAAGTTGGTGAAAAGTCCCCTTTCCTTGAGGTCCGCCGCTGCGATCATCGCTCCGGCGTAGAAGTCGGCCGTATAGGCGTTCAGACTACCCGTAAGTCGGCTGGCATTGAACGGCAGGACCAGGGTTATCCGGCGTTCGGTGCCGCTGGGGTCGGGGATTACTTCCCATTCCCGGACCGCGGTCTCGGCCGGAACGGACTCCTCTGCGGGGGTGAGACCTTCGGCATGGCGTGCGGTCCGCTCCTCCCGGTCGGTCCCGGGCTCTCCGTCTTCCGGTATCCTTCCCGCATTGAACTCCTGCATGTAGGCGCTGTCCGGAATCAGGACGGAGCGGATGCGCTTGCCGGAGTCAGGGTCTATGCCGTTGAGGGCTATGATGGCCTCTGTGGTGACATTGAACTTGACGGCCACGTCGTCCAGGGTCTCGTACCATTTTACATTGTACTTCCGGTATTTCTTTTGCTTTGCGGCCCTGGCCTTTCCGGCGGGGGCGGTCTTCTTGTCATCGGCGCGTACCTCAGAATCGGCCGGTACGGAGTTCTCCGCCGTAACCTTGACTGCGGGAACGGCTGTATCCGCGGATGCATCCGTCCGGGCGGGGAGTTCCGGGATGTAGAGCAGCATGCCGGCCTTCAGTCCTTCGGACAGGGACGGATTGGCAGCCTTGATAGCGTCTATGTCTACACCGTAGGCTTTCGAGATGGAGTACAGGGTGTGGCCCTTGAGCACTTTGTGGAGGTAGTAGACGGTGCCCTTGACATTGACCTTGTCGGCGGATATCTCCACGGGCGTGGCCACGAATTCCTGGGCGCCGGCTCTCACGGCGGCCGGAGCTGCGAGCATCAGGCCCAGCAGGACGGTCAGCAGCAGTCTCATACCAGTCGGGCGAGAGTGTTGTTGATGTTGGCCTCGATACGGGCGTAGGGATCCTCTCCGTATTCGGCGGGCTCGAACTTCTTTCCGGTGATGTGCTCGAAGAGCTCTATGTAGCGGTCGGAGATGCTGCCTACGATCTCGTCGGTCATCTCGGGCACCTGCTGTCCGGCCTGGCCGCTGAATCCGTTGGCCATCAGCCACTCACGGACAAACTCCTTGGAGAGCTGCCTCTGGGGCTCGCCCTTGGCGAAGCGCTCCTCGTAGCCGTCCGCGTAGAAGTAGCGGGATGAGTCGGGGGTATGTATCTCGTCGATGAGGTAGAGCTCTCCGTCTCTCTTGCCGAACTCGTACTTGGTGTCCACGAGTATCAGACCGCGCTGGGCGGCCATCTCTGTGCCTCTCTGGAAGAGTCTGAGGGCATAGTCCTCGAGCTTGGCGTAGTCTTCGGCTGATACCAGACCGCGGCGGATGATCTCCTCCTTGGAGATGTCCTCGTCGTGGGTGCCTATCTCGGCCTTAGTGGTCGGGGTGATGATGGGGTGCTCGAACTTCTGGTGCTCGCGCATGCCGTCGGGGATGGGTACTCCGCAGATCTCGCGGGCTCCGTTCTTGTAAGCCCTCCACGAGCTGCCGGTCAGGTAGCCCCTGACGATCATCTCTATGGGCAGACCCTGGCACTTGTAGCCTACGGTCACCATGGGATCGGGCGAGGCTATCTTCCAGTTCTGTACGATGTCGGCTGTGGCATCCAGGAACATGGAGGCTATCTGGTTGAGCACTTGTCCCTTATAAGGTATTCCCTTGGGCAGGATGACGTCAAATGCCGAGATCCTGTCAGTAGCTATCATCGCGATGTAGCGGTCGTCGATAGTGTAGACGTCGCGGACTTTCCCCTCGTACTTGCCCGTCTGATGGCTGAAACTGAATGCGGTCTGTGTAATTGCTTTCATGGTGTATGGTGTTTTATTATAGACTGTTGTAAAAATCCAGCAGGTTCGAGCAGAATCTCTTCCACGAGAGTCTGTCCTTCTCTCCGGCTATGGCCTCCAGGCATCCGCGGCGGATACTGTCGTCGGAGAAATACCTGATGACGGCTTCCCGGACTGCCTCCGGGCTGATGCTGTCTGTTACAATTCCCGTGCCCGAGTCTCCGATCATCTCCTTCAGGCCGCCGACCGAGGTGGTGACCATTGGGAGGTCAAAATGGTAGGCTATGGAGCTGATGCCGCTCTGGGTCGCCGAGCGGTAGGGGAGGACGCAGAGGTCCGCGGCACAGAAGAAGGGGGCCACCTCGCTGTCGCTTATGAAGCGGTCGAAGAGGTGGATGCGGCTGCGGTTGGGACTGGCCTCAATCAGTCTGGCGTACGGCTCGAAGGAACCGTAGGGCTCTCCTGCGATGACCAGCTGGTAGCTGTCGTCCAGGGTGGAGAAGGCCTCCAGGAGGATGTCCAGTCCCTTATACTCGCGTATGAGCCCGAAGAACAGCAGTGTCTTCTTTCCGGGGTCTATGCCCAGGGTCCGGCAGGCCTGCTCCCTCGGGACCTTCTCTCCGAAGTTGGAGTATATCGGGTGGGGGGAGACGATGTGGCGGGCGTCCGGCTTCAGGCGCAGGAGGTCGTCGCGGACGGCATTGCACAGTACGACGAAACCGTCGTGACCATTTATATAATAGGTAGTCAGCGGACGGTCGAAGAAATGGTGCTCGTGCGGTATGACGTTGTCGAGTATCGAGATGACCTTGCATCCGGGGGCCATGTGCCTGGCCACGTATCCCTGGGACGGGGCGAAGTACGGCATCCAGTATCTCATCAGCAGCAGGTCCGGCTTCCATGCGCGGATGGTCCTGGCCGTGGAGATGTAGGACAGCGGATTGGCCGTGTCCAGTACCCGGGATGTCTCAAAGGGAGGACGGCTGCCGTCTTCGATGTACTGGGTCTTGCCCGGGAAGAGGAACTCCGGATACTGTCTCTTGAAATTGAACGCTCCTACCGTGCATCTCCCGGCCAGTTCCTGATACAGGGATGTGTTGAACTGGGAGATACCTCCGCGGTAGGGAGGAAAGCACGATAGGATGGCGATTCTCAAGGTGTTTTTATTTGTTTCTGTTCTTGATATATTCGGCGTTGAGTCCGTTCAGGATGTCCTGGGTGATGTCCAGGCCGGCATTGCCGTTGATGACGGTGGTGGTGGCTGTGGTGGTGGTCAGGATGAGGGAGTACTGCTTCTGCCTGTTGTACTCGGCCACGTATGTGGTTATGGCGTCCATCACCTTATTGAACATCACGCTCTCCTCCTCGGCCATCTCCATCTGTTTCTGCTGGGTGAGGTTCCTCAGGTCCTGGTCGCGCTGGGCCAGGTCGTTGTTCATGCTCTCGGCCTGGGAGCGGGTCAGCAGACCCTTCTGCATCTTCTCCTGGAAACTCTTGATGTCGTTCTCCAGTGCGCGTCCCTGCTTGTTGATATCGTTCTCTATCGCGCTGAGCTTGCCCTGCAGCTCCGAGCGGAGGTCGTTGTACATGTCATACTGGTTGATGAGGGTGTCCAGGTTGATGTACACTATGTCTCCCTTGGTTGCAGTAACACTCTCGCTTCCAGCTGTCTGGATCTGTGAGGCCTTGCCTCTGCCGGTGAAGTGCAGGACGAACAGTGCCGCTACGGCGACGATCAGTACGATGTTGATGATGAGATTGGCTTTCTTCATATTTGCAAAATGTTGGTCTAAATTGTAAATTTCAAAAAACACACAAAATTATATAATATCTGTATCTTTTTAAAATAAAATCGCAATATTTGCAACTTGATTTTACGTTTCTAACACTTGGAAAATGCATTTCGCCCTATACGGCCGTAAGTTCGGCCCGGATGCCGAAGGAAGAATAAGAACACTGCTGGAGCACCTCGCCCGCAAGGGCGTGAGGGTGACGTGCTGTTCTGCCCTGGCCTCCTGCATCAGGGAGCGCGGACTGGACGGAGGGGCGGACATAGGGGAGTTCTCCGGTCCGGAGGACCTGCCCGGAGACGTGGACATCTTCCTCTCCCTGGGCGGGGACGGCACCTTCCTCAGTGCCCTGACGATAGTGGGGGACAGCGGTATCCCGGTCGCCGGCATCAATTTCGGGCGTCTGGGCTTCCTGACATCCACCGGCAGCGGCGACTCCGGCTGCGGGATAGTGGACCGGATGCTGGCGGGGGACTACAGTGTACGGAAACGGAGTCTGCTGGAGGTCTCGTACGAGGACAGGCCTGCGGATTTCTATCCCTACGCCCTCAATGAGATTACCCTGCAGCGCTCCGAGCCTTATATGATAGGAATAGAGGTGCTGATAGACGGGATGAGGATTCCCACCTACTGGGCGGACGGACTGCTGATAGCCACGGCTACCGGCTCCACCGCGTACTCGCTCAGTTTCGGAGGACCGGTGGCAGTGCCGGACTCGTCCGTGTTCATCATCACCCCCATGGCCCCGCATAATCTCAACGTGAGGCCCCTCATCATCCCCGACTCGTCGGTGGTAGAGGTGGTCATCCGTTCCAGCGGCCACGGAACCATGATATCGGCGGACAACCGTTCCTCCGGCATCGCTGAGCGGAGGCGGATAACGGTGCGCAAGGCTCCTTTCGGCCTCAACTGCGTCAGCTTCGGCAGGGATGCCTTCTTCGAGGCCCTTAACGAGAAGCTGCTGTGGGGCGAGGACCGCAGAAATGAAAAGAACAAATACGTAAGAATATGATACCAACACATGTCGCGATAATAATGGACGGAAACGGACGCTGGGCTAAGATGCGCGGCAAGGAGAGGATATACGGCCACTATGAGGGTACCGAGAGTGTAAGGGCCTGCTGCGAGTATGCCGTGGAGGCGGGGGTCAGATGGCTCAGCCTCTTCGCGTTCTCCGAGGAGAACTGGGCCCGTCCCGAGGCGGAGGTGACGGAACTGATGCACCTGATGGCCAAGTCCATACTTAACGAGAGACCGACTTTCGAGAAGAACAACATAAGATTCATCGTCGTGGGCAACCGTTCCAGACTCTCCGAGGCGCTCAACCGGGACATAGACGGGGCCATGGCCGAGACTGCCGCCAACACCGGCCTAAGCCTGGTTATCTTCCTGAGTTACAGCGGACGGTGGGATATAGAACAGGCCGCTGAGCGCTGGGCCGCCGACGGAGCGCCGGAGGGACGCTACGGGGATTACCTGGCCACTGCCGGTATTCCTGACCCGGACCTGCTGATCCGTACCAGCGGAGAGCAGAGGATAAGCAACTTCCTCCTGTGGCAGTGTGCCTACACCGAATTTTATTTTACCCCGGTGCTTTGGCCCGATTTTCGCAAAGCCGAGTTCCGAAAGGCTCTTGAAGACTATGCCTCCCGCCAGAGACGCTTCGGGAAGACCGGTGACCAGATAACCCAAGAAACGAACGACTCCAAATGAAGATGAAGAAGGTGAAAAGGCTTTTGCTCCCTCTCCTGCTGCTGTGCTCAGTATTTGCCGGCCATGCACAGCAGAACCAGTCCTCTCTGGTGGTGGACTATGCGCATCCCCGCAAATATATCGTGGGAGGCATAAAGGTAGAGGGCATCAAGTACCTTGGCGAGCAGCAGATCATAGCCCTGACCGGTCTGCGGGAGGGAATGGAAATAACCATCCCGGGCGAGCAGGCCACGTCGATTGTAAACAGAATATGGGGGCAGAGGCATTTTTCCGATGTATCCCTCAATATAGACTCCCTGTCCTCCGGAGGAGACACCGTCTTCCTGGCCCTGCACCTGCAGGAGAGGCCCAGGGTGTCCAGATGGAACTTCCAGGGGGTCAAGAACTCGGAGCAGTCGGAGCTGCAGGACCGCCTGAGCCTGCGCCGTGGAGTGCCGCTCTCTGACTACGTGCTCCGCTCATCTGTCGGCATCATCAAGAACTATTACAAGGAGAAGGGCTTCATCAACGCCGACGTGGACGTCATACAGGTCAACGACACAGTGGTCAAGAACGCTGTGAGGGTGACTTTCAAGGTGGACCGCAAGTCCAAGGTCAAGATCAAGACGATAACCTTCACCGGCAACGACCATGTGCCTGAGGGCAAGCTGGTCGGCTCCATGGCCAAGACCCGCGACATGCGTATCAGGAACCTCTTCAAGTCCAAGAAATTCAACGAGAAGGAATACGAGAACGACAAGCAGTCCCTCATCAGCGCCTTCAACGAGGCCGGTTACCGGGACGCCAGGATCGTCAAGGACTCCATATATTATATAGAGGAGGACAGGCTGGGCATAGACTTCGTCATCGACGAGGGCCAGCGCTACTATTTCCGCAACATCACCTGGACCGGAAACTCCCTCTATACGGCCGATCAGCTCAACGGCATACTCATGATCAAGAAGGGCGACGTGTACGATGTGGTCAATCTGGAGAAGAGACTCTTCGGAGACCCCAAGAAGGAGTTCATGGACATACACACCCTCTATGCCGACCAGGGCTACATCTTCTTCAACATCGTGCCGGTGGAGACCAACATCGTGGGTGACTCGGTGGATGTCGAGCTCCGCATGGTGGAGGGCAAGCCGGCCACCTTCAACAAGATAATCGTCAGCGGAAACACCATCACCAACGAGAAGGTGGTCCGCCGCCAGATATTCACCAAGCCGGGATACCTCTACAGCCAGTCGATGCTGGAGCGCTCTCTCAGGGAGATAGCCTCAATGGGCAACTTCGACCCCGAGCAGGCTCTGGACCATACCCGCGGTTACTCTGTCATCCCCAACCAGATAAACAACACGGTGGACATCTCCTACAACGTGGCCGAGAAACCCAACTCGCAGTTCGAGCTGTCCGGAGGATGGGGCGGTTACTCCTTCGTAGGTACGGTAGGCGTCAGCTTCAACAACTTCTCCATCAAGCGGCTCTTCAAGAAAGGCGCCTGGAGGCCCGTGCCCCTGGGTGATGCCCAGACCCTGTCCCTGAGGTTCCAGACCAACGGTACGTACTATACCGCCGGTTCCATCAACTTCATCGAGCCCTGGCTCTTCGGCAAGAAGCCTACGTCGTTCAACCTGACCGGATACTACACCCGTCAGACCAACTCCTATTACTGGTACCAGATCCAGAACACCGACGAGTATTATGAGGTCTACGGCATCGCGGCGGCTCTCGGAAGCCGTCTGAAGTGGCCCGACAACTATTTCGTCCTGTACCACGAGCTCAGCTGGCAGACCTACAACCTGCATGACTGGCAGTACAACTTCCTCTTCGACACAGGTAAGTCCAACAACATAAGTTACAAGCTGACCCTGGCGCGTAACTCCACCGACCAGGCCATCTACCCCCGCGAGGGCTCGGACTTCCAGTTCTCCGTCCAGCTGACCCCTCCTTACTCGGCATTCAGGGACAAGAGCACCGACTACATCAACATGACGGACCAGGACCGCTACCGCTGGATCGAGTACCACAAGTGGACCTTCAAGGGAGCCCTCTACGTCCGGCTGGTGGGAGACCTGGTGCTGATGACCAGGGCGCAGTTCGGTTATCTGGGCTATTACAACAAGAATCTGGGCTACTCCCCGTTCGAGGGCTACCAGGTCGGCGGAGACGGTATGTCGGGATACAATACCTACGGCTCGGAGATTATCTCCCTCCGCGGTTATTCCAACTACTCGCTTACTCCTGTCAATGACGAGGGCATATACGTAGGCCACGTGTACGACAAGTTCACCATAGAGCTGCGCTACCCCGTAGTCCTTCAGCCGCAGTCCACGATATTCGTGCTGGCCTTCCTTGAGGGAGGAAACTGCTGGGAGCATATACAGGAATTCAACCCGTTCCAGATCAAGCGCTCGGCCGGAGTCGGCGTGAGGATCATGCTCCCGATGATCGGACTGCTCGGAGTGGACTGGGGATGGGGCTTCGACCCTGTCCAGGACCAGGAGAGGGGAGGCTCGAACTTCCATTTCGTGATAGGTCAGCAGTTCTGATGCTTCATGTAACAGAATATTTACTACATTTGCAGCCAATTAAGACAAAGACTATTTAAATTAATAACATGAAACGAATCACTTTAATCGCCCTGAGCGTGATCGCGGCCGCTTTCACCGCCACGGCCCAGGAACTGAAATTCGGCCATATCAACATGCAGGAAGTAGTATTCCTGATGGACGAGATGGACTCCGCACGCGTACAGCTTGAAAAATTCAACCAGGACATCCAGACCACCTACAACGCCATGATCGAGGAGTACAACACCAAGATCTCCACTTATGAGCAGATGAGCGCCAACTGGACACCCTCCGTCCTGGCCACCAAACAGCAGGAGATACAGGACCTCCAGGCCCGCCTCCAGCAGTATCAGCAGAATGCCCAGATGGACCTGAACAACCTGCAGCAGCAGCTCATGGCTCCCATCTCCCAGAAGGCCAACGAGGCTGTCTCGAAGGTGGGCAAGGCCAACGGACTGATTTACGTCTTCGACCTCTCGTCCGGCGCGATACCTTATTTTGACGCTGCACTCAGCATGGACATCACCGCACAGGTGAAGGCTGAGCTGGGAATATCTCCCGACAAGCAGCTTCCTCAGGCTCAGCCCCAGATGTAGGCTGACAGCGGTATCCCTGAAGATATGGAAGGACTTCTCCGCCGGTTGCGGAGAGGTCCTTTCACATTTTATTAAAACTTGCAAAATAAATTCCCGATATTAAGGGAAATTCCTTACATTTGTCTAAAATTATTAACACCTACCAACCTACCCTTATGCAACACAAGATTATTGATGTTGAAGATATCGTTATCAGATTTGCAGGCGATTCCGGTGACGGCATGCAGTTGACCGGAACCCTTTTCGCGGACTCTTCCGCGCTTTTCGGTAACGAGATCTCCACTTTCCCCGATTATCCGGCGGAGATACGGGCGCCTCAAGGCACAGTTTCAGGTGTGTCCGGCTTTCAGGTACACATCGGTTCCATTGAAATCAACACCCCGGGCGATTTCTGCGATGTACTCGTAGCGATGAACCCGGCAGCACTGATGGCAAACGCCAAATGGGCCAAGCCCACGGCGACCATCATCCTCGACGAGGATGCCTTCGATGAGAAAGGTATTCAGAAGGCTGGTTTCAAGACCATGAATCCTATCGAGGAACTCGGTATCGGGGACCGCAATATCATAGTCTCCCCCATAACCACTCTGACTAAGGAGAGCCTCAAGGACAGCGGTCTGGACCTGAAGGCCATCGTAAGGTGCAAGAACATGTTCACCCTCGGTATGTGCTTCTTCATGTTCAACAAGGAGCTGGACCACACCTTCGAGTACCTCGAGCGCAAGTTCAAGAAGAAACCCGCCCTCATCGAGACCAACAAGAAGGTGCTCAAGGACGGCTTCAACTACGCCTCCAACATCCACGCGATAGCCAACACCTATTACGTGCAGCCCGCCAAGCAGGAAAAGGGTACCTACCGCAACATCAACGGTAACCAGGCCACCGCATGGGGACTGCTCGCAGCATCCGAGAAGTCAGGTGTGCCTCTCTTCTGCGGCTCGTATCCCATCACCCCCGCCACCGCTATCCTCGAGGAACTGGCCATCCACAAGGAGCTCAAGGCCAAGACCCTTCAGTGCGAGGACGAGATCGCCGGCATCTGTACCGCCATCGGCGCAGCGTACGCCGGCAACTTCGCCGTGACCACCACCTCCGGTCCCGGTCTCTCCCTGAAGTCCGAGGCCCTCGGTCTGGCCATGATCACCGAGCTGCCCCTCGTACTTGTGGACGTGCAGCGCAGCGGTCCGTCCACCGGTATTCCCACCAAGACCGAGCAGACCGACCTCAACCAGGCCCTTTACGGCCGCAACGGCGAGTGCCCCATCATGGTGATGGCCGCCCACTCTCCTTCGGACTGCTTCGAGAAAGCATTCTACGCAGGTAAGTTCGCCATGGAGCACATGATGCCCGTCATCCTCCTTACCGAGGGCTTCCTGGGCAACGGCTCCGAACCCTGGCGCATTCCTTCCATGAAGGACCTGCCCGAGATACATCCTCCCTTCATCAAGGACGCCTCCGAGTGCGGCGGTAAGTTCAGCCCCTTCGAGAGAGACCCCGAGACATTTGTCCGCAGATGGGCAGTGCCCGGAACTCCCGGTCTGGAGCACCGCGTCGGTGGTCTGGAGAAGAGTCCTGCCGGAGTGATCTCCTCCGATCCCCAGAACCATCAGATGATGGTGGACCTCAGGGCCAGGAAGGTGGCTCATGCCGCAGTGGACATACCCCCGCTGAAGGTCATCGGCGACGAGAGCGGCGAAGTCCTCATCGTGGGATGGGGCGGTACTTTCGGCCACCTCTACACGGCAGTCAAGGAGTTCCACAAGCAGGGCAAGAGCGTTTCCCTGGCTCACTTCGACTATATCAACCCCCTGCCTCTCAACACTGAGGAGGTCTTCTCGAAGTTCAAGAAGATCATCGTCTGCGAGCTCAACTCCGGTCAGTTCGCCAACTATCTGAGGGCAAAGCATCAGAAATTCAATTACTATCAGCTCAACAAGGTGCAGGGACAGCCTTTCATCGTAAAGGACGTCGTGGATGCAGTCAACAAATTATTATAGGAGGACAGACATCATGAAATATACAGCACAGGATTTCAAAAGCAATCAGGAAGTAAGGTGGTGCCCCGGATGCGGTGACCATTCCGTACTCGCCTCTCTTCAGAGGGCTCTTCCCCAGGTGGCGGAAGAACGCGGATACCCCATGGAGCGTTTCGTGTTCGTATCCGGTATCGGCTGCTCGTCGCGACTGCCCTACTATATGAACACTTACGGTTTCCACGGAATACACGGCCGTGCCACGGCCATATCGACCGGCATGAAGGTGGCCAATCCCAATCTGTCAATCTGGCAGGCTACCGGTGACGGCGACGCCCTGGCCATCGGCGGAAACCACTTCATCCACGCTATCCGCCGCAACATCGACATCAACATCGTGCTTTTCAACAACCGTATCTACGGACTGACAAAAGGGCAGTATTCCCCGACATCTCCTCTGGGCAAGATCACCAAGACCTCCCCTTACGGAACCGTGGAGCATCCCTTCAATCCGGGAGCCCTCGTAATGGGCGCACGCGGCACATTCTTTGCACGAAGCATAGATTCGGAACTGAAACTGAATCAGGAGATATTCGTTGCGTCAGCAAGACATGACGGATGCTCGGTGACCGAGATGCTGGTCAACTGCGTCATCTACAACGACGGCTCGCACCGCGAGATCTCCGACAAGGAAGTCAGGGCCGACCGTACGATAGTTCTTCGCCATGGTGAGAGGATGATCTTCGGAAAGGACCGCAACAAGGGTCTGGTACTCGTCAACAAGGAACTCAAGGTAGTGACGATAGGCGAGGGCGGAGTAACCGAGGATGACATCCTGGTACATGACGCCCACACCGCCGACATGGGTATGCACAGCATGCTCATCGACATGAAGTGGCCCGAGTATCCGGTGGCTCTCGGAGTCATCCGCGACGTGCCTGACAAGACCTACGACGACAACGTCCGCGACCAGCTGGAGGAAGTCAGGGCCAAGTCGACCATCCACAACATGGACGAGCTGCTGCACAGCGGATCGACATGGGAAGTGAAATAATGAATGAAAAACAATTGAACCATTTTAATAAACACTAAAAACACTTTTAATATGAAAGTTTCAGAAATCATGGCCAAACTTGAGGCCAAGTATGGTAACGAGAAAGAGTACCTGCAGGCAGTCCGCGAAGTGCTCGAGTCCATCGAAGAGGTTTACAACCAGCATCCCGAGTTCGAGAAGGCTAAGATCGTTGAAAGGATCGTAGAGCCCGACCGTATCTTCACATTCAGGGTTACCTGGGTTGACGACAAGGGTGATGTTCAGACCAACCTCGGCTACAGGGTTCAGTTCAACTCCGCTATCGGCCCCTACAAGGGAGGTCTCCGCTTCCACAAGGCAGTTACTCCTTCCATGCTGAAGTTCCTCGGTTTCGAGCAGACTTTCAAGAACGCTCTGACAACTCTGCCTATGGGCGGTGCAAAGGGCGGTTCTGACTTCGATCCCGTCGGCAAGTCTGACGCTGAGATCATGAGGTTCTGCCAGGCCTTCATGTATGAGCTCTGGAGATGCATCGGTCCCGATACCGATATCCCTGCAGGTGACGTAGGTGTCGGCGGACGTGAGATCGGCTATCTGTACGGAATGTACAAGAAGCTCGCACGCGAGTACAACACTGGCGTTCTCACCGGTAAGGGCGGCACATGGGGTGGTTCCATCCTCCGTCCCGAGGCTACAGGATTCGGCGCTCTGTACTTCACACAGCACCTCCTCCACCATGCCGGCAAGGACATCAAGGACAAGACAGTCGCTCTCTCCGGCTTCGGTAACGTAGCATGGGGCGCCGCAACAAAGGCTAAGGAGCTCGGCGCAAAGGTTATCGCTATCTCCGGTCCTGACGGAGTCTGCGAGATCCCCGGCGGTATCACCGACGAGATGATCGACTACATGCTCGTTATGCGTGCTTCCAACAGGAACAAAGTTCAGGATATGAACGACAAGTTCCCTCAGGCCACCAAGTTCACAGCCGGTAAGAAGGCTTGGAGCGTTAAGTGCGACATCGCTCTGCCCTGCGCTTTCCAGAACGAGCTGAACGGTGACGATGCCAAGGAGCTGATCGCCAACGGTACATGGTGCTGCTGCGAGGTTTCCAACATGGGCTGCACCCCTGAGGCCATCCACGAGTTCCAGAGCAAGGGCATCCTCTTCGCTCCCGGTAAGGCTGTCAACGCCGGTGGTGTAGCAACCTCTGGTCTCGAGATGACCCAGAACGCTACTCACATCAGCTGGTCTGCCAAGGAAGTGGACGAGAAGCTGCACTACATCATGCAGAGCATCCACGAGGCCTGCGTTAAGTTCGGTACTCAGCCCGACGGTCATGTTGACTACGTTAAGGGTGCCAACATTGCCGGCTTCATGAAGGTGGCTCAGGCTATGCTCGAGCAGGGTATCATCTAGTTTCGGCGCGTCATAACAGGCGAATTGCGGCGTCATCTTCGGTATCACGGCTCAGTCATTTACAGGAGTAAACTCCTTCGCTCTGAACCTCGACGCCTTGCTCTTCACCCACTCTGACAACCCTCAGTGTAAAGACCGTATCCGATATGGATGCGGTCTTTTTTATTTCACTGTGGCGCTTGCTGCTTATTGTCATTCCACAACGGCAGCAAAACGTGCGATTCACTGCCGTTGCGGAAAGTCAGGGTAAGTTCGCGGATAATCATGTAGGGCGTGTTTATTATTTTTTTATATTTGTGGGTTGTTTTTAAATGGAATATGATATGGCTATTATACGACCTTTGAACGGAATCACACCGAAGATCGGGAAGGGATGCTTTATCGCTGAGAATGCGGCGATTATCGGGGATGTGGAGATAGGAGACGACTGCAGTATATGGTACGGGGCGGTGCTCCGCGGCGACGTGAATCCCATCCGCCTGGGCAATCGGGTGAATATCCAGGACGGAGCGGTGCTCCATACATTGTATAAAAGGTCTGTCGTGGAGATAGGCGACGATGTCTCGGTAG
Organism: uncultured Bacteroidales bacterium; assembly: GCA_944326235.1. GTDB lineage: Bacteria > Bacteroidota > Bacteroidia > Bacteroidales > UBA932 > Coprenecus. The sequence continues at coordinate 22,919 of CALVDH010000010.1, read as the reverse complement.
GTCACAATGCGGTCATTCACGGGGCGAAGGTCGGAAACGACGTGCTCGTGGGCATGGGTGCCGTGCTCCTGGACGGAGTGGAGGTCGCAGACGGCAGCATTATCGCCGCAGGGGCTGTGGTCCTGAGTAACTCGAAGCTGGAACCGGGAGTCTACGCCGGAGTTCCTGCCAAGAAGGTCAAGGACGGAACCGACGCGGTGCAGCAGTCCGCCCACAAGAACGCGCAGGGCTACATGATGTACAAGGAGTGGTTCCTGGACGGAGAAGAAAACAAATAATAATCAACAATATCTACCATTATGAAAAAATTACTCTTTATCTGCGCTGCCGTAGTTCTGGCAGCGGCATGCAACAGCGGTGACAAGTACACCATCAAGGGAACCGTCACCGGAGACAGCGACAAGCTGGTCAACGGCACAGCCTATCTCTTCAACAGGGACAGGGAGAATCCCATCAGGGATACAGCCGAGGTTATCAACGGTAAGTTTGTGTTCAAGGGTTCTGTAACCACTCCCGAGGCATACCTGATCACTATAGACGGAATTCCCGGAATGATATCTCTCTTCCTGGAGAATGCGCAGGTCACCATCACCACTGACACCACTTTCGCAGAGCCGGTAATCACCGGAGGTCCTACCCAGACCCTTCTCAACCGCTACGGCGAGCAGTCCAAGGCCCTCGGCGAGAAATATGACATCATGAACGTCATCAAGGACATGCGCAGACCCACCTCCACCGAGGCAGTGCGCGACTCCGCCATCAGGATCTACAGTCAGTATCAGGAGGAGCTGGACGCAGTACGTGAGGCCCTCACAGCCGAGGCTCCCGTATCGGATTTCGCCCTCTACTTCATCATGCAGAACAGGGAGTATTACTACATGACTCCCGACACCCTCTCCGCGCTGGTAGAAAGCTACAGGGCCCTGCCTGAGTTCGCAGAGAACAGGTTCATCTCAGTCATTGACGAATACCTGCAGAAGGAACTGAGCCTCGCCGTAGGCAACAAGGCCCCTGACTTCACGCTCAACAACCCCGACGGCAAGCCTGTAACCCTCTCCGAGTTCTATCCCAAGGGCAAGGTGACCATGATCGACTTCTGGGCCAGCTGGTGCGGGCCCTGCCGTAACTTCAATCCCACTCTCGTGAAGATATACAACAAGTACCACAAGCTGGGATTCGAGATTATCGGCGTCTCCCTGGACCGCGACCATGACGCATGGGTCAAGGGCATCAAGGATGACAAGCTCACCTGGACACATGTCTCCGACCTCAAGTTCTGGCAGAGCGAGGTGGGTCAGATGTACAATGTCAACTTCATCCCCCAGAACACCTTCGTGGACTCAGAGGGCAACATCATCGGCCGCAAGGTCGCTGAAGACGAGATAGAGGCCCTGCTCGACGAGTATCTCAAGAAATAGTATAAGCAGCTCATCCGGTTATGGTCGGAGTCTATGATTCGGGAATCGGCGGACTTTCCGTGTGGAAAGAGCTCCGTGCCCTGATGCCTCGGCAGGACTATGTGTATGTCGCCGATTCGGCCCATTGTCCTTATGGGGAAAAGTCTCCCGAGTATATCACCGGACGGGCCCGCGCCGTGACGGATTTCCTCATCGGCCGTGGAGCGGAAGCGGTGGTCGTGGCCTGCAATACGGCTACGGCTGCCGCTATCTCTTATCTGCGCTCACATTATGCCGTCCCCTTCGTAGGCATGGAACCTGCCGTCAAGCCTGCTGCCCTGGCCTCCCGGACCGGAGTCGTAGGAGTGCTGGCCACGGCCAATACCTTCAAGGGCAGCCTCTACCATGACACCGTCATGAGGTACGCCTCCGGCATCCGTATAGTCGAGAAAGTCGGCCGCGGACTGGTGGAGGCGGTGGAGAGGGGAGAGGTCCCCACGGAACTGGTGCGGCGGTATGTGGAGGAGATGACGGAGGAGGGCGCCGATGTCATTGTCCTGGGCTGTACCCATTTCCCCTTCCTGGAGAAGGAGATCGCACGGGTCGCCGGCCCGGATGTGAGGATCATCAATCCCGCCCCGGCCGTCGCACGGCAGACTGCCCGCGTGCTGCGGTCCCCGGAGGAGGGAGGAGGCACTGCCGGATTCTATTCTACCGGAGATCCATCCGTCCTGATGCGGACAGCCGTTTCCATCGACCCTGAACTTACTGCGGAACATTTTCACCAAATCAATATTCAGTAACCACTTAATTCTAAAACAAAACAATGTCTGTAGATTTATTATTCTGGCTCGTGCCCCTGTCGTCCCTCATTGCACTGGGATTTGCCTTCTATTTTTACAGGAAAATGCTCAAGGAGGACGAGGGTACGCCTACCATGAGAGAGATTGCGGCTCACGTCCGCAAGGGCGCCATGGCCTATCTCAAACAGCAGTACAAGGTGGTGACCATCGTGTTCATCATCCTGGCCATTTTCTTTGCCGTCCTGGCCTACGGCTTCGACGTGCAGAACCACTGGGTGCCCTTCGCATTCCTGACCGGCGGATTCTTCTCCGGCCTGGCGGGATTCATCGGCATGAAGACTGCGACATACGCTTCCGGCAGGACCGCCAATGCCGCCCGCCGCTCGCTGAACTCCGGCCTTAAGCTGGCCTTCCGCTCGGGCGCCGTCATGGGACTTACCGTAGTGGGTCTCGGTCTGCTGGATATCTCTCTGTGGTACATCATTCTGGATACATTTGTCAATGCGGACGGCCCTCAGAAGCTGGTGGTCATCACCACGACCATGCTGACCTTCGGAATGGGTGCCTCCACACAGGCTCTCTTCGCCCGTGTAGGCGGCGGTATCTACACCAAGGCTGCTGACGTGGGCGCGGACCTGGTGGGTAAGGTTGAGGCCGGTATCCCCGAGGATGACCCCCGCAATCCCGCCACCATCGCGGACAACGTGGGTGACAATGTAGGTGACGTAGCCGGTATGGGCGCCGACCTGTATGAGTCCTACTGCGGCTCAATCCTGGCCACTGCCGCGCTCGGTGCCTCGGCGTTCTATTCCTACGCGGATACCTCGATGCAGCTCAGGGCGGTATTTGCTCCCATGCTCATCGCTGCGGTAGGTATCATCCTGTCCGTCATCGGTATCTATCTCGTGAAGACCAAGGAGGGAGCCGGCATGAAACAGCTGCTCCGCTCCCTGAGCGTGGGAACCAATGTCTCTTCGGCTCTCATCGCCGTGGCTACATTCGGAATACTCTACGTGCTCGGCATTCCCAACTGGGCATGGGTATCCTGCTCTGTCATCGTGGGCCTGGTGGCCGGTATCATCATCGGCCAGTCCACCGAGTACTTCACCTCGCACTCCTATAAGCCGACCCGCAAGCTCGCGGAGAGCTCCAATACCGGTCCGGCCACTGTCATCATCTCCGGTGTGGGTCTCGGTATGATCTCGACAGCCATACCCGTCATCACCATCGTGGTGGCCATCATCCTGGCCTATCTCTGCGCCATCGGCTTCGATGTAACGAATATGCTTTCGGCCCAGAACCTCAGCCTCGGCCTCTACGGTATCGGTATCGCAGCAGTCGGCATGCTCTCGACTCTCGGCATCACCCTGGCAACTGACGCCTACGGTCCCATCGCGGACAACGCCGGCGGCAATGCCCAGATGAGCGAGCTCGAGCCCGAAGTACGCCAGCGCACCGATATCCTCGACGCCCTCGGCAACACCACCGCCGCTACCGGCAAGGGCTTCGCCATCGGCTCTGCCGCCCTGACCGCCCTCGCCCTGCTGGCCTCCTACCTCGAGGAGATCAAGATCGGTCTGCAGAGGATAGGGGAGACTGTCCTCGAACTCGGTGGCGGACGTACCGTCGAAGTCGCTCAGGCCACCATACCCGATTTCATGGAGTACTACCATATCAACCTGATGAACCCCACCGTCCTGGCAGGAGTCTTCATCGGCGCCATGATGTCCTTCCTCTTCTGCGGTCTGACGATGAACGCAGTAGGACGGGCCGCCCAGAAGATGGTCGAGGAGGTGCGCCGTCAGTTCCGTGAGATCAAGGGCATCCTCACCGGTCAGGCCACACCTGACTATGCCCGCTGCGTGGCCATCTCCACCAAGGGCGCCCAGCAGGAGATGCTGCTGCCCTCGCTGCTGGCCATCATCGTGCCTCTGCTCGTAGGCCTGTTCTTCGGAGTGGCCGGTACAGTCGGTCTGCTCGTAGGCTCCCTCGGCTCCGGCTTCGTGCTGGCTATCTTCATGGCCAACTCCGGCGGTGCCTGGGACAACGCCAAGAAGTACGTGGAGGAAGGCAACCTCGGCGGCAAGGGCTCCGACGCCCACAAGGCCACCGTCGTAGGCGACACCGTAGGCGACCCCTTCAAGGATACCTCCGGCCCTTCGCTCAACATCCTCATCAAGCTCATGAGCATGGTGTCCATCGTGACGGCAGGTCTGAACGTAGTATTCAGCGTACTGTAAAACTGAGAGCCGCTCTCTGGTGACAGGGGCGGCTCTTTAAATTAAATTCTTTATGTTCTCGGTATGACAAATCCGTTCTTTTCGTGAGAAGCCCCGATCTCTATGATTGGTAAATAGTATTTGGCAAATACTGAGTTCTCTGTCTTTACGCAGATTGCTCCTCGGGCAGTTCCTATTGCAATTCTTGCGAGTGAGTCCATGAGTTCTTTCGGAAGAACAACGTCTTTTGTGTTCCCCTCAGAGAGATTGTCCCAGCATTCTTTTTCTATCTCATAGTGGCAAAAAACCTCTGCAGTCAGAAAGGTTTTACCATCCTCGACATACTGGATGTTGGCACCGACGGCGAGTGATCTCTCATCGTAGTTGGTCTTGATTGGAATTGACACAAGAATCTCAAACCGATCGCTTGTGGGCTCAAAAAGTGTCGCGAATTGCTCCACTGTGATGCCCCGGAGTGCATATTTGATGTCTGTCATGGCTAGTTGTATTTGAATAGATGTTCACTTTTTCTGTTGTAGGTGAACTTTTTTTTCGATGGAGTCCTTACAATGTAATTGTTGGCAGCATAGATTATCGTGGGTGAACTTGGCTTATGGACGGTATCGTCTGGTATTTCAATAAGTTTCAGATTGAGGATTTTCCCATATCTGATGGCTGTGGATATCTTGATATCGCATTCCTGTCCATGCAGAAACTTATTTATGTATTGTGGTGAGACTCCAAGTTTCCCGGCCAGTTCCTTTTGCGACATGCGGTTTGATTCCATGTACCTGAGAATCTTGAGAACTATTTTCTTCCCGGCAAGGATCTCGTCCTCATTGTTGATGGATGCGGCAGCATCTGACATCCAGGAAGACACTTTTCTCAATCGCCTTTTTGTTGTATTCTTTTCCATTTCTATTTAGTTTTGTATCTATAGTACGAAATCAAGGAACAATTCTTTCGTATCTATACCGTTTGTAACCAGTTCTTCGAGTGCAAACTCCATTTTCCTTTTTTCAATCGTTGTATTAGGAGCCTTCAGCATGTCTTTGTGAATTTTTATTGCCGCTCCTGTAATCAAGTAGCATTTTTCTTCTTCAATTTCAATCGCGTAGAATCGAAAAGCAAGCCTTTTATGAATCCAACCTTGTTTAATCTTCACTCTAATGCTCTGATGCAGGCGTAAATCCTCCTCTTCAGGAGCCAAAGGCTCTACAACTGTGTGCAGTTTGTTGTCATTGAACAAGTTAATAAATTCTTTCCTGATTCTGTTCAGCGATTTTGTTACGTCTTGAACAAATTCATCTTCGGTAATATCCTCCCAATAATCCTGTTCGAAAAAGTTAATGCTGTCCGCGAAAAATTTTCTGAGGTATGAAGGCGATTCCCATAACTTGAATACCTTTTCAAACTCGTTGTCGTCTGCAAATGGGGCGTTGACCTCTGGCGCCGAGGGATCAACTCCAAATCCTATCAGTTCCTCTGCGTCAAAGTATGATGCTGCTATTACGCACGGAACTTCACGTATCTTGTTTTCATCTTCGGGGTAAATCAGATCGAACTGCATCACTTCTCCATTTTGGCTGCAAAGATAACAATAATTTTCAAAAATCAACCAGTAGGTTGATTTTTCCGTTCTAATCCGCACGTTTTCCCCACTCCTTCCGAAGGAGTTACACCTGTTCCACCTTCCTAAGGTGTGCAGTTTTACCGCGTTTTCTGCACACCCTCTGAAGGTGCGTAGAAGCGTAACCCCCCACGAGAGCCTGCTGCAGCTGCGTTTCTCCCTCCACCGTGCCCGTCCCGCCTTCTGAAGGTGCACAGATGACGTTATTGGTCGACTGGCCTCAGAAACACCTCCCGCTGTATAGTCGGCACCTTCTTGATTTCGTTGATCGGTCACCCACTCCGACTTTCTTTTCGCCTGGCCAGCCTCGGATTCCCATCCGGAAGGTGCCGGCTGAAACGGCTTATCTCCACCACCTTCTCGAATTCGTTATGAACCGACCTGCCTCATGCCGCAACGGCAGGGAATTGCGGGATTTGCTGCCGTTGCGGTTTCACTCCGCGTCGGCAAGAGAACGAAAATGAATAGTGCGCACATGGTGATTCAGGAACTACCTGACACCCTGAGACTTTGTGGAAGTGGCCGTGGACGCGTCAGTTTTCAAAACGGACGAAAGCACATAGTTATGTCGTTCTGAGCTGACCATCAAGGGGTTACAATAGCAGGGCGTGCGGGGACGGAAAGACGGGAACCGCAGGACGAACCGGCACGGAGCCCGTCCGCCCACCGGCAGATCGCCGGCGAAAAGGACGGCGCCACAGACCACTGACGCACGATAATGCCTTACCACAACGGCAGAGAATCGCGGAATTTGGTGCCGTTGTGGAAGGGAAACGGAAGGGGAATGCTGCTCAGAAGGGCTGTAGCAGGGATGCTGAGGGAAATGCAGTTCTGCAACGGCAGGGAATTGCGGGATTTGCTGCCGTTGTGGATGGATGCGTTGTGGAGGTGGGTGAAAAGGGGGGTGAAGCTGGCTGGTGGGGATAGAGAGGCTGAGGATGAGGAGGAGGTGGAGTGAGGAGGTGCCGGAGGGTGGGGGGATGTGTAGAAAAATCCCGGCAGGCCGTCGGAACGGTGCCGGGATCGTGTCAGTTATCCGCGCTAACTGTCTCGCTTCACGCGCAGGACATCACTGTCGCGGGTACCGTTACTGACGCTGCTACCGGCGAGGTAGTGGCGGGAGCGACCGTAGTGCTGCAGGGCAGTACCACTACGTACGCCATGACTGACGATTTGGGGGCCTACTCTATCACAGTACCCTCGGACGGAGTCCTGGAAATCAGTTTTCTAGGCTATGTTACGCAGGTTGTACCCGTAAACGGGCGGGCGACCATCGACATCCTGCTGGAGATGGACGCGCAGACCCTGGACGACGTGATAGTCGTGGGCTACGGTACTGCCAGGAAAATCTCTTCTGTCGTGGGCTCGGCGTCCACCGTCAAGAACAAGGTCACGATGAACCGTCCCACCGCCAATGTCGGCGACGCCCTCCAGGGACAGGTTTCCGGTCTGCAGATTTTCTCGTCTACCGGTGAGCCTATGTCGGAGGTTAGCATGAGGCTCCGCGGCGTCAACTCCATCAACGCATCCTCCACGCCCCTCTTCGTGCTGGACGGAGCGCCCGTATCCGCTTCTATATTCAACAGCCTCAACAGTAACGACATCGAGAATATCGTCGTCATGAAGGACGCCTCCTCGACCGCCATCTACGGTTCCAGAGCGGCCAACGGAGTGGTGTACATCACTACCAAGAAAGGACGCAGCGGGGAGAAACCGACCCTCGTACTCAGAGGCCAGTACGGTATCTCCACCATCGTGGACCATCACATGGACTTGATGAACAGCGAGCAGTGGTTTACCTTCAACAAGAAGATCAACCCCAATTTCCAGATGACTGACGACATGCTCATGGCCCAGCATCTGAACATCAACACTGACTGGCTGAAATACATATTCAACGAGACGGCCCCTGTATGGAACGCCGATATCACTCTCTCCGGCGCTACTGACAAGACTGACTACTATATCTCCCTGGGAGCATTTGACCAGACAGGTATCGCGCCTGACTCCAGGCTCGGCCGCTACAACCTCCGCACCAACATCAACTCCAAGGTTAACTCCTGGCTGAAACTGGGCGCCAACATCGGCCTCACCTACCAGGACTACCAGACAGGACCCTACACCTCCGGTGACCAGTTCCGTAACTCCATCCAGAACCCTGTCAATGCAGCCAACATGCTCGTGCCCTGGGCCACACCTTACTATATCAACACCGACGACCCCAACAACCCGTATATCGACTACAGCCAGGAGCCTCACTTCCTGAGTGCCATCAATTACTGGAACCCGTTCTATGCCAACGACCTCCAGCCCTCCACCAGCAGCTATGCCCGTCTCAACGCGGCCACCTATCTCGAGCTGACACCGGTAAAGGGCCTGACCATCAGGTCGCAGCAGGCTCTGGAAGGATTCTACCACAACTCCTCGGCCAAGGCCTACAAGGGTGAAATCTGGGACTCCGGCTCTGCGACCGAGAGCACCGGCAGATACTACCAGTTCACATTTACCAATACCGCGGAATACAAGTTCACGGCATGGGAGCGCAACCACTTCACCATCCTGGCAGGACAGGAGGCCATCCTGGACCAGCTGCGCCAGTTCGGAGTCAGCGTCTCGGGTCTGACTGACGACCGCAACGACCTCATCTCGCAGGCCACACAGGCCAATGTGAGCGTTCCGGACTACTACAGCGAGGAGACTGCCTACAACTCCTATTTCGCCCGTCTGTCCTACGACTTCGACGAGAGGTACTTCATCGATGCCTCATGGCGTATCGACGGATCCTCCCTCTTCGGAGCCGACAACCAGTATGCCAACTTCTACTCTGTGGGTCTGATGTGGGACGTCAAGAGAGAGAAATGGCTCAACGGAGTGGACTGGATCAACGACCTGCGCCTGAAGGCCAGCTACGGAACCACCGGTAACTCCGGTATCGGGCACTACCTCGCCCTCGGAACCGTAGGCAACTACTCCGGCAACTACGACGGCGGCATCGGCTGGGGAATATCCAACCCCTCCAACCCCGACCTGACGTGGGAGACCGTCGAGAACCTCAACATAGGCGTGAGCGCCCGTCTGTGGAACTTCCTGGACCTGAGCGTTGAGTTCTACAACAAGATGACCCGCGACCTGCTCATGGAGATTCCCTACTCCTACATCACCGGACATACCGGAGGATGGGGCAATGCCGGAGACATGCTCAACCGGGGTGTGGACGTGGACCTGAGCTTCGACATCATCCAGACTCAGAACGTCTACTTCAACATCAGCACCAACTTCAACTACAACCACAACGAGATCACAGCCCTCTTCGGAGGCCGCGACGAGTACACCGTGCCCAACACCGGTATCTCCTACCAGGTGGGCTACCCCTACGGCGAGTTCTTCTATGTACGCTCCGCCGGTGTGGACCCCCGGGACGGTATGCAGATGTGGTATGACCTCGACGGCAATAAGACCAAGAACTTCTCCGACGCATACGCGGTGATGACCGGCAAGCAGAGATTTGCCCCCTGGTCCGGCGGTATACAGCTCAACTTCCAGTACAAGGGCCTGTATGTCGGAGCCGATTTCTCCTGGGTAGCCGGCAAGTGGACCATCAACAACGACCGCTACTTCCTCACCGACCCCACCTTCGTGTCCACCGGCTACAACGGTCTGACCGACCTCCTGGACATCTGGACCGAGCCCGGACAGGTGACCGACGTGCCGGGTGTCAACTCCCCCAGACAGTTTGACGATACCCTGCTGGAGAATGCCTCGTTCCTGCGCCTGAAGAACCTGCAGATATCCTACGAGTTCCCCAAGCAGCTGATCGAGCGCAGCAAGTTCCTCAGCGGTTTCAGGGTCTACGCCATCGGACGCAACCTGTTCACGGTAACGGAATACTCCGGATATGACCCTGAGGCGGACACCAACCTCCAGCTCGGAGTCTACCCCAACTCCAGACAATTCACCATCGGAGTGGAACTGACATTCTAACTTTCAAAAAGACATCAAGATATGAAGAAAAAGATACATCTTTTAACAGCCATTGCAGCCGCAGCCCTGCTGGGAGCAGCCGCATCCTGCAGCCTGGACAAGTTCCCCGAGGGCACCATCGGTATCGAGAATGCCTTCCTGACCATGGAGGATGCCGACAGGCTGCGCGACGGTCTCTACATCGTCTTCCGGGCCAACGCGGCAGGATCCACCACCTACAGCCCTGAGCTCATGACGGACCTCTTCCACGCCACATCCTCTTTTGGTAACCGCGGCGGAGCCATGTACAACTGGATTTTCACAGCCGATGACGCTGACGCCGACGCGATGTGGGCCAACTATTACTCAGCCATAGCCAACATCAACTTCTTCATCGACGGAGCCGCGAAGGTGGACAGAAGCACCTGGAGCGAGGAGGACAGCGAGACACTGGACATCTGGACCGGCGAGGCCTATTTCCTCCGCGCCTGGTACTACTCCAGACTGGCCGAGCGCTACTGCCTGACATACAAGGGCAATGAGAACAGTTTCGGTATCCCCTACAGCAAGGTATATTCTCCTTCCTCGGACCAGACCACCTATATGCAGCGCGGTACCCTGCAGGAGACCTACGCCAACATCATCCAGGACCTCGACAGCGCCTCCGCCCTCGTAACCACCAGAGGCAGCGTGGGCAGCATCTGGATTACCGAGGATGCAGTGGACGCTCTCCGCGCCAGGGTTGCCCTCAGTATGGGCGACTATACGACAGCCATCACGCTGGCATCCCCTCTGATTGATGAGTACCCCCTGGCCGCCGGTGCCGACGAGTTCCGCCAGATCTGGAGCGTAGACTCAGGAAAGGAGTGCATCCTGCAGCTTGACGCCGCCTACCCGGACGCCCTTCCTTCCTCCTATTCCTACAACTACACCGGATACAACGCCCTGACAGGCATCTACACCCCTGACTACGTTCCCGAGCAGTGGGTCATCGACCTCTTCAGCGACTTCGGAGAGGACATGAGATTCACCAGCTGGTATCTCCAGGCCACCATCACCATGACCGGTAACGCCAAGTACGACCTGTACCTGTTCAACAAGTTCCCCGGCAACCCGGACCTGCGCGAGCGCGGAGCCAGCAACTCCAACTACATCCACAAGGTAAAGCCCTTCCGCATCGCCGAGATGTACCTGCTGCTGGCCGAGGCATACGCCCGCAGCAACCAGGAGGGACCTGCCAATGAGATGCTCACCTCGCTGAGAAGCAACCGCATCCCCGGCTATACAGCTCCCACCTACAGCGGAGAGACCCTGCTCAACCAGATTCTCGAGGAGAGGATCCGCGAACTGATGGGAGAGGGCTTCTACCTCGACGACCTCAAGCGTTTCGGCAAGCCCGTAGAGCGCAGGGCCGCCCAGCAGAGCGGAGCCATCTACCTCCCCGGAACCAATGAGCAGTTCTACCGCGGAACCCAGGAGGACCGTTTCGTATGGCCCATCCCCCAGGCTGAGATAGACGCCAACCCCAACATCGCGGGGCAGCAGAATTCAGGATATTAATCATTTTTTCAGGAAAAGGACAATGAAAATAACCGATAAAATCATCATACTGGCTGCCGCCTCCCTCTTTGCGGGGGCCTGCAGCACCTACGAGCGGGACTTCACGGTCCACACCGGCAGCACTCCGGTGGAGTTCGTCAGCACCCTGGACACCGCTGACCTGGCCAGCGAGTACCTCAACATCCCCATCCGCATGACGGAGCAGTCCGCCACATCCTCCCTGGCCGTAGTCAGATTCATCTCAGGCGAGATAACCGCCTCTGACGGAAGTCTGATACCGGTAGAGGAGAACAAGCATATCCTCATAACCTCCAACGAGATATACATCGGAGCCTACGATGAGGCGGAGGACGGGGACAACCTTCCCGAAGGGATTCTGGAGGTCAAGATTCCCGGATACAGGGACTACCTGAGCATCAGCCTGACATTTGCCCTCTCGGGAGAATATGTCGGGGCCAATGCCTCTACGACCGTAACTCTGATTCAGCCCGACAAGGTCCAGATCGAGGGACAGTACGCCATCGACCCCTCGTTCATCCTGGCTGACGGCAGCACCGCGGATCCCTACACCTTCACCATCCTGCCCGACGAGAGCGACCCGAACAAATACTGGTTCATCAACCTCGAGGGAGCCAACACCACCCGCCGCAGTCTTTACGGTATCCTGGAGCTCAATACGATGACCATCCCCACTGACCAGGAGAATCTGGTGATTCCCCCTGTCGCCGGCGGTGTCGTGACAGTAGGTATCTGTCCCGGGGGACTGATTGAGAACGGAGAGCCCATACTGGAATTCACTGACGAAGGCATAATCTTCCGTAATGGATTCTGGGCAGGAGAAGTCAGCGGCTCCAGCGTATCGGCCTACTCCTTCATAGCCGAAGGAGACGTGGCGGTAAGAATGTAGTAACTGAAAGAAACATATTACATACACACACTATTACAAACCAATTATTAAACCAAAAGCATCATGAAAAGCAGTTTTATCAAATTGTCCCTGATTGCCGCTTCCCTGGCATCGGTGTTCATGCTCGCATCCTGCAACAAGCCCGAGAAAGAGGAGACCGGCAACCCCGAACTCACCATCACCTCTCCTGAGGCCGACACCCTCAACGTAGCCATAGCCGGCGGCCCCTGTGAGATTACCTACACCCTCAAGAATCCCGTAGAAGGTGTTTCCATGCAGGTAACCGCAGCCGAGGGCATCGACTGGATCACCGACATCGACCTCGCCACCGAGGGCAAGATTACCTTCAACGTAGCCTCCAACGAGGGCCAGCAGCCCCGCGAAACCACCCTCACCATTCAGTACGACTACATCAAGGAGACTGTCGTGGTGGCTCAGGAAGGGTTCGAGAGTGCTTATGACCATGAGTTCCCGGCTACTGTCTTCACTGGGTACTACTATGGCGACCTAAAGAAAACAGGCGCAGCAAATTACTATTTTTATCTGTCTGACAAAGGATTCATAGACGAAGTTATGATGGAGGCTGAAGGCAACTATTACCTTATTGATCTCTATGCGCCTACTTCAGAGGACGGAGCCAATGCTCTCGTTCAAGAAGGAACTTATACATTTGACCTGGAGAGTAAAAAAGAAAACGGAACATTTACTACTCTCAGTTGTTTCAAGCAAACCGATTTCTCGGGTCTCGGAACTTCGTACGATTTTGAAGAAGGAACACTTGTCGTGACCAAGGACGGAGACAACTGGAATTTTGAACTGACAGTCACCATCGAAGGCGAGACACATCATGTAGTTTACAATGGCCCTCAGTCATTTAAAAATTACAGTCCTTCTGATGATTGGGTTCGCCCCGATGGAAATTATTCCGCTGTCACCGAAGATATGACGTTGACTCCCGAATCTATAGAAGCGCGGTACACCGGTTTTGAGGACGGAGGTAATCTTGCCATAGACTTTGTCCAGGGCAACACTACTCTTTCCCTGTCTTTCATGGCTGCAAACACTGATGGAGCGATGATTCCCGGCAGATACATGGTTACCGGAACACTTGAGCCCGGTACTATAGAGTTTGGAAACGCAACTTTCTTTATGGATATGTTATTCACAAAATCTGGTTCAATTCTGATAATAGAAGATCCTGAAACTTATTCAGAAACATATGGATTCATCTCCGGAGGAACAGTTGACGTCAGTCAGACAGGAGAGGATACTTTCTCCTTTGAGTTCAACCTCCAGATGGAGGGCCAGTACAGCCTCACTGGAACATGGGAAGGCCCTGTGGAAATTAAAGAATCACTGGAGTATTAATTCTCAGCACTTCCTGCGCGTATAGCGAGACAGTTAGCGCGGATAACAGACCGGTCAGAAGAAGTCTGATTTTTTTCATTGAAGTGGTTCTTTTAGAGTGGTTAATGTAGGTTGAAAATGTGTTATAAAAAATGTGAATTTATGTTATACTTTGCAATTAAGCGTACGAAAATACGTAAAAATATTAGAAAACAAAGCGCATTCAGCAAGTTTTTGTAAAAAATACGGCGGGCCTTAGCAGGGCCCGCCGTCGGTGAGATGGGGTATATGCCTGTGTTTTTACAGTTTGGCGATGTTGCGCTTGATGACTGTTTCCTCGTATTCGACTGTCAGTACATACATGCCGCCGGGCAGGGCTGACATGTCTATCGCCGCAGGGTCGAATATGCTGACGCTGATGTCGTCGTCAAATACCGTCGAGCCTGAGGCCGAGGTGATGCGTACATGGCCCTGGGAATCGCTGCCGGCCCTGATGTAGAGGGTGTCCACCACAGGGTTGGGATAGATGTCGATGGGCTGGCTGCCGTCACGGACCACGATGTTGAAGGTGGTGGAGACGGTCTCGCCCATGACGTCGGTGCCGGTGATGGTGGCGGTAGTGGTTCCGTACGTAAGAGGGGTGATGTTGACCCTGTTCTGACGCACAGCCAGATTGGCTATGCCGTTGACAGTAGTGGCAACCGAAATAGTCAGCGGTTCTCCGTCAGCGTCGGTGAAGTACTCGTTCATGTCCAGGCTGAAAGTAGCGTCCTGTGTAGAACTGAACGCCACTCCGTCCACCTCCTTGAGCAGTTCGGGCGCGATGTTCTCGGCTACGGTGTAGGTTACCTCCAGTGAGTCGGCCATGCCGTAGGGGTCCGAGGCCTTGACTGTTGCCACATGAGTTCCGGGTGCAGATGTGCGTCCCTGGATACGCAGCAACAGTGTATCGTTCCGGAGAAGAGTGCTGAGACTGGCCGTGTCGCCGGGAGTATAGGCGCTCGGGATTATCTCATGTCCGTCCGGCTCGTAGGTCAGGAAACGCAGTTCCCCAGTCTGCCACATCCTTATATCGAGACTGGTTCCGTCCAGGGGAGTAAGTTCGGGCGCATGGTTGGGACCTGTAGTGACAGTCTGAACTGCGGACATGGGTGAGGTCAGTCCGCCGTAGTCGGTAGCGACAGCAGTCAAGTAATACTGGGTGTCGAAACCAAGGCCGGTCACCTCGTCCGTGAGCACGTCACCCGGCTCCATATCTCCCACAGAATAGGACTGGAACATGGCGTTCTTATAGTTGGACTCAGTGAGGGGTGACTCGCTGTAGTAGACGAATATCATGTTGGGCTTGCCGTTGTCGGGGTCGCTGGGCACTGTGACTGAGAACTCCAGTGTGTTGGAGCGCAGGAGGCTGACCTCGAAGCCGGTCACCTGTGCAGGGGGTTGTCCGGAGGTACCGACCACGGCCCTGTAGGCGTCCACGAGGCCCTTGCCTATGTACTTGTTACGGTTGTAGGCGGAGATGTCGCGCACGCTGGACTCCAGAATCTCCCTGAGGGCCTGGGACGTGAAGCCGGGACCTCCCCTGTGGGAGACCACCAGCGCCGCTACTCCCGACACATGGGGACATGCCATGGAGGTACCCTGCATGTATCCGTATTCGTTGCCAGGCAGAGTGCTCAGTACCTGACGGCCCTTGTTGGCGTCACCGCCGGGAGCGGCCACGTCCACCCAGCTGCCGTAGTTGGTGTAGTACGCCGCCTGGTAGTCAGCTCCGATGGAGCCGACTGCGACGCAGGACTCGTAGTCTCCTGGATGTCCCACATCCCAGCCGTCGTTGCCCGCGGCGAAAATCACTATACCGCCGGCCATAGGACCTACCTGCTGATGGTTCTCGTCATAGCCGGCATTGCGTACAAAGTAATCGATGGCGTCCTTGGCTGCCTGCGAGGTGACGTCTCCGGCTGCGGCCTCGTATGTCTTGTAGGAGTATCCCCAGCTGTTCTGGGCTATCACGGCTCCGTGGTCCGCGCCCCATTTTATAGCGACCAGACCGTCTCCGCTGTTGTCGCTGTCATCGAATATCTGGCAGGACATGATCCTCACACCGGGAATGTTCTTCGCGCTGTTACCGCCGGCTATGCCGCTGACGCCCTTGCCGTTGTTGTTCACGGCGGCGATGGTGCCGGCCACGTGGGTGCCGTGGTCATCGGCCGTGATGCGGGGACCGTTGGAGATGAAGTTCCAGCCGTAGGCCAGGTCTCCGCTCTGCTCCGGATTGCGCCACATGTTGGCCGCCAGGTCCTCATGGGTGTAGTCCACGCCTCCGTCCACCACTGCGACTATGACTTCCGAGCTGCCGGTCGTGAAGTTGGCCCAGACGGGTTCGACGTTGATGTCGGCTCCGGCCATGGAATTCTTGAGGGAGCCGTCGTTCTTATAGTGCCACTGGTCTCCCAGCATGGGGTCGTTGAACAGAGTGGAAGAGGTCGGGCGGGTGGATGAGGTGGACTTCACGGGCACTGCCTTGCCGTTGTCCACCCGCACGATTACCGGAGAGTACTCCACGATGTCGAATCCCTCGGTCGCCGAGAGCTCGTCCATGGCCCTGGTGAGCGGGGCGCTCTTGTCGAAACGCACCTTGTACCAGAGGTGCAGCCCGGCCTCGCGGGTGCGGGGCTCGAACTTGCCGGCATAGGGGAAATACCTCTCCATGGATGTTACGCCCAGGGAGGCAATGGCGTCCACTGAGGAGCGGACGCGGGTCGAACTTATATCAATCCGGCCGCTGTCGTCGGAACTCAGGGCGTCCAGCAAGTCCTGGGTGAGCTTGACGTTCATCACGCCCTGTTCGAAGTAACGGGCGGGGAACTCTCGTCCGTGGAAATTGACTGTCATATTCTCCAGCCTCTCCTCCCGGCTGCAGGATGTAAGCAGGAGGACAATGGATGCCGCAGACAGCAGGGCGGCGCTCAGAATGTAGCGAAGGGTTCTTTTCATGTGGGTGTGTTGATGTATGGGATTAATCGGGCAGGACTTCGTCCAGGAACGTCACGACCTGGAGCAGGCTCTGTGGATCCTTCCACTTCACCTTGTGTTCCTTGAGGTATGACTTGAACTGGGCCTTCTGAGTCTTGTCCAGCAGCGCCTCCACGTCCCTGCGGACGGCGCGGCAGACCTTGCCCGAGGTTACTATGTAGAGCTGGTGCTTGAGGTCGAACTCCTGGCCGGACTGCTTCTCCTGGAGGAGCAGCATGTGGTTGACGTTCACGGCACCCTGAATGTTCAGCGAGGAGTAGGACTGGATGGCCTCCGTGTTGGCCTGCATGCCGTAGGCGCCGGTGCCGGTGAGGAGGGCCTCAAAGTCACCGGTGATGTGGTCGGCCACGAAGCCCCCGGGCTGCTCGGCCACCACCTTCATCATGTCGCCGTTCACGACCATGAACTTGTCGGAGTCCGGGCCTATCTCAGCGTAGAAGATATCGCCGGCGAAGGCCTCCTTCACCACGTCGTTGTCCAGGTAGTGCAGGCGTCCCTTCATCAGGTGGACGTTCAGCTTGTGGTATATCTTCTGGCCGCCCGTCATGTAGATTACCCCGTCCTGGAAGTCGGAGTACAGGTAAGGCCAGGTCGTCGTGTAGGGCTGCGCTCCCAGCCATGAGGCCGAGGCGAGCAGCAGCGCCGCGATAAGGGTCAGTAATCTAGTTTTCATAAATTCTTTATTAAGATAATAAAAAAGGCTGCCTCAGACGGGCCGGGGCAGCCTTTGGATTATTAGGTCAGGACTACAGGGTATGCAGTTCTGAGATTGTGAGGTCGTGCTTGCGGACAGGGGCGGCGGAAGTCTTTGCGGTCTGTGCGCCTCCCTGGAGCAATGTCAGCTGGGTGACTGAGAATGCATCATAGTATCCAAGAGCATTTCCGGCTGCATCATACACATGGTAGCCCCAAAGATCCTGTGATACAACACTACCCTTTGACGGCATGTTCCAAATTACGGGAGAATGGTCACTTGTAAAATAGTAATTCTGGGAACCGTCAGCATTAGAGGCTATGTACTGTCCAATAGGGAATGATATAGTACCGGCAGTTGTGTCGAAATATCCGTATACCTCTGAGCCTGTGAACATCAGGTTCTTGACAACTACGTTAGCTTTGAAGTTGTCGAAATCCTCTCCAAGGTCAACATCCTCTACAACCTCAATCTCAATATTGACGTTCATAGGGTCGTCAAAATTGAGATAATATGCATTGTTGTCGAAGTAGGACAGACCTATTCCCTCGTATACACCTTCTATGTCCTCCACCTTATAATCGAAGGCGTAGTTATAGATAGGCTCGGTGGTAAAGGCTGCGTTGGGGTTGCCGTACACATCCTGGAACAGTCCGGCGGGGAATGCGAAAGAAATCACATCGCCGTAGGAAGGAGCCCTGTCAAGAGCAACGACTACATTTCCGTCTGCATTCAGAGTGAAATACTGGTTGTCATAACTGAGTACGTCTCCGTTGCCGCTGGTGTAGGTTACTCTTACAGTTCCGTTATCGTAAGCGATTTCTTTCTCAGGTGTGAATACAGCTGTAAATGTAGTCCAATCCGAGAAGAGGAATGTCTCGTCACCTGCAAAATAGGTAGTGTCGCCATCGGCGTCCAGAACCAGTTCGTAGCCGAGGTTCCATGCCTCCCTGCCAGCGCGCATCTTGAGATTCTGCTTGCCGTAGGCGTCATTGGTCCATGCGGGGTTGGGAGTTCCGGCGCTGTTGACCAGGATACCTGCATCCCATGAGAGGGTGATGTACAGACCGGGGGTCTTGTCAGGTACGGCCACATAGAGAACATTGCCCTCAACACTGAGAGAGTCTGCGGGAACCACCTGCTTCTTGGTGTTTACTGAGTCAGCGAGGTCGTTGACCTTGTAGTAGGACACGTACACGTTACCGTTGCCGCTGAGCTGTACGTTCTCAGTGAAGGGAACTGCGAAGACTACGCCCACTGTGTCAATGGAGAACGAGCCTGTGATGTTGGGAGTCAGGCTGTTGGAAGTGTACACGCTGTCCACCTCTATCTCGGAGGGAACACCCTGCTCGCTGGCTGCTACAGCGTAGATGTAGTACATCACGTTGCGGCTGAGACCGTCGGTGGAGATGGTCAGGGACTGCTGCTCGGCGTAGTTGGCGATACCGCTGATTACGGCATTGCTGTATCCGAGGCCCAGCAGTGTGGAGGGATCGAGGGTCTGACGGGGACCGGCTATCACTGCGTAGGAGTAGAAACCGGTACCTGCGACAGGAGTGATAGTAGCCGTCATGGATGTGTCGTCAGCCGACACTCCGCTGATCTCAGGTTTCTCCACAGTTACAGGCTGTGTCTGAGAGTCATCGGGAGGAAACATCTCACAGCCGGTGACCAGCAGCATCAGAATCGCTGATATTGTCAAAAGATATTTTTTCATTTCCTTTTAATTTTTCAGTTAACGTTAATTACTGGACTTTGTTACCGAAGCATCCTCCGAGGATAATCTCGTAGAACGAAGTTCCTTCTGCATTGAGGGCAGGTCCGAGTTCCGTGAAGGTGATGGTGTTGCCACCGTTGGTGACTGCTACGGGCATGCTGCCGGCGGTGTAGTAGTACTCACCGTTGGCGTCCATACCATAGAGAGTACCGGTAGATACCTGTCCGATAGGTATGTCGATCTGAACGGGCATATTGTTCTCGGATGTAACGGTTCCGTAGAATCCGCCGTATCCGCCGGGCATGAGGTTCTCGAACCATACCATGGTTACGTCTCCGTCAGGGTCGCGCTCGATAGTCAGGTTCCATGAAGCGGGACCATTGAAGTAAGAGGTTCCCTCCATCTGATATGTACCGAGGATCGGTGCCAGAGGATGGTCGGCGTCGGCGATAGTCACCAGGCAGGTTTTCTCGGCTCCGAGATTTACAGAACCGGTGCTGGTGAGTCTGATAGAGAACACCTTGTTGCCGGTGTATTCTCCGTAATTGGGATTGAGAAGCCTGATCTGGATAGGGCAGGTGCGGTTCTCTGCGTCAAAGCGCAGGACTCCGGTCTCGTCGACCAGCTCGTAGTCCACGCCGGCCTTGGCAGTGCTGTCCAGTACCTCATAGCTGACATTAGTGGCTATGCCGGCCACGGATGCGAGGGTTACGTTGACCTCCACGATAGTGGGTTCAGCGGGCTCTGTGAACTGGGCCGTGGTCGAGCCGAACGCCACGAAGGCGTCGTTGTCGTCGAACACGGGATAGTTGTTCAGGTTGCAGGATGCCGCAGCCAGAGCTCCCAGGACGATAATGCTAGTATATAAAAGTGTCTTTTTCATTGTCGTTGTCATTTTTTAGTTGATTACCTTTCGTAACCGGGCATCTGTACCAGGTTCTTGTTCACGTCCATCTCGGAGCGGCTCAGAGGAAGTGCCCAGTAGATGGAAGAGGCATCCAGTATGGAGTGGTTGTTCCTTCTTACCACTTCGTCTGCGTTATACTCAATGACTGCCCAGCTGTGGTTGGTGGTAGCGAGACGGGCTGTGGTGAACCAGAACTGGCCCTCGAAGCAGAACTCCAGCTTGTACTCGTTCCAGATAGCCTGCTCGGAAGCCTCTTCGCTGGAAGCGCCGCGGTTGCTTCTGATGGTGTTGAGGTCTGCGTCAGCAGTGCTGGTGCTGGTGGCTCCGTTGACGATGGCCTCGGCCCTGATGAGATACATCTCGGAGAGACGGATGATCGGGCAGTTGTTCACGTCGGGAGTACCGGTCACGTTGCCGTCGCCCTTGCCGGGATACTTCATGGTCCAGTAGTCGCCTGAAGCCCCGTCGGGGTCTGTTACGAACATAGAGCCGTCATCGTTGGGACCCACACCCTGGCGGACGCCCTTGGTTCCGCGGACGTCACCGTCCTCATAGGAGTCATAGATAAAAGGAGATGCGCAGATGTCGGCGTATCCGTTGGGGTTGGTCATGTGGCAGGCTGCCTCCCAGTATCCGTCATAGCCGTTGGAGGCCTTGCCGTATACCTCGAAGATGATCTCGCCGCTGCCTACGTCATTGTGCCATACAGAGGGATACTCCTCGGCTGTCCACATCTTATATTTGCCGCTCTCGATTACCTCTGTAGCGTAGTCGGCGGCTGCCTGATACTTGGCAGCTGCGTTCTCACCCAGTCCCTTGGTGAAGGTGGCGTCATAGAGGTACACCCTGGCTGCGAGGGCCTTGATGACATACTTGTTGGCCACTGCGTTGGCATCTGCCACACCGCTGCGGCTGTAGCCCTCGGCCATCAGTGAGTCGGCCTGGAAAAGGTCCTTCTCAATCTGGTCATAGACCTCACGGACGGTGTTCCTGGCGGGCTGCTCGGTGGATGTATGGTCGGTGTGCAGGATTACGGGCACTCCGAGCTCAGGCTGGTCGTTCCTGGAGTAGATGCGGAGCAGGTCGAAGTGGGACAGGGCCCTGAGGAAGAGACACTCTGCTCTCAGGTTGTCCAGGTCCTGCTGGCTTACGTTGGAGTTTATCAGGGTCTCGCCGATGGCGTCGAGCTGGTCGATAACGTTGTTGGCGGCCGAGATGATGTAGTAGCCGAAGCTCCAGAGACCGGAGGTGGAGTTGTCATTGTAGTTGAGGGTAAAGCCTGTGGCCATACGTCCTGACTGGAAGTCGGAGAGCTTGGGCCATGCGGCGATGCCGGCGCGGGTGTCGGCGTCGAGGGTGAAGTAGGTGGCTCCGTACCAGCTGGTGGACGCCAGGGGAGAGTAGGCTCCGGCCACGGCGTTGTTCAGACCGGTATAGTCAGAGAGCAACTGCTCGGAGCTCTGCGAGGTGACGGGCTCCTGTACGAGGAAGTCCTTGCAGCCCGTGAGTGCGAGCACTGAAAGTATTGCGCTTATAATCAATATCTTTTTCATCATTCTGTCATTTTAACGTTTAGAAAGTGACTTCAATACCGCCGACGATGGTCTTGGTCATGGGGTAGATACCGGCGCCGATACCGTCAACTCCTCTCTCGGGATCCCAGTAGGATACATCGTGGAAGGTGTAGAGGTTCTGTCCGGAAACATAGAATTTCAGACCCTGAAGCTTGATCTTCTCAACAGCACTCTGAGGGAGCTGGTAGGACAGGGTGATGTCCTTCAGACGGATGTAGCTGCCGTCCTCGAGCCAGCGGTCGGAACCGAAGCTGTAGGAGTTGGTGGCCTGTCCTGCGACGGGACGGGGGTTGGTACCGGTGTCGCCGGGCTTCTTCCAGTAGTCGAGGGCGTAGATGGACTGGTTGGTACCCATCTGGTTACCGTCGGATGTATAGTAGCGGTTCTCAAGGAGATATACCTTATTGCCCCACTTGTACTCGAAGAAGGCGCTCAGGCTGAGACCCTTCCAGGATACGGTAGTGTTGAAGCCTCCGAAGAGCTTGGGCTCGGGGGAGCCGGCCTCGTAGTAGCGGGCCTTGCTGTAGTCGTTGGTGATGGAGCCGTCCTCAGCTACCCAGAGAGCCTCACCGTTGGAGGGGTTCACTCCGTAGTAGTCGAGCAGATAGTATGTGAAGAACTGGCGGCCTACGATGTGCCTCAGACGGGAGTCTCCGCTGTAGGACAGGAACTCGTTGTCACCGAGGTCGAGAACCTTGGACTTGTTCCATGCCACGTTTACGCCGATGGTCCACAACCAGTCATTGGTGCGGATGGCCTCGCCCTCGATCTGTACCTCGACTCCGGTGTTCTGCAGCGCACCGATGTTCATGAAGTTGGAGGTGAAACCGGAAGTGGCGGGAACCCTCTTGCTCAGCAGCATGTCGGTGGTGTTACGCTGATAGAACTCGACGGTACCGCTCAGGCGGTTGTTCAGGAAGCCGAAGTCTAGTCCGACGTTCCAGGTCTTGTTCTTCTCCCAGGAGAGGTTTGCGTTCTCAGGACGGCTGGGCAGCATACCAGTACCGCCGTTGTAGGCTGTGGAGGCATATACGCCGAAGGCCTGATAGGCTCCGATGGAGTTGTTACCGTTTACACCGTAGCTGGCACGGAGTTTCAGCATGTTCAGCCAGCTGGAGGCACCCTTCATCCAGGACTCGTTGTGGATGTTCCAGGATGCCGATGCGGA
>CALVDH010000009.1 GCA_944326235.1 uncultured Bacteroidales bacterium | reverse complement strand
TATCAGGGTCAGAGAGTGCAGATGGACTGCCTCCCCGTAGACCCCAACTTCATCTCGTTCTTCGGAATGGAAATAGCAGAAGGCCGCGACTTCTCCGAGTCGGACAACCTGAACCCCAACGGAACCTTCATTGTCAACCAGGCCTTCATGGCCAAATACCCCTTCCTCCGTCTCGGTCAGAAATTCCCCGGGCATCAGGGTGACGACATGCCCGCCGAGATAGTCGGCATAGTCAAGGACTTCAACTTCCAGCCCCTGCAGTACAGCGTGGCCCCCATAGTACTCTACAACTTCGGTTCCGAACCATGGTGGCCCCTGACCGTCGGCTACGCCAAAGTCCTGCCCGGCAACGTCCAGGAGACCTTCAAGTTCATCCGGGAGAAATGCGCCGAGCTGGACCCCACATTCGATACCTCCTCCATGGGCCTGTACTTCATGGATGAGGGCATCGGAAGGCTCTACGAGAAAGAAGACAACCTCAACCGCCTGATCACCACCGCAGCATTGACTTCCCTGCTGATATCCGTCATCGGCATCCTCGGCCTCGTCTACTTCGAGACCCAGTTCCGCCGCAAGGAGATAGCCGTACGCAGGGTACACGGCGCATCGGTAGGCGAGATCCTCGCGATGCTCAACCGCTACTACCTCATCATCACCCTCGTATGCTTCGTAGTGGCCGTACCCGTCGCCATAGTCATCATCCGCTCCTGGGTAGCCACCTTCCCCTACCAGAGCCCCGTGCCGGTATGGATATTCATCGCCGCCCTGCTCATCATCGGCCTGATCACCGTCGTGACCGTCACCCTGCAGAGCCGCCGCGCCGCACTGCGCAACCCTGTTGACTCCATAGCAAATGAATGATATACACCATTGAAACTCCAACCTATTGAAACAATGAGACCGAATCCCGGCACATACAGACTATTTACTTTCGCTCCTGCACTTGCCACCGGCATCGCATTGCAACCATACCTGCATCCGCACTTGCTCTTGCCACCGGTATCGCATCTGCACTTACACCTGTACCTGCACTGCCGGGAGTCACTCTCATAACATTTTAAAACAAGATAAACCAATTAATTATAAACCGTTATGATACACGTAGAAAACTTAAGCAAAGTATTCCGCACCGAAGAAATCGAAACCGTAGCCCTCAACAACGTCTCCTTCGACATCAAGCAAGGTGAGTTCGTAGCCGTTATGGGCCCCTCCGGCTGCGGCAAATCCACCCTCCTCAACATCCTCGGCCTCCTCGACAACCCCACCTCGGGCAAGTACGAGCTCCTCGGCAAGGAAGTAGGCTCGCTGAAAGAGAAAGAGCGCACCCAGTACCGCAAAGGCAACATCGGCTTCGTATTCCAGAGCTTCAACCTCATCGACGAACTGAACGTCTTCGAGAACGTGGAGCTGCCCCTCATCTACATGAAGATCAAGGCCTCCCAGCGCAAGCAGATGGTCACGGACATCCTCAAGCGCATGAACATCGCCCACCGCGCCTCCCATTTTCCCCAGCAGCTCTCCGGAGGTCAGCAGCAGAGGGTAGCCATCGCCCGCGCCGTCATCGCCAACCCCAAGCTCATCCTCGCCGACGAGCCCACCGGTAACCTCGACTCCAAGAACGGCAAAGAGGTAATGGAACTCCTCACCGAGCTCAACCGCGAAGGCACCACCATCCTCATGGTAACCCACTCCATCAAGGACTCCAGCTACGCCCAGCGCGTCATCAACCTCTTCGACGGAAACATCGTCACCGACGTCAAGAACGAACTCTAAATCTCAAGTCTGATCTCATAACCAACCCGGCCGGGCGCAGCAGGACCACCATCCTCCGCGCCCGGCCTTTCCTTTCCCATCCACCCCCTCATTTCCCGTGCCCTGTTCCCTAATCCCCATTCCACTTTCCCCTATTCCACAGCACCTCTTGCTCATACCAGTCTGTTATCCTAATCCTACGCCCACCCCCTGTGTCTGTTATCCTCACACAACCAGTATCCACCTGATTTTCATATACTTAAATTCATTCACTCCTTTACAGACTGCCCTCACATCACGCAAGTCTGTATAAGCCTTAACCGCATAACGTCCTATATCTCATCACATTTCACCCTTTTCCTAAATTCAGACTCATACGGACTCAGCCACTAACTCCCCGTCACAGCACGCCCAAGCTCCAAATGCCCTCCGTGTCTGTTATCCCGGATCTGTCATTATCCACTTGATTCTACAGCATTTACGCCCTCTCTTCCTACTACAGACTGGGAGCAATACTTCCCAGTCTGTAGCGCTAACAATCGCCATAAAGCACTAACCTTTAGCATTTTATCTCAAATAGACAAAAACAGACTCACAAGGGATTAAATGCCCAAAAGGCTCCGAATACGTACTACAGCATCCTCCGTGGCAGATAACGGGAGACAGATGCCCCAGAGTCACCTCCTGTCTGTTTTGAGAAATATCGAACAACTTTCAGAGCTACAGCGGATTATGTCGAAATGTGAATTACAGACAGGAGAGGGAGGGGAAAAAAGAAGATCGTGAATTATGGGTAGCAGAAGCCAGTCAGATGGAGAAAACATCGTCAATGGTCCCAGTCTCTGCGGAGGGTGTCGGGCAGGACGGGCATGGCCCCGTTGCAGGTGCAGACGTAAGCAGAGACATCGACGGCGAGCCGGTGAGCTTCGAGCGGGGAGCGTCCGTGGATCAGGGCTGCGGTGAAAGCGGCTGTGAATGAGTCTCCTGCGCCCACGGTGTCGGCGACTTTCACATGCGGGGTCTCGAGGAATGAGGGAGACCCGGACAATGAGGAGAATACGTAGCTGCCCTGCACTCCACAGGTAAGAATCAGGAACCTCAGGCTTAATTGCCGGAGGAGCTGGAGGCATTTTTCCTGGGCTGTTGCTCCTGGGAGAGAGAGCATTCCGGAGAGGACGGCCAGTTCTTCGTCATTGATCTTTAAAATGTTGCACTGTTCCAATGCTTCTAAAATGATGTCGCGGGAGTAGAAATGCTGCCGCAGGTTGATGTCGAGGATGCGCCACTGCCCTTCCCCGCGGGGGACGGCGTTCACGAAGTCGGAGATGCTACGGCGTGAGACGGGGGAGCGGCGGGCGAGGGTGCCGAAGCAGACGGCGCGGGTCCGGGATGCAAGCCGCTGCAGTTCAGGGGTAAATGGGATATTGTCCCAGGCGGCTGGCATGCGGATGTCGTACTGCGGCACTCCTGAGGGGTCGAGCCGGATGTCGACGGTGCCGGTGGGGAATGCCACGCGGGAGAGCATTGTCCTGAATCCGGAGGAAATGCTTGCGCAGGGTACGTCCCCGGATGCCGGTTGCCGGAGCGCACTGGCTTCTTTGGATGCGCGGGCGTTCAGTTCCCGGATCACCGCGTCCCCTGCCTCATCGCACCCTACAGCGCTGACTGCCATCGAATTGAGACCGAATTGCGATACGTGATACGCGAAGTTTACCGGGGCTCCTCCGAGCCTGCGTCCTTCCGGAAGCATGTCCCAGAGGATCTCACCGATGCCGACGATGTATTCAGTTTTCATGACTTGACTGGCCGAATCTGATTTTACTGCGAATATACTGAAAACATCCGTCCATTTAACGGGCCGCCTGAAGTTTTCGGGTCTGGATACCGGAGCGGGATGTCTGTCCAGCACGTTATTCATCGTGCGCAGGGTTACCATCGGTGCCAGAGGGCCCTGCAGTGGTCTTTGCCCGGAAGTACAGACATCTTTCCGCCTGCTCTTCAGACACTTTCCACCGCGAGCGGAGTGCTTTGGCAATCTCTGTTCTCTGCTCCCAGTCCAGCTGTGCGAAACTTGTGGGGCCGTAGTGCGGAACTGCTTTTCCGTCAATCCATTCGCACAGCAGTTGATCGGGAATCAACAGACTGGAGTGGCCTTTCTCGTTCTTCATGCAGGCCTCGATGTCGGTACCCTGGCGCTCGATGATCTGGAGGGTTATGGGCTTTACCGAACTGTCTTCTTTCTGCTGCTCCTGCTCCCATTTAGGCCCGGAGTACCTTGATAGAAAGTACATCAGCCGACCGGAAGAGGTGAAGAGGGTCTCGGTCATCCGGAAATCCACGAAAGTCATCGGGTCGATCATTCCCTCGCGGTCGCTGTTGCTTTTGTATTCGTTCGGAGCAGTGGTAGTAACACGCTTGATTATAGGCGCGTGCCCGATACTGTACAATGACCCGTTATAAGAAAAATAACACCCGGCAGATGAGTACGGGTAGGCGAACGGGTGCCCCACGATTCCGTGATGCACAGGATTGCGCAGGATGTAGGCTATCAGCGTGACAATGTGCAGGTTACCGATAGCCTCCTGAACGAAGCCAGATGTACGCGGCAGACTGACTCCGTACTTGCGGAAGTAGTAATTCGAATAACTGACCTTCAGGCTTCTGAAGAACTGCTCGAAGTCATCGGTCATGATGCCGATGTGGTAGTGGTTGGACATCACGGCGAAAGCGAGTATGCGTATGTGGTATTTATACGCCAGCAGTGCCATGTTGTTGATGAAACGGATGTAGTCCTGGCGGCCTCTGAACATCAGACCCTTCTTGCAGGACACGCACAGATGATATACGCAGGTGTTTTTCATGATCTATCCCCTCTAAGCTTACTTTGTGTTTAGTGTTTGAGTTCCGTGTTCCGGCTGGTTGGCTGGGTTGCCTTTGCCGTTCCACTTGTGGACAAAGGTAGGTAAATGATTTGGTTTTGGGAAATGCGGGTTGCCAGTTTGGTAAAAAAATTTGCGTGGTTGAGCGCAATCGACTGAAGGCCAAGGCAGGTGCGTTTGAAAAATTTTTGGGCGGTCCGGCCTGGTATGCCCGGTCGGGCGATTGTGTCCGGGCGGTACGTCCTTCCTAAGTGAGTGTCTGTAATTTTTAAATTTGGCCAACTTCTTGGTAATAAGCAAGATCAGTAACACCACCATGCTACAGACTACTTGATTAAAATGTATGACAGCTCGAAAATAGATACGCTGCAACAGCTGTGGAGAGGGTATGGTGTTTTTGACCTTGTCAGTCTGTATTTCAATAACGGACACAATGCGTTTGCACTTAGCGAGTTATGTAAATAACTGCTTTACAGACTGGCCGGCTAACAGGGTAGTCTGTAAAAGGCAGAAAGGACGCAAACGCAGGAAAATCAGGAAGATAACTAAAAATATGGAATAACAGACTCAGGCAGACACTGGGGCTCAAGGGAGGTTATAACGGCTGTAGAGTGGTTTCTGGAAGAAAGTTCGTATGAGTCTGTAGGGCGCTGATTTGCGTAAATGAATGAATTACACGCAGATATAAAGAAAATGCGCTTACAGACTGGGGAGGTGTGGTGGGAAAAAACAACCGCCCCGGGCATCAGTCCGGAGCGGTCGGTCAAACAAACAAGTGAGTATGTGGAATGAATTACTCTGCTGCGTTGTCGCGATTGCCTCCGCGGGGACGGCGGTCACGGCGGCGGCCTCCGCGTCCGCGGCGGTCGTCACGGCGCTCGCCTGAGCCGCCGGTGGGCTTTGCGAATGTGCCTACGTTGGGCGACAGGTCGCGCTTGCCATAGACCTCACCGTTGCAGATCCATACCTTGATACCCAGAACGCCTACCTTGGTGTGGGCCTCGGCGAGTGCGTAGTCGATATCGGCACGGAAGGTGTGCAGAGGTGTACGGCCCTCCTTGTAGAGCTCCTTGCGGGCCATCTCAGCGCCACCGAGGCGGCCGCTGATGAGGACCTTGATACCCTCGGCGCCCATACGCATGGTGCTGGCAACTGCCATCTTGATGGCGCGGCGGTATGATACACGGCCTTCCACCTGACGGGCGATGTTGTTGGCTACGATGTTGGCGTCGAGCTCGGGTCTCTTGACCTCGAAGATGTTGATCTGCACCTCTTTGTTGGTGATCTTGCGGAGCTCCTCCTTCAGTTTGTCGACCTCCTGGCCGCCCTTGCCGATGATGGCGCCGGGACGGGCTGTGTGGATGGTCACTGTGATGAGCTTGAGAGTCCTCTCGATGACGATCTTGGAGAGGTTGACCTTGGAGATACGGGCATTGAGGTACTCACGTATCTTGGAGTCTTCGAGCAGCTTGGCTGCATAGTCATCCCCGCCGTACCAATTGGAGTCCCAGCCGCGGATGATTCCTATTCTGTTGCTGATAGGGTTGATTTTCTGTCCCATTTATTTTTCCTCCTGATTAGCGGGTTCGTTATTGACTTCTGCTTTCGCGGGTTTCACTCCGACGATGATGGTCACATGGTTGGAGCGCTTGCGGATACGTCCGGCGCGGCCCTGAGGGGCTGTGCGGATACGCTTGAGGGTCGTGCCCTGGCCGACCATGATGGTCTGCACGATGACGTTGCCGTCCTCGAGTTCCTTACGGGCACCTTCGTTCTTGGCTTCCCAGTTGGCAATGGCGCTTCTGAGGAGCTTCTCCAGGCGGATAGAGGCCTCCCTCTTGGTATATTTGAGAATATCAAGAGCATGGTTGACCTCAACGCCTCTGATCATGTCAGCGACAAGGCGCATCTTGCGTGGCGATGTTGGAACATCGTTCAGCTTGGCTATCGCTGTTGTCTTTTTTATTTCTTTAAGCCTGTCGGCCATTTCTTTCTTACGAGATCCCATTGTGATTCTTTTTAATTATTAACGGTTGCCCGAATGTCCTTTGAATGTACGGGTCGGCGCAAACTCTCCGAGCTTGTGTCCTACCATGTTCTCGGTAACGTATACCGGAATAAACTTGTTTCCGTTGTGTACAGCGATGGTATGGCCGACAAAGTCAGGAGAGATCATGCTGGCGCGGGACCAGGTCTTGATGACTTCTTTCTTCTTGGTACCCTCGTTCATTGCAAGGATCTTCTTCTCGAGACTCTCCTGAATGTAGGGACCTTTTCTAAGTGATCTACTCATAATTCTCTATTTTATTCCGGTTATTTCTTACGTCTTTCGATGATAAACTTATTGGAGGTACTCTTAGGATTACGAGTCTTGTAACCCTTTGCAGGAATACCCTTGCGCGAGCGGGGATGTCCTCCGGAGGCGCGTCCTTCACCACCACCCATAGGGTGATCGACAGGGTTCATCACAACGCCACGGTTGCGGGGTCTGCGGCCGAGCCAGCGGCTGCGTCCTGCCTTACCGGACGATTCGAGGTTGTGATCGGAATTGGATACAGTTCCGACAGTGGCACGGCAGGTTACGAGCACCATTCTGGTCTCGCCTGAAGGGAGGCGGAGGATGGCGTGCTTGCCCTCACGAGCCGTGAGCTGAGCATATGTTCCGGCACTGCGGGCCATAGCGGCACCCTGACCGGGACGAAGCTCGATGTTGTGGATAACTGTTCCGAGAGGAATTTCTGAGAGAGGAAGGGCATTGCCGAGCTCGGGAGCCACGCCGGGACCTGACATGATGGTCTGTCCTACGCGGATTCCGGCAGGAGCAATGATATACCTTTTCTCACCGTCAGCATATACTACCAGCGCAATGCGGGCACTGCGGTTGGGATCGTACTCAATAGTTTTTACAGTAGCGGGGCAATTGTCCTTGTCACGACGGAAGTCGATGATACGGTACATTCTCTTGTGTCCGCCACCGATGTAGCGCATGGTCATCTTGCCGGTGTTGTTGCGGCCGCCGGACTTCCTGATGGGCTCGAGAAGAGACTTCTCGGGCTTGGTGCAGGTAATCTCGTCAAATGCGCTTATTGCCTTATTTCTCTGACCAGGTGTGGTCGGTTTGAATTTACGTATTGCCATAGGATTAAATGTTGCTATAGAAATCAATCTTGTCCTCGCCTGCCAGTGTCACATAAGCTTTCTTATAGTGATTGGCACGGCCTCTGAGTAATCCCGCCTTGGTGTAGCGGCTCTTACGCTTGCCATGGTAGTTGACAGTGTTTACATCCTTCACTGTCACTCCGTAGTGCTCCTCGACAGCCTTTCTGATCTCTATCTTGTTGGCTGAGCGGTCTACGATGAAACCGTAACGGTTCAATTTATCGCCCTGAACCGTCATCTTTTCTGTTACGATAGGCTTAATGATAATTCCCATGTCTCCTATGGTTTATTTGCGTCTTTCTGCAATGATGTCCTGTACACCGTCCACCATCACGAGCTGATAAGCGTTCATGATGTTGTAAGTATTGATCTCATCGACTGAGATTACATTGACATTCTGAAGATTGCGCGAAGATTTGTAAATATTCAAACTATTTTCAGGAAGTACGAACAGAGTTCTTCTTCCGTTGGCCTTGATGTTGTCCAGAATCTGGATGAACTCCTTGGTCTTTGGAGCGTCCATGGTGAAGGGCTCAACCATGATGATGGCGTTATCCTGAGCCTTGTAGGACAAAGCAGAGTAACGGGCCAGCTGTTTGAGCTTCTTGTTGAGCTTGAAGCCATAGCCGTGAGGCTTGGGACCGAATGCACGGCCACCGCCAACATAGATGTTGGACTTGATGCTTCCGTGACGCGCTCCGCCACCGCCTTTCTGACGGCCCATTTTCTTAGTGCTGTAGCTGACTTCGGATCTGTCCTTGGTCTTGTGAGTACCCTGACGCTGGTTGGCCAGATACTGCTTAACGTCGAGATAGATCGCATGGTCGTTCGGCTCAATGCCGAAGATAGACGAATCAAGGGTCACTTTCTTTCCCGATTCGGTTCCGTCGATTTTGTAAACTGACAATTCCATAACGTTAGTCCTCCACAATTACGTATGAACCCTTTGCTCCGGGGATAGAACCCTTCACGAGAACCAGATTGTTCTCAGGGATAACCTTGATAACCTTGAGGTTGAGAATCTTCACGCGGTCACCGCCCATGCGGCCTGCCATTCTCATACCCTTGAATACTCTTGAAGGCCAAGAGGATGCACCCATAGAACCAGGGTGACGGAGTCTGTCGGCCTGACCGTGGGTAGCTCCGCCCACGCCGCCGAATCCGTGACGCTTAACGACGCCCTGGAATCCCTTACCTTTAGAGATACCGGTCACGTCTACCCATTCCACTCCCTCGCTGAGGTCTGAAACGGTCACAGTGTCTCCAAGCTTAAGCTCCTTGGGGAAGTCCGCCTTGAACTCCACCAGTTTACGCTTGGGTGTGGTTCCTGCCTTGTCAAAATGGCCCTTGAGAGCCTTGCTGGTGTGTTTCTCTTTCATCTCGTCATAGGCAAGTTGTACAGCGGCATAACCATCTTTCTCTACTGTACGAATCTGCGTGACAACACAGGGACCAGCCTCAATAACGGTGCATGGGATATTCTTCCCATCAGCATCGAAAACGGAAGTCATTCCGATTTTTTTTCCAATTAATCCAGGCATTGGTTTAATTAATTTGTTGTTAATCAATGAACTAATAGTCTCCGCGCACTTTTCGCGGGCTGCAAATATACCACTAATATTTTAATCTACAAGGATTTTCGTGAATTTTTCCAGGCTTCAGCGGTAAAGTCAGCACCATCTGCTGGCAAAAACCTCCGATTACTAATCCTTAAGTGGTGAAAAATATGAGTTAAGGATAATCTTTATTTGCTTTTACTCATCCTTAACTCAATTTTTTATATATTTGCGGATAAATAAAATGATTCACCATGACAACTAAAATCATCGGAAGGACTAAGGAATGTACAGCACTTAAAAACTGCTACGAATCTGATAAAGCAGAACTTATAGCCGTATACGGAAGGAGAAGGATAGGCAAGACATTTCTCGTTAAGAATTTTTTCAGGGATAAAATAGATTTCTACGTAACCGGCATTTATGAGGGAACCAAACAGGAACAACTAACATTCTTCAACAAACAGCTGCAGGAGTACTCCGGCATACCCTATCCCATGGTTCCAGGATGGTTTGACGCATTCGACCAGCTCAAACACTATATAAAGTCTCTGAAAAAGAACCGTACCGTAGTATTCATCGACGAGCTGCCATGGCTTGACACTCCCCGGTCCGGCTTTCTGAAAGCATTCGATCTGTTCTGGAACAGCTGGGGTACGGACCAGCCGGGGCTGAAGCTGATTATCTGCGGATCCGCGACAACCTGGATGCTGTCACATATCATAGGGGCCAAGGGCGGGCTGCACAACCGTGTCACCTACAGGATGAAACTGGCTCCTTTCAATCTTGCCGAGACGGAAGAGTTTCTGAAAACAAAGGGAATGGTATGGAACCGCTATCAGATAGCCGAGACCTATATGACGCTTGGAGGCACACCTTTTTATTTACAGATGCTCGAGAAAGGGCTCAGTCCGGCACAGAATACTGACCGGCTGTTCTTCTCCGAAAACGCCATGCTGAGGGACGAGTACTCTTTTCTGTTCCGTTCTTTATTCAACGACTCGGCCATATACCGCAGCACAGTGGAACTGCTGAGCAGAAAAGCCAGGGGCATGACGCGCTCAGAGATGATGTCGTCCCTTAAACTGCCGGAAGGAGGCAACTTCTCCCAGGTACTGGAAAATCTCTGCCAATGTGATTTCATACGCAGATATTACGCTTTCGGGAAAAAGGAAAGGGATGCCATCTACCAGTTGTCAGACCTATACACATTGTTCTACCTGCGGTTCGTCCGCAACACAACTGCTGCAGACGGACATCTGTGGTCCAACATGATAGATTCTCCCGAGCGCAGAACGTGGAGCGGATATTCCTTCGAGCAGCTTTGTCTTCACCACATCCCCCAGATAAAGGCCGGACTCGGAATATCCGGCATCCAGAGTTCCGTATCTTCATGGAATACCGCTGCTGCAGACGGTCACAAAGGAGGTCAGATAGACCTGATCATCGACCGCCGTGACCAGACAGTCAATCTATGCGAGATGAAATTCTCCTCAGGCCCATTTGAGATAACGAAAAAATATCTCGATCAGATGCAGGAACGCAGTGAACTGTTCAGAACGACCACGAAAACCCGAAAGGCCCTGCATCTCACCATGGTCACCACTTACGGCCTCAAGCCGAACGCATGGTCCGGCATGATACAGAACGAAATAGTGCTTGACGACCTGTTCGCGGCAGAGCCGAAATAAGGTTTTACGAAAAATATTCGGAAAACTCCTAAAAATATTAGGAGTAACGAAAACTTTTATTATATTTGCACCGTAAAAGGAAAAATCATGAAACAGAGACTCACCGCAAAGGAAGAAGAAGTCATGAACATCCTCTGGAAAAACGGGGACATGTTCATCCGCGACATAGTGGCGGCAATGCCCGAGCCGCGGCCCAACTACAACACTGTGGCTACTCAGGTCAAATTCTTAGAGGAGAAGGGCTTCGTAGTGCGTCGGCCCATGGCCAACTCCTTCCTCTACAGCGTCGCCGTCAGCGAGCGGGAGTACCGCGGCCGCACCGTCGGGGACGTGGTGTCCAGGTACTACGGCAACTCCTACAGCAGCTTAGTATCGCAGTTCGTGGAGGAGGAGAAAATGGGGCTCGACGAACTGAAGGCCCTGATAGCCGAGATAGAAGGTAAAAATAAAAACAAGAGAAAATGATACCCTGGCTCATCAGAAGCACACTGCTGCTTACGGCATTCTACGCCTTCTTCATGCTTTTCATGAGGAGGACAACGCTCTTCCGCCTGAACAGGATAATCCTGCTGGCGGGGACGGCCCTCTGCATGCTGCTGCCGCTCCTGAGGTTCAATGCGGAAGGCGCGGCGGCAATGCTCGGGCTGCCCTCCCCCGCGGAGGTGCTGCCGCTGCCCCAAATTGTCATCCCCGAGGCGCTGGCGGCGGGAAGTCCGGAGGAGGGCGGAACGGCCGTCAGCGGCGGCTTCGACTGGAGAACCCTCCTGCTGTGGGTATATGCCGCCGGATGCGCCGCTGCCCTGACCTTCACCGGATTGTCCCTGCTAAGGATTCTCCGGGTCATCAGGGAAAATCCGGGATTCCGCTACAAGGGCCGCAAGGTCCACACTCCCGGGACCGCACTGCCCTCATTCAGCTTTCTCAACCACATAGTAATCAGCCGCAGCGACTACGAACGGCACCCGGAAATACTGCTGCACGAGTACATGCACACCCGGCTACGCCACTCCGCCGACATACTCCTGATGTCGCTCGTCTGCGCCCTCTATTGGTTCAACCCCCTCGTGTGGATAATGCTCTCGGAGCTGCGGATGCTGCACGAATACGAGACCGACGAGGCAGTCCTCAAACATGGCATCGATGCTACTCAATATCAACTCCTGCTTGTCAGAAAAGCTGTGGGAGACCGACGTTTCCTGATCGCGAACAGCTTTAACCACTGCAAGCTCAAAAACCGAATTACCATGATGCACAAACTCAAAACCTCTAAATGGGCGGCACTTTCCTGGCTTGCCTGCCTGCCCCTTCTTACACTGATCCTGAGCAGCAGCTCAGCCGTAGACACTCAAAGCACCCCTTCCGACTCCGTCACACCTGCCGTAACTGAACTCACCGCACCTGCTGCAGACCAGCAGGAAGTGATCCGCTATGTCGACGTAGACATCAAACCCAAATTCAACGGCGGCGACATCAATGATTTCACCAAGTGGGTTTTCAGCCACCTTGAGTATCCTCAAGAGGCCCGTAAGGCTAAAATCACCGGACGGGTCACAGTGAAATTCACGATAAACACTGACGGCACCCTGTCGGACATCACCGTCCTCGCCGGCCCGCACGAATCCCTTAACAACGAAGTCGTAAGAATAGTCTCCCAGTCTCCGGCCAACTGGACTCCGGGCTATGTGAACGGAAAACCCGTCCGCGTATCCTACGCTATGCCTGTACTGTTCCAGCTCCGGAACGATTCCGGCTCCGAGGGAGACAAATAGACTTCCGCAGCCCGGACCACCGCACCGCAGAAGCCGCGCCCCACACTCCGGAGCGCGGCTTTTTCTTCCTATTTCCACCGCCGTTCCGCCGTTTTTTTGTATTTTTGTTAGGATAATCCGCAAAAAATGAAGAGAACTAAATGGACCATAAAGGCCGTCCTGGCCATGCCCGTGGCCTGCACGGTATGTACCGGATGCGGACAGGACGCCTCGGAAGCAGACGGGCAGGAATCCCGCAAACCGCTCAACATCATCTACATCATGAGCGACGACCACTCGTATCAGACCATCGGCGCCTACGGGCACGGCCTGATTGAGACCCCAAACATCGACCGGCTGGCGGATTCGGGCATGATATTTACGCAGAGCTTCGTGGCCAACTCCATCAGCGGACCCAGCCGGGCCTGCCTGCTCACCGGAAAGCACAGCCACAAGAACGGATTCACCGACAACACCCGCACCTTCGACGGCAGCCAGCAGACCTTTCCCAAGCTCCTGCGCCAGGCCGGCTATGAAACAGCCGTTATCGGGAAATGGCACCTGACCTCCGACCCTACCGGATTTGACTACTGGAACATCCTCATTGGCCAGGGCCAGTACTACAACCCTACCTTTATAGATAACGGCGAGCGCCGCGTCATCCCCGGCTACGCCACCGACATCACCACCGACCTGGCCCTCGACTGGCTCAAGAATAAGCGCGATCCCGAGAAACCGTTCTGCCTGCTGCTGCACCACAAGGCGCCCCACCGCACCTGGATGCCCGACCTGCAGGACCTCGGGGCCTTCGATGACGCCGAACTGCCCCTGCCTGACAACTTCTACGACGACTACGAGGGACGTCCCGCCGCAGCCGCCCAGGAGATGGAGATCGACCGCCACATGGACCTGGTCTATGACCTGAAGATGGCCGACAAGGAGGGTGAAATCCACACCGATACCGGACTGGAGGAGTACGGCCGCGCCATGTACGGCAGCGGCGGCGACGGGGAAAGCCTCACCACCGGACGCATGACCCCGGAGCAGAAAGCCGTCTGGGACGCCTACTACGACCCCATCATCGAGCAGTTCAAGGCCGACAGCCTCACCGGCAAGGCCCTCGCCGAGTGGAAGTACCGCCGCTACATGAGCGACTACCTGAGCGTCATCCGTGACGTGGACCGCAACATCGGCCGCGTCCTCGACTACCTGATGGAGAGCGGTCTGTGGGACAACACCCTCGTCATCTACACCTCCGACCAGGGCTTCTACATGGGCGAGCACGGCTGGTTCGACAAACGCTTCATGTACGAGGAATCCTTCCGCACTCCCCTGCTGGCCCACTATCCAGGCGGCTTCCACGGCCAGGTCGACGCCCTGGTCCAGAACATCGACCACGCCCCCACCTTCCTCGAGATGGCAGGAGTACCCGTGCCCGACGACATCCAGGGCGAGTCCTACCTCTCCTTCCTGCGCACCGGCAAGGTCGGGAAAGGCATGCACTGGCGCAAGTCCCTCTACTACCACTTCTACGAATATCCCGGTGAGCATGCCGCCCGCCGCCACTACGGAGTCCGCACCGACCGCTATAAACTCATTCATTTCTACGGCCACGACATCGACTCCTGGGAACTCTACGACCTCGAGAAGGACCCCACCGAGATGCACAACCTCTACGGAGACCGCTCCTACCGCCGCGTCCAGAAGAAACTGCACCGGGAACTCCTGCGGCTGCAGGAACTCTACGACGACCCCGTGGAGCAGGAACTGGCTCAGGGGAATCAGTAAAATCCAGTAAAATGGAAAAGGAAGTACAATATTTTCTGGAATGCGCCCACAAATGCGCCGAGGCCGGGCTGCTGTCGTGCAGCAGCGGCAACCTCTCCCTGCGGTGCAAGGGCCAGGACAATGAGGACTGCGCCCTCCTCTCGGCGACCGGCTCCTGGCTCGGGGAACTGCGGGAAGACCAGGTCGCCCTCTGCCGCATCAGCGACGGCACCTCCCTGAACGGAGTGCGTCCCACGATGGAGGCCGGATTTCACCTCGGGACAATGCGGAAAAGGCCGGAAGTCGGCTGCGTCCTGCACTTCCAGTCCCCCTGTGCCACAGTCGTGGCCTGCATGAAGGACAAGCCGGCAGACTTCAATGTAACCCTCGAGGGACCGCTCTACGTGGGCCGGGATGTACCTGTGGTGCCGTTCCTCCCGCCCGGCAGCCCTGAGCTCGCCGCTGCGGTCGTAGAAGCCCTCACCGCCCACGACATTGTCCTGATGTCCAACCACGGACAGGTCGCCTGCGGCCCCGACTTCCCCGACACCTTCCGCCGCGCCGTATTTTTCGAGATGGCCTGCCGCGTCATCGTCCTATCCCGCGGCAACTACACCACCGTCTGATTATTCTTCCGGGAAAAACTCCTTCTGAGGATTCATCAGCCGCTGCAGGAACATTCTCAGAAGAATATCCGGGACATAATACACTCCGTCCCTGACCGCCAGCAGTTCCATACTTGTCAGCTTGGCCGCCGCTGTCTGCACTGCACTGCTGGAGGCGAGAGAGTGACGGCGGATGAAGTCCACCCCCATTATCTTTTGGGCACGGACATCCCCGGCTACGGCATACAGCAGTTCCTTCTGCCTTAACGGAATATCCGAGAGCATCATACGATAGCCCACAGAAGCCTCCTCTATGATGGAGTCCACAGTCTCCCTCAATATCGCCACCGTACATTCCCCGCCCTCGGGCACGGTCGCGTATGCCTCGTGAAAAGTCTTCTGCATACAGTACGTATTGCCTTCGAAAAGCCCGTACACCTTGCCGACTGCCTCCGGGGCAATTCTTTTCTTTCCTTTCTCAAAATGTCTTATGACGAATTCTGAATATTTCTCGGGATCAATCGGTTTCAGTTCCAGCATCGAGGCACTGTGATAAAACGGCCTGGCTGATGACATGAACATCTGCGACAGCAAGTGGGTCTCACTGCCGGAGAATATAAAATGCACATTGCCAAGATGCTGTATATGCGAACGGAGAAGGGCCTCGATATTTTTCTCAGGATACTTGCCTATCTGCTGGAACTCATCGAAAGCCACGATGCACGGACGATCTGCCTGCTCAAGACACAGGAAGATCTCCGCCAGCGTATATTCGGGGCGGGATATGTCTCCAAGCCCTAAACTGAATGTCGGAAGGCCGCTGACCGGGTCGAAGCCGAATTCCGCATTAATGGATTTAAGCCCCTGGACAAAGTTCTGCAGCATCTTCCGGCTTCTGGAGCGCAGACGGTTGAAGACAGCCTGACCGAATTCGTATGTAAATTCCTGGAAACATGCAGTATGCAGAATATCCACATAGAATGTGTAGTATCTGTCAGATATCTCCTCCCTGTCATAGCAGAAACGGATGAGTTTGGATTTGCCCAACCGTCTCTCAGAGATAAGGCACATATTTGCACCTCCTGTAACACTTCGGATTATGTGGTCTGATTCTGCTACCCTGTCACAGAAGTATTCTTTCGGAACGTCTCCGACAATGATAAAAGGATTCATATCGCACCTGTATTTACTATGGTTTACAGGCACAAATGTAATTATGAATTTTTCATTATGCAAATTTCATAATGAATTTCTCATAATGAAAATCGCATAATTTACGGGATGAGGGCAATGACGATGTAGTAGAGCATCACTCCGGAAGCGGCGAACTTGAGGCCCGTCCCGAGCAGGAAGCCGAGGAAGGAGCCTGTCGCGGCCTTGAGACCCTGCCCCATCTTCTTCTCGCCCCAGTAGAGTTCGGCGGCGAGGGCCCCGATGAATGCTCCTGCGATCATGCCCCAGGGCGGGAAGAACAGGATGCCTACGAGCATGCCGGCCGTCGCTCCGCGCGAAGCGTACTTCGTGCCGCCGGTCACCCGGGTCAGCCAGCCCGGCACCACATAGTCCAGAACGGTCACTATCACCGTGACTATCAGCATGATGATCAGCAGACGCCAGGTGATGTCGTCCAGAGCTTGAGGCGAACCCCAGAGAAATAGCAGAAACATACCCGCCAGACTGCACGGAGGACCGGGCAGCACGGGCAGAATACAGCCGAGAAGGCCTACGATGCCGAGTATTACGGCTACTATGTCGATGAAAATTTCCATATCGTGCGTCAGTCTGAACTTTCAGTACGCAAATGTAACATATTTGGCAATCTGAGCAAAACTTACGGTCGGTACTGACGCGGGGTAGTTTTGTAATCACTCAATAATCAGAAACTTATGAAAGGTGCGTGTGCTTGCCGCCAGTCCGGAGCATGCCGAAAAGCGCATGTCCTCATCATAAAGCCTTATACACCAAACTATTGCAGTTTATGGGTGATGCACTACTTACCGTTTGTCCGTCCTCACTCACAACTGCCCTTAAACCGCACACGAGGTATTCTCTCACCAAACTTTTACATTTTTGAGATGGCACACTACTTACTGTTACTGTTTGCCGTTTATCGCCCTTACCTCATTCACAGAACCCCTGCGACTTCAGTACTTCCCGCATCTTCGCGGACATCTCCAGGCACTCCTGCCGCGTGAAACGGAAGCGGGTGAAAACCTGAGCGAGGTTGTCCGTGCCGTTGAGGTCCACGAAATAACGGCTCTCAGGAAGAGCCTCCTTCTCAGCGTAGATGCGGTCAATATTCTCCGCTGTATAGTCGTGATAATGACCGGCGTGCAGGATAGCCTCCACCGGCAGGCGGTCAGTCTGCTCCGGAGCCTCGTCCGGCCAGCCGAGGGTGACGGTCAGCACGGGCACTACGAGGGGCGGCAGATGCAGGGCCTCGATGATCTTATCGGGATTGTAAACCGTCGTACCGAGGATGCAGGTACCCAGACCGCACTCCTCCGCCAGAGTAATGAACGCCTGGGCAAACAGCAGTGTGTCCGTAGCCGCATTGATGAAAGAGACAAAGTTGCCATAGCCCGGCGCAGCGTCCCGTTCCTCACACCACCGGCTGAACCTGTGAAAGTCCGCGCAGAACGTCAGCACCGCCGGAGCCTCCTGAACCATCGGCTGATGATGATGCGCCGCTGCCAGAGCCTCCCTTTCCGGCCCGTCCTCAGTGACCACCAGCGAATACAGCTGCATATTGCCCATAGTCGCAGCCCTCAAAGCCTCCTCGGCCATAGCCGCAATCAGTCCCTCCGGAATCCCGCGCCGCGAATATTTCCGGATGCTTCTTCTATCCTTGAATCTTGCCATTGTACCGAACATTTTCCTGAAAAGTTCCCAAAAATACAAAACTTTTCCTTTCCCAGCCAACTTCCCATTTCCTCCGCCTACTCCTCCCGCCCCGCCTCCATACTCCTTCCCACCATCCGAAGGAGTTCCCAAACTGCCCTCTTCAAACACTCCTCCCGAAGGAGTGTATTCCGCAAATTCGTACCACAGCACTCCGTAAAGCCATTCTGCCCATGCTTCACCTCCGTACTACTTCCAAAGGAGTGCCGCAAACGCACATTTTCACGACTCCTTCCGAAGGAGTGTATTCCGCGAATCCGCGCCACAGCACCTGTAAAGCCATTCTGCCCATGCTTCACCTCCGTACTCCTTCCAAAGGAGTGCCGTAAACGCACATTTTCACGACTCCTCCCGAAGGAGTGTATTCCGCGAATCCGCAGCCCTTGTGGAAAAGAACGGGCGCTACTTGTTGAGCGGCGCAATCATCAGCACATCATTGTCCTCCTCCGAGAGCACCGAGAGGATTTCCGAGATACGGGCACGGGCGGCATCGCTGAGATTGCCGGACTCGAGAGCGGTGCGGCCGGCCTCCATGAAACTCGCCGCATCATATTGACAGACCGCGTAGCCGTCAACAAAATCCCCGATACCGACCCCTTCACCGTCCATCAAATCATTGACCACCCCGCCGAGATGAACATCCCCGGTCCTGCGGTCCATGATTACTCCGGGCAGCGGTTCCGTACTGACATGCCGGACTCCCTCCTTCATTACCGATTTGCCCTGCTTCGTGACAATCATCACAATATGGCCTGGCAGGACCGTCGTAAAATAGATGTAGTTGCCGTCCGTATAGCCGGCAGCCTCCGACTGCTCCGTCTGTCCGAAACTGATCGTCAGAAGCGGATGAGCCTCCCCGCCTCCGTAAAGCCAGACCGTATCCTGCATCGTATTCGTAGAGCGGTATGACACATCCAGCATCCCCTGCACATTGCGGTCCGTGTCCATCATGGCGCGGTTATCTTCCGGGAATGAATACGTCTTAGGGATCTCCCAGAGCACATTGCCCTCATAGTCCTGGCACCAGGCCAGAGCCGGACAGCCGTTGTTCTCCGGCTTTACAGCCACCGTGATATTCCGCTCCAGACCGTCTACCTTGAAACTATAGTCCAGCCATGACCCGTCATCCGTGCTGTAGGCCAGCGGGACATCCTCCATCTCCCCGGTCGCGATATCGTAGGCGTGCAACTGATTGATATCCGGATAAGTCCTCATCCAGATCTTCCCTCCCGCCTCGTCTATCTGCACGGACGATATCTGCAGGAACTCCCCGGGACCGCGGCCTACAGCTCCATAGGTCCTTAGGAATTTCCCTGTAGAGCGGTCAAAGAACTTCAAAGGCGTCCGCGGCGCAATCGAATAGGTGGAAATGTAGTTGTCCGACACATTGATCCATGCCATAGGCGTATAGGCCACCGCAGTATCGCTGTCCAGGACAATAAACTCCAGCTCGCCGACCAGCTCCGACAGCATCAGGTCCTCCCCCTGCGGCAGTTGCGAATACTTCACGGAGACCAGCCCCGTACCGTTGTCCTTCTGCCCGCACGAAACCGCCGTCAGCATCAGGAATCCGGTCATGGCTGCACACAGGCAGCGTGTTGAAAGAAATGCTTTTGTTTTCATG
Source organism: uncultured Bacteroidales bacterium (assembly GCA_944326235.1). Lineage (GTDB taxonomy): Bacteria > Bacteroidota > Bacteroidia > Bacteroidales > UBA932 > Coprenecus. Next base: position 61,105 of record CALVDH010000009.1, on the reverse strand, counting down.
GCTCAGTAGATTTTGGATTTCTGTCTCAAAGTTAAAAATAATTTTTTTCTTTATCGGTTCAGGTGCCGATTATTTTTTGACGTATGCTCCGACGTCCAGTTTTCCACAACGGCACCGAATCACGGGATTTGCTGCCGCTGCGGAAGGGAACGCGAAGGACAATGCCGCTCAGAAAGGCCACAGCGAAGGTAACGGTGACATGCGGCTGCCACAACGGCACCGAATCACGGGATTTGCTGCCGCTGCGGAAGGGAACGCGAAGGACAATGCCGCTCAGAAAGGCCACAGCGAAGGTAACGGTGACATGCGGCTGCCACAACGGCACCGAATCACGGGATTTGCTGCCGCTGCGGAAGGATTGAGTATATTTGCGGACGAATATGGCACAGAAAGACGTTACTCAGGGAAATATGACACAGGCAAATGCGGCGGGCCACGCAGCGGCATACACCGCGCAGGACCGATGGCTGAAAATGCCGATGGCCGAATACATCGCCGGCTACCGGGACTTCGCACGGGTGCGGGGATACTGCCTTGAATGTGGCCGCTACGGCAACTGCTGGGCCTGCCCTCCCTACGATTTCGACGAGACGGCACTTCTGGGGAAATATACAACCATCTCGCTGCTGGCCACCGTGATAACTCCTTCGGAAGGAGTCGCGCTCACCCCGGAGACAGTCGACCTGATTATCCGCCGGGAACGGCAGCGGCTCGACCGGATGCTCCTCGGAATGGAGCAGGATATTGAGGCACAGGCTGAACGTACAACACTTCGAAACCCACAGACAGCCATGCCTAGCGGAGCCAATGCCGTAGGAGCCCCTGCCGCCCGCGCCTTCTTCGCCGGCACCTGCCTGCTCTGCCCGCCGGAGCATTGCACCCGCCGCGAGAACCTGCCCTGCCGCCACCCCGAAAGCATCCGTCCCTCCCTCGAGACCCTCGGCCTAGACGTAACCCGCACCACCTCCGGACTCTTCGGCATTGAACTCCAGTGGGGCAGACCAGATGCGCCTCCCGCCTACCTCACACTCATCAGCGCCCTGGCACACAGAGAATAACCTCTTCTGTCACCCCGTGTCTGTTATTGCAAAATATTCATAAATCATTGTTAATAAGAAATTTATCCTAAAAATACAATTTACAGACTGACTACACTCAAAAGAGGTATGTGAACGACAAATGCCCCTCAGGTATCTCTATGCTCGGTTGCGCAAAATGGCACACTTTGAGTCTGTTATCCGTATTTTGCACAAAACAGCTGTGACTGAGCGCATTTTCAGAATCAGCGCTTTACAGACACATGGGACCAGGGCTCAGTCTGTTGCTCGGGAAAATCAGTCAAACCACGAATAATCACCAAGTTATGGCGAAAACACTCATAACAGACACTGACAGTCACTACCGCATCATCATCATTCATCATCATCACCAACGCATCAGCCAATGCTCAGAATAGGCGACATAACGCATTCGAGGCCACGAGGCCTCTTGCCTTACCCTTCAGCGGGGTGTCACGACACAGCCAGGGCCACTTTTCGCGAAATGTTTTTCATTTATCCGCACTTTTTCCCATCTTCGCATCCGAAAACCAACCTAAGGAAATGGCAGTAGAAACTATCGAGCAGCAACTCCAGGCCCACGGCATCCACCCGACCGCGGCCCGCATCCTCGTACTCCAGAAACTCTCGGAGCTCACTCATCCCGTATCCATGACCGAACTGGAAACAGAACTGGAGACCATGGACAAGTCCACGATATTCCGCACCCTCAACGTCCTGCTCGAACATCACGCGATTCATTCGTTCGAGGACGGCAGCGGATCCACAAAATACGAGATATGCCGCTGCGAATCCACCGTCTGCCGGGTCGAAAACCGCCACATCCATTTCTACTGCGAGGAGTGCCGCCGGACATTCTGCATCGAGGACGTCAAGATACCCGTAGTCGCCCTGCCGGAAGGTTATCGTATCGAGACCATCAACTACACCGTCAAGGGTCTCTGCCCCGAGTGTTCCAAACGCAAGCCCATAGTCTAAGCGCACAGACGCAACTGCCACAAATCAGGCTGAGCCCAAACCATACAGTAACCAGACGGAGCAGTGCCATAATCATAGCCGCTGCCACGGCATAGGCAGAACTCAAGCATCCTAGTCATCAGCTCCATCCTGACCACCACAACCATTCCCCATCATGCAACCCGGTTGCAAACTGACATCCGGCCCGCCCTCTGAAACTTAGTTGCATCCCGGCATCTGTAATTTCGCACCATAAACAAAATAACAAAATAAAAGTTTATGAGAGAACAGCAACAGCGTGCGATACCTCAGGAAAATGAACTGCAGGCACAGCCAATACAAAGCGAAAACCTGCTGAAATCCGACGGCAAGGCTCACGGCAGCCACAGCTGTCACAGCTGTCACACCCATGAGGACACAGAGGGGCACAACAACCACGAGCACAAGCACGAGCATCACCGTCACGCCCACAGCAGCACAAAGCGGCAGATAACCCTCATCGCCGTCACAGCCGTCCTGCTCGCCGCAGCCGTCCTCATCGAGAGATACTGCGCCCTGCAGACCTGGCAGCTGCTTCTCGTCTATCTCGTTCCCTATCTGCTCATCGGTTCCGGCACCCTCAAGGAAGCGGCGGAGGGAATCGCGCACGGAAACATCTTCAACGAGCACTTCCTGATGTCCGTCGCCACCATCGGCGCCCTCTGCATCGGCTTTCTGCCCGGAGCGGAGACTGAATTCCCGGAAGCGGTCTTTGTCATGCTTTTCTTCGCCGTGGGCGAGCTGTTCGAGAGTTACGCAGAAGGCCGGAGCCGGGACAGCATATCGCATCTGATGGAGATAAGACCGGATACGGCAGAGGTGGAACGCGGGTGCAGGACGCAGACGGTGTCTCCGGAAGGGGTCAGGCCGGGAGAGATCATCGTGGTCAGGCCCGGAGACAAAATACCTCTCGACGGCACGGTCATCGAAGGCTCGTCCTCGCTCAACACCGTGGCCCTCACCGGAGAGAGCCTGCCCCGGGACGTCGAAAAAGGTGACGACGTGGCCTCCGGCTGCATCAACCTCTCCGGTGTCCTCCGCATCAGGACTACGAAAACCTTCGGCGAGAGCACCGTCTCGAAGATCATCCGGCTCGTGGAAAACGCCGACTCCCGCAAATCCCGCAGCGAATCCTTCATCACCCGCTTCGCCCGCATCTACACCCCGATCGTGGTCTCCGTCGCCCTCCTGCTGGCATTCGTACCGCCGCTGCTGTCCGGAAACGGCTTCGCCTCCTCCTTCGCCACCTGGTTCCACCGCGCCCTCATTTTCTTAGTGGTATCCTGCCCCTGCGCCCTGGTAATCAGCGTTCCCCTCACCTTCTTCGGCGGTCTGGGCGGCGCCTCCCGCAGAGGCATCCTCATCAAGGGCAGCAGCTTCATGGACTCCCTGGCAAATGTCGGGACAGTGGTATTCGACAAGACCGGCACCCTCACCCGAGGAGAATTCGCAGTGGAGGCCGTGCATCCGGAAGCAGCCGCAAAGCCCGGATCAGCAGCCCCCGCAGCCATCACGGAGCACGAGCTCCTGCATCTGGCCGCCCACGTGGAGCATTTCTCCACCCATCCGATAGGCGAGGCCCTCAGGGCGGCATTCCCCAACGAGGCGACCGACGGCTGCTCAGTCACTGACGTGGAGGAAATCGCCGGTCAGGGCATCAGGGCCAATGTGGAAGGCCGCACGGTCTGCGTAGGCAACGCCCGGATGATGGAGGCTGTCGGAGCGGCATGGCACGACTGTCACCGCACCGGCACCATCATCCACGTAGCGGTGGAGGGACAATACGCCGGGCACATCGTCATCAATGACAGGGTGAAGGAGGACAGCGCGGAAGCAATAGCGGCCCTCCGGCGGCTCGGGGTCGGAGATACCGTCATGCTGACCGGCGACAGGGAGGAAACGGCCCGCGACGTGGCCTCCAGGATCGGAATCGGCTCCTACCGCGCCGGCCTGCTGCCAGCCGACAAGGTCCGGTGCCTGGAAGAGCTGCTGGCTGCCAAGCCACGGGGAACCAGTCTCGCCTTCGTCGGGGACGGCATCAACGACGCCCCGGTGCTCAAGCGGGCAGATGTGGGCATCGCCATGGGCGGACTCGGCAGCGACGCCGCCATAGAGGCCGCCGACGTGGTGCTGATGGACGACCGTCCCACCAAGATCGCAACGGCCGTCTCCATCTCCCGCCGCACCCTCCGCATCGCCCGCCAGAACGTCTGGCTGGCCATCGGCATCAAGGCCGCCATCCTGCTCCTCGCCGCCTTCGGCCTCGGCACCCTGTGGCTCGCCGTCTTCGCCGACGTCGGCGTCACCGTCCTGGCCGTCCTCAACGCCATGCGGGCCCTCCGCGTCCCGACAAAATAATCAGCGGACGACTATCTCGTCGGTGAAGACCCATCCGCCGTAGGGGCCGGAGCGGGCCTGGACGCGGATGTAGCGGGCGGAGACAGCCTGACCGTCCGCATACCAGCCGTCAGTGACGAAGGTGACGCGGTCATCGCGTACCACCTCGCGGGTGATGCGCCGCAGTTCCACAAAACTAACCCCGTCCGAAGATGCGGAGATGACCACCTCCGCGGGCAGGAAGACCTCCGGGCCGCAGACCTGCATGAAGTCCAGCTCCACCGAGCATACATCCTGCACCCGGCCCAGGTCCACGGTCACATCGAGCCGCCCCCGGGAGATGAAGCCCTGCCACCGGCCGTCCCCGTAGGTCCAGCCCCCGTGCAGACCATCCGTGAGAGCCGTATCCCCTCCTGCGGCATACGTGGAATTATAAGGCGCATTGTAGATAACCTTACATCCCCGGGCCAGATGCTCCACAGGCTGCTGTGAGGCGGGACGGTCCCCCACCTCGCGGGCCAGGTCGAAAACATTGTACCCCTCTGCCTCCATCTGAGCACACAGCGCCAGCGCCCGCCGGTGGAAATCCTCATAGTCCCGGCCGGACGCGGGACTCCAGGCCACCTCCGCGAGGGCATAGAGCCGGGGGTAGATCATCAGCTCGGCATGCTGCTCCGTGGGGACATATTCGCACCAGAGATTGGCCTGCACACCTATTATCTTCGCGGCTTCATCGGGGGAGAGCCCGGATGGTACAGGCTCGAAAGAGTAGACTTTAGACAGCGGCAGATATCCGCCCATAGCCGTAGGCAGCGTGGAGGGATCGTCCTGATAAGTGTCGAAATAACAATACGCTCCGGGGGTCATGACCGTTCGGTTGCCTCCCGAGGCGGCCCGTTCTCCCTCCTCCACGCTCCGCCACGCCATGACCACTGCGGCCGAATCCGCCCCGCCCTGAAGTATCTCGTCCCAGCCGACCGGCGTCCGCCCGTGAGCCTCGAGGAAACGGCCTATCCGTCTGATCATGTAACTCTGTAGTTCGTCCACATCCGCCAGACCTTCCGCCTTCATGCGGGCCTGGCACAGCGGACATTCCGCCCAGGCTTTTTTGGACGCCTCGTCCCCTCCGATATGGATGTACTGCGAGGGGAAAACCTCCATTATCTCCGTGAGTACATTTTCAATAAACTCAAACGTTTCCTCCTTACCTATGCAGAAATCGGAGTGCCGGTAAGGCTCTCCCGTACACGAAAGCTCCGGATAGGCGGTCAGCACCTCCTCCGAATGCGAGGGCATCTCTATCTCGGGGACAATGGTGATGCAGCGCTCCGCCGCATACTGCACCAGCTCCCTCAGCTCCTCCTTGGTATAATATCCCCCGTAGGCTCCGGGCGTACCCTCCGGCAGGTACTTCCGCTCTCCGAACCACCAGTCCTTCCACAGCGCTCCCTCTCTCCACGCAGCGAAGGAGGTCAGCCGGGGATAGCGGTCTATCTCCACCCTCCAGCCGGCGGCATCGGTCAGATGCAGGTGCAGGACATTGAGCTTCAGGCGGGCCATGGCGTCTATCTGCCTCTTCAGGTACTCTATGCTGAAAAAATGCCGGGACACGTCCTGCATGAAACCCCTCCACTGGAAGCGGGGCGCGTCCTCCACCTCCACGCATGGGACAATGCCTGTGGCCGGGTCCCGCAGCGCCTCCAGGGTCTGCATGGCGTAGAAGGCCCCGGCGCTGTCGGCGGCCTCGACCTGCACACCCCCGGGGGTCACCCGCAGGCGGTAAGCTCCGGACACGGCTCCGGGACGGGGACTTATCCGCACGTCAGGGCCGGCAGAAGAAGCGGCCGCAGGATCATAAACTCCTGAAGTAAAATGGATTGAGGCAGGACGGGGAATGATGCGGTGCTCTCCGGTACCGCGGGCGGCAAGACCGGCAGGGATGAGCGTCAATACGGCCAGAAGGGCCGTGAGAAGGCGGAAAATGGTGTTTCTGTGACTCATGGTTACAGGCGATGTTACAATTCAAGCATCTAAGATACAACATATTGCCGAAACAGCCGTAACATCATTGAAACTTCTGCTACATTCACGTAACACCGCGTAATATGATTTTAATCCGCCCGTATCACTGCTGAAACACGCGGGGCATACTTTTGCGGCCGTAAAACAGGAAAGCATATATGAACAGATTTCTTCTAAAAGCAGTTTTCATCATCTCTACTTTCATTTTATTCAACAGTGCGGCGGCACTGGCACAGACTGTCAAGGGCGTGGTCCGCGACAGTGAGACCGGAGAGCAGCTCGCAGGCGTAGTAGTCATGTTCGAGAGGGTTGTGGATGACCCTACCGCGAATATGACCGGCACGCAGACCGAGGCCGACGGGAGCTACATCCTCCAGATACCTGAAGGTGTCGAGGGTGTCCTGGGCCTCTATTTCATAAGCTACGACGACCTCAAGTCCCAGGTCATCAAACTGGGGAAGGGCGATGAGCTCACCCTGGACCTCAACATGACATTCCAGTCGGAGACACTGGAAACCGCAGTGATCGTGGCCCGCAAGGACCCCGAGTCCGTCGGTGCCCTGATCAACGACCGCAAGGTATCGGCCCAGGCCGTGGAGAACATAGGAGCGGCGGAGATATCTGCGAAGGGCCTCTCCAACGTGGCCGAGGCCGTGGAGACCATGAGCGGCGTATCGTTCAACAGCTCCGGCCAGCTCTTCGTCCGCGGACTCGGCGACCGCTACAGCCTTACTACCCTCAACGGACTGCCGGTAGCCTCCCCGAACCCGGACAACAAGCTCATCCCCCTGGATATCTTCTCCAGTTCGGTGCTCCAGAACATCACCGTGACCAAGGTCTACACCGCGACCAGCTTCGCCGACTACTCCGGAGCGCATATCGACATTGCCACCAAGGAGAACATCGAGGACAGTTTCCTCTCCGTCTCCCTGGGCCTCAACGGAACCATCGGCACCACATTTACCGACACCTACCGCCCGGACCGCAACGGATGGCTGCTCCATGACAACAACCTGCCCCGCAATGTCCGCGAAATGAGCCTGCCCGACTTCCGCGAGTACATCGTGGACAACGACCCCTTCGGCACCTCGTTCGACATCCGCAAGTCGATGGCCCTGCCCGACATCTCCGGCTCGGTATCCGGAGGACGCACCTTCGGTCTCAGGAACGGAGACGAGCTCAGCCTCCTGGCCTCCGCCTCCATATCCTCCGGCAGCCAAAACATCTACGACGCCTACATCACCAACATCAATACACAGGGCCAGCACATGGACGAGTTCACCTACAACGCTTACGAACACAGTCTTGACCTGACCGGACTGCTGAGCCTCAGCTATCTCTTCCAGAACGGCGACAAGATAAGCCTGACCACCCTGTACGCCAAGAACGCCATGGAAGACTACAAGCTCCGCGACGGCTATGACGCAGAGGACAACATGCTTCTCGGCAGCAACTCCATAGCACACTCCTACTCCCTGTGGAACACCCAGCTCGGAGGCAGCCACACCCTGCATCCCCATTGGAACCTGGACTGGAAAGTGTCCTACGGCATGACCGACAGCAACGAGCCTGACCGCCGCCAGGTAATGTACCGCAAGGGCGAGGACGGCAGCCTGTCCCTCTTCAAGCTCAACCGCCAGGAGACCATGCGCTACTTCGGAGAGCTCTCCGAGCAGGAAATCGTCGGTGAGGTCAAGCCCACCTTCCACTTCGGCGAGCAGAGCCGCCTCATCTTCGGAGCCGCCTACAAGGACAAGACCCGTGACTACAACTCGATGAGGTTCTACTACAACCTGACCGGCATCAACCCCGTCATCAGCGACATCTACACCCCCTCCTCCTTCCTCAACTCCCAGAGCATAGCCGACGGTCTCATCACCATCGACAGGGATGCCCAGCCCAAGAACAACTACTACGCCGGGCACCGTATCATAGCCGGTTTCGCAGAGGTGGAGTACTACCCCCTGACCGACCTGATGTTAGGCCTCGGAGTCCGCTACGAGTACTCGCAGCAGTGGGTACAGTACTGGAACGACGCCTCAAGGGAAAGCATCTCCCGTCTCAACAAAGGCGACTTCTTCCCCGCCCTTAACGTGAAGTACACCCTCAAGAACAAGCATACCTTCCGCTTCGCCTCCTCCATCACCGTTACCCGTCCCTCGTTCATCGAGATGGCCCCCTTCCTCTATAAGGAGTCCTACGGAAGCGCCGAGCTACGCGGTAACGACCAGCTGACCAACGGCTACAACTACAACTTCGACCTCAAGTACGAGTACTTCTCCACAAACAACAAGCACATGTTTTCGATAGGAGCCTACTACAAGATTCTGAAAGACCCTATCGAGCGCGTGCAGGAGACCTCCGGCGGAGCCATCGTACACACCTTCAGGAACGCCGAGCAGGGTATGGCCGCCGGTCTTGAGGCCGAGTTCCGCACCCAGTCCTTCAGATACTTCACCGTAGGCGGCAACATCTCCCTGATGTACACCGACGTAACCCTACTGGCCAACGGCGGCATCTACACCGACAGCCGCAGGGCCCTCCAGGGAGCCTCTCCCTACCTCGGAAACGCCTTCATCACCTACGCCCCCGAGTTCGGCGAGGAATCATCCCTGTCCGTCTCCCTGCTCTACAACGTCCAGGGCCCCCGCATCCAGGCAGTGGGTATCTACGGACTCGGCAACATCATGCAGGCCCCCATCCACACCATTGACGCCAACATAGCCTACCAGATTACTAAGATATGGAGCGTAGAACTCTCCCTGACCAACCTGCTCGACTCCGAATACCGCTTCACCCAGAACGTTCCCGACCTCGGCACTGACATGCTGACCGAGAGCTACAGGCTCGGCAGAGGCATAGGAGTGGGAGTCAAACTCGATTTTTAAAAAAATTAAAAATTATAAACATTTCTAAATCTTTTAAAAATGAACAAAAAACTTTTCATTCTCGCCCTCGGAGCAGCTATGGTGGCTGTATCCTGCGAAGAGAAAAATCCCCAGATCATTGACCCTGAGGTGGACCTCATCGGCGACATCACCGAGAACCGCATCCTCGAAGAGGGTCAGACCTACACCCTCACCGGAGGCCTCCATGTAAAGGCCGGCGCCACTCTGACCATCGAGCCCGGTGTGACCATCGTAGCCCAGGATGACGACCAGGTAGACTACATCCTCATAGAGCAGGGCGCAATGATTGACGCCCGCGGTACCGCAAGCGCTCCCATCGTGATGACCTCCACCCGTAAGGAAGCCGGTGCATGGGGCGGCCTCCACATCTGCGGCAAGGCCCCCATCAACGCCGGCACTGACGCCAAGTCCGAGATCGGTGACGCCTCCTACGGCGGAAACGAGCCTCACGACAACTCCGGTATCCTCCAGTACGTCCGCGTAGAGTACGGCGGATATGCCTTCTCCGAGGAGAAAGAGGCCAACGGCTTCACATTCTACGGTGTGGGCGACGGCACCACAGTGGACCACCTCCAGGCCATCAACGGCTCTGACGACGGATTCGAGTGGTTCGGCGGTACTGTAAACGTGAAATACCTGATCTCCACCAACAACACCGACGACTCCTTCGACTGGACAGAGGGTTGGTGCGGAAAGGGCCAGTATATGATCGCCCAGCAGATCTCCGACGAGTGCGACGCTCTCATCGAGGCTGACAACAACGACAATGACAACTATGCCGAGCCCATCTCCCACCCCATTCTCTCCAACGTCACCCTCGTGGGCAACGGAGCTGACGGACGCGGTGTACGTCTCCGCGCCGGCACACAGGCCGAGATATACAACGCCATCGTAACCGGCAAGGGCCGCGCTCTGACCACTGAGACCGAAGGCACCGAGAAGGCCCTCGCCGACGGCACCTCCAAGCTCCAGTACGTCTATCTTTCCTCCGGCGTTTCGAGCGACAACGAGGAAGGTTCTGTCCTCTACGACCAGAACGATTTCCTCGCAAATGACAACCACAATGCTGTGGGCTATGCAGCAGAGCTCACCAACAGCATTATGGGAACAATTGACGGCGGTCTCGACGCTTCCGGCATCGACTCATTCTTCGACAATGCAGCTTATGCTGGAGCCCTCCCCTCCGGCAACGACTGGACCAGCGGCTGGGCCCTCTCCGCTGACGGCGGCAGCACAGGCACCGCCACTGTAGAGCTCGAAGGCGACATCACCGAGGACATGACCCTCAGGGCAGGTGTCAATTACATCCTTATCGGAGGCCTTCATGTAAAGGAAGGAGCCACTCTGACCATTGAACCCGGTACTGTAATCACAGCCCAGGACGACGACATCGTAGACTATCTCCTCATTGAGCAGGGTGCCATGATCGACGCCCGCGGTACAGCCGACGCTCCCATCGTGATGACAGCCCAGAGGCAGGAAGCCGGTGCATGGGGCGGTATCCACATCTGCGGCAAGGCCCCCATCAATGCCGGTGCCGGTGCCAAGTCCGAGATCGGTGACGCCTCCTACGGCGGAAACGACGCACACGACAACTCCGGTACTCTCCAGTACGTCCGCGTAGAGTACGGCGGATACGCCTTCTCCGAGGAGAAAGAGGCCAACGGCTTCACCTTCTACGGCGTGGGTGACGGCACCACAGTGGACCATCTCCAGGCCTACGGCGGTTCTGACGACGGCTTCGAGTGGTTCGGCGGCACAGTGAACGTTAGATACCTCGTATCCACCGACAACACCGACGACTCCTTCGACTGGACTGAAGGATGGAGCGGAAAGGGCCAGTTCATGGTAGCCTACCAGATCTCCGCTGAGTGCGACGCCCTCATGGAGTGCGACAACAATGACAACGATGAGGTAGCCGCTCCCATCTCCCACCCCGTTCTTGCAAACGTAACCCTCGTAGGCAACAACTCCGATGAGAACAAACGCGGTATCCGTCTCCGCGCCGGTACAGAGGTCGAGCTCTACAACGCCATCGTAACCGGCAAGCCCCGCGCCCTGACTACAGAGACCGCCCACACTGAGGAGGCTCTTGCCGACGGTACCTCCGTACTCAAGCACGTATATCTTTCCAACGGAGTATCCAGCGACAGCGACAATATCCTCTACACCCAGGATATGTTCCTCGCCGAGGCCAACCACAACCAGGTGGACTACACCTTCAGCCTGACCGACAACTTCTTCGGAACCATTGCCGGAGACCTTGACGCCAGCACCATCGACTCATTCTTCGAGTCTGCCTCCTTCGCCGGAGCCATCTCCGCCGACAGCAACTGGATGGCAGGCTGGACCAGATAACCCAAACTGCTTTTCGAAGCTGTCATACCTGTTTTTCACGGGAGGCTGCGAAGTGATTCGCCGGCCTCCCTTCTTTTTTGTCCGGTGCCGGGTGAAAATACCTAACAGTTGGTATTGTCTCTGTCAGGAAAGAGTGGTATTTTTGCCCGGATTTAGAGACCATTTGCAGCATGAAACTTTCGGATCTGAAAACAGGTGAAAGAGGTATTATCGTCAAAGTGAGCGGACACGGCTCCTTCCGCAAGAGAATCACCGAGATGGGATTCATCAAGGGAAAGGAGGTCAGGGTGGTGCTCAACGCCCCTCTCAGGGACCCCATAGAATACGAGATCATAGGATACAAGATATCGCTCCGCAGGGACGAGGCCCGCGAGATAGAGGTCATCAGCGAGAGCGAGGCCAAGGCCCAGACATCTCAGGACAATGCCGCAGAGCCGGAGGCATCCCGGAATTCTGCCGGCACCCCCGGACTGAGCTGCCGCGAACCGGACTGCTCCGATGCGGAGGACCTCGACCGGAGGATGCGGCAGCTCGCGGAGGAGCGCCGCCACACCGTGCGGGTCGCCCTCGTGGGCAATCCCAACTGCGGCAAGACCTCCCTGTTCAACATTGCCTCCGGCTCCCACGAGAGGGTCGGCAACTACAGCGGAGTGACCGTCGATGCCAAGGAAGGGCGCTTCGAATACAAGGGCTACCATTTTGTCCTCGTCGACCTGCCCGGCACCTACTCCCTCTCGGCCTACAGCCCTGAGGAGCTGTACGTCCGCAAGAACCTGATCGACAATATCCCCGATGTGGTCATCAATGTGGTGGACGCCTCCAACCTCGAACGCAACCTCTACCTGACGGCCCAGATCATCGACATGAACCTCCGCGTGGTCATGGCCATGAACATGTACGACGAGCTGGAAGCCCGCGGGGACAAGCTCGACACCGTCACCCTCGGACATCTGCTCGGTATGCCGGTGGTTCCCACCGTCAGCCGCAGCGGGCAGGGCATCGACAGGCTGTTCGACACCGTCATCCAGATCTACGAGCACAACGAGCCGTCCCTGTCCCGCCACATCCACATCAACCACGGCCAGGAGCTGGAGAACAGCATCGACCGCATCAAGCTGCTGATTCAGAAGAACGACGACATACGCACCCACTATTCCACCCGCTGGCTCGCTATCAAGTATCTCGAAAACGACTCCGACGTGGAGGCCATAGTAGAGGCCCTGCCCAACCACGACGAGATCATCGCCGCCCGCTTCGAGGAGAACAGGCGCATAGAGGGACTGCTCGGAGGTACCAATGCCGAGGCCGCCATCGTAGACGCCAAGTACGCCTTCGTCCAGGGCGCCCTCAAGGAGACCTACACTCCCGGACAGGTGCGGAAAAAGCATACCATAACCGACAAGATAGACGCCGTGGTCACCAACCGCTGGGCCGCCTTCCCGATATTCATCCTGCTGCTGTACATCATCTTCGAGGCCACCTTCCGCCTGGGCGAATACCCGATGACCTGGATTGAGTGGCTGGTGGAGAAATTCGGGGCCTTCGTGGCCACCACCATGCCGGAGGGCATGCTGAAGGACCTGGTGGTGGACGGTATCATCGGAGGAGTGGGCAGCGTGCTGGTATTCCTGCCCAACATCCTGATACTCTACCTGTTCATCTCCCTGCTGGAGGACTCCGGATACATGGCCCGCGCCGCCTTCATCATGGACAAGCTCATGCACAAGATAGGCCTGCACGGCAAGTCGTTCATCCCCATGATCATGGGCTTCGGCTGCAACGTGCCAGCCATCATGGCCACCCGCACTATCGAGAACCATAAGAGCCGCCTGGTCACCATGCTCATCATCCCCATGATGTCCTGCGCCGGCCGCCTGCCCGTTTACATCCTCGTGGCTGGGGCCTTCTTCCCCCGCAACGGCTCGCTCGTGCTCCTCGGCCTCTATGCCCTCGGCATCGTCATGGCCATCATCTCGGCCAAGGTGATGAGCCGCTTCATCAAGGACGACAACCTGCCTTTCGTCATGGAGCTGCCGCCCTACCGCGTCCCGACCTCCAAGTCCGTCTTCCGCCACACCTGGGAGAAAGGCAAGCAGTACCTGCACAAGATGGCCGGCATCATCCTCGTAGCCTCGATCATCATCTGGTTCCTGGGATACTTCCCCCATCACGACCGCTGGGCCACCGCCGCCGAGCAGCAGGAGAACTCCTACATCGGCATGATCGGCAAGGCCATCGAGCCCGTCCTCGAGCCCCTCGGCTTCGACTGGAAGATGGGCGTCGGCATCATCTCCGGTGTAGCCGCGAAGGAGCTTGTGGTCAGCACCATGGGCGTACTCTACAGCGGTGAGCAGGAGCGCTTCCCTGCAACCGCTGGCAATCCCGGCACAGACGGCGCCACTGAAGCCGTCAGTGAGACCGTCTCCGGCGACACCATGCTGCAGAACGCCCTGGCCCGGACCACCACCCCGGCCGCGGCCCTCGCCTTCATGGTCTTCGTCCTGCTATATTTCCCCTGCATCGCCACCTTCGTCGCCATCAAGAACGAGAGCGGCGGCTGGAAATGGGCCGTCATCTCCGCCGTCTACACCATCGTCCTCGCCTGGATTGTCGCCTTCATCGTCTACCGCACCGCCCTCCTGCTGCTCTGACACCGGAGCAGCACCGCACGACCTACACCACGACCGGGGTCACCGTCCGGCACTGCATGGCTTTCCTGCATGGCAGCATTACAGCACGGCCCTCAAGGCCCTTCAAGGCCCTTAATGATGAATGTCCCAATTCCACGTTGCTTTTTAGTTACATCATACATTCTTGATTACAAAGCATTTACCATTTTGCAAGAATTTTAAGTGAGCCGTTTTTTGCCCTAAACCGCCCCTTTTCACCTCATGTAGAATTTTTGCATTATTGCAACATCTTAATTTTAAGCAATTTGCAGTTCAACTAAAAAGCAACGTGAAGTTTAGCCTCCCTTTCTCCGTCTTTCCTTTCCTCACCCGTCACTTACTTCCAAGTATTCCCAACCTTATTTTGCCACTGCGGTAAATTAATTTACCCCGCCTCTTGATTATCTCGGATTTATTTCCGTAATTCGCAGCACAAACATCAAAATGAAGCAGTATGAAAGAGGCGAGCGAAAAGATGTACCATTTGGTCCTGTCTTCCGGTACTCCGGATGTGATATGCAGGGACGATCATGACTACACGGCATTGGAGAACAGCATTGCGTTGACCGTTCTCAAGACATGCATAACATTGCTGGCCTACGCGGTAATGTCCACACACTGCCACATCGCGCTGGTCTGCACCTGTCCTGATGACTTTATCAAGATTCTCAAGATCACTTACACCAAGCATTTCAACTCAAAATACAGACGCCGAGGTATCCTGTTCGAAAGCGACACATATTGCCGGCCTGTAACGGGATACCTCCGCCAGCGTGTACTTCTCAGCTACATTCTACGGAATCCTATCCACCATGGAGTTGCTGAAACCGCCTTCAGATACCCGCACTCCTCTATCGCCTCATACTTCAGAGACGGAGACAATGGAATTCTGCTGCCTGGAATCAGCAACTCCTGCTCAGGACACGGCAGGCTCAAAATAAAGAAAGGCACCGGATACGTCTACTACGACCTGGATGAAAACGGCAGGATACCGCTCAGATATTTCGTCAATGCAGGAAGGACTGAGTATCTGTATAGGACGGAGAGAAGTTTCATTCACCAGCTGAACCGCTGGAACACTGAGGATTGGGAACGTGAACAGATAAAGAAGTACCCTCAGGGCGAGATTATCACCCTGACTGGAGCCGAGCCCGGCTTCGAGTCTGAAATCGAGGATATGAGAGCCTATGAAAGAGGAGCCTGGCGGCTGCGTATCACCGACATGGAAGTGTGCGGATATATAGACCGCGTCCTGCTTCCGGAAATAGGCATACCGTCCTACACAATGCTTGACTCCGGACAACTGCCGTCAGTAATAAATGCAGTGCAGCGGAAATTCCATGTACGGGACGAGCAGATACTGCGCTGCCTCGGACTGCATGCTATGCCCAACGTCATCCGCTGACCCAACGGCAGTACAGCTCCATGTCAGGAGGGGCCGGAAAACCCGCTGCCCATCAGGCTTCTCTCTCAGCGTCCATGCTCAGCAACACATCTCAGCCACCATTGCGCCGGCTCATCAGCAACCATTAGCCGGCCATTCTCTTCTGTCACCCTTGCACCAACCATTCTCACGTTGCTTTTTAGTTGCAACACAACTTGCTCTTACTACGAGATTTAGCAAATAAAAGACTTTTTAAATGGCGCTAAAATAAGCGATTTTGGGCAAAAAACAGGACACTTAACAAATCGCCTCTTTTGGATATTGCTAATAATCAAACATATACGTCACAACTAAAAAGCAACGTGAGAATAAGCGCACGGGGAAGGGAGAGGGGGACAGAAGAATCGAGAAGGTGGAGCAAGGGGAGTCAGGGCCCTGAACTCCCAGAATACCTACAATGTGGGAACGATGATAAAGCAAATACCTATTTATGAGGATTGACGGGCAAAGGGAGGGACAGTACCTTTGCACCCGTTATATCCATAATGTAGTGTTGTTATTTCAATCTTTGCTTAATTACTCATAAGTTTGGAAAGTTACGGACCCCTGCACCTGCGACAGGCCCCGGGGTCCGTTCTCTTTTAGGATGAAATGAAATCACTATATTTGTGGAAAATACTGCACAATGAGAAAGAACATGAAAATGGCCGACCTCATCGGCGCCGACTACCGACTGCTGACCGTCATCTACCGCCTGGGCATCAAGCTGGGCTTCGGGGAGAAAACCGTCGAGGAGACTTGCCGCGAGAGCGGGGTCAACTGCGACACCTTCCTCCTCATAGCCAACGTGTATGCCACCGAGGGCTACGTCCCCACGACGGAGATGATGACCGCCGCCTCGGCCATTGACCTGGTCAGATACCTCCACGCCTCTCACTCCTACTACCTCGACCATGAGATTCAGGACCTGAGCCGCATCTTCGAGGACCTGCTCCGCCCCTGCACCCCGATGCAGCGGGACGTGATCATGCGCTTCTTCGACGGATACCGGGAGGAAGTGGAGAACCATTTCGCCTACGAGGAGGACATCGTCTTCCCCTACGTGCGCTCGGTGGCCGGCGGACAGAGGGTCGAGGGCTACAGCATGGAGACATTTGAAGAGAACCACAACAACATAGATGAGAAGCTCAACGACCTGAGGAACATCGTCATGAAGTACCTCCCCCCGGTGTGCGACACGGTCACCGCCATCAAGGCCCTCTCGAGGCTCTGCACCTTAGAAGCCGACCTGGAGAAGCATACCCTGATCGAGAACTCAATCCTCATCCCTATGGTTAACAGACTGGAAGGAAAATGTCAGTGACAAAGAAGAAAATACTGCTCATAACCCCGTCGCGGATTATCGCCCGCGGCATCACCTCCATACTCGAGGAGCACGGCGGTTTCTCCGTGGAGACCGTGCTGGTTGACCTCTCCCGCGAAAACGAGGCAACGGTCCGGGACAGCATGGCGGACATCGTAATCGTAGACCCCATAATCTTCGACTTCGCATCCCGTCCGTCAGGCCGCAGCCGCATCTCCGACCTGACCGACGCCGCGGTGATAGCCGCCCCGACAGCCGTCACGGACGACGAGACCATAAAGAGCTACGACGAGACCATCAGCATCTACGACACCCCGGCGGCCGTCATCAGCAAGCTCCGGAACTCACTGGCGCAGTCAGCCGGCGGACCCCGTACCGAGAACCGGGAGGAACTCTCCGCCCGTGAGAAAGAGATCCTGGTCTGCGTGGCCCAGGGCATGCTCAACAAGGAGATAGCCGACCGCTTCCACCTCTCGATCTACACCGTCATCACCCACCGCAAGAACATCACCCGCAAGACCGGCATCAAGACCGTCGCCGGCCTGACGGTCTACGCCCTCCTGAACAACCTGATCGACCCGGCCTCGGTGGAATAGGGAATTTTGCTATCTTCGCGGCAAATTTCCGTATGAAGATGAGACCGTTGCTGACCGCTGCCCTCACGGCAGTCCTCCTGCTGACCGCACCTCTATATACCGCTGCGTCAAATAAAACCGACAGCTCAGAATTCCGTTTCCGGGGCTACACCGGCGGCATGATGCTGCACAGCGGCTACATCCAAAGCCGTCCGTTCGAACTCTACTCCACTGCATCCCAGTCCTTGGGGACAATGCAGATCAGAGGCGCAGCCTTCGGTATCGGCGGTCACGTCAAGTTCGCCTTCGGCACGCCCACCGACATGCTCCGCATCGGGGCCGAGGGCCACAGCTCCAATGTCAGATACGCTCCCTCCCCCTCCTACGCCCACACCGGCTGGGGCGGCGTCCTGGTGGACTATATCCGCCGCACCAAGGGCCGGGTACACCCCTTCATAGGCTGCCTCATAGGCGGCGGAGGGGTCAAGAACCACATCATCGCCCAGGGCGGCACCGGAGACTACGTCATTGAGCCTCAGGCCGCCATGCACAAGTATGCCTTCATGGCCGTAGCCCCTTTCGTCGGCATGGAAGTCGCCCTCTCCCCCAAGCTCAGCCTCGTACTGAAAGCCGACTGGCTCCTCAACGCCACAAGCCGCCAGAACGACTTCTCCAGCGGCCCCCGCCTCTACGTCGGCATCCTCTTCAACCGCCTTCAGCACTGAGGTCATCCGGACTCACGAACTCTTGCCAAAACCAACTTTTTTAACTACTTTTGGCAAGTTTTAATATACAAACTCTTGCTAAAACCAACTTTTTTAACTACTTTTGGCAAACTTAATTTGACATTATGACGGAAATAATAGGAAGAGATCTTGAGCAATCGGCTCTTAATAGCTTGTACTACAGTGGCAAAAGTGAATTTATCGCGGTCTATGGAAGACGACGGATCGGGAAGACTTTCCTAATAAGAGAAATGTTCAAGGACAGATTCGCATTCTACCATACAGGACTTTCGCCTTTTGAGCTAAACGGCAAGAAACTGCTGTCCGAACAATTACGCAACTTCACATTGTCACTGGCGCGTTACGGTTCAGGAAACACCACTGCTCCTTCCAGTTGGATGGAAGCATTCAATCTACTGATTGAATTACTGGAAAGCAAGGGAAAAGAAACCAGACAGGTTGTTTTCCTGGACGAAGTACCGTGGATGGATACTCATCGCTCAGGCTTTATAACCGCTTTGGAACATTTCTGGAACGGATGGGGTGCAGGACAGGACAATCTTATGCTGATTGTATGCGGCTCTGCCACCTCATGGATCAACGACAATCTGATAAACAATACAGGAGGACTTTACGGACGTCTCACCAAGCAGATTTGCCTGTCTCCGATGACATTGGCAGAGACTGAAAAACTGTTTCGACTCAATCAGGTCAGAATAGACCGATACGATATCGTACAAAGCTGGATGATATTCGGGGGCATCCCTTATTACCTGAACTCCTTGACAAAGGAACGGAGCCTGGCCCAGAATGTGGATTATCTCTTATTCAAACACGGATCTGAATTATCAAATGAGTTTGACAGGCTGTTCAACTCACTGTTTGTAAATCCGGAAGACTACAAACACATCGTACGGTTCCTCTCAACCTCCAGCAACGGTTATACCAGGGAGGAAATAGCGGCAAAGGCCCCGTCATCAGGCGGAGGTCTCACTAAAATACTCAGAGTCCTGAGAGAGAACGGTTTCATATCCGCGTTCCAGGACTTTTCCGGACGCTCAAGGGATCTGCGGTACAGACTGACAGACCCTTTCTGCCTGTTTTATCTCAAATTCATAGACGGTCACAAGACCAACGATGAAACGTTCTGGGAAAACAGTCTGTTTTCCCCGGGCATCAACGCCTGGAGAGGTCTTGCTTTTGAAAATGTCTGTTTCGCACATATCCGTCAGATCAAATCGGCACTTGGAATATCCGGAGTACACACAGAAACATTTTCCTGGACATTCAAAGGGGATGAGACACACGACGGCACACAGATTGACATGCTGATAGACAGGGCAGACAGAATCATAAACCTGTGCGAAATCAAATTCAGTCTGTCTGAATATACTGTCACAAAAGACTACGACCGTAAGTTGAGAGACCGCCTTCAGACATTCCTTGATGTTGCCCGCCCTAAAAAGGCCATTCATCAGACATTCATCACAACGTATGGTCTACGGAGCAACGAATACGCCGGAAAGATTCAGAGTATCATAACAATGGAAGATCTCTTCCGATAGGTGCACGGCATATACGGCACAAAGATTTATTATATTTTATGTACTTTGTGATACAAGGTAATAAAAATTTTACATATATTTGCATTGCAGAATAATCAACACCATACAATAGTAAAGTTATGAAACAAGTTCTCAATGTAGGTATCGGAGGCCGCAGCTTCGTCATCGACGAGGACGCCTTCGACCGTCTCAGCGCCTATCTCGACGCCTTCCGCAGCCGCACCGGCTTGGGTTATCAGACCAAGGAGGTCATGGATGACCTGGAGATGCGTATCGCTGAGATCTTCTCCGAATCCCTGTCCTCCCGCCAGGAGGTAGTGGACATCTCCCTCGTAGAGCGGGTCATCGCCCAGCTCGGTATGCCCGACGGCTCGACAGCTCCCGGAAGTACAGGCCCCGCGGGCGGCGGCACCGGAGAGTACTGGCACTCCGGCCGCGAAAGCCGCCCCGTCCGGAAACTCTACCGCGACAAGGACCACAACGTCCTCGGCGGAGTCGCCTCCGGCCTGGCCTGCTACTTCGACGTGGATGTGCTGGTCATCCGCATCCTCTTCGTCTGCCTCTTCCTCTTCGGCTCCTTCGGGGGCTGGGTGTACATCATCCTCTGGATAGCCGTCCCGGCCGCCCGCACCAGCGCGGAGAAATGCCGGATGCACGGTCTCCCAGTCACGGCCGAGAATATGCGCAGATTCTACAATTCAACTAATTAGGGAGGAACAGTCATGGACATCTACACCAACGCAGAGAACGTAAGAACCCAGATGCGCCGCGGCGTCCTCGAGTACTGCATACTCTGCATACTCAGCAAGAAGGACTCCTACGCCACCTCCATCCTCTCCGAGCTCAAGGCAGCCCGGATGATAGTGGTCGAAGGCACCATCTACCCGCTCCTGATCCGCCAGAAGAACCAGGGGCTGCTCACCTACCGCTGGGAGGAGTCTCCCCAGGGTCCCCCGCGGAAATATTATCAGATAACGGACAAGGGCCGTCAGGCTCTCGCCGAGATGGACTCCGCATGGCAGGAGCTGGTGGAGTCAATAGAAACCATTAAAAACATTCAGCCATGCAACAGGTAGTAAAAGTAAGCATAGGAAACATAGCGTTCACCCTGGACAAGGACGCCCACGGACTGATGGAGGACTATCTTGACAGTCTCAAGTCCCACTACAGGGGCAGCGCCAACTGCGGGGAGATTCTCTCCGAGATAGAGTCCCGCATAGCCGAGCTGCTGACCGACAGGGGATACAGGGACAAGGTCGTACCCGCCGAAGCGGTCCAGGAGATCATCAACATACTAGGCCGCCCCGAGGACTTCGACTCAGAAGCCGAAAGCGGAGACCAGCCCCGGAACAAGAAGAGAGTGTTCCGCGACCCGGACAATAAAATACTGGGAGGCGTATGCGGAGGCCTCGGAGCCTATTTTTCCGTAGATCCCCTGATATTCCGTATCGCCTTCGCAGTCTGGGTATTCTTCTTTTTCTGGCTGGAGATATTCGAGGACTGGGGCTGGGGCATGTCGGTAATGGGCATGTTCGCATACGTCATTCTGTGGATTTCAATGCCCGAGGCCCGCACGGTCGAGCAGCGCTACAGCATGAAGGGCGGCTCGGTATCCCTGAAAAATATCCAGAAAACAGTGGAGCGCGAGGCGAGGGAGGTCAGCAGCCGCGTCGGAAAAGGCGTCCGCGAGGGGGTAAGAAGCACCGGCGGATTCTGGAAGGCCCTCGGCCGCGGAATAGAGATGTGCATGGGCATCTTACTGCTGCTCATAGGCATGGCCGGCACGGCGGCGACCGTACTGGCGGCATTCGGACTGGGCATCTGGAACGGACTGTACGCCTTCGGCACATCCTGGTTCCTGTCCCTCATCTCCGACACTCCTGTATGGGCCACGACCCTTATATCCATACTGGTGTGCATAGTGGCCATACTCCCGTTCATCGGCATGCTCTACGGAGGCATTCTCATGCTTTTCCGGCTCAAGGCTCCCAGGTGGAGGCCCGGGCTGATCATCTTCATCCTATGGGTGGTGTCCCTGCTGGCTCTCATAGGCGTCTCGCTGGGCAGCCTGTCCACCATCCGCAGCATGGACACCCAGGTAAGGAGGGCACAGCTGCCGGCTGCCGATACCCTGTACATTGAGTTCACGGGCGCATCGCAATGGAAGGACTACGACGTGCTCATCGACGCCGACCATACAGGCTACGACCTCCTGTACATGGGCAAGGACAGCGGAGAGCCGTTCCTGGTGGTATATCCGGACATCTACCTCAACCGGTACGACGACGACGGCACGCTCCGCTCCTACGCCAGGTACATCACCGAAGGCATGAGACTGGAGCAGATGGCCAGGAAGGACTCCACGACCTTCTGGACTCTGGACGGACAGACCCTGCGTCTGGATCCGATCATATTCTCATCCGACGCCCACGTCACCGACATCGAGCGCAGAGTCTCCCTGAACATCGGCAAATACACCAAGGTCATAGTACGGGAACCTGTACATCACGAATTCGACGGATACTTCGACTTCTGCTCCAACCGCTTCCTCCGCATAGTCGAGGAGCTCGACTGACACTCCGCGGCACAGGGTACAAAAAAGTCTGCCTCACGCTCATGCGCGGGGCAGACTTTTTTTGTCTACAGGCCTCAGCGTCCGCTTTACTCGGCGGGAGTCTCAACAGGCTCAATGGGAGCGGCCTCTCCACCGGGAAGGGTGGTGGGGAACTCAGGCGCACCGGTGTTGGTGCCGGTCTGCTCAAGACGCTGGAGAACCGCGTTGTCACCCTGTTTTCTGGAAGGAGTGAAAGCCGTAGCCAGAATACAGAGGGCAAGTATGATGATAGCCAGAGTCCAGGTGGCCTTCTCGAGGAAGTCAGCTGTCTGGCGCACGCCGAATGTCTGGTTGCCGGCCGCGAAGTTGGCGGCAAGTCCGCCTCCCTTGGAGTTCTGAATCAGTACTACGAAGGTGAGCAGGATGCTCGCGATGATTATCAAAATCAAAATTGCTATGAACATAACTTTACAAATGTTTCTTTATATCGTTTTTAAGGGCTGCAAAGTAAGCACTTTTTTCCGGATATAGCAAAATTAGTTTCTCATATACCTCATTTGCCCTGTCATACAGCTCCTGATCGGCATAAATCCTGGCAAGAGTCTCTGTATAATATGCTCCGTCCGTGAATTCCGAGCTGTCGCCGGCGGCCTGGCCGTCATGACTTATTCCGAGCGACGAGATATCCCTGTCCTGGACATTGCGGAGCTCCTCCGGCATGAAATAGTCATATCCCACCACATATATCTGCTTCTTCATCTCCGCAACAGCAGCGGTCCTGTCCTCCTTCGCTTCGCCGCCGCTTTCCGCAGCTTCCGTACTGTCAAAACCGGCACTCCCGGTCATGCCGCCGTCATGCAGGTCCAGCTCATACACCTGGTCAGGCATCTGCTCCGCCTCATTCACCACAGCGGCCGAAGAGATAACATAAGCCTCCCTGAACACGCTGTACTCGGGATAGAGATACAGCACTGTCCTGCGGAGCATGTCCCTGCGGTATTCCTCCCCCATAGCGGACATTTTCAGGAACAGTTCCTTCCGCGCTATAGGAAACCAGGGACAGGTCTCAAGCAGTTTCTCAAGTTCCGACACGGAATATCCTTTCAGACTGTAAACTTCCATAGCATTACCAGTTGGCCACAGTGGCATTGAATATATCCTCCACCAGTATGTCGATAATCTCGTCGCAGAGCGAGGACTCCACCGCATCGAGCAGCTGGTTGGAATCATAGTCCGCGTACGCCGAGAAGGACTTCTCAAAATCCTCTTCGGGATGCAGGCGGTTCGTAAAGTAAATCTTGACCGTTACGGTAAGACGGTTCTGCGAGGCGACCTCGTCGGCCGTCACGGCCATAGGCTTGGTGTCGTAGGACGTTATCTCGCCGGAGACATTCATATCTCCGTTCTCGGGCAGGATGTCCAGGCTGGTCAGCCTCCTGTACTGGTCAATCAGGGCATCGGAGAGGTTGGACGCCAGCGTAGGATTGACCTTCAATGCATTGTTCTGAAAATACTCCACGGCTATCGTCTTGACATCCGGCTGTATGGACGTTCCGGAGAAAGAGTAGATCCCGCATCCGGAGACGGCCGCTGCCGCCAGAAGAGGAAGAATAGCCCTAATTATTCTCTTCATCATTACTTCTCGTTTATTTTCAATTCTTTAATCTTTCGGTACAATGTTCTCTCCGAAATACCGAGCTCGGCCGCTGCGGCCTTCCTCCTCCCCTCATGCTTCTCCAGGGCCCGGCGGATCATATCGTCGTTCACGTCCTGGATGGTGCGGGGTGCATCATCCTCCTTCACCGGCTCCGGAATCACCTCCGCAGCAGGCACCGTGATCGAATAGTCGTGGGAAAGCTTGTGCGGGAACTCCGGGACATCGGAAACTTTCACGGGCAGGGCATGCGCTGTATGGTCGGTATGCACCGGGCCTACGGCCGGAGCGTCCACCACCCTCGTCCCGGTCACCATGGACTTGAGCTCATCCATCTCCTCCCGGAGCTGGAAAAGCATCTTGAAGATGATGTCGCGATCCTGGATATTGCCGGCCGTTCCGCTGTCGCAGCCACGCACCGGCATCTGGTTCGGATCATCCGGAGGGAGATACCGCACGAGTACATCCGGAGTCACCTGACGGTCTTTCTCCAGAATGGAAATCTGCTCCGCGACATTCTTGAGCTGACGGATATTGCCCGGCCAGCGGTAGGACTCCAGGAGGATTCTGGCCTCGGGAGTGAGTCTCACTGCGGGCATCCTGTATTTGTCGGCGAAGTCCAGGGCAAATTTCATGAAAAGCAGGTGGATGTCGCCCTTACGCTCCCTCAGGGGCGGAATGGATATAGGTACGGCATTAAGACGGTAGTACAGGTCCTCGCGGAACCGGCCGTTGCGTATGGCATGCTGGAAATTGACGTTGGAGGCAGCTATGACGCGGACATCCGTTTTCTGAGTCTTGGAAGAGCCTACGCGGATGAATTCTCCGGACTCCAGCACTCTCAGCAGACGGGCCTGGGTAGGAAGGGGCAGCTCGCCCACCTCGTCCAGGAAGATGGTACCCTTGTCCGCAGTCTCAAAATATCCCTTCCTCGCCTCGTTGGCTCCGGTAAACGACCCCTTCTCGTGCCCGAAAAGCTCGGACTCGATAGTGCCCTCCGGAATCGCTCCGCAGTTGATGGCGATGTAATTGTTGTGCTTGCGCGGGCTATAAGCATGTATAATCTTAGGTATCACCTCCTTGCCCACGCCGCTTTCCCCGGTGATAAGGACTGACAGACTGGTCCCCGCAATCTGTATTGCGGTGTCTATCGCACTGTTAAGCCTCGGATCATTGCCTATAATACCGAAGCGGTTCTTGATTTCGCTGAGTTCCATATCTGCAAAGTTATCATTTTTTGTCGTCAAAACTCAAATTATTATTATATTTGCGTTTACTTTAGTTAAAGATATAATAACTTTTTAAAATATCTGTAATGAAAAAAATTTTTAACGTACTGATGATTGCCGCAGCAGGTCTGTTCATCACCACCTCCTGCGGTAGCCCCAAGAAGATGGCGGAAAGCGCCGAGGAAGTATCTGTCAGCTGCAATCCCCAGGTTCTCGAAGTGATTGCCGGCAACATCAAGGCCGATGTTACCGTCACATTCCCCGAAGACTTCTTCCACCCCAAGGCCATCGTCGAGATGGTTCCGGTGCTCGTATACAACGGCGGTGAGACCGCTCTCGACCCCGTGATGCTTCAGGGTGAGGACGTAACCGAGAACTACGAGGTAGTTCCCGAACTCGGCGGCACTGTCAACAAGACATTCAACTTCGAGTATGTGGAGGGCGTAGAGAACTCTCACCTCGAGCTCAGAATGACCGTTATCCACAAGGAGAACAGGATTCCCTTCACAGCTCCCTACAAGGTGGCTGACGGAGCCAACACCACTTACATGCTCGTGAAGACTGACGGCAGCCTCGCATACGCACCCGACGCATACCAGGCCATCATCCCCGAGCAGAACGAGACTCAGATTCTCTATCTGATCAACAGCGCCACCGTACGTCCCTCTCAGCTGAGAAGCGACGAGATCAAGGCTTTCCAGGAGTTCCTCGCCAGCATCAAGGCTGATGAGCGCAGAGAGCTCGTAAGCACCGACATCGTTGCCTACGCTTCTCCTGACGGAAAAGAGGACTTCAACGCCGAGCTGTCCGCAAAGCGCGCCAAGACTGCAAGCGACGCCTTCAACAAGAAGATCAACAACAAGGATATCGCCATCGAGACCACCGTCAACACCACCAATGTGGATGAGGACTGGGACGGCTTCAAGGCCCTCGTATCCAACTCCAACATCGAGGACCGCGACCTTATCCTCCGCGTCCTGGAGATGTACAGCGATCCCGCCGTACGCGAGAGAGAGATCAAGAACATGTCTCAGGTCTACACTGTCCTGAAGAAGGACATCCTTCCTGAGCTCCGCCGCGCAAGGTTCATCGCCAACGTAGAGTTCACCAACTACACCAATGATGAGCTCGTAGCTCTCGTCAACGACAACATCGAGATTCTCGACGAGGAGGCTCTTCTCCGCGCCGGTTCCCTCCTGAAGGACGCCAACCAGAAGGTTACCGTTTACCAGAAGGCCGTTGAGAAATTCAACAGCGACCGCGCCAAGATCAACCTCGGTGTAGCTTATCTCGCCCTGAACAAGAATGCTGAGGCCGAGCAGGCTCTCGCAGGCGTAGCCGATAAGGGCAACACCTATTATAATAATGCTGCCGGTGTCGTAGAGCTCCGCAAGGGCAACAACGACGCTGCAGTAGCCGCATTCAACAAGTCAGGTCTGAAAGAGGCTCAGTACAACCTCGCAGTGGTTGACATCCTCAACGGAAAGTATGCTGACGCCGCTTCCAAGCTGAACGGTGCGGACAGCTTCAACGAGGCTCTCGTAAACATCCTCAACGGCAACCTCAGCGCTGCCTCCAACATTCTTGCTGACGCTCAGTGCCAGTGCAAGAACTACCTGAAGGCCATCATCGCTGCACGTCAGGGTGATGTTGAGGCTGCAAAGGCCGCTCTCGAGATTGCTTCCAAGGATGAGGCTCTCGCAGCACGTGCCGAGAACGACATCGAATTTGCCAAGATCCGCTAACCATCTGCGGCAGACGTAAAAAAGAAGTTCCGGTGGTTCAAGACCATCGGAACTTTTTTTATTCTGACCTGAAGGATTATTTGCTGAGTTCGGCCAGATGCTTGGTGTAGAGGCCGTCGATGATACCGTCCGAAAGGCCGATGACGGGCACGTATATGTAGGAGGCTCCCGTGATGGATGCTATGGTCAGGAATATCTCTCCTGCGGGAACGATGACATCGGCCCTGTCCGCCTTAAGCTCATACTCCTCCATTCTCTGCCTTACATTCAGAGCTTTCAACCGGTCGTGAAGGGCCTGAAGAGACGAGACGCTCATACGGGGATACCGCTTGTCCCGACGCTCCACGAGCTTGTACAGCTTGTTGATATTGCCGCCCGAGCCTACAATGCTGATACCGGGATACGACGCAGCCAGGTCCTCCATGTCGGACCGGAGCCTCCTCCACTCTCCGTCAGTTACCGCCTCGTTGAGCATCCTCACCGTACCTATATTATATGACTTGGAACATATCAGCTCTCCGTCAGCCATAAGATTGATCTCTGTGCTTCCGCCACCGACATCCACGTACATAAAGTTGCCGCGCCGGCCGCGCATGCTCTCGATGTGGTTGTTGTAGATCATGCGGGCTTCCTGCTGTCCGTCGATGATTTCTATCTCTATTCCGGTCTTTTTGCGTACCTCCCTGATAATATCCTGTCCGTTGGCGGCATCGCGCATGGCCGAGGTAGCGCAGGCCCGGTAATCGGAGACATTGTAAATCTTCATCAGCTGCTTGTAGGATTTCATCAGGCGCACCAGATCCTTGCGGCGGCGCTCGGATATGCTTCCCCCGTTGGAGAACACATCGAAGCCCAGCCTGAGAGGCACCCTCAGCAGCAGCACCTTGCTGAAACGGGGCTGATGGTCGTCCTCCAGCTGCTTGATGAGGAGGCGGACCGCATTCGAGCCAATGTCTATAGCCGCGTATGTTACCGCATTGTCACGGTAGTCCGCTACAGTTTCGTTATTCATCATATCTGTCATAATTTTCCTGTTTAAGCCATCCCGGCATCATACTCCCGCTCCTTGGCCTCGAGTGCCTCATAGTACCTGTACAGAGCCTGCTGGGAACCGGTCTCAAGCGGTTCCTCACAGGTCCACGGCATGTTGGCGCCGGTGCCGTCCACAGTCCTGCCCTGCCTGACATCCCGGAGGGCATAGTCCACTATCCGCTTCATTTCCTGCTTGATGGTGGGGTCGTAGACCGGAACGACGACCTCGACGCGGTTGTCCAGGTTGCGGGGCATCCAGTCAGCCGAACCGATGAACACCTTCTCCTCCCCTCCTGCCGCGAACACGAAGATACGGGAATGTTCCAGATAGCGGTCGATAATCCCGTTGATACGGATATGGCAGTTCTCCGGCAGTCTGTCCGTAACTATCGAGCAGTTGCCGCGCACGGACATCTCTACATCCACTCCGGCGTACGCCGCCTCATATATCCTTTCCACCATCTCCGGATCCGTGACATGGTTGAGCTTCATGCGGATATAGGCCGGCTTGCCGTTCTTCCTATTGCGGATCTCAGCGTTTATCAGAGAGATGAACCGGCGTTTCATCTCATTCGGGGAGACCAGGAGTTCCTTGAACTGAATCGGAGCATAGGGCTTCTCGATAAAGTCGAAGACCTGCGCGACCTCCTTGACTATCCTGCGGGAGGAAGTCATCAGGATGCAGTCGGTGTAGGCCCGGGCATTGCCCTCGTGGAAGTTACCGGTGCTGATGCAGGCCAGGTCCCCTCCCTTCTTCATGCCGATGTGCAGGACCTTCGAATGTACTTTCAGACCTTCCACTCCGAAGATTACCTTCACCCCTGCATCCTCCAGTTTCTGGGACCAGTTCATATTGGACTCCTCATCGAAACGGGCCAGCAGTTCGATGACCACTGTTACCTTCTTGCCGTTGCGGGCGGCGGCGATAAGGGCCCGGACCACCTTGGAATCCTTGGCCAGGCGGTACAATGTGATCTTGATGCTGCTGACATTGCGGCTGGTGGCCGCCTCATGCAGCACCCGGATAAATGTGTCGAAGCTGTGGTAAGGCACGTGCAGGAATCTGTCCTGCCTCCGGATGCGTTCCAATATGCTCCCGGGACCGTCCAGGGAGGAACGGCGGACAGGGGACATCGGCGGATATTTCAGGGCGCTCCCCGGGAAAGAGGGGAACTTCATCAGGTCCTTGTGATTCTGGTAGCGGCCTCCGCGAAGGACTGTATCCCTCTCGCCGAGGTCCAGCCTGCCGAGCACCCGCCGCAGCAGATCCTCCGGCATATTCCCGTCATAGACAAATCTCAGAGGCTCTCCCTTCTTCCGGCTCTTCAGTCCCTTGGATATCTTCTGGAGGATGCCGCTGCGCTGGTCATTGTCTATCTCCATCTCCGCATCACGGGTAAACTTGAAGGAATAGGCACTGAATGAGATGAAACCGTTGCCTTCGAAGACCTTGGGCAGACAGCAGCGCACCACGTCGTCAATGTACATGATGTAGCTCCTGCCCTCCTTGTCCGGCAGCCGGACGAAACGGCCGCAGCTGTCCACCGGCAGGCTGAAATAGGCGTAGTCGTATGCTGTCTTGCCGGTCTGGGTGAGACGGCAGGCCTTTACGGCCAGATATATCTTCTCGTCTGTCTCATAGTCCAGATGCCGTACTGCGCTCAGCCATATAGGGACGATGTAGCCGTCTATATGCTCCTGATAATAGTTGCGGATGTAGGCGGCCTGTTCCTCATCGGCCTGAGTATCGGAGATGATGCAGATATTGTGCTCCGCAAGGGCCTCGTTGACCTGCTTTACCGCCACCTCGAAATCCTTGGCATACCTGCTGTTGAGCCGGTTGATCTGCTTGACCGTCACGGCCGCCGTCCTGGCCTCGCGCAGCCCGGTCTTCCCGTCCCACTCGGCCACCCGGTTCAGGGAGGCTACGCGGACACGGAAGAACTCGTCCAGATTATTGGAGTATATCCCCAGGAAACTCAGTCTTTCCAGGAGGGGGACCTCATCTTTACATGCTTCTTGCAGTACACGCCGGTTGAAGTACATCCAACTGATGTCCCTTTCGAGATACGGCCTCATTGATTTTTTCTTTCCCATTGTAAATTACCAAATTGGCCGCAAGATAGATATAAATTGTAAAATGAATTGTTACAATTTTGCTACATTTTTCTTCACAACGGTATTTCCGCATTTTACGGTCACTATATAAATCCCTGCCTGAACGCCGCTCATATCCACTTTCAGAGGATAGAATACACTCATATCCTCAACTTCTGCCTCATAAACTACCATACCCGACACCCCTGTAATAATCACAGATCCGGAAACAGACTCCTCACCTACACGGATATTAAGAGTATCCACTACCGGATTAGGATACAGATCCATCGCATCAGTTCCGTCACGAACCACCACGCACAATCGGAAAGACGCAGTTTTTCCGGCGGCATCCGAAGCCGTTATACCCACCCAAGTCTGTCCGTAAGACATAGGGGTTATGACTATATTTCCGTAATTATTGACCGAAGCAGCAGCTACTGATTCATTCTCAACAATAAGAGAAATCGCAGGAACCTCACCGTCCAGGTCTTCAAAAAAATCATACCATGGGAGAGTGACGGATGGTTCCATTTCTGAACCGAAGACCACGCCAGGGAGCACATCGTCCTTCACTTCAGGAGGATTATTTTCTAGGACAGTTATATCTACCGGTAATGAGGAGAATGCACCGTAATCATCCGTTACTGTGAAATTTAGACTGTAATATCCCGGTTTCATCCTAGGTCCGTCCACTCTTAGCGCAACAGTATCCTCAGTTACCTCGACTACACGCATGACGCCGTCCTCCGGCACCGGCTCGAAACTTGCCGTCATACTATGACCTTCTGGATCCGTAATATAAAAATACAGCATGCCTGCTTCGTGAGAATGCAACGTCATGGATGTTCCGTCTACAGGCTCTATTACCGGAGGGTTATTCTCAACAACATTCACACTCACTTCATCCGAAAGAGGCGCTACATTACCGGCCCTGTCCGTAGCAGCAGCGGCCATACGATACACCGTACCGTACTCAGGCAACTCAAAAGACCCGGCAAACACATCTCCCGGTATCATCTCAGATATCCTGAACGGGTATACAGAGGACAGTTCTTCCTTACCGTAATAAACCAGAAGCATATTGAGAGCCTCATCGTCAGGATCCCTGGGAAGAGTACACGAGACTGTCACAGTTCTCCCACAGATATCCGCATGAAAATCCTCAATTCTATCCGGAGCCTCGCCTTTCTCTGGCATGAGTATCTGATAGGCATCCACCAGCCCTCTGCCCAAAGGTCTGAGAGGCGAATTGTACATGGATATATCCTTCACTCCAGACTCTATCTTTTCCCTGAGCATATCGGCCGTGAAGCCGGGCCCTCCATAATACGACACTGCCAGCGCGGCTATGCCGGAAACCTGAGGGCAAGCCTGAGAGGTCCCCTGCATAGTTCCATAACGATTTCCGGGCAAGGTGGAATATATCGTATTTCCGTCCCTTTCGTCCCCTCCGGGCGCGGAGACATCCACCCAATCCCCATAGTTCGTGTACCAGGCAGCTCCATAATCTGCTCCTAAAGCCGCTACGGCCAGACATGGAGCATATGACGAAGGGCAATTTATATTATAGGTATCGTTACCGGCCGCAAAGACAACCAGACCTCCAGCCATGGGACCGACTTGATTGCCGTTTTCATCATATCCGGCATATTTGACAAAATAATCGATGGCCTGACGCTCTGAAAGAGGAGTGACTGTCACTCCTGTTGATTTTTCATAGCCCCAGCTGTTCTGGGCAATTACAGCTCCGTGATCAGCAGCCCACTTTATAGCTTCCGCACCGGTAGTGCTGTTGTCGCCGTCGAAAATCTGACAGGACATAAGCCTGACTCCCGGTATACCAGCTGCAAAATCGCCCCCGGCCACTCCCGATACGCCTATGCCGTTGTTATTGACAGCTCCTACCAGTCCAGCAACATGTGTCCCGTGGTCATGTGCATTGATGAGATAGGAGTCAGTCACAAAATTGTAACCATAGACATTGTCCCCGGTCTGTTCCGGATTATGCCACATATTTGCCGCAAGATCCTCATGGGCCCAATCGATACCACCGTCAACCACAGCCACTATCACATCATCGGTGCCTTTTGTGAATTCCTCCCATGCCGGAACCACATTGATATCACACCCTGCAATCGAACCGGCGGTACTGCCGTCATTGTACAAATGCCACTGCCGCAAAGGCAGTTCAGGATCATCAAAAAAGGAAGTACCGTCCATCAAGACAGCTTTGGGCCTGAACTCCACGACATCCACTCCCTCTATACCTGACAGACTTTCCAAAGCCCTGGTAAGACCGTCTTCCGGACAGCCCGTGACCAGGGCATCATACCACAGATGCAGTCCTTCGGCTCTTGTACGGGCTTCAAACTTACCTGCATAGGGAAAAGTACGCTTCATTTCCACTACCCCGCAAGAAGTCAACGCATCTTCAACCGACTTAAGTCCGGCCACGCATATCCTTCCTGAGGAATCGGCCATTTCCTCCAGTCCACAAGCCAAGTTCTCTGATACCTTTATTCTCAGGCGGTCCGGTTCATAGCAGGATAAATCTGAAACATCCCTCCCTCCTTCGCCGGTGCCTTCCGCAATACGGCGCTGAACCTCATCGACAGAGCAAGAGTGCGGTAACAAAGTCACCGCACTCATTAACAATATCGCCAATATACGTTTACCCATTGAAAAAGATTTATTTCTCAGGCAAAAGCATTCTCATGCCGGACTTGACATGCTTACGGGCCTTGGCAGCCAAAATCCTCTTAAGCAGCTCCGGCATTTCTTCTTGAGCATTAAGTTCTTCTGTATCATGAGTCGAAGATACTCCTACAGGTTTTTCAACTGTTCTTCCTGTAACAACTCCTGAGGAAACAGCCGAGGCCACTCCGTCAGCCGGAACCTCGAACACCTCACTGAAGACAATATCCGTAGCATATTCTCCGGTATCCTCATAAATTCCCACTGCCGCCATCTTAAACCTCGTACCTGGAGTAACAGGGTAAGGATACGTGTATGAACCCCTCTCGCCCATTCCACGGAAATAATCCACTCTGCTCATGCCCCATCCCTCAAACTGCTGGACACCTTCTTCTATCTTTGCAATGACGTCCTCTTCCGCTGCATCCTCCGAAAACATATCCGTCCAGAAAAGAGCTGTTGCTGGCTCTCCTTTGACAGTTACAGAAGCGAGCACTTCCGAAGGATCTGTTTCACTGGGCTCATACTCTACTGAGAAATCGAATGTAAGCTTCGCAGGATCTCCAGGCTCAAGGGTAGTGAACTCAGCCTTGGTCAGACCGGTCGTAACCATACCGTGATCATATCCAAACACAAACAGTACGTAGTCCGTTGCCTGCGACAGAATATTGAGTCTGCCGCTGTAACTGCCGCGGTGGAAAATACGGCCATCACTTTCATCATACTTATACTCAAAAGAAGCAAGTATCTCCTCATCCGACATTCCTGCATAATCAGAAGCCAGTCCGCAGACATAATACCATGTATCGTTATTAGTACACTCTACGGTAAATTCCGCATAATCTATGTTGATATTGTCGAATGTTACAGTAAACCGATTGGATGAAGGGGCTGCGTCTGGCGTACGGAACGGCTTGACCGTCACCTCGGAATTGATACGTCCTTCCATATCCAGAGCGAATGCTGCTCCTACATAGTCC
Source organism: uncultured Bacteroidales bacterium (assembly GCA_944326235.1). Taxonomy (GTDB): domain Bacteria; phylum Bacteroidota; class Bacteroidia; order Bacteroidales; family UBA932; genus Coprenecus. The sequence continues at coordinate 27,156 of CALVDH010000009.1, read as the reverse complement.
AAACCAAGCAGCAGCGAACCATCATAATACTCCGTCTCGTCATTCTCCCAAAAATACTCGTCAGGACCATAACTTACACCGATATAATCCTCCAGTATCTCGCGCATGTCCGTCAACCCGTAAAATTGCTTCAGGAATGCCACGGTAGCATCGATCTGAGCTTGATTCCATTCTTCCACTGTTATGCCGTCAGCATCCAGTACATTCTGCGGAACGACATTGAAAAAGTAAGGCACCTCGTCTTTAGACGGAACAACTTTCATAAGCAGTTCAGAATAGTCTTGTTCGTACGAAATATCAAAGGACATATCCACTCTTTCTATATCCTCGGTGGTTACTGACTCCGAAAAGATATCGGTAAGCTGTGTTCCCTTTGAATCCATTCCGACATATACCAGCAGATATTCTGTGTCATAAATCATATCCGGGATAGTGAATTCCTGATAGCCGCTCATTAAAATGTAAGTAGAGAGGAAATCCTCCAGTGTCATCTGCTCCTGAGATGCAAAAAGCTCATAGTTGTCCAGCATCATAGTATAGAATGTCTCCAGACTACCCCCGGCATACTGGTCGAACTCCTCGCGCAGGACAGCCATACAGCAGTATGTGAGATTCTCATCCAGAGGTGTTATGGAGCACGTCACAGAAGAGTCGGTAAGCGCAAGTACCTCCAGTTCCAGCTCCTGCTCCTGAGGCTCAGGATCTTCACCCGCCGAACCTGTCTGGACTACCCTCAGTCTCTCCTGGAAAGATCCATATGTGACATTGACAAAACCCTCCCGTGCATCCTGTCCAGTATTCTCGAATACTATAAATTTCATTATGCCGCTCTCACTGAAATCAAAAGACGAGCCGTCAATCCACTCATCCTCCGTCGCGGCAGAAAGTTCCAATGATGGAGAAGGATTCTTAAGATTGTAGGCTACACTCACAGTTCCTCCTTCAGCCGTAACCTCGACAACAGTTTCAGGGAATGTCAGGGAAGGGTCCTCCACCACCTCCTTGCACCCTGTAAAAATCAAAACAGCCAACAGACATGGCAAAATAATTTCAAATCGTTTCATGGGTCGTGTGTATTAAAGTTTTTGCAAAACTACCGCAACCGTCCCGCATCATCCAAATTTTACTTTTCCGGTTTCTTCAAAATCAAGAATCAGGAACAGTTTTACGATTCAGTAGTTCCTTGCGGTAACGACCGGGAGGCAGACCCGTCTCCTTACAGAATGCGTTGTAAAACACACTCATGGAGACATACCCCACTTTGTCGGCAATCTGCTTCAAAGGTATTTCCTCATCCTGTCTTGAAAGAAGTCTGGTTGCCTCGGCGATCCTATACATATTAAGGTATGACGAGAATGACTGCCCTGCATAGGAGTTGATGGCTTTCGAGACATATGTACGGTTGCTCTCCACCATCTCGGCCAGACGGTCCAGAGTAAGATCTTTCTGACGGTACACCTTGTCCCTTGACATCAGAATATCCACCTTGCGGAAAAGCTGTCTTCCGGCAAGATTCTTCTCCTCTTCAGTCGAACTGCCGGCCTGGAGCATCTCCACCTGCCGTGCATGATGGACATACTGATTCACCAGTACCCGGTACATCCGTTTCTGTCTCCTCCAAAGAAAAAAGAAAGAAGCCACCAGCAAAAGAGCCGTCAGCGAGATAAAAAACCACAGCATATTCCGGCGGCGGGCCTCCATCAGTTCCAATTCATTTGCACTCAGTTCCAGTTCATGCCTCATCTCTTGATTCGACAGAAGCAGGGAATTGAAGTCTCTTTCTCTTCCGGCAACGGCATCCAGACTATGACGCAGCTGACTATAGTATTCCCTGAACACCTCCACTGGCCCCCTTTCATAATATATGTCGGTAAGCCTCTGAAGCAGTTCACGGCGAAACTCCATATTATTATGATTTTTAGACACTTCCAACCCATGCTCATACAAACTGACAGCGAGGTCTATCTTATTCATGAACTCACAGCACTTGCCATAATTAAGGTAGATTCTAGATATGGTTCCGGGCTCTGTATTGTAGGAGTGGACCAAAGCCACACGATAATGCTCCTCTGCCTGTGCATAATCGCCACTGATAGAGCATATATCTCCATGCAGCAGTTCCACGGCAGCTGTAAGGGACGCATATCCTCCACACGCCCGTAAAGAATCAGCCCGGCCCAGAAAATTTACTGAACTTTTATAATCCCGTTCCACATAATACATCTGTGATGCTGCAAGATAAGACAGGCATTCCGAAAAGTCAGATACCTGACAAGAATCAACAATTAAGAGGGCCTCCTGCGCATATCGCATCCCGCCTTCATCAGAGCGAAGATAAAACACATTGGCTATATTGGTAAGCAATGTCACACGATAATCTTGATTACCCAAAACCGTTGCAGCCTCGTAACCCCGGAGAAAATACTTGAGCGCTTCGGAATAATCCAACTGAAACTTGACAGCATAGATTGCCTTTGTATTGTAAAATACAGACTGGACAGACAGACTGCCACTCTCTACGCCCATACTCTCCGTTTTTTCTATCCAGTACCTGGCAGAGTCGGTCCTCTCAGTAAACAGATAGGCCTGGGCTATCATCACCGAAGACATCAGCGCCGCCTCTTGATCTCCGGAATAAATTGCCCGGTCCAACAATGACCTCGCCGAGACGATAACAGAGTCGTATTGCCCTGCCTGATTGTACTGCTTCCATTTTCCTGCCCTTAAGGAATCCAGCTCTTGAAAAACAGTTGCCTCAGCATTTCCACAAATAAAAATAAGCAGGAACGCAAGAACTAGTCTTATTCGTGGAGAAAGAAAAGCATACACCATGTTTTTAATCCAACTTTAACACAGCCATGAACGCTGACTGGGGCACCTCCACGTTGCCGATCTGCCGCATGCGCTTCTTGCCCTTCTTCTGTTTCTCGAGGAGCTTGCGCTTACGGGTGATGTCACCGCCGTAGCACTTGGCCAGCACGTCCTTGCGCACTGCCTTTACGGTCTCACGGGCAATGATCTTGGCTCCGATGGCGGCCTGTATCGCTATCTCGAACTGCTGTCTGGGAATCAGTTCCTTGAGCTTCTCGCAGATACGGCGGCCGAAGTCATAGGCCCGCTCACGGTGGATAAGAGAGGATAGGGCGTCGACAGACTCTCCGTTGAGCAGGATATCGAGCTTGACCAGGTCGGCCTTCTGATAGCCGATGATATGGTAGTCGAAGGAGGCGTAGCCGCGGGAAATGGACTTGAGCTTGTCGTAGAAGTCAAAGACTATCTCGGCAAGGGGCATGTCGTAGGTCAGCTCCACGCGGTCGGCGGTGAGGAAGTGCTGTCCCTTGAGCACCCCGCGCTTGTCCAGGCAGAGTTTCATGATCTGGCCGAAATACTCGCTCTTGGATATGATCTGGGCCCGGATATAAGGTTCCTCGATATAGTCTATGAGAGTAGGGGCCGGCAGACCGGAGGGATTGTGCACGTCCACCACCTCGCCCTGGGTGGTGTACACTTTATAGGATACGTTGGGGACAGTGGTTATCACGTCCATGTCGAACTCCCGGTAAAGCCTCTCCTGCATGATCTCCAGATGGAGCAGGCCGAGGAAACCGCAGCGGAAGCCGAAGCCCAGGGCCAGGGAGGACTCGGGCTCGAAGACGAGGGACGCATCGTTGAGTTGGAGCTTCTCCAGCGACGCGCGCAGATTCTCGTATTCGTCGGTCTCCACCGGATAGACTCCCGCGAAGAGCATTGGCTTGACCTCCTCGAAGCCGGCAATGGACTCGGAGCAGGGCCGGTCCACATGGGTGATGGTATCGCCGACCTTCACCTCTACGGCCGTCTTGATACCGGAGATGATATAGCCCACATTTCCGGTAGTCACCTCATCGGTAGGGCACATCCTGAGCCTGAGATAGCCGACCTCATCGGCCTCGTATTCCTTGCCCGTATTGAAGAACTTTACCTTGTCACCCTTGCGTATCACTCCGTTGACCACCTTGAAATAGGCGATTACACCGCGGAAGGGGTTGAATACCGAGTCGAAAATCAGGGCCTGGAGCGGTGCCTCCGGGTCGCCCTTCGGAGCGGGGAAACGCTCCACCACGGCGTCCAGTATGGCAGGCACGCCCTCACCGGTCTTCGCACTGCACAGCAGGATGTCCTCCCTGTCGCAGCCTATCAGGTCCACTATCTGGTCGCTGACCACGTCCACCATGGCCGCGTCCATGTCTATCTTGTTCAGCACCGGGATAATCTCCAGGTCATGGTTGATGGCCAGGTAAAGGTTCGATATCGTCTGAGCCTGTATGCCCTGGGTGGCATCCACCACCAGGAGCGCTCCCTCGCAGGAGGCTATGGCGCGGGACACCTCATAGGAGAAGTCCACGTGGCCCGGAGTGTCGATGAGGTTGAGGATGTATTTCTCTCCTTTATAGTTGTACACCATCTGTATCGCGTGGCTCTTGATCGTGATGCCCTTCTCCCTCTCAAGGTCCATGGAGTCCAGAACCTGGTCCTCCATCTCCCTCTCGGTCAGGGTATGGGTGTGTTCGAGCAGACGGTCCGCCAGGGTGCTCTTGCCGTGGTCTATGTGCGCTATAATGCAGAAATTCCGGATATTTTTCATTTTCTTCAGATAATCGCTGCAAATATACTATCTTAGCGGGATAAACACAAACTGATATGACTGACATACAAAAGCTGACCGACACAGCGTCCCAGGTCCGCAGGGACATACTCAGAATGGTCACACAGGCCGGGTGCGGACATCCCGGCGGATCAATGAGCAGCACTGACTTCATCACTGCTCTGTATCTGGACGTTATGAAACACTCCCCCGAGGGCTGGAGCCGCAGCGGCAAGGGCCAGGACATGTTCATCCTCTCCACGGGCCACATGTCTCCCCTGCTCTACAGCATCCTCGCCCGCACCGGGTACTTCCCCACCTCAGAGCTGGGAACTTTCAGACATCTGGGCTCCAGGCTCCAGGGCCATCCCTCCACCGACTTCAACCTCCCCGGCGTCTACATGCCCTCCGGCTCCCTCGGCCAGGGTCTCTCCGTAGCCTGCGGCGCCGCCCTCGGCAAGAGACTCGACGGCGAGGACAACACAGTCTACGTCCTCTGCGGTGACGGCGAGAGCGAGGAAGGCCAGATCTGGGAGGCAGCCATGTTCGCCGCCCATCACAAGGTGGACAATCTCATCGCCATGACCGACTGGAACCACCAGCAGATTGACGGCACCGTGGATTCGGTCATCGGACTCGGAGACCTTGAAGCCAAATGGAAGGCATTCGGCTGGGAGTGCATCCAGGCTGACGGCCACGACATGCAGGCCATCCTGGAGGCATTTGCCAAGGCAAAGGCCCTCTCCCGTCACGGCAAACCCGTGATGATCCTCTTCCACACCGCCATGGGCAAGGGCGTGGACTTCATGGAGGGCACCAACGAATGGCACGGCAAGGCTCCCTCGCCGGAACTCTGCGGGAAGGCCCTCGCACAGGTCAGGGAAACCCTCGGAGATTATTAATTCTAAAGGTACAGGACAATGATGGAAAAATTCATAAATACAGGAAACAAGGACACACGCTCGGGCTTCGGTGCAGGACTCACGGAGCTGGGCAGGACAAACGACAAGGTGGTAGCGCTCTGCGCTGACCTCACCGGCTCGCTGAAGATGAACACATTCGCCAAGGAGCACCCCGACCGCTTCTTCCAGTGCGGCATAGCCGAGGCCGACATGATAGACGTGGCCGCCGGACTGTCGCTCAGCGGCAGGATTCCCTTCGCCGGCTCCTTCGCCAACTTCGTGACCTCCCGCGTCTACGACCAGGTCCGTCAGGGCATCTGCTATGCCAGTACCAACGTCAAGATAGCCGCCTCCCACGCCGGCATCACCCTCGGTGAGGACGGCGCCACCCATCAGGTGATGGAGGACATCGGCATGATGAGGATGCTCCCGCGCATGACCGTCATCAACCCCTGCGACTACAATCAGACCAAGGCAGCGACCATCGCGGCAGCCTCCTACGAAGGACCCGTTTATCTCCGCTTCGGCCGTCCCTCCGTACCCAATTTTACTCCAGAGGACCAGGTATTCGAGATAGGAAAGGCCCTGAAACTGGTCGAAGGAAAGGATGTGACCGTCTTCGCCACCGGCCACCTGGTATGGGAGGCCCTCCTTGCAGCCGAGGAACTGGAGAAGCAGGGAATCTCCGCAGAAGTTATTGACATACACACCATCAAGCCCCTGGATACGGAGGCTGTGCTCGCCTCCGCCGCCAAGACCGGAGCGGTGGTGACAGCCGAGGAGCACCTGATTGCCGGAGGCCTTGGAGAGCTGATCGCCGGAGTACTGGCCCGCCACACCCCCTGCCCCGTCGAGATAGTGGCCGTGGACGATCTCTTCGGTCAGAGCGGAAAGCCCGCCGAGCTGATGAAAGCCTACGGGCTCGATGCAGAACATATCGTATCCGCCGCACTGAAAGCCATTTCAAGGAAGAAATAAATGACAGAGGACAAGGAAATACTGGACGCATTCCGCCAGGAGGGGAAGGAGGACTACGCCTTCAACCTCCTGGTGCGCCGGTATTCCCGCGACCTCTACTGGCAGATCCGCAGGATGGTCCTGGACCATGACGACGCGGACGATCTGCTCCAGAACACACTCATCAAGGCCTGGAAATACCTGCCGGACTTCCGCGAGGACTGCAGGCTCTACACCTGGCTCTACCGGATAGCCGTAAACGAGACTATCAACTTCCTGAAAAGCAAGCGGCTTAGGACTATGTTCTCCCTGACCGGGAAAGAAAGGGCCCTCGCCGAAAAGTTCACCGCCGACCCCTATTTTTCCGGTGACGAGATCACCAGGAGACTGTACGCCGGGATGGAGAAACTGCCGCCCAGACAGAAGGTGATATTCACGATGAGGTATTTCGACCAGATGAAATTCGACGACATAGCCAAGGTTCTCAAAAGGACCGTCGGCTCCGTCAAGGCCTCCTATCACCACGCATTCGTAAAGATGAAGCGATATTTGGGAGAGGAGGATTAATCCTATGACTGTTCAAGATGTCTAATCTAAGTATGAGCGAGATAAAAGAAGATATAACCCGGAATCCCTTCACCGTTCCTGACGGCTATTTCGAGTCGCTGGAGGACAGGGTCCGCGAAAGGATACACCGCCCGGCCACGCCTTTCGCCACATTCGTCATGAAGGCCAAGCCGGCCTTTATGATGGCGCTCATGTTCGCTGTCATCGCAGGCTTCGGATGGCTGGCATCGAAAGTCACTCCGCTCCTGTACGAGGACCCTCTGGAATCGGATGATCCCATCATGGCCATGATCGAGGAAGGATATCTGGAAAGCAGTTTCATCTACGCATACAGTGACGAGATCGATCTCGACGAGGCTTTCACCTATTCCCTGGAGAACACAGTGACCATTGAGGGAGAGGTGGAAGAGGAGCTGGAGGCCACTCTCACTGAGGACGACATCCTGGAATATCTGGAAGAAGACAATATTGACCTGAAACCTTAACCATAAAAGAACGCCACCCTCTTATGAAAAGTATCAAGACTCTGATTATTTCCCTGGCAGGGTACCTTCTGCTGTCCCTGCCCTCAGCGGCCCAGCCGGCACCGTGTGCTCCCGGACCCGTTCCCCCCGATCCCCAGAACAAGGAAAAGCTCGAAAGCGCGCGCATTGCCTATTATACCTCGCGCATGGACCTTACTCCGGACGAGGCTGCCAAGTTCTGGCCGGTGTACAAAGAGTACCGCAAGGCCATGGACGAGGCCCGCAGGGCCAACCGCGGTGAATTCCACGAACTCCGCAGGATGACTGAGGAAGGAAACGCCTCCGAGGTCAACATGAAGAAGCAGCTCATGGACTACATCGACGGATGCAAAAAGGACGATGAGCTGGAGAGACTGTATCTGGATGAGTTTCTTAAAATACTGCCGGTAGAGAAAGTCGCGCTGATGTACGTGGCCGAGGAGGATTTCCGCATAAAGATGATCAAGATGTGGAAAAAGCCCGGAATGGAGAAGGAGCCTAAGCCTGACGCCAGATGATACAGGCCACATCCGTCACCAAGAGTTTCGGCCCGGTGAATGTCCTCAGAGGCATAGACTTTCAGGCCGCCGACCGTGAGGTCGTATCCATCGTGGGAGCCAGCGGGGCCGGCAAGTCCACCCTGCTGCAGATACTCGGCTCCCTTTCCCGCCCCGATACCGGAAAAGTCATCATAGACGGTACCGACATATTTTCCCTGTCCTCCGACGCCCTGGCGGACTTCCGCAACCGGAGGATAGGATTCGTATTTCAGTTCCACCACCTGCTGCCCGAATTCACGGCACTCGAGAACGTCATGATTCCGGCACTGATAGCCCGTAAAGGCGCATCCGACGCCAGACGGCAGGCATCTGAGCTGCTTTCTTCCCTGGGACTGAGCCACAGACTGGAGCACAAGCCCGCCGAACTCTCCGGCGGGGAGCAGCAGCGGGTAGCCATTGCCAGGGCCGTCATCAACCGCCCCAGCGTCATTCTGGCCGACGAGCCCTCGGGCAACCTGGACAGCAATACCAAGAAAGACATCCACCAGCTCTTCTTCGACCTCCGCGACCGCTTCGGACAGACCGTCATCATCGTCACCCATGACCGGGACCTGGCGGCCATGTCGGACCGGATGCTCGAGATGCGGGACGGACTTTTTTGCAATTAGGCAGCTGTATTCTTGCATTTGTCTTACAGATTCTCTAAATTTGTAGGATATTGACAAAATTTACTAACTACTAATATTAATCTTTTGATAAAATGAAAACCTACCAGACCGGAAACATCAGAAATGTCGTGCTTCTGGGAAGCTCTAAATCTGGAAAGACCACCTTGTCGGAAGCCATGATGTTCGAAGGCAAAGTGATTGACCGCAGAGGAACCGTAGAAGCGAAGAACACCATCAGTGACAACACCGAAATCGAGCAGATCAACCAGCGCTCCATCTATTCGACTCCCCTGTACACGGAGTTCATGGACAACAAGCTGAATATCATGGATACTCCAGGTGCCGACGACTTCATCGGCGGAGTGATCTCCTCGTTCAAGGTATGCGACTCCGGTATACTCGTAGTCAATGCCCAGCAGGGTGTGGAAGTAGGTACTGAGATTTTCGGAAGATACGCTGAAAACTATAAGAAGCCCGTCGTGGTGGCCGTCAACCAGCTCGACGCTGAGAAAGCCAACTGGGAAAGCACCATCGACTCCCTGAAAGAGGCATTCGGCAGCAAAATCGTCCTCGTACAGTTCCCCGTAGCCGTAGGTGCCGGATTCAACGGATTCATCGACGTGCTCACCATGAAGATGTACACTTTCAAGGACGAGAACGGCACCCGTGAGGAGCATGATATTCCCGCAGACCTCAAGGATCAGGCCGATGAAGTGCTCTCCGCCCTCACAGAGATGGCAGCAGAGAGCGACGAGGCCCTGATGGAGAAATACTTCGACGCCGGCGAGCTCACCCGCGAGGAGATTGAGAAAGGACTCAACCTCGGCTTCCTCCAGGGTTCCATCATGCCTACTTTCTGTATCTCCGCCAGGAAGGACATCGGTGTCAAGAAGCTCATGGAGTTCATGATCAACGTGGCCCCCTCTCCCGCAGGAGACAACGAGCCTACCAAGGACGGCAAAAGTGTTCCCTGCAGCGCCGACGGTCCCACATCCATCTTCGTATTCAAGAACGCTCTTGAGCAGCACCTCGGTGATGTGGCTTACTTCAAGGTAATGTCCGGCAAACTGACAGAGGGCATGGACCTCGTCAATGCAGAGAACGGCAACAAGGAGCGTATCTCCCAGATCTTCGCCGTAGCCGGCAAGAAGAGGGAGAAAGTCAGCGAGATGGTGGCCGGAGACATAGGCTGCACTGTGAAGCTGAAGACCGTCAAGTCCAACCAAACACTCTGCGCTCCCGGCCAGGAGATCGTCTACGAACCCATCGTATATCCTCAGGCCAAATACCGCACAGCCATCAAGGCAGTGGACGAGAAGGACGAGGAGAAGCTCGGCGAGATCCTCAACAAGGCCGCAGCCGAGGACCCCACCTACATCGTACAGTACGCCAAGGAGCTCAAGCAGACCATCCTCAGCGGACAGGGCGAGCAGCACATCAACATCCTCAAGTGGCAGATCAACAACATCAACAAGATGGAGATCGAGTTCATGGCACCCCGCATCTCCTACCGCGAGACCATCACCAAGGTCGCCGCAGCCAACTACCGCCACAAGAAACAGTCCGGCGGTGCCGGTCAGTTCGGTGAGGTTCACCTCCTCCTGGAACCCTACGTGGAGGGCGCTCCCCAGAACAACCGCTTCAAGGTGGACGGCAAGGAAATGGTGCTCAACATCAAGTCCAAGGAAGAATACACCATGGACTGGGGCGGTAAGCTCGAGTTCTACAACTGTATCGTCGGCGGCGCCATCGATGCCCGCTTCATGCCCGCCATCCTCAAGGGTATCATGGAGAAGATGGAGGAAGGTCCTCTGACCGGATCCTACGCCCGTGACATCCGCGTCTACGTGTACGACGGAAAGATGCACCCGGTGGACTCCAACGAGATCTCCTTCAAACTGGCTGCCCGCAACGCCTTCAAGGAGGCCTTCCGCAACGCCGGTCCTAAGATCATGGAGCCTATCTGCAACATCGAGATCATGGTGCCCGGCGAGTACATGGGTGACGTGATGTCCGACCTCCAGGGCCGCAGGGCCATGATCGAGGGTATGAGCAGCGTCAAGGGCTTCGAGGTGCTCAAGGCACGTGTGCCTCTGGCAGAGCTCTACAAGTACTCCACCACCCTCAGCTCGCTGACATCGGGACGCGCTTCCTTCACAATGGAGATGGCTGAGTACCAGCAGGTGCCTGCCGACGTCCAGGAGAAGTTGCTGAAGGCTTACCAGGAAGAAGAGAAGGACGAATAACCCTTCGGCGCGTCATAACGGGCGAACTGCTGCGTTGTCTGCAGATCAGGCCTAATAGGAAAAAGCCGCATCGGTTGGGTCCGGTGCGGCTTTTGTTTTGGGGCGGGGTTTAGAGGGGTTTAGAAGAGGGCGTTCCAGGCTTTTTCCATCTGACGCCGGGAGGAAAAGCCGGCAAAAGTCCAGATACAGCTGTAAGGGACTCCGTACTCAACCATAAGGTCGCGGGCGAAGAGGAGACGGGCCATTGTGATTTTCCCGTCGCGCCTGTATGAGCGGCGCAATAAAACATCTCTGATCATAACAACATTATTTTATGGGTTATAAATTACAACTCAAAGTTATTAACTGAGGAGACTTGTATTTCCATTTGTTAAAAAACATACGCATTTTTACATGATTGTTGAAGGCGTATCACTATATATTATAACTATTGGTTGTATTATATAACTTTCAATTTATTTTTAAATTCCTATTTCGGGTATACTTTTGTTCACATGAACGATAAGGATATCAAAAATAGGATTGCCCGTTACCGCAGGGAACACAACCTCTCGCAAGCCGAGATTGCGGAACGCCTGTCGATATCCCAGACCGCATACTATAAAATCGAAAGAGGCAAGACCTCACTGATAAGCGAGCATCTTCCGAAGATAGCGGATGCCCTCGACCTCTCGGAAGAGGCACTGGTACTCGGCTACGAACCGGGAGAGAAGGAGAAATACGAAAGTATCATTGCGGAAAAAGACCGCAGGATAGCGGAACTCGAGGCCGCTCTGGCCGACAAGAACAGAATTATCGAACTTCAGGACCGTCTTTTGCGAAAAATTTAGTTGCTTTGCAGCATGTTGAACGCCTACGATATCGCCGGCGTCATAGAGGCCGGCACTGACGAGGCGGGACGGGGCTGCATAGCAGGGCCTGTCTACGCCGCAGCCGTCATACTGCCCGGTGACTTCGAGGATCCGGGTCTGAACGATTCCAAGCAGCTCTCGCGGAAGGCCCGCGAGAGACTCCGTGACTACATACAGGACAAAGCCCTGGCCTGGGCCGTAGCCTCCGCCTCTCCCGAGGAGATAGATGAGATCAATATCCTCCAGGCATCCATACTGTCCATGCACCGGGCCCTGGACGCCCTTAAAGTCCGCCCGCAGCATATCATAGTGGACGGCAACCGCTTCCGTCCCTACGGGGACATACCTTTCCGCTGTTATGTCAAGGGGGACGGCCGCTATGCATCCATCGCCGCCGCATCCATTTTAGCTAAGACTTACAGGGACGACTGCATGAGGAAGGCCGCAGAGCTGTACCCGCAGTACGGATGGGAGCGCAACTTCGGATACCCTACTGCGGAACACCGCAGCGCCGTTGCGCAATACGGCATCACGCCCCTGCACCGCAGGAGCTTCCAGATACTGCCCGATCCGACATTGTTCTGACTGTCCTTTCTATGATTCCTTGGCGAGGGTGAACTCGAAGCGCAGGCCGGAGGGAGTGACGGGGACGGCCTTTATAGTGCCGCCGTGGAGACATACCGCGTTCCGGACTATGGAGAGCCCCAGACCCGTGCCGCCTATCTTGCGGCTGCGGCCCTTGTCTATGCGGTAGAACCGCTCGAAGATGCGGGGCAGGTGCATGCTGTCTATCCCCACTCCGTCGTCCTCGATGGATATCCTGTATTCCCGGTCATTTTCCTCCAGGAGCCTTACCGTTACTTTCGTGCCCTTGGAGTAGAAAATCGCGTTCTCGAGAAGATTGCGGAAGATGGAGTAGAGGAGGGAATGATTGCCCAGGATCTCCTTCCCTTCAGGGAAATCGTTGATTATATGCATTGTCCCCCTGTCCTCAGGGCCTATCTTGGCCATGGGGCTGTCCTTGCCGTCGAATTTGCCGGCGATGGGTTCCATGTCGGAGACAGCCTCCGCCACCACGCCTGAGAGGGAGATACGTTCCTTCTCGATCTTGTCTCCGGCCTCGTCCATTCGGGTGATGGTCGAGAGGTCAAGCAGGAGGCTGGAGAGCCGCTGGGACTGCTCGTAGCACTTGCGGAGGAATATGTCCCGCTGCTGGGGACTCATATTAGGGTTGTTGACGAGGGTTTCCAGGTAGCCGTTGATGCTGCTGACGGGGGTCTTGAGCTCGTGGCTGATGTTCTGGGTGAGCTGCTTCTTCTGACGGATATTGTCCTGGGACTCGCGGGCCACCATCTCGCGGGCGGCGGAGAGTGTGTCGCGGTCGTTCATGTCACGGCGGTAGGTGTTCACCAGGCGGTTGAGCAGACGGCCGTACCTGCTTTCGGGAAATGGCGGAAAAGAGTCGTCGAGAGGGTTGCCCTTCTCGGCCATGTAGACGAACTCCTCGAGTCTGGAGAGCAGTTCCTTCCTATGTATTATCTCCTTGAGCATAACTTCCATACACTCTATACGTCGAAGCCGTAGCCGTAGCCCTGGCGGGTGACGATATATCTGCCGTACTCGCCTATCTTCTTGCGCAGGCGGGTGATATTGACGTCAATAGTGCGGTCCAGGACCACCACCTCGTCGCTCCAGACATTGTGCAGAATCTCCTCGCGGGAGAGGACACGGCCGGAGTTGCGCAGGAAGAGGATCATTATCTCCATTTCCTTCTTGGTCAGCTGTACTTCCTGCCCGTCGATATAGCACTTGTGCTTGAGCAGGTCCAGGCGCAGGCCGTTGTACGTGATGCTGTCTCCGCTCATTTCCGTGCGGGACACCGGGACATCGGACTGAGGCTTCAACGGAGACTGCTGCGCCTGGGGGGCACAGCGGCGGAGTACGCTCTTGACCCTTGCGACCACCTCCCTGACTGAGAACGGCTTGGAGATGTAGTCGTCGGCTCCGAGGGTAAGGCCGGCTATCTTATTGTCCTCAGTATCCTTGGCTGTGCAGAAGATAATGGGGATAGACGCCGTGGCCGGATCCTTCTTGAGCATCTGAGCCATCTTGAATCCGCTCATCCCGCCCATCATGATGTCCAACAGGATGAGGGAAAAACTTTTAATGTCCTTGCCGAGAGCCTCTTCCGCGCTGTAGGCTACTTCTACCTCGTAGCCCTCAACCTCCAGATTGAACTGGAGAATCTCACAGATGGACTCCTCGTCATCGACTATAAGAATTCTTTGCATACGCAAATATAGTATATTTTACTTACCCTTCACAGTGGAGAGGTAGGTGTAGGCGCGGATCAGGTGCTTCAGGTTGTCGGCCATCTGCTGGGTCTCCTGCAGGATGGTCTGATAGAGGATGTAGATGTTGAAGTTGGAGGTGTCGGACTCGGAGTTGAAGCGCTCGAGGTTGTTCTTGCGCAGCACGGCCACTTCCTTCTTGTAGGCGGAGATGTCCTTGATCAGCTCCTTGGACTGCTGCTCGGCCGCGGGGTTGAAGTCGTCCACGTAGGCGCGGGTCTTGTTGAGCAGGACGAGGAAGGCCTCGCTGGCGGGAGCGAACTCCTCGGCGCAGTCCTTGGGCAGGGGGTTGAAGTTGTTCTCCAGGTGCTCCTTGCAAGGCTCGGACATACGCTTGAGGCTGTACAGGAGCTGGGAGGTGTTGTTGGCCTCGAGGTGGAACCAGGTGCTGGCCTGCACGGACACTGTCGGGTCGGTGCGCTTGAGGGCCAGAATCTCCTTGCGGCGGACGGACTTGTAGCCGTCTATCTCGGCGTGCATGGTGCTGTAATGACGGCGCAGGCACTTGAGGTTCTCGCTGACGAAGCAGTCGATGAAGTTGGAGTAGTAGTTGGAGACATAGTCCAGTTCCTTGACCGTACTGTCCTTTACCTGGTTCTTGAGCAGGCTCCATACCTCGTCGGGGTCGTTGGAGGACATCATCTGGTCGAAGACGGTCTTGTTCTTCTCCTTCTCGTGGGCTTTCTTATTGAACTTGATATTGCTGCGGATGATGATGACCATGGCGACGATGCTGAGGAGTATCATGGCTACGAAGCTGCCGTAGTGCATCACGAGGGCTATCGCGAAGCAGACTGCAAAGGCTATCACCGCTGTCAGCAGCCAGCCGCCCATCACGGACATCATGCCGGTCACCCTGCCTACGGCGCTCTCGCGGTCCCAGGCGCGGTCCATCAGGGAGGTACCCATGGCCACGGTAAATGTTACGAAGGTGGTGGAGAGGGGCAGCTTGAGGGAGGTGCCGAGGGCAATCAGGAGGGAGGATACCACCAGGTTGACGGCGGCCCTCATCTGGTCGAAGGCGGCACCCTTGACGAGGATGGCCTCGTCCTTGTTGAAACGGCTGTCAATCCAGTTGCGGACTCTCAGGGGAGTCACCTTCTCCAGCCATGTGGCGAAGGAATTGGCTATCTGCACGAGGCGGCGGCCGGTGGCGGAGGTGCCGAAGGAGGCCTCGGACTCGTTCTGGTTGGTCAGGTTGACCTCGGTGTTAATCACGTTGCGGGCCTTCCGGGAGGTAGCCAGGGCAAATACCATGGTGGCTCCGGAGAGTATCAGGAATATCATCGGGGTGTGGGCAGGTTCGAGAAGGCTGCCCATCAGGTAGTTGTCGGCACCCACGCCCATTCCGTTGGCGGAGTAGTCCTGCCATGCGGAGAATCCTGCGAGAGGCACGCCGACGAAGTTCACCAGGTCGTTGCCGGCGAAGGCCATGGCGAGGGAGAGAGTACCCATCAGCACGATGATCTTCAGGATATTGACCTTGCACCAGTGCAGTATCTGCATGATGACGCTGCTGCCGACGAAGAGGCAGAGCACCAGCATGCCGGTGTGCTCCTTAATCCAGGCATTGGCCTCGGCGGTCATGAAGGAGGAGTCCTTCAGACCCTTGATCAGCAGGAAGTACACGATGGCGGTCACGGCTATGCCGCCGAAAACTCCGGCCAGGTATTTCATCCTGGGCTTATAGTTGAATGTAAATATCGTACGGACTATCCACTGTATCACCATACCGAAGACAAATGCTATGGCTATCGAGAGGAAGATACCGAGTATCACCGAGAGAGCCTTGTCTGTATTGATCATCTGGGCGAATGTCAGGGCCCCGTCGGTCTGGATATTCTTGATCATGGCAAGGGCCACCGTACCTCCGAGCAGCTCGAAGACGAGGGATACTGTGGTCGAGGTGGGCAGGCCCCTGGAGTTGAATGCGTCGAGGAGTATCACGTCGGTCACCATTACAGCCAGGCAGATAGTTACAATCTCCGCAAACGAGAAATACTGCGGCTGGAAGATACCGTGGCGGGCGATGTCCATCATACCGTTGGACAGGGACGCCCCGAGGAAGACTCCGATGGAGGCGATGATGATTAGGTTGCGGAACTTGGCGGTCTTGGAACCTACCGCGGAGTTGAGAAAGTTTACAGCGTCGTTGCTCACGCCGACAATAATGTCCGAAATGGCGAGGCAGAAAAGGAAAATGATGATTCCTATATACAAAAACTCCATAACTGTGTATAAATTTCGGTTGCAAAAGTATGGCTGTTATGTTACAAAAGTATTACAAAACTGTAACAAGAATATGAAATGGAAAAAGTTTGCTAACTTTGAGAGACATTAACACATTAACACATGAAAACTTTACTGATTAACGCAGCACGTTGCTCCAGTGCCGTCCTGCTGTCAGCGGCTGTCCTGCTGGGCGCCGTGTCATGCGGTCCGAAAAGCACCTCTCACCGCAACCCGGAAGGACTCGTCTCCGTCAACTATGCCGACCTGAAACAGGGAGAGGACATCCTCATATCGGAGTGGGTCGGCGAGCCGGAGTTCATAGCCCTGGAAAGCCGGCCTGAGGCTCTGGTTACCGGCGGACAGTTCACCATCTCCGACCACTACATAGGCGTTTACCGCAAGAACAGCGAGACTCCATTCAAACTCTTCGACCGTGCCACGGGTAAATATCTACGGGACATCGGCGGCATCGGACGCGGTCCTGGGGAGTACAACAGCATATCCTCGGCACAACTGGACGAAGCCGGCGGAAAGGTATGGATCAGCACCATAGACAGGAACAATATCTACGGTTACGATATCTCCACCGGCAGACTCGTTGCGGACATCAAGCTGCCCTACAAGGCCGACAACAATACCAACAACGGCTTCAACTTCTTAGTTGACAGCCTTTCCAGCACTATTACAGTCGTACCGCTGCCCTTTAAGGACAAATGCCCCGCAGCCGCATGGTGCCAGGACATGGAGGGCAACATCCTGTGGGAAATCCCCAAGACCTACACTATGGAAGAGAATGTCTTCCTGACCATACAGACAGGTTACAACATCCCCGGCTCCATGGACCTGTGCTTCGAGAGCAACAACACCGCGCAGGACACATTGTACGTGTTGGAGAACCGGGAGATCAAGCCCATTCTTACTGTCCAGTTCGAAGATATCACCGAGCCTGGACATCTGGATCTCAGTGATGGCACGCTCTTCCGCAGCCCCATTCTCCTCCCCGATTACGCTGTCCTCCGGATATCCAGGTCGGCAGGTGTGACCAGCAGAGGCGCGGAATTCTTCATCGAATA
Source organism: uncultured Bacteroidales bacterium (assembly GCA_944326235.1). Lineage (GTDB taxonomy): Bacteria > Bacteroidota > Bacteroidia > Bacteroidales > UBA932 > Coprenecus. The sequence continues at coordinate 9,682 of CALVDH010000009.1, read as the reverse complement.
TGAGTATCTGCCCAACGTGGTCATGGACCGGCGAACAGAGGAAGTATCCCTGCGCAACATCGTGGACGACATCATGACATGGAACGACAATAATTTCCGATTCTCATACGGTTACCTCGCAAACAGCTATGACGCCCTGACATTCCAGGAAGCCGGAGCCAAGGCCCTGACCGACGGCAGTCTCAGCGAAGCCGCCCGCACCAGGATATCCTCCATCCTAGACGGCCTGACCGAGAATGACAATATCATACTCATGATAGCACCACTTAAATAATAAATGCATGACTAAGGAAGAATTAATCCACAGGCTCAGGGACATCGAATGGGATGACTTCGAGGTGAAAGAAGCAAAGAGCGGACTGCCCAAAAATATCTGGGAGACGGTCAGTGCGTTTTCGAACACCTCGGGCGGATGGATTATTCTCGGAATCAAGCAAAAAGGAAAAATTTTTGAAATCTGTGGCGTTGAAAATGCCGAACAACTGGAGCAGGATTTTTTCAGCACACTCCGTTCTCAGAAATTCAACACGCGGCTGTCGGCTGACGCAGCACAATATGACATTGACGGCAAGAAAATCCTGACATTCCGCATCCCCTCATCTTCTGTCAAGCCTGTATATTTCGGAAACCCCGGCAACACGTTCATCCGGATGGGAAGCGGAGACCAGCATGCGACAGAAAGCGAGGTTATGGCGATGTACCATGACCAGTCTTTCGGAATCCGCTCAGAGACGACTGTCCCTGAAACGGACTTAGACATGCTCAACATCAACTCTCTGCATAGTTATAGAAATTACCTGAAAACATATAACAAACTTTCAGCATATGAGAATCTGAGTGACTCTGATTTCTGCAGACAGTTGTCCATCAGCAATAAACATGGAGAGCTCACATACGCAGGTCTCCTGATGTTCGGAAAAGGACCGGAAGTACTGCGCTACGTCCCTACATTCTGCATGGACTATGTAGAAATACCTGGAAAGTCCGTGTCTGACGCAGCCACACGCTATTCGTACCGTGCTCCGGAGCAGGAGAATCTATGGGAATCCTATCAAGTCGTTATCCGCCGTTTGCTGACTTTAGTTGACAGACCGTTTAAGCTAAACAATCTCGGTATTGCCGAAGATGACGGGAGACAGTTCGAGGTCCTGCGCGAGGCTTGGGTCAATATGCTAATACATACGGACCATTTCAGTCCTTTTCGCTCATGCGTTCATGTATTCACGAACAGGATTGAATTCATGAATGCCGGCGCGTTTCCCATTCCTCCCGAACGGATGTACGGCACTCTGTTCTCGTCGTCACGCAATCCTACCATCGCGAAACTGTTCCGTCTGGCCAAACTTGCTGAGAATATCGGTTTCGGAATAGAAAAACTGCTGAGCTGGCAGCAACTTACGGGGCAGAAGACAGTCATACGGGGTGAGCGGGACTATGTAACCGTCACATTGTATTTCACAAGCGATGTCGTAGATAATGTCGTAGATAATGTCGTAGATAATGTCGTAGATAATGTCGTAGATAAACTTACAGACAGGCAACTCAGGATTATTGAACTTATCCGGCACGAACCGACAATATCCGCGACTCAGATAGCATCCCGGCTGTCCACTACGATAAGGACAGTACAGCGCGACCTCACAATACTCAAGGCATCCGGAGCCCTCAGCCGCATAGGCCCGGACAAGGGAGGCCACTGGCAAATAGAAGATAAACAGACAATTACAAACTAACTATACGCAACATAAAGTATATGGAAAGAAAAATCGCACTTATCACCGGTGCCACAAGCGGCATCGGCGAGGCCTGCGCGAAAAAGTTCGCAGCAGGCGGCTATGACATTATCATCAACTGCCGCAAGCCCGAGAAGGGAGAAGCCCTGAAGGCCGAGCTGGCCGGACTGGGAGCCGACGCCCTCGTCCTGCCCTTTGACGTCCGCTACCGGGACCAGATCATCGCAGCTCTCGGTTCCCTTGAAGGCAAATGGAAGAACATCGACGTGCTCATCAACAACGCCGGCCTCGTCTTCGGCGTGGACAAGGAGCATGAGGGCAACCTCGACGAATGGGACATCATGCTCGACACCAACATCCGCGGCCTGCTCTCGATGACCCGCCTCGTAGTGCCCGGCATGGTCGAGCGCGGACGCGGCCACATCATCAACCTCGGCTCCATCGCCGGTGACGCCGCTTATCCCGGAGGCAGCGTGTACTGTGCCACCAAGGCCGCAGTAAAAGCCCTCTCCGACGGCCTCCGCATCGACCTCGTGGACACTCCGCTGAGAGTCACCAACATCAAGCCCGGCCTCGTGGAGACCAACTTCTCCGTCGTGCGCTTCCGCGGTGACAAGGCCAAGGCCGACAGCGTCTACAAGGGCATCCGCCCCCTGACCGGAGCCGACATCGCCGAAGTGGCATGGTTCGCCGCCAGCGCCCCCGAGTACATGCAGATCGCCGAAGTCCTCGTCATGCCCACCAACCAGGCCACCGGCACCATCACCTACAAGAAGCTCTGACCGATTGTAACCTCATCACATAAAACGACCGGCCTCTGAAACGGAGACCGGTCGTCATTTTAATATCTACCATAATTTACTGCGCGAGCAGCTTCTTGACGATGGTAGAGATAAGGCGGCCGTCGGCCTGGCCGGCGAGCTTCTTGGTAGCTACGCCCATCACCTTGCCCATGTCGGCCATGGATGAGGCGCCGGTCTCGGCTATAATGGCCTTGACGGCTTCTTCGACCTGAGTCTCGGAGAGGGCGGCCGGGAGGTATTTCTCCATTGCGGCGGCCTCCGCCAGTTCATTGTCCGCCAGGTCCTGACGGTTCTGCTGGGAGTAGATCTCCGCGCTTTCCTTGCGCTGTTTCACGAGTTTCTGGACTATCTTGACCACCTCGGAGTCCTCGAGGCTGTCCTTGGCTCCCCCCTCGGAGGTCTTGGCGAGGAGGATTGCGGCCTTCACCGCACGGGTGGCCGCGAGAGCCACCTTGTCCTTGGCGACCATTGCCGCCTTGATGTCGGACTGTATCTGCTGTTCAAGTGACATATTGTTCTTTTTTAATTATTTTTCCTCCTTATAGGTGCTCTGCAGGAAGAGCTCGTCCATCTGCACCTGGTCGATGCGGGAAGGTGCGTCGAGCATCATGTCGCGGCCCTGATTGTTCTTGGGGAATGCGATGAAGTCGCGGATGCTCTCCTGTCCGCCGAAGAGGGCGCAGAAACGGTCGAAGCCGAATGCGATGCCTCCGTGAGGGGGTGCGCCGTACTTGAAGGCATTGATCAGGAAGCCGAAGCGGTAGTCAGCGTCCTCATGGCTGAAGCCCAGGACCTCGAACATACGCTCCTGTATCTTGGAGTCGTGGATACGGATGGAGCCGCCGCCCACCTCGGTGCCGTTGAGCACGAAATCGTAGGCATTGGCGCACACGCGCTCCAGGTCTTCCTTCCTGTCACTGTAGAACCAGTCCAGATGCTCGGGCTTGGGCGCAGTGAAAGGATGGTGCATGGCGTAGAAGCGGGAAGTCTCGTCGTCCCACTCCAGCAAGGGAAAGTCCACCACCCACAGGGGGGCGAATACCTTCGGGTCGCGCAGGCCGAGACGGTTGCCCATCTCGATACGCAGGGAGCCGAGAGCAGTGCGCATCTTGTTCCTGGCACCGGCGAGAATCAGGATCAGGTCGCCCTTCTGAGCCTCGACGGCTGCGGCCATAGCGGCCAGGTCGTCGGGAGTGAGGAACTTGTCGGCCGAAGACTTGAAGGTGCCGTCCTCATTGCACTTGATGTAGACCAGGCCCTTGGCACCTATCTGGGGACGCTTTACCCACTCGGCCAGCTCGTCGGTCTGCTTGCGGGAGTAACCGGCACATCCGGGCACCGCGATACCGCCAATGTACTCAGCGGAGTCGAAGACAGGGAAGTTATGTCCCTTGGCCAGGGATGTAATCTCGTGCAGCTTCATGCCGAAGCGGATATCCGGCTTGTCCGAGCCGTATGAGTCCATGGCCTCGGAATAAGGCATCTTGTAAAAAGGTTCGGTGAAGTCCTTGCCGAGCACGTTGTGGAAGAGGGTCTTGATCATGCCCTCGAACATTTCCAGCACGTCGTCACGCTCCACGAAGGACATCTCGCAGTCTATCTGGGTGAACTCCGGCTGCCTGTCGGCCCTGAGGTCCTCGTCCCTGAAACAGCGCACGATCTGGAAGTAGCGGTCGTATCCGGCCACCATGAGGAGCTGCTTCTGCTGCTGGGGGCTCTGGGGCAGGGCATAGAACTGGCCGGGGTTCATGCGTGAAGGCACCACGAAGTCGCGGGCTCCCTCGGGAGTTGACTTGATCAGGTAAGGAGTCTCTATCTCCATGAAGCCCTTGCTGTCAAGGTAGTTGCGCACCTCGTGAGCCATCCGGTGACGCAGCATGAGATTATTCTTCAGCGGGTTGCGGCGCAGGTCGAGGTAACGGTACTTCATACGGAGGTCATCTCCGCCGTTGGACTCATCCTCGATGGTAAAGGGAGGCGTAACGGCAGGATTGAGCACATTGAGGGACTCAAGGCGCACCTCTATGTCGCCTGTGTCTATCCTGGAGTTCTTGCTCTGACGCTCCAGAACTGTTCCGGAGACCTGTATTACGTATTCGCGGCCCAGTTTCTCCACCTGAGCATTAAGCTCCGCAGAGGCCGACTCGTCGATTACAACCTGTGTTATACCGTAACGGTCCCTCAGGTCGATGAAGCTCATACCGCCCATCTTCCTTACTCTCTGGACCCATCCGGCCAGAGTGACCTTCTGTCCGGCATTGTCAAGGCGAAGCTCGCCGCATGTGTGTGTCCTGTACATAGCTTGTCGATAATTTGCAGGTGCAAAAGTAGGAAAAAAATGCACTCATTTATCCTGCCTGACTGCTAAAAGTCCACTCCGAACTTGAAGCCGAGCATCAGCCAGCGGTTATCGCTGTTGGAAAGAAATACGTATTTGAGGTCTATACCCGTATGGAACCACCTCAAGGGACGGTAGAGCAGCGTCGTGCCGACACCGAACACGGCTCTGGTAGACTCAGGGATCTGATGGACGGTGCCGTGGCCCACACCGGCCTCTATCGTAGGACAGATGGTGAGCTTGCCTGTCTGATTGCCGAAAAGCAGGGACAGATAGGCAGTCCCCATCATCATGCCCTTCATCTTGGAATGGGTGTAGAGCGTACCTTTGGTGACCAGGCCACCGAGGTTGATGCCCGCCTCCAGATTATTGTTGAGGAAAGTGTATCCGAAACCCACCGCCTCGTAGCCGAATTTCTCGGGTCCGCTGCTGAACACAGGAAAAGCCAGGCTGATATTTGCCGTAAAGTCACCGCGTGTCCTCTCCTTCTCCGGCACCGGATCATCGGCCTGACGTCCTGAAACCGTAAATGAAAACGACAACAATATTGAAACGACGACAACGGCACGGAAGAGTGCGTCAATCCAGGATGCGTGTGTGCTCTTCATAATAAAAATTCAGGTTATTACTTTCGTTCTGCGAAATTAGAAAAAAAAGTGTACATTTTGTAAAGATTATTCCAGCAGGATATAGTTTGTACTGCGTCCTCCTTCCTCGGTCTTCTTCAAAATGCCTTTTTCAACAAGATCACGAATATCATTAAGCGCTGTGTCTGTAGAGCATTTGGCAATCTTCGCCCACTTGCCGGTAGTCAGTTTGCCGAAGAATCCGTCAAACTGCATATTGAGCAGTTTCTGCTGTCTTGCGTTGAACGTAACATTCCGGTTGCGTTCCCAGAAATCAGCTTTCCTAAGGACTGACGACAATGCATTTTCGGTTGAATCCAGTGCTTTTTCGAAACAGCTCAGGAACCACAGTATCCAGTCGGTGATATCTCCGTCACCACGCTGCGTCCTCTCCAGGATTCCGTAATACTCTTTTTGCAGCAACTTCATCTCCGCTGATATGGAGTAGAATCGCTTTCTGCTATTTTCAGAACGGGCAAGCAACATATCGGTCAGCGCCCGTGCAATGCGCCCGTTACCGTCATCGAACGGGTGAATAGATACAAACCATAGGTGCGCTATGGCGGCTTTCAGCACAGCATCAATATCTTCATCACTGTTGACCCACGAGATGAACCTCTCCATCTCCACCGGCACCCTGTCCGCAGCCGGAGCCTGATAATGTACTCTTTCCTTGCCCATGGCACCTGACACAACCTGCATCTCACCACTCCTGTATTTGCCCACCTCTATACTGTATAATCCGCTCATACCGGTTGGAAACAATACATTGTGCCATCCGAAAAGACGTTCTGCCGAAAGAGGCCTGCTATAATTCTGCGTTGCATCCAGCTGCATCTCCACGATACCATCTACATAACGCGAGGTTGGAACTATTCCTGCCGCTGTTATTCCGAGTCTACGGGCTATTGATGAGCGTACCTCCTCAAGATTAAGCCTTTCTCCCTCAATTTCCGATGAGCGGACAAGATCCACCGACATATTCGACAGCACAGCTTCATCCTGAGAGCTGAATCCAAGCGACAACATCCTCCCGAGCACCATGCCCTGCTTGGACCGCACACGTCCCAACTCATTAATTATCCTTCGAATATCATATCGGAACTGCCACCAGTTATCATAATCGTGAATATACCGCATCGCTTTATATTTTGCGCAAAATTAGGCACAATTCGGTGAATAGGCAAATTATTCACCGAATTTTTTCGGCAAATAGACAAGTGTTTCACCGAATGGGAAAAAAGTGTAACATTCGCGGCCGTAACAATTAATATTGAATATAAAGAATCCCTACCCATCCAAAATGATGTAAGACCTTCAAGAGCCACACTTTTCCCAACCATTTCCGGGATAATATCTTCCGGCCCCTTTTTAAAATTGCATGAGACTATGCAGAATACAACTATACCTACTACTAAAAAAATTCTCACCATAAAACAACTAACATAGGATTCGCATCTATCGGAAGACTGTTTACAATATCACGATTATATGAAAACTGCTGACTAATGTTCTCTGACTTCTCTAAAAGGAATTTCAGTTCATAGGGTTCTACCGTAAAAATCGTTCTTTCTTCATCTGAATATATCATGTAAAAGGGATTTACATCATTTTCTGAAGAAAAACCCCATACTATATCATCTTTCATGAATCTATATGACTTACTTGTACTATCATCAAGATTCATTACATTTGTGTAATATTTGTTGTGATACGTATAAGAGGAAAAAAGATACTCCCTATATCTGAACATACTGCCGTGCCCCCAGATATAGTCACTGTCCTCACAAATTCTTATAAAATCCATAAGATCGTCATATCCTGTATTCAAAAGCTTTGCGGGAATAGAGTATTCATTTTCCGAATACCTTATGTTCGGCATCATCTCTCCATTTTCCAAAACATACAGACAATTGTCAAACATCCTGAAGAAATACACATTTCCAGCATATTCATAGACGTTATTAATCTGGCTTATGAGTACTGTTCCTGCAAATTTTTCATTCATTTTAAAGAAAGATCCTTCAACAGAATTTTCCGCAATATTAAAAAGATAGCAATAATAGTCATCAGAAGCAACATAAGGAGTATCTTTATACATAAGATACCTTATACTGTCTACAGGACATATTTGTCTGGCAGAATATATATGATTCTTTTCAATATCTATTTTTGATATAAGATCACCTGTTTCGATATCAAGTTTATAGATGTTTTGCCCATAATTCCCCAATACATCTAATGTTCCAGTATATTTGTTATAAACAATGTCAGAAATGTTAAGCATCTCCGAAGGGCCTCTTCCTATCCTTACAGCAGAGCAAATGTAACTCCCTTCTTTCGTAAAGAAATTAACGTCACCATGTTCTGTATGTCCAAGAATCACTATTGATTTCGGAGTTATCTCCACTTCCGATACAAATGACAACAATACTCCTGCAAGAGGTATAATTTTACCTTCTGAAAAGAAATTGCTTAAAAACAATGTATCTTCCTTGGGCACAATATCAAAGTCTACATCTCCCTGAATCTTATTATAAGAACAACTCATAAAAATAAAACTCAAGGAGATGATAAAAACGCACTTATTCATACTGATTCTCATAGTGTGATTAAATTCTACGCAAATATAGAGTTTGTACCTTAAAAAAAAATTTTACATTTATATTTGCGGCCAATTTCTAAATGATATGGAAAAATTCAGCTGGAAGGGCCACGGCGCGATGCTGGCGGCCAACTGCATCTGGGGGCTGATGGCCCCGGTGGCTAAAATAGTCATGGCGGGAAGTATCATCACCCCGCTGGTACTCACGGACCTGCGGGTATTCGGGGCAATGGTGCTCTTCTGGGTCGCCTCCCTTTTCCGGAAGCCGGAGAAGGTCGAACCGAAGGACATGGTCAGACTTTTCGTGGCCTCTCTCCTGGCAATAGTGTTCAATCAGGGCCTGTACGTCTTCGGAGTGAGCCTCACCTCCCCCGCCGACGCCTCCATCATAGCCACCAGCATGCCGCTGTGGGCAATGATCCTGGCGGCATTCTTCCTCAAGGAGCCCATCACCGGCAAGAAGGTCGGCGGCATCGCCTTCGGAGCCGGCGGCGCACTGCTGCTCATTCTCGGCGGGAGCCATGCAGCAGCGGCAGCGTCCGGAAGCACCACCAATGTCGGCGGAGACCTGCTGATACTCTTCGCCCAGCTCAGCTACGCCTCCTACCTCGTCCTTTTCAAGAATTTTGTAAGCAAATACTCCATCTTCACCATCATGAAGTGGATGTTCACCTACGCCTTCATCTGCCTGCTGCCCTTCTCCTACCACGACCTGATCGCCACCGACTGGGCCGGCCTGACCTGGGGCAATATAGGCGGCATCCTCTACGTTGTGGTCCTCGCCACCTTCCTCTGCTATGTCCTGGTAGTCGTAGGGCAGAAGGCCCTGCGGCCCACTGTCGCCGGCATGTACAACTACATTCAGCCCATAGTCTCGGTCACAGCCTCCATCTACCTCGGCCTCGACACCTTCAGTTTCGTGAAAGTCCTCGCCGTCCTGCTCATCTTCACAGGCGTCTGGCTCGTCACCGCCAGCAAGAGCCGCGCACAGATGGAGCGGGAGAAAGCCGCATGAGTCCATTATTCAAAATAAATTATTTAATTTAAATTATTCGATTTGCATAATTTAATTTGAATAATTACATTTGCAGTAAAATAACGTGAATTCGAAATAAAGTTAAATCTAAGTCATTAATTATTTGGGAAATAGCGGCAAAAGTATTAAATTTAAAGTATCAAAAAAACAAAGATAAAACTCTTACCGCTATGATCACAGAGGACAAAGTTATTGAAATTTTCTACATGGCCGACGAATACAGCAAGGAATATTCAAAAGTCAGGCAGAAATACTCCCTCGAAGAGGGACGGAATGACGGCAAACGCCGCAGGAACAAGCCCAACCGCATGAGCGATGCGGAGATAATGGTCATACTCATCCTGTTCCACACCGGGGGATTCCGCTGCTTCAAGCACTTCTACCTCGAATACGTCAACCGCCACATGCGGCACCTGTTTCCCGTCCTCTCCTCCTACAGCCGCTTCGTGGAACTGGAGAAGGAGGTGGCCCTCTGCCTGGCATTGTTCATCAAGGACGTGCTTCTGGGCAAGTGCACCGGCATCAGCTTCACGGACTCGAC
>CALVDH010000008.1 GCA_944326235.1 uncultured Bacteroidales bacterium | reverse complement strand
CTCTGTGACAATGGCTCCGTCTTCGAGGCTCCGGAGGTCATCCTGGCCACCGGGCACTCCGCCTCGGACATCTACCGCCTGTTCATGCGCAAGGGGTGGGCGGTAGAGGCCAAAGGCTTTGCCCTCGGAGTCAGGGCGGAGCATCCGCAGGAGCTCATCGACCGGGCGCAGTACCACGGCCCGCGCATGCCCTGGCTGCCTGCAGCCGAATACTCCCTCGTGGAGCAGGTGGACGGCAGGGGGGTGTTCTCCTTCTGCATGTGCCCCGGCGGCATCCTCGTTCCCTCGTCCACCGAGCCGGGGACGGTGGTCACCAACGGCATGTCCAACTCCCGGCGCAATTCCCGCTGGGCCAATGCCGGTATCGTCACTTCCGTCGAGCCGGAGGATGTTCCCGGCGGCCCTGAGGCAATGCTGGATTTCCGGGAGGAGGTGGAACGCCGCTGCTTCGAAGTCTCGGCCTCATTCCGCGCTCCGGCCCAGCGCATGACCGATTTTGTCAAAAGCCGCAGAGGCAAGTCGGTCGTATCGGCCCTGCCCCGGACCTCCTACGCTCCCGGAGCATTTGCCGCGGACCTCAATGACGTTCTGCCCGATTTCGTCGCCGACCGCCTGCGCAAGGCCTTTCCGGCATTTGACCGCAAGCTGAGGGGCTACTATACCTCTGAGGCCCTGCTCCTTGCAGTGGAGTCCCGCACCTCCTCGCCCGTGCGCCTGCCCCGCGACCCTCAGACCCTCCAGCACATTGACCTGCAGAACCTCTATCCCTGCGGGGAGGGAGCCGGCTACTCCGGGGGCATCGTCTCCTCCGCCATCGACGGCATCCGTGCCGCCGAGCGCATCCTGCGGTGCGACTTATAGTTCACGAATATTGGTTTTAAGCAAATTCATTTCTTATGGGAAATAAATTTACAGAACTCATGAATATACGGAAATGGTTCTGCATCGCATTATTGCTGACAGTATGTTTGTTGTCTTCAGCCAGCGTGAAAGATACTGCCTGCATCCTGGTTCCGGCGGAGAGACAGCTCAAGTGGCACGAGGCCGAATTAGGCGTGGTGTTCCATTATGACCTGCATGTGTTCGACGGTCAGGCCTATGGTCAGGGAAGCAACCGTATTACTCCGGTCGAGGACTACAACATCTTCGCTCCGGAGCATCTCGACACCGACCAGTGGATACGCGCGGCCAAGGCTGCCGGAGCCCGTTTCGCCATACTTACGGCCACTCACGAGACCGGTTTCGGTCTGTGGCAGAGCGATGTGAACCCTTACTGCCTGAAGGCGGTACGCTGGAGGGACGGCAAGGGGGACATCGTGGCGGACTTCGTGGCCTCGTGCCGTAAGTACGGACTGCAGCCGGGACTATATGTCGGTATCCGGTGGAACTCGCTTTTAGGAATACACAATTTCGCGGCCGAGGGAGACGGAGACTTTGCCCGCAACCGGCAGGAGTGGTACAGGAGGTACTGTGAACGGATGGTTGAGGAACTGTGTTCCCGGTACGGAGACCTGTTCATAATCTGGTTTGACGGCGGGGCTGACGACCCGAGGGGCATGGGCCCTGATGTGGAGCCTATAGTCGACAGCCTTCAGCCCGACTGCCTCTTCTATCACAATGTGGACCGGGCCGATCTTCGCTGGGGCGGCTCCGAGACCGGAACCGTCGGCTACCCGTGCTGGTCCACGTTCCCTTATCCCTACAGCCACAACCGCAACAACGAGTCGGCCTCCGAGCACAACCGTCTGCTTGCTCACGGAGATCCCGAAGGACAATACTGGGTGCCGGCTATGGCGGACACACCTCTGCGCGGAGCCGGAGGCCGGCACGAGTGGTTCTGGGAGCCGGGAGACGAGGACGCGGTCTACTCTCTCGATGCTCTGATGTCCATGTACGAGAAGTCGGTGGGACGCAATGCCACACTCATCGTCGGGCTGACTCCGGATCCTGACGGCCTGCTGCCTGAGGGGGATGTCCGCCGGTTAGAGGAGTGGGGTGAGGAGATACAGCGTAGGTACGGAGCACCTGTCGCTTCGGTTTCCGGCCGTGGCGGAACCTTCCTGCTGGAATTTCCGCAGCAATCCGCTGGAGACCGGCAGTCTTCCGCTACGTCTGGAGCAGTGTCAGTAGACCGCTGTGTCATCCAGGAAGATATCGCTCAGGGTGAGCGCATCCGGTCTTTCCGCGTGGAGGTCAGGATGCCTGACGGCCAGTGGCAGACAGTCTACACCGGCACATCTGTAGGACACAAGCATATCGCTGTTTTCGATCGTCCGGTGACCGCAACAGCCGTCCGTCTCGTAGTCGACAGCAGCCGCGCCGTCCCCTGCATATCCCGTTTCAGCGTGTATCCCGCACTGCAGTGAAATGCAGTCTGTTTAGCTCAAATACCGTATATGTTCATGTTTCTCAGGTATATACATAAAGTATGCGTTTTACAGACTGAGGGTAATCACCGCTTATCTGTTTTCCCGCTTTTCGCCTATATTGCTGTTTGACAACATTATGCGCGGATCATCGGCTTACAGACTCGTCATGAAGAAAATGTGCTGACTGCTGACTACCCCTGCTACAGCACTTTACAGGCGCTTTTAAAGAAATACGAGTCACGACGCACAGTTCAGTCTGTTGTAGATGTAGTTTTGTAATAGATTGTTTTCCAACTGATTATCCAGAATGGTCAATTACAGACTGGAATGGTATGGTGCGTTACGATAGGCTGTGTTAAGGAAAGAAAAAGGAAGTGAAGGAGAATGAGGCAAACAGGCAAAGCGGGTAAGGCTTGAAAATGCAGTGCAAGCAGCCATCAGCCGTCAATGCAAGCAGGCGTAAAATGCAGGTCGGAAAAGACTAGCCGCCCTCGGCTCTAGAGGGAGGGGCCCGCCGCGAAGCGGTGGGAGGGCCTGGTCTTTTCCGACCTGCATTTTGCGCCTGCTGACGCTCAGCGTTTTGTGAGTTGCTGAGCAGTCAGGCGGTAGAGTAAGATCAGTTGCAGCCTCCGCAGCAGTCCCCGCCGCAGGAGGAGCATCCGCCGCCGCATGAGCTCTGCTTCAGCTCGCCGTGCAGGCCTTCGGTCAGCTCCTGCTCGGTGGCGTCGCGGACGGTGAGGATCTTGCCGGTGAAGTTGAGGGTCTTGCCGGCCATGGGGTGGTTGAAGTTCATCATCACGCTGTCGTCCTTGACCTCGTGTACCTTGCCGTGCATGACACCGCCCTGCTGGTTCATCATCGGAATCATGTTGCCGACGGTGAGGAGACCTTCCTGAATCTTGCCATCCACTTCGAAGATGTGCTTGGGAAGTTCGACCACCAGCTCGGGGTTGTGCTCGCCGTAGCCTTCAGAGGGTGTGAGGGTGAACTCGAAGCTGTCACCGGGCTCCTTGCCGGCGATATTCTCCTCGAACTTGGGCAGGAGATAGCCCATGCCGAAGATGAAGTCGAGGGGACGGTCTTCTGTGGTCTGGTCGGCCACCTGGCCGTCCACGGTGAGGGTGTAGGTGAGTGCTACTACTTTCTTGTCACTGATTTTCATTGTCATTAAGATTATTGTAGTTTGATTGATTGTCATTGTTGCCGCCGAGTCTGCGGATCTTCCAGCCGATGGCCGCCACGAAGATGGACATCAGGGGCGAGAGCAGGTTGAAGATGCAGTAGGGGAGGTAGGAGAGGGTAGCCACGCCAAGGACGGTGGACTGCACCACTCCGCAGGTATTCCAGGGTACCAGTACCGAGGTCACTGTGGCCGAGTCCTCGAGGCTGCGGCTGAGCAGTTCGGGAGCGTAGCCGCGCTTGCGGTAGGCCTCTGCGAACATTTTTCCCGGAACGATGATGGACATGTATTGGTCGGAGAGTACGATGTTGCAGAAGATACCTGAGGCGACTGTGGCCGATACGAGCTGCACGGCACTCTTCAGACGAGAGATGATGCGGGCTGTGATGGCCTCTATCATGCCGGATGCCTCCATTACGCCTCCGAAGACTATCACGCAGAGTATCAGCCATATCGTGCCGAGCATGCCGTACATGCCGGAGGTGCAGGCCAGGGTGTCCAGCATCGGGTCGCCTGTGGATACGGTCACTTCTGCTGCCAGGGACTGGTAGAGGAAGTAGAAGAATTCCCGGAATCCTCTTCCTTCTCCGCATATCTGTGCGATGAGGTCCGGCTGCACGAAGAAGGCTATGATGCCGGAGAGCAGGGCGGACACAAAGAGGGTGATGAACGGGGGAATCTTCTTGTATATCATGAAGATGGTAAGGCAGGGGATGAGCAGCAGCCAGGGACTGATGACGAACGCCGACGAGAGGCTGGCATACTGGGCGCTGAGATCCAGCTCGGAGGCCGGGTTGTAGGTGAAGCCTACGATGGTGAACACTATGCCGGAGATGACGAATGACGGCATATTGGTGTACAGCAGATAGTTGATGTTCCTGTAGATATCTACTCCCGCTACGGATGAGGCGAGGTTGGTGGTGTCGGACATGGGCGAGCGCTTGTCCCCGAAGTAGGCTCCGGAGATTATGGCTCCGGCCAGCCAGCCCTCGGAGATGCCCAGCATAGTGCCCGCGCTCATCATCGCCACGCCTATGGTGCCGATGGTGGTCCACGAGCTGCCCGAGAGCACCGAGACTATGGCCGTGAGCAGGAATACCACCAGCAGGAATATCTTCGGGCTGATGAGCTTCATGCCATAGTAAATCAGGGTCGGAACCACTCCCGACAGCATCCAGGTGGAGGTCAGGGCCCCGATCATCAGGAGGATGAAGATGGCCGGTCCGGTCTTGCCGAGGTTGTCGATGATGCCCTCCTCCAGCCGGGACCAGGGCATCTTGAGATGGAATAAAGAAATCCCGATGACCGTCAGCGCGGCCAGCAGCAGAGCCACCTGGGAGGCGCCTCCGGTGATGTCGGCCCCGAAGACGGTCACTCCGATAACAATCAGAGTCATCAGCAGGATGACCGGGATGAAGGATATTAGTAGTCCAGGTTGTTTCATTATAGTCCACTGATGTCTGCCCCTTCGAATGCCAGCGTGGGTATCTGCCACGGCATGAATCCGATGGGGTCGTTTCCGATAAATATGTTCCGTGTCCAGAGCGAGAGGAAGTCCCCGCTCAGGTTCATTTCCTTGACAGGATAGAGACGCTGCCCGTTCTCGAAGTACCAGCCCTCGATACCGTAGGAGAAGTCGCCGGTGACTGGATTGCTGTTGCCTCCGTTGAAGCCGGTGATGAGCACTCCGCTGCCTGTCTGCCTCAGAATATCCTCCAGCCCCATTCCTGAATTGCGGGGGAAGGAGACGGCAGTAGCGTCCTCGCTGGTTCTGGGCATTCCGAGCTTATTGGCAAAATAGGTGTTCAGGAAGTAGGTCCGCACCACTCCGTCGCGGATGATGTCCCTCTCCATGGTGGCCACGCCCTCGCTGTCGAAGTAGCCGGAACCGGTGCGTCCGGGGATGAGAGGATTGTCCGTAATCAGCAGGTTCTCCGGAAAGAGCCGCTTGCCGAGCGAGTCCAGCAGGAAGGAGTTCCGCTGCTGGAGCGAGGAACCGTTGAGGGCGGAGATGATGGCCGAGACGACCTTCGCCGAGACGGTATTTTCCAGGACAATATTGTATTTTCCGGAATTGAGCTTGCGGGCCTCTATCATGGGCACGGTCCGCTCGTAGGCGGTCCTGCCGCAACCGGAGCGCAGGCGGTCGAAGAAGAGAGCGCCCTCCATCCAGTTGTTCTGGGGACGGGCCTCCCCGTGTCCGCGGACAGTACATTCGCATACTACGGAGTAGAATGTACTGGAAGATTCGGCTTCCAGCCCCTGGGAGTCGATGATGTAGTCCGAGCGGAGGCAGTCGTCCCAGTCGCAGGCGGTGGAAATGAGGCGGGAGTCGCTCTTGTCCATCTCGGCGTCCGTGGCCTCGAGGATATCGGTCTTGGTCTTGAAGGAAATATCGGAAAAATGCGGGTCGCACTGTTCCAGGTCCGGCCGGCCTCCGCGGTAGTACAGCGAGGGGTCGGGAAGGGTGCGGCAGTCGTCCGGGGCGAGCAGCCGGCATGAGTCGATGCATCTGCGGATGAAGGGCCGCAGCTCGCTCCCGTCCAGGCGGTTGGTGGAGAAGGCTCCGTACCTTCCTTCGGTGAAAAGGGCGATGCCCAGGGCGGCTGATGTGGATTCCTGCAGCTTCTCTATCTCCCCGTTGAGGTATGAGACGGAGGTCTGCGTGCTCTCCGACAGGGTCACGCGGCAGCCGGACGCTCCGCAGGCGAGGGCTGTCTCCAGGGCTTTCTGTGCTATGTCTTTATTCATTGATGCCTCCTACATTAAGTTTGCTGACCAGGACTGACGGCATGCCGCAGGATACGGGGCAGTACTGCCCTTTGCCGCAGGTCCATGTGCTGTCGTCCACTATGAGGTTGCCGGCCACGCCGGTGATGGCCGCCAGGGCCTCCGGACCGTTGCCGATGATGTTGGTATCCTTGATGGGGCGGGTCAGGTGTCCGTCCTCTATCATGTATCCGGACTTGACGTAGAATGTGAAGTCTCCGGCGCCTATCTGGACCTGACCGTTGGCGAAATTGTCCACGTAGATGCCCTTCTTCACCGAGCGGATCAGGTCCTCCTCGGTGGCCGGACCGTTCTCCATGTAGGTGGAGCGCATCCTCGGGATGGGCATGTAGCGGAAGGACTCGCGGCGGCCGTTGCCGGTGGGGGCGACTCCGTAATGCCGGGCGCTGATGCGGTCGTGGAGATAGGAGTTGAGCAGTCCGTTGCGGACCATGTAGGTCTTCTGGCCCGGTACGCCCTCGTCGTCCACGTTGACCGAGCCGCGGAAGTAGGGCAGGGTGCCGTCGTCCACGATGTTGATGTCATGGTTGCAGATAAGCTTGCCCATGCGGTCGGAGAATATCGATGTGCCCTTGCGGTTGAAGTCGGCCTCGAAGGAGTGGCCTATGGCCTCGTGCAGCAGGATACCCGAGCCGCCGGCACCCATGACTACGGGCATCTCCCCGCAGGGCGGGCGGGAGGCCTCGAAGAGACGGTTGCAGCCTTTCACGACATCGTCGGCCAGGGCCTGTACGAGTTCCTGAGACAGGAAGTCGAAGCCCTTGCGGTAACTCTTGGATGCGTAGAAGTTCTCCATCCGGCTGCCTTCCTGCATCACCACTGTGGCTGACATAAGGGCCATGGGGCGCATGTCAGTAAAACATTGTCCCAGGGAATTGAAGAAGAGGATTCGGGTCTGCTGGTCCCCGATGCGGCCGGTGATGTTGATGACCCTCTCCGAAGCCTGCTGTATCAGGTCGCGGAGCATCAGGAGGTATTCCTTTTTCTCTTCTACGGTGTGCCGCTCCCAGTCGGAAGAGTCCGAAAGCAGGGGATAGTGATTGGCGTAATCCACCGGCGTGCAGTCTTCCGGCAGGCTCACCTTCGAGGATGAGTCCCGGGCTATCTCGGCGGCTGTGGAGGCGGCCCTCATCAGGTCCTCCATGCGGGTGCTCTCCGAGAAGGCGTAGCCGGTGCGGTCTCCGCTCAGGACGCGGATGCCGACGCCGAAGTCGATGTTGGAGCGGGCGGAGTTGACTTCTCCGTCCCGGAGCGAGAGCTCATTGTTGACGGTGTGCTCGCAGAAGATGTCGGCGTAGTCCCCGCCTTTGGAAAGGGCTGCGGACAGCAGTCTGCGGGCCTCGGAAGGCCCGATGCCGAATATCCCGGAATATGATGTGTCTGGTCTGGAACTGTTCATGTCTTACATTCAAATAAAAGGGGCTCAGCTGGAAGCACAAGCCCCTTTTAACTCTTTGTTTGTAGCAGAGTCTGAGATAAATTAGATGTTGGTAGCCTTGACCTTGACCAGCTTGCCGTTCTGGACGAAAGCCAGTTCGGAGTTGGTCTTCTTCTTCTCCTTGACCAGGTTCTGGAACGTGGCGTTCAGACCGTCGAGGATATTGTCTCTAAGCTCCCGTGATTCTAGTTCGCTCATAATTGATCAATTGGTTGAACAAGGTTTTGTTATGTATTTTCGTCGTTATGTCCTTTCCTCCCTCGCAGATGATCACAGGTGAGTTGGAGTTGTCTATGATCATCCAGTATTCGCAGACCGGTATGTACAGGTGGAACAGGTTCTTGATACCCATGTCGTACCGGCGCCGGATACTCTCCTCGCTTACGTTGTGCCCTCCGGACTGCACCCTCAGCCTGACCCTCTCAACGGCCAGCGACGGCATGTTCAGCCAGAAGTAGAGCAGGGTCACTATGTAGCCCCGGCTCTGGGCGTTGCGGATGAGGTTCACATAGCTTCTGGTGGCCAGCGTCGTCTCTATCGCGAAATCCTGTCCTTCGTTTATCAGCTCCTCCACTCTGGCCAGCATAATCCTTCCCGCCTGTATCGCGGCCTTCTCCGGGTTGAAGGGGGAGAGACCCCGCGCTATCTCGTCCGCGTTTACGAAGTTGCCGCAGTTCAGCATATTCGGAAGAATGGTGTAGGAAGCTGTCGTCTTACCCGCACCGTTGCAACCTGAAATGATGAATAACTTAGGCATACTTCATAACACAACTGCTTACAAAAATAATGAAAAAACCTCAAAAATCCGGCACAATTTGCGAAAAAGTTTTCAACATCCGCCCGATGCCGCCACGGCGAAAAGGGCGAAATCTCCCAGTACAGGGTCCTCCGGGAACACTTTCAGCAGGAAACGGGTTATCTCTTCGGCAGTCCTGATATCCGCGCTGCGCCTTGCAGTTATACCCAAATTCGCCGCACTCCTGTGCACATGCACGTCCAGCGGGATGATCAGTTCCCGCTTGTCTATGCCCTTCCACAGTCCCAGGTCCACCTTGCCGTCATCCCGGACCATCCACCGCCTCAGCATGTGGATCTTCTTGTTGGCTGCCGAAGGGTCGTCCTTCTGCCCGTAGACGCGGACGCGCATCTGTCCCGGGGTGAGGACCTCGAGACTCTCATTGTCACGGTAGAATTCCCTGAGCCTGCCGCATATACCCGCGAACTCCGACCATCTGACCGTACGGTGCAGGGAGGTACTGTCGCTGCGGTATTCTCCCGCCATGACATATTCGTAAGGCTGCCATCCCATCTCGTCCATTGCCCTGCGGCAGTCCCTGACTATCATCTCCCTGCGGCCCCAGGCCAGATGTGCCGCCACTGCCGCCGCCACCTCCACGTCCTGGAGAGTAGCCCTTCCTTCCGCCATCAGGCCGGCAAAGTGCTTGGGAAAGATTATCGGGTCGCCGGTAAAATATTTCCAGTCATTGTATTGCGCCGCGTATTCCCGCAGCAGCTGCATTACCTCGGTTTCACTCATGGTTTTTTTGACTATTTTTGCCGTGCAAATATAATGACTCGACGACAATGATAATCACGGCGGACAGCGGTTCGACCTCCATCGACTGGAGGATCCTGAGGCGGGGAGAGCCTGTCCGGAGGCTGGCGTCTCCGGGGGTCAATCCTGTGCTCCAGGGGGTTGAGGCTATTCGCGGAGTCTTCGCCGAAGCTCTGAGGGGTGTTGAGGGGCCGGGCATCCGGGTGTATTTTTACGGTGCGGGAGTGGTCTCGGAGGCTGCCGGAGAGAAGGTCCGGGAGGCTCTTCGGGCTGTACTCCCGGGATGTGAGGTGACGGCCGGTTCTGACCTGGAGGCAGCCGCCATTGCCCTGCTCGGCGATAAGGACGGAGTCGCGGCAATCCTGGGGACAGGCTCCAACAGCGGGCTGTACCTCGGAGGACGGATTGTCCGGAACATTCCGGCCGGAGGCTTCATCCTCGGAGATGAGGGCAGCGGGGCCTGGCTCGGGAAAATGCTGTTGGCGGACTACATCAAGGGGCTGCTGCCCCAAGATGTGGAAACGGCTCTGCGGGAGGAGTTCCCGGGGCTCGACTATCCGGCGGTGGTCTGCCGGGTCTACGGTGGGGAGATGCCCTCGCGGTACCTGGCTTCGTTCTCCCTTTTCCTGGGACGGCGGAAGGATTGTCCCTATGTCCGAAGCCTGGTAGCAAGTGGGTTCCGCCTTTTCCTGGAGCGCAATGTGTCGCGCTACGGCCGTCCTGACCTGCCTCTGGCTGCGGTCGGATCGGTGGCCTGCGTGTATGGGGATATTTTACGGGAGGTTGCAGCGGAGTGCGGCGTGTGTCAGGTGCTTACTGCCCCGGGAGCGGGAGACGGCCTGGAACGTTATTTTTCCAAAATGATAGAGTGACGACTTGAAGTTATGATGATACCTTTATTACAGGAGGCGGTGGATGCGCTCAGCTCCGTGCCCGGAATCGGGAAGGTGACGGCCATGAGGATGGCGCTCTTCCTGCTGCGGCGGCCCGAGGAGGAGACTCTCCGGATGGGCAATGCCCTGATACGGCTCCGCACCGAGGCCCGTTACTGCCGGATATGCAATATGCTCTCGGAGGAGGAGATATGCCCGATATGCGCGGATTCCCGGCGGGACCGCTCGACCATCCTCGTGGTGGAGAATATACAGGATGTGATGAGCATCGAGGAGACGGGGGAGTACAACGGGGTCTACCATGTGCTGGGAGGGGTGATATCGCCCATGGACGGTATCGGTCCGGATGACCTGCCGCTGGACTTGCTGGTGGAGAGGGCGTCCTCGCCGGAGGTCAGGGAGGTGATCATCGCGATAGGCAAGGGGATGGCCGGAGAGACCACCTCGTTCTATATCAACCGGCTGCTGGCCCGTACCGGGGTGCGTGTGACGGCTATCGCCCGCGGGGTGGGCTTCGGGGACGACCTCGAGAATGCCGATTCGCTGACGCTCGGAATGTCCATTAAGAATCGTACACCTTTGTTATGAGCTATATCGAACTTTTTCTCCTCGCGGCAGGTCTGTGCTTCGATACCTTCGCTGTCTCGCTTACCGGCGGGATATGTACCCGCGGCAGTCTGTGTGTCAGGCAGATTCTGCGGATTATTTTCTGCTTCGCGGTGTTTCAGGCAGGACTTACTTTCGCCGGCTGGCTGCTGGGTTACAGCGTGAGCGACTACATCTCGAAGGTAGACCACTGGGTGGCATTCGTCCTGCTGGGCTACATCGGGGTGAAGATGATAATCGAGGGCTGCTCGAAGAAGGAGGAGGAAGTGTCCGGGACATCGTTGCTGAATACCAGGCAGCTTGTACTCCTGTCCGTGGCTACCAGTATTGACGCCGTGGCAGTCGGCATATCCCTGGCCATGGTCAAGCTGTCATTCCTCAAGATAGGCATCACCACTGCCATGGTGCTGGCCTGCACGGCACTGGCCTCCCTCGCCGGTCTGCTCGGCGGCCGCCGCCTCGGAGCCGGCATCGGCAGGAAGTCCGAAATCCTCGGCGGCTTGATCCTCATCGCCATCGGAGCGAAAATTCTCATCGAGCATCTGTCTGTGTAAGTATGTTTTCAGACTTACAGGGAATACGCATGCTCTGAAAAGTACGCGCCTATGGCGCTATCCCTCCCACCGTGAGTATCAGCTCGTTACTTCGTAACTCGGTGATACTCAAGGCGGGTCCCTCCCGCTAACAGGCCGCGGGTGGCATGCTTTTCAGAGGATACGTATTCCTGAAAATCAGGCGTCATTAGAAAAATTGCCGATTTTGGCGGGTAATTTATTATCTTTGCGGCCGAGTATTAACGAATTAAGTTTATAGAGTTGAAATTCAAGCCTTTCGAGTTCAGAGTCCGATGTTATTGGTGAGTCAGGCGCTCTCCAGCGGGAGAGTATTACCCATCAATTTAACCATCATCAAACTCCGAAAGAAGCATGATACAGATATTCTATAAAGACAAAGGCAAGATATCCATCTCCCAGTCCGTAGTATTTCTGGATGAACTGGGAATGGACGATGTAATCTGGATTGACCTTTTCTCCCCGGACGGAGACGAGAAACGCGCGGTCGAGGCTTTCCTCGATACCTCCCTCTCCTCCAGGGCACAGGCCGAGGAGATCGAGTCATCGTCCCGCTACTCCGAGACCGAGACGACCATCTCCGTCAACACCAACTTCCTGATTCCCGGCCCGGACGAGTACTCGATGGAGGCCGTCTCGTTCATTCTCTGCGAGGGTATCATCGTGTCCATCAGGAACGTGCAGTTGCGCAGCTTCTCGGACATACAGCGCAGGATACAGGTCAACAGCCGGCTCTATCCCACAGGCTATCACGTCCTTATCGGCATCGTCGAGAACCGGATCGACCTCGACGCCGACATGATCGAGCTCATGTCCAAGGAGATCGACACCTACAGCAAGAAGGTCAGTGCCGGCAAGGATGTCAACGAGGAGTTCCTCCTGGATATCAACCAGCTGCAGGAGAACACCATGCTGGTGCGCGAGAACGTGGTCGACAAGCAGAGGATGATATCCTCCATCATGAAGAGCGACAAGTTCCCCCGCGATATCTTTCCGAAACTTTCGGTCATCAACAAGGACATCGTCTCCCTGCTCAACCATACCAACTTCAGCTTCGAGCGTCTGGACTACCTCCAGAACACAGTAGTCGGTCTGATCAACCTCGAGCAGAACCGCATCATGAAGGTTTTCACCTTCGTGTCCCTCCTCCTGATGCCGCCGACCCTCATAGCCTCCATCTACGGCATGAATATCAACCTGCCGGTGGCCGGAAGCGGGCTGGCGGACTTTTTTATTCTGCTGGCGTTGATGATTGTTGCGATTTTTGTAGTAATTTTGGTTTTCCGAAAACGAAGAATGCTTTAGAATATGAGTGATATCAAGAAACCTGAAACCTGGGCCGAAGGCCGCCGCAAGATAGACTGGGTAAGGGCCAACATGCCCCTGCTCAACAGGATAGAAAAGAAATTCAAGGAAGAAAGACCCTTCGAGGGGCTGAAAATAGCCCTCTCGATACATCTGGAGGCCAAGACGGCTTACCTCTGCGAGACCCTTGCAGCGGGCGGGGCGCAGATGTACATCACCGGCTCCAACCCTCTTTCCACTCAGGACGACGTGGCCGCCGCTCTTGTACACGAGGGCCTCGAGGTATTCGCCTGGTACGGCTGCTCGGAGCAGGAATATATGGACAATATCCGCAAGGTAGTCTCCTGCGGACCCAATATCATCATTGACGACGGAGGCGACCTGGTGCATACCCTGCACACCGAGATGCCGGAACTGATACCCGGAATCATAGGAGGCTGCGAGGAGACCACCACCGGAGTGATGAGGCTCGAGGCCATGGCCAGGGCAGGGGAACTGCGCTTCCCTATGGTGCTGGTCAACAACGCCAAGTGCAAATACCTCTTCGACAACCGCTACGGTACCGGTCAGTCCGTCTGGAACGGCATCAACCGCACGACCAACCTCATCGTAGCCGGCAAGAATGTCGTCGTAGCCGGATACGGCTGGTGCGGCAAGGGCGTGGCTATGAGGGCAAAGGGACTGGGGGCATCTGTCATCGTCACTGAGATCGACCCTGTCAAGGCCATAGAGGCTGTTATGGACGGATTCAAGGTCATGCCGATGGAGCAGGCCGCGGAGTTGGGAGATATCTTCGTGACCGTGACTGGCTGCAAGGACGTCATCACTCCCGCACACTTCCTGAAGATGAAGGACGGAGCCATCTGCTGCAATGCCGGGCACTTCGACTGTGAGGTGGACGTACACGGCATCAAGACTATGGCAGTGGAGTCATGGAAGGCCCGCAACAATATCATGGGCTACCGCCTGTCGAACGGCCGTTCAGTGTTCATCCTCGCCGAGGGCCGTCTGGTCAACCTGGCTTCGGGAGACGGGCATCCCGCCGAGATCATGGACATGAGCTTCGCCATCCAGGCTCTGGGCGCCCGCTATCTGGTGCGGCACCGCGGAGAGGACATGCCCCGCATCATCAGTGTGCCGGAGGAGATAGACGCCGAGGTTGCCCGGATGAAGCTCGAGAGCTGGGGCACCGGTATAGACACCCTGACCCCTGAGCAGGAGGAATACCTGTACGGCGGTCATTAACAGAAGTTCCGGAAGATTTTAAAAATTTTAAAAAATATAAAAATGCCGAAAGTAAAGTTCTACACTGGCATAGATATTCCCTTGGAGTTCCACCGTGCGCGTATCGTGCAGAAGGTGAGGCTCCTGCCTGTCGATGAAAGACTGGAGGCCCTGAAAAAGGGCGGATTCAATACTTACCGCATGGATTCGGCGGATGTCTACCTGGACATGCTTACCGACAGCGGAACCAACGCCATGAGCGACCTGCAGCTGGCCGCCATGATGCGGGCCGACGACGCATACGCCGGCAGCGAGTCGTTCAAACGGCTCGAGAAGGCCGTATTCGATGTGCTCGGCAAGCGTTATGTGGTGCCCGCGCATCAGGGCCGCGCCGCTGAGAACGTAATCATGCGGGCGTTCCTGAAGCCGGGGGACATAATCCCCATGAACTACCATTTCGGCAGTACCGTCAATCACATAAAGCTCAATGGCGGGCGTCCCGTCGACCTCGTCGACCCCGAAGTGGCCTTCTCCTCCGCCTCCGACAACCAGTTCAAGGGCAATATCGACATCGCCCGTCTCGAGGACTGCATAGCTCAGTACGGGGCGGAGCACATACCTTTCATCCGCATGGAGGCTTCCACCAACCTTATCGGCGGACAGCCATTCTCGATGGCCAACCTCATGGAGGTGCGCAAGGTGGCCGACCGCCACGGCATCAAGGTGCTGCTCGACGCCTGCCTGCTCGGAGAGAACGCCTGGCTGATCATTCAGCGCGAGCCGGAGTACGCCCATGCAACCCTGGCCGAAGTCCTGCTGAAGATGTGCTCGCTGGCCGATATCGTCTATTTCTCGGCGCGCAAGCTCTCGTGCACCAGAGGTGCCGTCATCGCCACCGACAACTATCAGGACAAGCTCAGGATGGACCAGGTGGTGGCCGTATTCGAGGGCTACGTCACCTACGGCGGCATGTCCATGAAGGAGATAGAGGCCATGGCCCAGGGACTGTACGAGGCTACTGACGAAGAGTACATCTGCCAGAACCCCGAGTTCATAAGATATTTCGTAAATGAGGCCGTCAGGATGGGCATCCCTATGGTTACCCCTCCGGGTGTGCTCGGAGCCCAGATAGACGCTAAGAAGTTCTGTGACCATCTGCCCGTGAAGGACCTGCCCGCCAGTTCCCTCGCCGCAGCCATTTACCTGTGCTCCGGAGTGAGGACCATGGACGGCGGTACCTACGCCGATGTCTCGGAGGATGACCCGGATTTCATCGCGGATATGGAACTCGTCCGTATGGCATTCCCCCGCAAGGTCCTGACCCTCTCCCAGACCATGTACGCCCTCGACCGCCTGAAATGGCTCTACGACAACCGCCGCCTCATCGGTGCCATCCGCTGCCACGACATCCCCGGCATGCAGCGCTGCTTCCGCACCCCGATGGAGCCCGTCGGCGACTGGCCCGAACGCCTCGTCGCCAGGTTCAAGGAAGACTTCGGTGACAGCCTGTAGGCAATTAAAATTAACGGCTCAATGATAGATTTTTCCCTGTAGATCTCTCTATAGGGGAAAATTATTTTACAATGTATAGGTTTTTGACATCTTTGAGTCTTCGCAAGGGAGACGGTTTCTGGACTGTTGTCTGGAAGATTGTGATTATGGCGGCAGTGCTTTCTGTGGCATTTTTCGGAGTGCTGCTTTTTTATTCATTCTGCCGCAATGTGGTGTATTTCAGGTGGCTGCGTCCGCTGGTCGTCAATCGGGTCTATGACTCGGAATACGTCAGCGGCAGGATAAAGCTCGAGTACATGATGTATGGTAAAGGTATAAGAGTGAGGGACGTGGTGGAAGACGAAGTGCTGCTGAAAGGGCTGGACTGGGTAGCGGTGCCGGACAGGCTTTCTGATACTTTGGCAGTATTCTGTAAGGACGGCAGACGCGGATACATGAACCGGTACACAGGACAAGTGGAGATACCGGCGCAATACAGGCGTGCGTGGGTCTTTTCGGAGGGCCTGGCCGGAGTGCAGAAGTCAGACGGCCGCATAGTGTTTATCAACCGCGGGGGGAATGTGGTTATAGACAATAATGTCGGATGTGCAGACGATGGCGGCGGATATCTGTTTCATGACGGAATATGCCGGGCAAAAGACAGGGTGAGCGGCAAAATAGGAATTATTGATACACTGGGGCACTGGGTGCTGGAACCGGAGTATGACGAGGTCATAAGATTCGGGAATTTCTGGCAGTTGGAGAAGGACGGACTCTATGGTCTCCTGACCCATGACCTGGATACTGTGTTTCCAGTCTCATATCCGAGGATGTGGGTTTATGAGGATTGTATCGAAGTGGGCTATCCGGACTGCACGGCCAAGCTTTTCGATTACGAAGGCAATGTTATGGAAGATTTCCTTATAGACGGAGTCTCACATTTGTATTATCCTACAGGAGAACTCCTGGACTCAGCCATTGCCGGCGAAGATGGAAACATCCTGTATGCCCCTGCATCCTGTCAGGCTTATATGGTCTACGGAGGAAATCTTTCAGACCCCCGTTATGGGCTTCTAGGTCGGAACGGCACTCCTTTAACTCTGCCGCTGTATACGGAAATACATGCAGTCGGGAAGGACCTGTACCTCTGTAGCCCGCACGGCACGCTACTTAATAGCCGTGGCCGGCGGGTAAACTAGGAGATTAGAGTATTTTGTTTGTCCGGAATAATTTTTTTTGTAAATTTGGAAGGTGAAAACTATGTCTGATAAACTTTTACAAAAAATATGGAGTCTCTTAAGCAGCCGGAGTATACAGGCCTTCTAGTAGCGGCAGTTATTGTGCTGTTGATGTATGCGTTTATCAAGAGACTGAGGAATAAGGAGTACGCATACTGGGGCAGGATCCTGGAGTCGCGGCTCCTTTCTGTATGTGCAGGATTCATACTCTTATTGCTGTTGGTTGTCAGTCTGCTTTATCAAGAATACGGGGTAGGTTGGGAAATAGGCCAGATAATATGTTTTGCAACACTTTATCTTGTGTTCTTTCTCTTGCTGCGCTCAGTATTCCGTTGGATTAAGGCATTTAGAACGCCGAATTACAAATCCAGACTGTTGTGGGCAGCCCTTGCGGTATGGTCGTTCGGTTTTATCCTATATTTCATAGGTTTCTATCATGAAGGGACCAAAGACTCTCCTGCCGCGTTGATTATCCGTCCTGCGCTTTCTGCAGTTGAGTTGTTTGTCTCCAACCGGGATCTGCTGGAGGTCTCCCTGCACTGCAAGGAGAATCCGCTGTATATGGGCGCATATTCCATAGCAAGTCTTCTTGCACTCATCGTGTCGGCATCTGTAATTATAAGGTTGACGGGAATGAGTATAAAGTCATGGATAAAGCTCCGGACGATGAAATCAGATCCCGTTGAACCGCTTTATATATTCTGGGGGGTAAACATCCCGTCGCTCATGTTGGCTAAGGACATTCAGAAATGGACGGCAGAGCATGTAAAAGGCAGTAAGGCGGATATAATATTTATCGATAACAATGATAATCATGAGGAGGAAGCCGGTGAGCGGATGAGTCTTGAGCGTATACTCAATATGTTCTTTATCAGAAGGAAGAGTTTTAAGGCAATAAGCGATGCCGGAGTGGATGCGTCTATATGCGTGAGCGAACTGGATCCGACTGAGTGTCAGATGGGGCTTATAGATGACTTTATGAAAAGGGCGGGGTTGACCAACGTTCTGAGAATGATGAATGAGGCAGCCAGGGTGCATGTCTTCTTTCTTTCGGAGGACGGAGACAGAAATATAATGATGGCATCGGCGATACGCGACAGTATAAAGCGGGGCAATGGCAGCATGAGGGAAAAATGTACTTTATACTGTCATTCTTGTATGGAGAAGATAAACTACCACGGAGTCTTTGTTCCCGGAGACTGTCCGGTGGTCAGGATTGTAGATACAGCCATCCTGTCTGTCAATCAGTTGAAAGCGGATGCGGATCTGCTGCCGGTGAATTTTGTGAATCCGGATATTACAAGAGGCGTGGCCACAAAGCCATTTGAGGCCATGGTGCTCGGTTTCGGACAGACTGGTCTCGAGGCCCTGAAGTTCTTGTATGAGTTCGGCTCTTTTGTGGGGCCGGACGGAGAGAAAAATAAGATAAAGTGTTATGTCGTGGATCCGGATGTGGAGTCACTTAGGGAAAACTTCGTGAACAGGGCTCCGGGATTCTCGGAAAGTGACGAGCTGGTGTTCGTCCCGGAAACGGAAAAGAGTGCCGGCTTCTGGAATAGAATGAAGTCTGTGATAGACAGACTGGATTATGTGGTCGTGACAGTCGGAAACGACATAAAAGGACTGTCCTTGGCGGAGAACATTTACAATCTGGCTTTGAAATACAGGAACGGCAGGCCGTTCTGTCTTGCATTGAGAACTTACGACAGAGCGAATCATGACAGGGCCTTGAAAGTGGCGGATTACTATAATTCCTACTCAGGCCGTGCAAACTGGAAGTTCAAAGTATTCGGAGAGATATCCCAGTTGTTCACTTATGAGAATGTAGTGGAGGATACAGTTCTCCGCAATGCGATGGAGTTTTATTATGTGTATCAGAAGAGTTCGGGAGAGGCCGTGGCTGAAGATGCGGAAGCGGAGTGGAACAAGCGTCGTGACAGTTACGGCAAGGCCACTGGCTCCATGTGTCTGCTGGCTATGCACAACAAGCTGGTGCAGCAGGAGCAGCAGGATATTTCCAATGCCCGCCATATTGAGACAAAGATGCGGCTGGCAGGAGTCTTTGGAAGCGATGACGCCCGTTTGAAGAAACTTTTGTCTGCATCGGAGGGCAGGGAGCCTGGAACACTTGTATATCCGAACGCCACTGATGAGCAGAGGGTGCTGTTGAAGAACCTGGCCAAGTGTGAGCATCTGCGCTGGAACGCCTCCAATCTGTTGCTCGGTTATGTAGCCTGGGAACCGCTGGAGGACGGCAATAAGAAGGATTATGTCGGAAAGAGGCTGAGTTGCCTTGTCTCCAATGAGACGCTTGAGACGATACCTTCCCTCAGGTCCACAATACATTATGATTACAATACCGTGGATGTCAGTTTCCGTATAAAATCCTCATTAAAGTTCAAAAAGAGTTCTGACATAAATGGTAACAGATAAATCAAGATAACATGAGAAAAAGTTATCATAAAAGAGCAGTGGCTTTAGTTCTGGTTATGCTGACATTATGCGTCTGTGTTAGGAAAGCTGCAGCAAGTCCGGATGTGCAGGAGGGGATAGTGCGTACAATAAAACGTCCTGACAGGGATGTGGTGTATCTGTCCGGAGTAAGTATCCGCCGTCAGGGCGGTCATAATGCAGCGGTGAGTGACAGTGCGGGGAAGTTTGAGTTCGTTATGCCGGATATGACAGTAGGTATGCCGTTTTATCTCAGCTATATACGGAAGACCGGATATGAACTGGCAGACAACGGGACTATCGGTCGTGCTTTCACATATTCGCCGGACGTACCGATAGAGATAGTTATGGTGGACCTTAAGGCGAAGGAGGCGGATGTCATGCGTATAACGGAGAATGCTTATGCCCGGGCGGAGAAGGAATATTCAAAAAAGTTGTCAGAACTGGAGGCTGGACTGGAAGCCAAGACAGTGTCGGAGGAGTCCTACCGGGAGCAGCTCCGTGTGCTTCAGGAGAGTTTTGAAAAATACGAGTCTTTGATAGGCAAGATGGCAGAACGATATGCATCGACGGATTATGCGGATATCGACTCTTTGAATGCCTCAATCAATATCGCGATAGAAGCCGGAGACTTGGAGCGGGCGGATTCTTTGCTGTCAACAGTCGGCTCACTGGAGCGTCTGGCGGAGGAGAACCGTGCGGCGATGTCGTCAGCTCATGAACGTCAGAGAATAGGCCGGAAGCTGATAGCCGAGGCCGAGGAAGACATCAGGAAGATAGAGAGTGACAGGACCCGTTTAGGAGATCTGTTGTACAGCAAATACAGTGTATGCTTCTCGCGGTTTGACAATGACTCAGCGGCGCATTATATCTTGCTACGCGCAGACCTGGACACAACCAATGCCCAGTGGCAGTTGGATGCAGGTAACTTCCTTTTTGAATATAAAGCGGATTATAAATATTCCCTATCTTTGTTTCAGCGTGCATTACGCAATTCTTTGGAAAAGAATGGAGGACATCATCTGGAAGTCGCCTCAAGTTACAATAGCATCGGCAATATATATTATGCTCAAGGTGAGTATTCAACGGCATTTGAGATGTATGAACGGTCTCTTGAGATAATTCAGGTTATATATGGAGCAAATCATCTGGATGAAGCGACAGTATATAACAATCTAGGGAACATATTTAGAGTTCAAGGAAATTTTATTGAAGCTCGGAATATGCAGGAAAAATCATTGGAGATAAGAAAATGCTTATACGGAACTAATCATCCTGCTGTTGCAATGAGTTACTATAATCTAGGAAATGTATATTATTCTCAGGGGGATTATTCAAGTGCACTGGAAATGTATGTACAATCTTTAGAGATAAGAAAATCATTATACGGAGATGCTCATCAAGATGTCGCGATGAGTTATAATAATATTGGTAATGTGTATTTTTCACAAGGTTGTTATTTTAAGGCTCTAGAGATGTATGAGCGATCCATTGAGATAAATAAACTCATATTCGGGGCCAAGCATCCGCAAACCGCAGTTGGTTATAATAACCTTGGTGAGGTATACAGAGTTCAAGGTGAGTACTTTAAGGCGTTGGAGATGCATAAGAAATCACTGGATATAAAGAAGTTCGTATATGGAACGAATCATCCAGATATAGCAACGAGTTACAATAATCTTGGGAACATATACTATTCTCAAGGAAATTATTCAATAGCGCTTGAGTTGTACGGGCAGGCTTTCGAGATAAAGAAGTTCGTATATGGGGAACATCATCCTGAGGTCGCGGCAAGTTACAACAACATGGGTAATGTGTATTATGCCCAGGGTGATTATTCAAAAGCACTGAAGATGTATGGGCGGGCCTTGGAGATAAGGAAATCCGTATATGGAGAGCATCATCCTGAAGTAGCGGTAAGTTATTACAATATCGGTCTTATATATCATACTCAGGGAGATTCTTTAAAAGCACTTAAGATGTATGGACGGGCCTTGGAGATACAGATGTCCGTATATGGAGTGTATCATCCTGAAGTAGCGGCAAGTTATTACAATGTAGGCCATATATATTATACCCAGGGTGATTATTCACGGGCTTTGGAGATGTTCGGACTATCTTTGGAAATATGTGAGTCGGTTTATGGAAAGGACGGCTCAAAAGTTAAAGAGTTAAGGGAGATTATACGGGAAATCAAATCAGCTGAGAAGAAAGATGGACGGTGAGCATTTTAAATATTTTGCGTTTATAAGCTACAGTTCCCGTGATACGAAGTGGGGGAAGCGTCTGCAGCGGAGGCTGGAGAGCTACCGCATGCCCGCAGCGTTGTGCAGAAGCCACGGCTGGCAGCGCAGGCCGTTGAGGCCTGTGTTCTTCGCACCGACGGATATTCAGCCCGGAGGGTTGTCGGAGGAGCTGCAGGAGCGTCTGAAGGCATCACGCAACCTGATAGTGATATGCTCTCCTGATTCGGCGAAATCGGATTGGGTAGGGAAGGAGATTGCGTACTTTCATAGCCTCGGACGTACGGGAAATATCTATCTGTTTATCATCTACGGTGTTCCTCATAGCGGTGATGATAGGACGGAATGTTTCAATCCCGTGATTGACCGATTGGGTATTCCGGAGATACTCGGTGCAAATATCAACGAAAAAGTCTACCGCAGCAGATGGATGAACAGGGAGCGGGCTTATGTCCAGTTGGTTACAAAGCTGCTTGGGATAGAGTTTGATTCTGTGTGGCAACGGCATAAGCGGAGAATGAGACAAAGGATTACGGCATGGACTGCAGGAGCCCTGCTCGTGTGCTGCTCGATGGCAGCTGTATGGGGAATGAGCCGTCCGGTGGATATCGCGGTACGACTGAATGAGGCATTGGTACACAATGCGGACCTGCCACCTCTTGAAGATGCAGTTGTTACTGTCGTGCTGGATAATGAGATAAAAGCCGACACGGTGAAGTCCATAGAGGAATGCGCGGTCTTTAAAAATGTACCGCATCATTTTATAGGAAAGGATGTAAGGGTGAAAGTAGAGTGCGATGACTTTGTAAAAATAGACACTGTTCTGAGGCTTTTAAAGGACAATCAGGTCAATGTGTACCGCGATGCGGATGTGTATGGTAATATCCGTTTTACTTTGTGGGATCCGTATCAGGAGAGGCCTGTGCCGGATTGCAGAGTGACTTTGAATGGTCATCCGGCAGTATCGGACGGGGATGGCATAGTCCATCTGACTCTCCCGCTGAAAGAGCAGAGCGCCAGTTATAGCCTGGCGGCGGACGTTCCGCTGGAGGATACTGTATTTGTGATGCCGTGCAGTGCGAGTGCTGCAGTTTTGATTAAAAATTTGTACTGAATAATTGTTACTGCAATGAAAGAGATAGACATAAATGACATAAATGTGGGGCAGGATGCTCTTGAGAAGGCCCTGCAGAATGAGGTGTGGGATACATTGGTGCGGCAGATTGTAAAGCGCAATGTGATACCTGTCATAGGCAACGAGATGGTGAGGATCGGCAGTATGACTTCATCTCAGTTGCTGTTGAGCGTGGTGTCTCGGAAATACTTCGGGATACAGGAGCCGGTGAACTCTTATACCGCGCTGCTGAACCATCCGAAATGTAAGGAGAAATGCAGCAACTTGAAGGCCTTGAGGAATCTGGTGTATGATGTGATCAATAATAACCCGCAGGTATTCAGGGCCACCGATTTGCTGAGGGAATTTTTGTCAATAAAGTATTTCCCCTTTGTGATAACCACGGTGATAGATCCTGTCGTGGAGAATACGATGAGGGAGATACACGGAGATAACCTCAGGGTCCTGCATTTCGTCAATGACCCTCATAGGAATCAGGACATAGAGAACTCTCTGGATATATCCAGGCCCACCTTGTACTATATGTTCGGAAAGGCTAATGACGCAGGTGATGACTTTGTCCTTTCGGACATGGACCTGCTGAGATTCTCCCGCTCATGGCTGCTGCCTAAGGACAGTTCGGACTACTCAAAGCCTGCAAGACTCTCGACGGTGCTTTCCAACAAGTACCTGCTTGTACTGGGCAACGATTTCCAGGACTGGCTTTTCCGTTTCTTCTGGTTTGCCATGAAGGATGAGAAAATCGTAAATGCAGCTGTCAATATTCCCAATGGAATGGATGCATCCGAACATTCTGACGAGAGGCTTATAGAGTTTCTCAACAGTGCGCATATCACATCCCAGATATCCAGTCTTCCTGATTTTGTGTCCGAACTGAGGCGCAGACTGGAAGATGCCGATCCCAAAACCAGCATGAAGTCGTGGTTTGACCGTCCGGAGATGAATGTCGATGTGTTTATCTCTTATTCAAGGCAGGACCGTGGTATAGCTCAGATGCTTTACCGCAAATTGTGCGACAAAGGGGTGACGGTATGGTATGACAAGGAGAACCTGGGACTTGCGATGGACTTTAACGCGGAGATAAGGAAAGCCATCCGTACCTGCAGGATGTTTGTCCCCATTCTTTCAGACAGCATCACAGCGCAGGCCGGAGAGGAGCATGTCTACCGTATGGAGTGGAGATGGGCCATAGAGCACAAGATGCAGATAAGCTCAGCTTTCAATTATATCGCCCCTTTGTCGGAGGAGTCCTTCGATATGTACAGCCGTGTGGCGGATGTGCCGGAGGATATCCGTGTGCATAATGCCGCATTTTATAAGAAAGATGATCCCGAACCGGGGCTGGATGCATTTGTGGACAGTATTTATGAATTGTTAAACAGGAGAAAGAATGGTAAATAACAATCCTTGGCTAGGGCTTAACACGTACGCGGAGCATGACCGTCTTTATGGAAGAGATAAAGAGACGGATGAGGTCTCAGATATAATCCTCAACAATCTTTCCACAGTCATATACGGACGCTCGGGTGTCGGAAAATCCTCCTTGCTCAGGGCCGGAGTATTTCCCCGGATGAGGTATGAGGACTTTCTTCCGGTGTATATCCGTCTGGAACACAATACGGCAGAGGGGTATTTCCAGCAAGTCGGGCGTAAGATCAAAGAGGCGTCCGCAGATGCGGATATACTGATGATGACGGATGACGGAGATATGGTTTTGAAGGAGCGGCAGAGCGGTATCCGGAAATACCCTATGCTGGTATTTGACCAGTTTGAGGAGATATTCACATTGCCGGACAATGCGCATAGGCCTGCAGTGGCGGAGTTCTTCAGACATCTGGCATCATTGCTGAACAACAGGGAGGACAGTGGCAATGCGTTCCGGGTTGTAATCTGTCTGCGCGAGGATTATCTGTATTTCCTGGAGCAGAACAGTTCGGACATCCCGAGCCTGAAAAGGAACCGTTACCGTCTGATGCCGCTCAGCCTCAGCCAGGGACGCGAAGTTATATGCAGGCCGTTGCCCGGTACCGTGACAGCAGAAACGGCTGATGTCATACTGGAGCGGATTGACACGGACCGTTCCGGATATGTCGACCCGTCTATCCTTTCTCTTTTCATGCATGAACTTTATGAGAAGGGCAGTGGCAGTATCACGCTTGAGAATATCCGGCTTTACGGAGACAATATCATCGCCGACTTTTATGAGAACGGCATGCGCTCGGTCAGTGTCAAGACAGCCAAACTCTTGGAAGACAGACTGGTGACTACAGACGGCTACCGCCACTATCTCTCGTACAATGACGCATTGGCGGCAGGCGTCACGGCCGGGGAACTGGATACTTTGAAAGAAAAACGTATAATAACGGTGGAGAAAGGCGAGAAGAACCAGCGTATCATAGAACTCTCCCACGATGTCCTCTGTCCCTTAGTGCTGCAGAGCCGCAAGGAGCGGAACCTTAAGGAGGAAGCCGACAGGCTTGCCGCGAAGACAAAGGCGATGAGACGGCGAAACCGTGTAATGCTGCTGTCGTTGTCGGCGGCCTTGTTGCTTGTGGCCGTCTTTGTCTATTTGCTTGTAGAAATCAGACAGCAGCGCAATGGCATGCTTATCTCCCAGTCCCGCTATGTAGCTAAAGAAGCTCTGGGTGTATTACACGAAAATGAAGACTATGTTAAAGCATTGGCTCTTCTTACAGAAACATTTCCAAAAAAATTGAAAAAATATGCTGAAGCATTGACTGGTGATGCGTTTATTGCGTTGCAGGAGGTTATGGATAGTATAGAAAACACGAATATGTGCAAAATAATAAACATAGGGGAACCAATAGGATATGGAAAGTTCAGCCCAGATGGTGAATTGTTATGGATAAATAATAAGATATACGATACAAAAACATGGGATAGAATAGCAAGTTTAAAAAATCTAGATTATAATTTTCAAGGTATAATAACTAATGCATCCTTTAGTTTTGATAGTAGATATTTAGTTGTAAGATTTAACACAGGAGAGGTAGTGATATATAATCCAAAATCAGGTCTGCCGTTATCAGTACTGCAAGGCGGGAGCGGGAGGATTGGTAAAGTAGAATATAGTTCAAATGGAAGTTATGTGGGAGCGAATTATATGGGTAATTGTATGGTTTGGGATGTCAAAACTCAGTCTAAAGTATTAGAGTTGTCTGATGCCTCTGTTTTGTTTACTCCTGTTGAAGATAATGTCCTGATTAAAACGACGAGAGCGGATAGCACGATACTTATTTTACAAAATATTAAAACCAAAGACAAGCGAATCATTATGAACACACCTGAGGTTAGTACTATATGTGCGTATAGCTTGGATCGCAAGTATTGTGTCTGTGTATTGAAGGATGGAGATGTCGCTGTTTGGAATTTAGAAAAAGGAAAACTGCAATCAGTGTTAAAATGTTTGGAAAAGGATGCGTTTTTTGCTGAATTTAGTCCGGATTCAAAGAAAATAGTTACAGGTGGGGGGGAGTTATGGAATACTGAAAACGGAAAGTTATTAGTGCGTCTTGAAGGGGTGAGAAATGGGAAGGTAATATTTCAAAACCGAGAAGTGCGGTGGGGATATATTAAAAATGCAGCAACTGAGGAATTCTTAACAAATGTGGAAGACTTTGATACAGAAGTGACGTTCTCTCCTGATGGAGCTAAGATAGCAAATGGTACTGCCGTCTGGGATGTGGAAACAGGGGAATTACTAACTGTTTTTCGTGGTTGGGAAAACCTAGGTTATATTACGGCTGTTGCTTGGACTCCGGATAGTAAATATGTACTGACGGCCTCCGCAGCGGGAGCAGCCGTTTTGTGGAGTATGGACAAGAAGTATAAATCCAAATTTGAGGATGATTCCTCAACGCGAAAATTAATTCTTTCTGTTTGTAAGAGCGGACATTATGCTATTAAGTGTTCTGAAAGAAAGAATGTATTGGAATTATGGGATATTAGAAATGATAATAAATTGACTGAGGTATATTGTCGGGATAATAATAGAAATGACTTTATGTTGAGTCCTGATGCCTCTATGATTGTGGAGATTGATACATCAGAGGTGTTTATTTATAATGTAGAAGAGGATACAAAAGATATAATTTCGCAAATTCACACGACATCATTATCATTTAGTGAAGATAGCAAACTGCTTGCATTCGGGTTGTCAAATGGAGACGTAATAATCAGGAATGTAGAGACAGGAACCGAATTGAGAATGTCAGGAGGTCATACAAAAAGAGTTACAGATGTATCTTTTAATTTTGACGGGAGTTGTCTAATTACAGCTTCTATAGATAGTACTGCTATTGTTTGGAAT
Source organism: uncultured Bacteroidales bacterium (assembly GCA_944326235.1). GTDB lineage: Bacteria > Bacteroidota > Bacteroidia > Bacteroidales > UBA932 > Coprenecus. Next base: position 61,425 of record CALVDH010000008.1, on the reverse strand, counting down.
GTGAACACAGGAAAGCAATTGTCGGTTTTTGAAAATAGAGGAATTGTTGTTTCTGCTTTTTTTACTCCTAATGGGAAATATGCCTTGACTCAACCTGATTTAAAAGGCACTAGTCCTAGTCCTAGGGATACTAGCAGTATTATAGAATGTCGGGATGTATATAATGGAGAAATGCAATTGTTGTTAACTTCAGCTGGAGGCATCGGTTTTGTGTCTGAAAACTCAATTAGTTACGATAGCAGGTACATTGTAATCACTGTTGGTAACCAGATTAATATTTTTGATATAAATAAAAAAACTAAATGTTTTGTCCTTGAAAATGATATCGGATATGACTTGGCATCATTTAGTCCGGATGGTAAATATATTGCTGCAATATCAGAAGGAGATATAGCAAATAGAATGGAAAGAACAATAGAAGTTTGGGATATTGAGAAAAATGAATGTTACTTCCGCAGTAAGTTGCCAAAGGGTGCGTATCAATCCATATTCTTTAGTCATGATTCTAAATGTGTTTTTATACTATCACATAATAGATATGGTAAATCAAATTGTGTAATCGTAAAAAATATACCTGGTCCTGAGAAACTAATATCAGATGCTCTGGATGTTTTAAACGACTACAGACTCTCCCCTGAAGACCGCCGAAAATATTATCTTGATTAACAAGAACTATGAAAAGCACTTACGACATATTCATCAGCTATCGCCGAACCGACTCGGGAGATAAGGCGGAGCACTTGAAGGACCTTCTGGAACCGAAGTTTCGGGAGCGGATCAGTTTTGACCGGGAGAATCTGACGGGGTTGTTCGATGTCTCGCTGGTGCAGCGGATAGACGGCTGCAGGGATTTCCTGTTGATATTGGGGAGGAATTCCCTGGATTTCGCTGAAGAGGATTTCCGTCCCGAGCGAGTGGACTTGTACCGTTATCTGGCGGCATGTTCCCAGCAGGAGTTCGGGAAGAAGATAGAGGAGCTGGGGCCGCAGGCTGACATTGACTTCGTGAGGATAGAGATAGGTCGGGCGTTATGCCGGAAGGGCCTGAATATCATTCCGATTGTGCCTGAGAGTTCGGATAGTTTCAATTTCAGTAAACAGAGACTGCCGCCGGACATAGCCGGTATCCAGCGCTACGAGGCGGTGTTCTACAGTGATAACCCTGATGCGCTGTTCAAGGATATTGTGCCCAAACTTATTGCCAGAATGAGGTCCCGGCCCGGCGGCAAGTTGAGACGAGGGCTGTTGTATGCGGTTGTGCTTCTGCTGCTGTCGGTACTGACAGTAGGAGGTGTCGTTTTGAGGCATATGAAGACGGAGAAGGAAAAGAAGGCATTGATGGTCGATGAGGCTTTGGGAGGCAAGCCGTTGAACTGGACGGAGTCGGCTACGCTGGAGCAGGTGCGGGCGGCGGTGGAGATATTGGAGCGGATGGTGTATGTCGAGGGCGGCTCTTACATGATGGGGGCGGAGCGCAATCCGGACGGGACTTATGATGAGGATGTCGATCCGGATCTGGATGTGCCGCAGAAGAAGTGCGTTGTAGCAAGTTTCTGGATAGGCAAGTATGAGGTGACTGTGGGACAGTGGCACCGTATCATGAATGGGGAGTATGACGGAGAGGATGCGATGCTGCCTGTGACTGATGTCTCCTATATAGACTGTCAGGCATTTGTCAGTGTGCTGTCGGACCTGACCAATCTGGAGTTCCGTCTGCCGGCGGAGGAGGAGTGGGAGTATGCGGCTCGCGGCGGTGTCTATCCGGACGGGACGAAGTATTCCGGCAGCGATGATCCGGACATGGTGGCGTGGTATTCGGCCAATTCCGGTGGCAGGCCGCATGACTGCGATGCGTCGAACTCTCCGATGTACTGCAATTCGCTGGACATCTATGACATGAGCGGTAATGTCAGCGAGTGGTGCGGGACGGAGTTCTCTTCCGGAGTGGCGGTTGTCCGGGGCGGTAATTATGACTCGGAGACGTATGAGCTGACAGTGTATCACCGTGAGCCGCTGGCTATGGAAGACAGGGTGGAGACGGTAGGTCTGAGACTGGCTGTTAGTGACTGAATATAAATGCAGATGTTATGAAATACATTTTTTTTAAAATCATTTTGATGCCGGCGCTTATGACAATGCTGTACTGGAACGTGTCCGCTCAGGAACTTTCCGGGGAGGTGCAGGAAGTCTATGAAATATGCCTCAGAATGAGGTCTGCGGTGGAGGCCGGCAGCAATACGGCTCTCAAGGCGGCGGGAAAGGCTCTCGCAGAGTGTAATGTCAGGAACTTCAGTAAATTGCGCGATATCGGATCAGAGCAACTGTCTATTGACGGGCACTTCGTTTTCGATGAGGTGTTCGTAGACAGTCTTGTGGCCGGACGGGATGTGTACCGCTTTTCAAGGAGGTATGCCGAGAATCAGGAGATGAGGGGTGTGTCAGGCAGCGGCGGTGTGTTTGTCAAAAATGCAGCAGTGCGTGCGGATTCCAGTGTGCGGTATTCGTTCCCGTCCAAGGGGAGGCAGGAGCTGGCCGTGGTCACCGAACCTGGCGGGATGGTGACACTGCGCGTGTATGACAAATCCAACGGTAAGTGGTACAATGATACCGAGGATGTCAATGCCGGCAGGTTGTCACGCTTCTTGGTCATAGACCTTCCGGATGACAAGCGTAACTTGCTTGAATTGGAGATTTTAAACAGGAGTGGAAAGGATATAAGTTTTGTGATATTAAGTAATTGATATTCAGTATATGAAGAAACTGTTTGTGATTTTTGTGGCTGCTCTCTGCCTGCTGCAGGCATCAGGTCTCAGAGCCCAGACTGCGGAAGTGGCGCGTGAGCTGCATGAGAAGGGCCTTCAGTACCTTAAGGATGGCAATGTTCCTGATGGTAGGGAATATACCAGGCAGGCACTGGAGATGTGCAGGGAACTTTTCGGCGAGGCCAGTGAGGAGTATATCATCACTCTGAATAACTATGCGCTGTCTTATTTTATGTCGGAGGACTATCCTGAGGCCCTGCATCTGCAGGAGAAGGTCCTGGAACTATGTGGAGGGCTTGATCGTCCTCATCCAGAAATGTGCATGTTCCTGGTCAATATAGGGCGTACGTGTTATTTCTCAGGCTGCTATGCTGATGCAGTCCGGTATTTGGAAAAGGCGCTGCCACTTGAGGAGAAGTTCAGTCCGTCGTACGAACATATTCTGACGTTGCTGGGGATGGCGTATTCGGATATGAATGATTTGGACGGCATGACGCGTGTAATGGCTCTGATGGAAGAGCATAACCGGCATGAACTGACTAAGGAGTGTGATGAACCTGAATGTATGTTGGAGCGTGCCCGGTATTATGCGGCTGCAGGCGACAATGCCATGGCACGGGAATGTTTTCTCAAGGCTTTGTCGATGAATATGGACGGTGCTGTTATAGTAGCGGTCAATGAGGCGTATGCGGAATATCTTTTTGGTCTGAATGATTATGTGGCAGCTGCTGAATATGAGACGGTTGCTGCAAATGTTATCAAGGAAATGACGGGCTTGTCGGAGGAATATGCGCAGTCCGCTTTCAAGGCCGGAATATATTGCTTTATCGGGGGGCAGTATGCGCGGGCGGTGGATTTGTTTTCTGCGGTTCTGGATTTCTATTTCACAGTGGATTCTCCGGCGGCGAGGAACAATGTGGCAAGATGTCATAGGGAGATGGGTAAAGCCTATAGCGGAATGAAAGATTATGTGGCTGCAAAGGAGTGCTTCGAGAAGGAAATCGCATATTACAAGTCAGAGAAAAGGGATAGCGACGAGTACCCGAAGGCTATATTGCGTCTGGCGAAAGCGGAAAAATTCAACGGGGAATATGACCTGTCGATACAGCATCATAAGCAGGCGATGGAAATGTTTGAGGAAAGAGGCATGCTTGAAGACTACAGTGATGCTGCTACGTCTTTGAAGATGTGCTATGTCTATGCTGGAAAAGTTGACTCGGTGGATTTTAAGGAAAGCGAAAAAAATGCAGTCATATCTGCAAGACTTGATGATATCATAAAAGAAGAAAAGGCCAATCTAGGATTGATCCGGACATTTTTAGGAGATCTTCCATATGCAGGCTCACTGGCAACAATCGCTGGCAGTTATCAACTTCAGAAAGCGTATGATTCTGCAGTGTTTTATTACGGACAGTATATGGATGTGCTAAGGGACGCATTGAGCAAGGAGTTCCGCCTTCAAAGTTCCGGAGAACGGATGGTTACATGGCAGGAGCAACTCTACAATGTCCAGAGTATACGGGAGATGATGGTATGTTTGCCGGATAATAGCGGTGCGATAATGGATGTATTGACAGCCTTGGTCTATGATGCGGAGCTGTTGTCCAAAGGTATTCTCTTGAAATCGTCGGTTGAATTCCGGAATTTATTGGAAAGAAAAGGTGATGAGGAATTGAAGCGGGTGTATGAGCTGTCAATGGCCAATGAAAAAGAGATTGAGCGGTTGAGATTGTCTGCTCAGACTGAAGAGGACATGAGCAAAATAATGGTTTTGTCACGACAGAATCAGGAACTGACATTGAGACTGTATAGGGAATGTGCTGAATTTGCTGATTTTACGGATTATATAACATATGACTGGAAGGATGTGCAGAAGCATCTGAAAGATACTGATGTGGCAATTGAGTTCGTTGCTGTCCGTACAGGTATTTTTGACAATGATAATCTGATGGTTGCGCTGGTACTCACAGAGGATATGGAGGCTCCGTTCGCGATTCCAGTCTGTACTCTTGCCGAAGCTGATCTGATGACGTCGGACAGCGGAATCGATATATTTTCAAATCCAGTGAATCTGATATGGGGAGCATTGTCCAGTTATCTGGATGGCAAAGAGAGGATATTCTTCTCGCCCGACGGGGTCTTCAATCAAGTGGCGATTGAGTATCTTCCTTATAACGGACGACCGCTTTCGCATCAGTTTGAGGTATATCGTCTTTCATCAACGAAAGAACTGTGCTATGACCGCCATGAGATTAAACTAGATAAAGCGGTACCTATCGGAGATGTAAATTACAATGACAGCGGGAACTATGAGGCCGCTTCGGTCGCTGCGGAACAGAGAGGAAGCGGGGATGCCGGCGGGTTCGCCAATCTCTCGGCAACCCTTGAGGAGATAAATGCTATAGACAGGATGCTTGACAGTACAGGAGTAAGTGATGTCAATAGATATTGTGATATGGAGGCGGATAAGGAGGCTTTTTTGGGCATATCTGACACAGATGTCAATCTGATCCACATCGCTACGCACGGCATATATACAGGGACAGATGAGTCTTCGGATATGGGGTCGATGTCATGCAGTGTCCTGGCTCTCGCCGGAGCCAATATCTCGGACGATGGTCTGGTCTCCGCAGAGGAAATATCCGCTATGAATCTTCGTCAGTGCTCGCTGGTGGTGCTGTCCGCTTGTGAGACGGGGCTCGGAAAACTCGGTGATGATGGGGTTTTCGGTCTTCAACGTGGGTTCAAGAATGCCGGGGCCCGCACCATCCTGATGAGCCTAAATGAGGTATACGATGCTGCCACGGCACGGCTGATGATATCCTTTTATCGTCATCTGCTGGATGGCAGTCCCGCCCATGAGGCGCTTGCTCTTGCGCAGCAGGATCTCATCTGCAGCGGCTATTCTGCCCCGGAATACTGGACTCCTTTCATATTACTGGATGCAATTTAACGTTTTGCACATATTGGTTTTATGCTATATTTGTATTCGAATTGGATAAGTTTGAGATATTATGTACAAAACCGAGGAACTGCAAAAAGAATTGGATTTCTTTAGAAGAACTAACGGACATTTTGAAATCAATGCCGGGAAATCAACGAGGTCTGTATCTGAGGCCAGTGATGAGATGTTGTATATGGCAATGTCTGCCTCGTTGGTGATGGACTATTCTGAGGATGGCTTTTTTGAGGATTTTGTGATAACTGATAAGTACATTGCAGGGCGCAATGAGCTGTTGATTGACGCGTATGCGTTGATTGAGACAGACAGTTCTAAAGTCAGGCAGCTTCATATTTTCCAATTCAAGATTTTTGAAGGACCCAACAAAAGCGTTTCGCCGGTAGATCTGCTTAATTTTACTACTTTCGTCAACAACAACTTTGTTCATCCTGAATTTTTAGACGCCCCGTCCGATAACGAGGTCGTTGTCGAGATTAAGCAAAAGTGTGCAGACTTTCTGGAGGCAAGAAGGAATAGGAGGGTAGTTGTGTATTGTCATTATATCAACAATGCAACAGGAGTTTATAAGGATAATCAAAATGAGATAGACAATGCGATGGCCCGGTTTGCCCAGGACAGGCAGCTGCTTGGTTTTTCTGTTCAGATATATGGAGTGGCTGAGATTCTGCAACTGGCTCAGGAAGGAAAGATTCAGGTTGGTGAGGAGACTATGGAGATTGTTAATGACGGACAATATGCGTATCGGCTGGAAAACAATACCGGGGCCAGTCTGGGGCTTCCGCAGAAGGTCATAATCGGTATGTGCAATGTCAATGAGTTTATACGTCTTCAGAATAAATATCACCACAATCAGCTTTATTCTGAGAATATCCGTTTGTATTTAGGAGACAGGGGCAATGTCAATAAGGATATCATTGCTACTATTACCAGCGATCAAAGCCTGTGGTTCCCGTATATGAACAACGGCATCAGTATAATTTGCGACAAGATGACTCTGGGAAACTCTAATGAGAAACGGAAAACTATGAGTCTCAGTCTTTCCAATATGCAGATTATAAACGGATGTCAGACTGTGAATGCCTTGTTCAGTGCAAAGTACGGTAAGAATACAAGTGATAATTTCCGTCCTGCCAATGTTCTGGTCCGGATTTATGAGATAAGCCCGAATCAGACGGATTTCAAGATGAATATCATCAAGGCTACCAATAATCAGAATTCTGTCAAGAGTTTTTCACTGATGGCCAATGACCCTGTGCAGATAGAGATTGCGGATGTCCTGAAGCGTTTTGATATCGTGTATGATAGGAAAGGTGAGGGAAGAGAGGCTAAAAAAGGGCAGCTGGTGATAAGCATGGTAAACGTAGCTTTGGCATATAGGGCTGTGTATCTGTTTATGGCCAGGTCTCTCCGTGCAGGATTAAGCAAGTCTCGGGTATTTCAGAAGACCGAGTATGAGAAAGTATTTGACAGCAGTCTGTTGGAAGATGATTCAAGAAAGGAGTTCAACAGACGTTGTTTTAGATTCATAATTGCCTGTCAGATATTGGACCGCGTGCGGGATCTTATTCAGGAGAAAGATTCCAAGTACATTGAACGTTTGCCTATTTTCAAAAAGAGTTCATATTATCTGGCCGGATATATTTATGCATGGCGCAGAATGGAGTTTGATGCTGTCGAGCAGGATATGTTTTCTGCATATATGGATAACAATGATATGAAGATAAAGGGGCTGGACTTTCCTCGCAAAGTATCGGATATCGTGTCGTCATGTTTTGATGAAGGCGTCAATAACTTCATTACGTTCTATAATAAAACGGATGTATCCAAGGTAGATATAGATAATCTCCTTAAAGACAGTACTTTTGAAGAAGCATATATAAGAGAGATTGAGAAACTGTGCGGACAGAGTGTCAGTGCTGATTTCAATTAGGGAAATAAAGTGCCAGTATGCTGAGCGGAATTCAATAACGGTTTTATCATATCTGTGGATTTTTGTTGTTTATGCCATTTACGATATACGGTATGTATTTGCTGGTAGTTATGTCGTATATCTTAGTCCGTTCGGACAACTGGCTGTACTCGCGTATGTCGCGGTGGATGTACATATTCTTTTTATCTTCAAAGACATCGTTCTGTTCTGTATCTGATAAATTCTGGAACTCAGCGTTTTCATCGAGGTTGAATGGTCTGTAACCCAGCATGAGCTCTTCGATATTCCAGCGGTTGTGCTCTACTTCCGCGATAATTCTAACCTTTTCGTTATCAATTACCGTGAGGTTCTTCAGTTCATTCGGACAGATTCCTGAGAATCTAAGTTTGGTGGGAATGGAGCATGCATTGTAAAGGTTGGACCATTGCTTGGCGACTGGCTTTTTTTCTTTTAAAACTTCCCAGTCCTTCCTGTATTTCTCCGCGGGTTCTTCCATAATGTATGTGTAAAGGTCGGCATCAGGCACTGTCCGTTTATCGTTGTGGGTGTAGGTAAGGTTGTATATGTGGTTTATGCGTTCTGCCTGTTCCTGCAGGGTGTTGTCGGGAGTCAGGCATTCGCACAGCATGCCGAACGGCTTCAGGTTCCGGTATTTGTAGTACTTTTCCTGAGTCTCTGTCTCGCCGGAGATGTTGTCTATGATGGCTGTGGTGATGCGTTGCTGGACCAGTACCGGAATGTCCTTCGAGAGTACGCTGTCAGGAAGATACATTGCCGTGGCTATGGAGGTGTGGGTGAGATTGAGGCAGACAGCAACGGTTATGAGGGCATCCGGATCCTCCGCCCAACGGCACAGCAGGTTCTTTACGGCTTCAGATTCGGCTCGTCCGTGTACGAACTGCCATTCAGTGTCTATGAAATCCGTGCCCAGACCGGCGTACTTGTCAAGAGGGGCAGAAAGTATCTCAGTGCCTGTCTCTGCGTCTATGAAACGGCTGTAGGACACATCAAAAAGATGGGGAAACGACTGTTTGAACTTGTCCATCTCTTCCCGCGCGTTGGAGTCAATGAACGTGATGCGTGTTTTTTTCTTCTTGTCGCGTATGAAGTTGGGGTAATGGGCTATGTGGGCAGTCTCGATGGCCAGTGCCTCTCCCATCCTGGACATGCCTATAATCACCAGATGGACGTAATTATTTGAATTGTAGTCGATATGTTTGTAGTCCAGCGGCCTGTAATGGATCTCAGATTCAGAATACATCCCGCTGTTAGAGAGAATCCGGCTGGCTTTGTTCATTACCAGTACCTTCCTGGACCATGTTTCATAGAAATTGAATGGATGCAGGTCGACGTACTTCTTTATCTCTCCCGGTATATCAGAGCATTGGAACACATTGAATGTGGAGCGGTACTCCATAAGCATGTGGCAAGGAAGCGGTTCTGAGCGTCGGTGCTCTTTGCAGATAATGCCGGTCAGGTAGAGGCAGTCCACGTTCATGGAGTCATGATAGTACTCGACATCATCTATCTCTCCGCTGTCTCCCAGTATGTAGAGTTCCCGCGCTTCTGCGATATGGATGGATTCAAGTTCTTCTTTGGAGTCCCTGCGGGCATAGCAGAAATAAATCCTCTTTTCATATTCGTGTGGAATCTGGGAAAACAGCTTCCTGCGGGCCTCTTCGATATCTTTTGTGGTCTGGATTACAATCTGGCTACGGGAATCCTTGGAGAAGAGTTGATGAATCAGTCCTGGCAGCATGGCATCTGCACCTATGATGACGTAGTGGTCGGACATCCTGTATCTGACCATGCCGCTGCGGCATTTCTCGACGCGACGCTCTATGATGTTCGACAAAGTGGAAATCAACAGGCATCCGAACAGAATTGAGCCGATGAAGCTGGTTATGAATGCCACAATGCGTTCATGCCCCTTTATCTCTGCCTGATTGCCTGTGTCAATGTAGTGATTGTAAACTTTCCATAGGAAATTACTTGATTCATTTGAGGTTGATGTAGACAGGCAGTCAGCGAATATAACATCATACAGCCCCCAAAGTATAAATACAATTACGAAGCAGACTATATTAGCTGTCAGAAGAAAGAGTATCTGGCGCTTAGTGCTTCCTAAAAGATTGGAATCCATCCATTTTCTAAGGTATGATGTTTTCATTGTATTATTCAGTTTTTATTGTGTAGCCGAGTTTGACTATGAGTTTGAGGGTGCCAATGGCTGTGTCGCGGTCATAGTCCTTTTCGGATTCGGGAAGTTCTTCATATGGTACAAGATGAGGGTGGGTCTTCGCGGTATCGTCCCTTTCAGGCCCGTAGGTCCATCCTTCTTCCATCCTTGATTTCGCCCATACCTCATGTACGTTTTTAGCTATCAGTTCAGACAGTATGCCAAGAGAGTCCGGCAGATGAACGTTGCTTACATCCACCGGCTCCGGTCTATATTTTTTGCTCTTTCTGTCGCTCATTGAGTTAAAGTGCTTTTCCGCAATTAGGACAGAACTTAGCGGGTGTTGTGATTCTAGTGCCGCATCCGGTACAGAATTTATTCATGCTTTGCTCTGTCTGGGATGTAGAGGTCGTGTCAGAGGTGCAGGTGTGTGTGACTAAGGTCTGCTCAGCGATGGCAAGAGCCCTGTCATCAAGCTGCGACTGCTGTACCAGACCCCATATCTGGGTTATCAGTACGGGCCAGAAAAACAGCATGGATATGATGGTGGGGATGGCCTGCTGGCCGAATATACCGACTCCGGCTTCGAAGTTCACGTCATTGCCCTGGGGGACAAGGGATATCTTGAGGGCTGTCCTCATTCCCAGAATTGCCTTGAATGTGCCTCCTTTTGTGATGGATATGTCATACGAGCCGCTGAAAAGGGACTCCTTTAAGACTTCGTAGCCTTCGATTTGGAATGTCTCCTGTATTTTTGATGCGATGTCGGAGATGTAAGGTGCCGCTCCTGTCAGAGTCTTGGCCGTCTTGAATGTTCCCATTGCTGTTGTTGTTTTATCTGTTGGACTGAATAGAGAATTGCTGATAGGCCGCGTAGAGTACGCTTGTCTCCACGAGCAGGTTCTTAATAGCGCGGAGCTCCTCCTCGCAGTACTGTTTCTCCATGTCGTGGAGAATACCGATAATCTTGTCGGACTGCTCTTTGAGTTCTTCCTCAGTTACAAGTCCGTCTTCCAAAATCTTCTTGAAAGACGGGGATTCGCAGACCATCCCGTCCAGATCGAGAATGCCGTTTTCGTCAAAAAACATAATTTCAGGTAGTTTAAGGGTTTATAAAAAATGCTATAGTCTTTTCCCGCAGTATTTGCAGTATTTCCAGTCATCGCTTACTTCATTATGGCATGCAGGGCATGTTTTCCCAGAGTGCATTTGGTTTATATTGTTGACGATGGCGTTGTATTGCCTGCTGTTTTTCCATTTGAGGATCTCGCGAACCCTGACGGCATGGAACGGATGACTGAGCCCCATTGTCGCGGAGACTTGCAGTATCTTGTTCCACAGGCCGTCTGTTCTTATCTCTTCGTATTTGTCAGCCTGGCGTGCCCATTCTTCCATGTTGATGTTCTGGGTGAGATCTTTCGGTCCTCCGGCCAGACGGGCCATGGTGCGTGTGACAGTGTCCGGCGAGGTGATGATGCTGGCGCATCTGTCGCAGGACAGCTCGCTTTTCCTGTACCAGTAGAGTATGGCATACTGGATAGGAATGGTCAGGTTGCCCAGTATGCCCAGCGCATCCGCCCCTTTCATGATGTACTGGGCGATGCTGTGGTACAGCACGTGGCGGCAGAGGATATGGCCGCATTCGTGCGCCAGGACAGTGTCCAGTTCTTCATCGTCCATCATCTCTACGAGACCAGAGGTTACGGTGATGAATATGCGGGTGTCTCCGAAAGTATAGGCATTGGGCATTGGGTTCATTTCCAAGTAAAATTCTGGTTCCTTGATGCCGAGAAAACGGCATATCGGAGGCAGGTGCCTGTAGAGATCAGGCAACTGGATAGGAGACAATCGTATGGCGGATGCCGTGTTGATTCCGTACTGGAGCTGCTCAAGGCCCAGCGACATGATTTTTTTTACGAGTGCGGGGAAGCCGGGGATACTCTCTATCTGCTGCAGGGCTGCATTGTCTTCTGGATGGATAAATTCAGAAGGTCTTATCATAGTCTGTTGTTTATTTGCGTTTTACAATATCGTATCCAAGCTTTATGAGGAGTTTTATGGTCTTTACTGCCATTTCGCGGTCATAATTTTTCTCTGATTCGGGAAGCTGTGAATATGAAACCATGTCCGGAGTCTGTTTGAGCACGTCGTTTCTTTGCGGGCCGTATGTCCATCCTTCAGCCATGCGGTTCTCTGCCCATACTTCGTGGGCGTTTTCCGCAATAGCCTCTCTTAAATCATTGAGCTCCTCGCTGAGTTCTACATCCGACAGATCTATCGGTTTTGGAACATAGTTGTTCATTCCGTTTGGATTTACTGTTATCATGTAGTAATTGGAATCAGCCCATGCATCAAGGAATACCTTATAACTATAAGTGTCTTCCTCATGCTTGCTGTCAGGGTCAAACAAGGTGATAAGTCTTTTTTCGGTGTTGCAGGACAATATGACAACAGTATGGTCCGGCTTATGACCGTCATGGATGTCTTCTAGGAATTCCTTTTCTCTGTCTCCTGTAAGTTCTCCACCATCGATGGCAACGATAATGTCCTTGCCTTCGTTGAGCGCATTGTTTATATCAATTATACTGCTTCCGTATGTACGGGATATGGTAATACCAAAGGATTCCAGCAATCTGCCTATATTGAAAAGGGCTGTACCTTTGTCATCCAGCCATCCGTTTTCAGCCGCATGGTTCTCAAGAGTCTGCTCATTGAATGATATTCCTCTTTTGTGCAGGATATAGCTTTCGCATTTCAGGCAGCATCGGCCGCTGTCTTTGCAGTTTGCGGCGATGGCTGTCATCGGGAGCGGGTCAATGAAGTCTGTCGCCAAAGATATCCGGAATAATTCTCTTAACGAGGCATCTTTCTGAATGGCATCAATGATTGCCTCGCACTCTTCCGCTGTTGCATTTCCATCCAGGTAGGCGGCGATAGTTTCGGAAGAGATGGTCTTATTTTCTATTTCCTTTTTCATAATAAGCAGCTTCGTTAAGTGCTATCCTGGTCATGGCTGCGACAGCACGTTTTTTTAAGTTGTACAAATTATCAATAGTTACAGACAGTTCTTCCGCGACAGATGCCGGATCCCTGTCTTCCAAAATAAGGCTCTGTATAATGTGTACGTATCGTTTATTCGGCATGAGGTTCAGCAAGGTTTTCATGTCCATGCGAGCGTTCGACAGGTCCGTCATCTGCTGCTCTTTGGGTGGAAGAGGCTTCTTGCCGGTCATGTCTATCACGTTGTCCCTCTTTGCAATGAAATAACGTACGGCTACAACTTTGAGCCATTGGAATATTGAACTCCGTCCTTGGAATTGACGAAGCCGCCGCGCATCATCATCCATTAAGTACAGGTAGAATTCATTTACGAATTCATCATAGTCTACATGGTATGAGAAAACTTTATTTATGATGCTTTTGAACAGAGGACGACAATCCTTGAAAAGGAACTGCCTTGTGACAGTCTCATCTCGTGATATCAGGGATTGAAGAATTTGTCCGTCTGTCATTGTTTAAATTTTGCGCAATATACGAATAATTGGATTTTTTGCAAAATATAGCAATCGGTGGAGAACCCTCTGAACTATGAAACTTCTTTTATTATCGAAGCATAAAAAACAAAGTGCGCTTGTCGTGCGCACTTTGTATACGGTTTAAGCCCACTTGCAGAAGTATTCCTGCGCCGGCATTGCGCAGATGACTCCGGACAGCGATAATCTTGCCTTGCAGGGACCTATTTGAAAGTAAGAGTAAGCGTACTGTCCTTATCCTCACTGATGGTGTTGAAGTCTACCTTGAGACCCTTTATACCGGGGGCTGTATATTTTTCAGGGAGAGGGAATGTGGCTACGCTGGATGCGGTGAGCTGAGGCTGGTCTTTCTTGGCGTCATGCCTGAATTTCAGATGATAATAGCCGTCTTTGTCCGGATTTTCGGTGCTCAGGTCGTCCACGAGGTATATTTTGTGCTGAATGCCGCTGGCGGCTGCCTGGTAGATGAAGTTGATGGTCAGAAAGCGGGATGTCCCTTCTATACCGCCGCTCTGCCACATGGTCAGGGGGTCGGCCGGATCATTGCCGACAGTGTCAATGGACGAGGTCTGAAGTATGTCCTGCGGAATCATCTGGACAAATGAAACAAACTCTACTTCCACGGGGTCCGTTATCTCTCCGGAAGGAATGGTGAAAGTGGCGATCAGCCGGTCGTCTGTATTCAGGTTTTCGATATTGGAATAGTAGTTGAGGGGTATGACCGTGAGGGAGTCATCACTTATGAAGAAGCATTTGTATGGCTGTCCTTCTGTCTCTACGGCAGTGAGATAAGCGTTGAAGTATTCAGTCTGTTCCGTGTTGCAGGAGGCAAGTGCGGCCAGAGCGGCCGGCACAATAATGCATGCCTTGAAGATATTCCTGATATTCATTCCTTGCTTTTTTTATTAAAATTCAGCCTTGCGCATGCAAAGATTGTGCCGGACGCATGGCCCGTTAACTTATTGATTGGCAATCATGACAGCTGTCCAGTATATCCATTCCGCAGCTGCCTGGAGGGTCTCGGGATTGATGGATGAAGGGTTGTCCTTGGGATGATGGTAGTATCCGCCTCCCGCAGCCCGCATGTCGAGAACAGGGTATCCTGCCTTCATGAACACTACTCCGTCAGTACGGGGACGGGTTACGTAGCGTGTTTCGCGCTGATGAAGTATGCGGTGGACATATTTGTCGTTGGCCTGCTCAGTGAATTTAGCGAGATCAGGGAAGTTGTAGGGGTAGCTGGCCGAGAGCATCTGTCCGGCACCGACCTGCTCCAGATTGATGATCGCCTTTACGCTTTCTTTCGGGAATATGGGATGGTTCGTGTAGTAGGTGCTGCCCGTAAGACCGGCCTCTTCTCCGTCAAGGCTCAGGAATACCACAGTGCGCTTGGGCTTGACCGTGGACTTGGCCAGGGCCTCGGCTACTCCCAGAAGGGCGGCGGAGGAAGCGTTGTTGTCATTGGCTCCGGCGATATGGTAAGGAATCATTCCCAGGTGGTCCAGATGTGCGGAGATGATGACGTACTCATTCTTGAGGACGGGGTCACTGCCCTCGACTATGCCGATTATGTTCTTGCCGGTAGCATCGGGGTTGTAGGTGGCATTCATGCGGATGCGGGCCTTCTTGCCGGTGTTGAAGGATTGTGGCTTCTTGGTGTCGTAGATCTTTTTTACGGTCTCGGTATAGGTGCGTCCGGTGCCGCGGAAAATGTCGTTCACCACGGTGTCTGTGACATGGGCGTATACGAATCCTTCATTGTACGGAGCATTGGGACCGGGAACCCAGAGGTAGAGCAGTCCGACAGCTCCGTGCGCCACCGCGTTGTTGAGCTTCGTCTGGTGCAGGGTGTGGTCGTACCACATGCGCAGAGTGTCGTCGTTGCGGCTGGTGTTGGGGGTCTCGCCTTCAACCAGGACTATCTTGCCGCGCACGTCGATGCCGGCATAGTCGTCATAGCCGAGTTCCGGTGCCGTGACACCGAATCCCGCATAGACGATGTCTGCGGTGATGTCGCCGTTGCCGGTCATTCCGCCGGCGAACCAGCCGTCAGCCCAGGGGTAGGACTTGGTGATCCATACGGTGTCCTTGCGTTTCTGGCCGTAGACGGGGAAGAGTATTTCCATGGTGCTTCCAGGGAAGACCTCCACGCAGGGATGTGAGTATTCCTGAATATAGGTGCCGTTGTCTACGGCAGGTTTCAGACCCCACTCCCTATAGTAATTTTCTACGATGGATACGGCTTTGGCCATGCCGGGAGAGCCGGCCAGGCGGCCTTCGAGTGTAGAGTCCGAAAGCTGCTCTACGTAGCCGAACAGTTTGTCTGAGGTAATGTTGCGGTGCATGGCGTCGAGGTATTTCTGCTCGTCGGTCATCTGCATCTGACGTCTCTGTGCTCCGGCTGGAGTCATGGAGGCTGCTGCGAGGACCAGGGCCATGGCTGAGATTAAGACAGTTCTTGTTTTCATGGTATCTGGTTTTTGTTGAGTTGGTTTCTAATCTGGGTGGACGAAATGTCCAGAAGCGGCGCGTCTTCGAGGAAACGTATACAGCGGGCAGAAGTCCTGCCGGCACATTCCCGGCAGAGTACGGGCCCGTCAAATCCCTTGCGGGGATATACCCATACTTCGAATTCCCGGAGTATCTGCGGACCTTTGTACCATCTCTCCAGGCTGGCTATGTTGTCGGCTCCTATGAGCAGAATCAGCTCACTTCCCGGTTCCTCCTGCTGAATGGCATGCAGGGTGTTGATGGTGTATAGGGGCTCTGGAAGACGGTATTCGATGTCACTGACGGTGATTTTAGGGGATACGCCTTCGAAAGCACGGCGGACCTGTCCCAGCCTGAGCAGCGGATCCGCGAGAATGGATGTGTCCTTGAACGGGTTGTGGGGGGAGGGGATGATGACCACGGCATCGACATCTTCCATAGACGCCGCGAACCGCGCTATGGAGACATGCCCGTAGTGGACAGGGTTGAAAGATCCGAAGTAGAGAGCCTTTCTCATAGCTTTCCTACGAATGTCCTGACTATGTCCTCTGCCTCTGCGAGAGTGTCCTCTAGCCTGTCATTCTCCAGAATCCGGTCGAACATTGACTCATACCTGAGTTCCTCCTCCGCCTTTGCAACCCTTCTGTCGATTGCTTCAGGAGAGTCTGTCCCCCGTCCGATGAGCCTGCTGCGCAGTTCCTCCACGGACGGTGGCCTGACGAAGACGGACAGGGCATTGTCTCCGAAGATGCGCTTCAGGTTCACTCCGCCCTTGACGTCTATGTCGAACAGTATAACGTGGCCTTTTGCCCAGATCCGCTCCACCTCCGAACGGAGAGTGCCGTAGAATGACCCTGGGTAGACCTCCTCGTATTCTACGAATGCGTCCTTTGAGATAAGGTCCCGGAACTGCTGCACGGAGAAGAAGTAGTATTCGACTCCGTCCTTCTCGCTGCCGCGCGGCTGACGCGAAGTGGCTGATATGGAGAACTCCAGAAAAGGAAATGTTTTCAGCAGATGTCCTACGACAGTGCTTTTGCCCGCTCCGGAGGGGGCTGAGAAAATGATTACTTTTTTGTTCATATTACAAAAATATCTAAATTTGCGAGACGATAGCAAGAATATCGGATATTTAATTTTAAAGATAGATATATTATGGTATCTTACAAAGAACTCGGCCTCGTGAACTCAAGAGAGCTCTTCAAGAAGGCCATCAACGGCGGCTATGCTATTCCCGCCTTCAACTTCAACAACATGGAACAGATGCAGGCCATCATCCAGGCCTGTGTGGAGACCAAGTCCCCTGTCATCCTGCAGGTATCCAGCGGTGCCCGCAAGTATGCCAACCAGACTATCCTCCGTTATATGGCTCAGGGCGGCGTGGAGTATGCCAAGGAACTGGGCTGCAACATTCCCATCGTGCTGCACCTCGATCACGGTGACAGCTTCGAGCTCTGCAAGAGCTGCATCGAGTACGGTTTCTCATCAGTCATGATTGACGGTTCGTCCAAGCCCTACGACGAGAATGTGGAACTGACCCGCAAGGTTGTCGAGTATGCTCACAAGTATGATGTTACCGTAGAGGGTGAGCTCGGTGTCCTGGCCGGAGTAGAGGATGACGTGAAGGCTGAGAGCCATACCTACACCCGTCCTGAGGAAGTCGAGGACTTCGTAAACAAGACCGGTGTGGATTCCCTTGCCATCTCCATCGGAACATCTCACGGTGCATACAAGTTCAAGCCCGGTCAGAAGCCCGAGATCCGTCTGGACATCCTGCACGAGATAGAGAAGCGTATCCCCGGGTTCCCTATCGTCCTGCACGGCTCGTCTTCTGTGCCCCAGGATATCGTGGCTGAGATCAACCACTACGGCGGACATCTGAAGGACTCTATAGGTATTCCCGAGGACCAGCTCCGTGAGGCTGCAAAGTCAGCTGTCTGCAAGATCAACATCGACAGCGACGGACGTCTCGCCATGACGGCTGCTATCCGCAAGGTGATGGTGGAGCATCCCGAGGAGTTCGATCCCAGAAAATATCTCGGACCTGCACGTGATAAGCTGAAACAGCTGTATATCCACAAGATATATGATGTTCTCGGCAGCAATGACAAGATGTAGTCCGCAGAAAGATGAATAAAATGAGAATAGGAGTGTCACATTTTGTCAGCACTCCTATTTTTATTGCATTTTTCAAAAAAGATGTTAAATTTGTATTTTAAATTAATAATTATTTAAACGTATGAAAACAAAACTTTTCCCTATGGTATTCGCGGTCATCGCAATGGTGATGGCTGTTTCTTCGTGCGGCGGTCAGAAAAACGTCATGAATGCGGGCAAGACCGAAATCATCATGCCGTTCAACACTCCCGCCGACATGTCTGACATGGAGTATTTCCGCGCTACTGCTTCCGGAACAAGCCCTGATCAGGAGATGGCCAGAACTATAGCTGACCTCAATGCCCGTACTCAGCTCGGCAACCAGATTTCCTCTACCATCAAGGCCGTTACCGAAAGGTATATGAATCAGGTCAATGTCGCCAACAAGGCTGAGTTCGCACAGAAAGTTGAGCAGAATGCCAGGCTCGTTGTCAATCAGGAACTCAACGGCGCAGTCATAAGAGGCACCAAGCTGTATCAGAACCCTGACGGCTCCTACGAGTTCTGGATCAACATCGAGATGCCCAGAACCAAGGTTATGGACGGTCTCGAGGAAGCCATCTCCAGAGATGAGAAACTGGCCATTGACTTTGACCAGCATCTGTTTATGAAGACCTTCGATGAGGAAATGGCTCTTCAGATGCAGAACAACAAATAATTTTTAAAATCTTAATCTCATAAGCTCCCCCTTGCTGTAAAGTTCGGCGGGAGCTTTATTGTAAAATAAGGTATTATGTCCAAATTCGTTAAATATTCTTCACTCTTCATCCTGCTCTTCTCGGTATTCGTCCAGCCTGCGAATGCCCAGAATGATGAGTCCTTTATGGACTTTTACAGGCAGCGGGCCCAGGAGTTCAAGGACTGGCGGTCGAAGGCCAATTCTGAATTCACCGACTACCTGGCGGCAGCCTGGGAGGAGTTCCTGGTTCAGAGAGGCAAGGAGGATCCGGTAGGTCCTGTCCCGGATGAACCTGTTTATTATGATCCTTCGGAGGCAGAGTCGTCCGGCCTTCCCGGCCTGCCCTGTCCGGGTTTTCTGTCCGTCCCTGCCGCTGCACCTGTCGCTGCTGTATCCGCTTCATACGCAGGGACACCGGAAGTCTCTGTGGACTTTTTCGGAATCCAGGGTGACATACCATTCGCCGATAATATGAGGATACCGCGGATTCAGGCAACGGAGCAGGATGCGTCCAAGGCATGGAAGGTATTGTCCGAATCGGACTTCATGCCTACTGTCGAGGCTCTCGAGGCTATGCGGAAGGCTCATTCTATGAGTGACTGGGCCCTGTATACTACGATCAAGAAGATAACTGACGCCGTGTATATCGAGGAATATGTCAATGAGAAGATAATGACCCAGATGTTCCTCCTCAGTCAGATGCAGTACAAGGTCAGGGTGGGGGCCTCTGGCGGTCAGATGATGCTGCTTATTCCCTTTGAGGCACCTATTTATCAGGTGTCTTATATTACTGACGGCGATGAGGATTTCTATATCTACAGTTATTCCAGGCTTAACAGTCAGGACCCTCTGTATACTTTCTCCGAGGATTTCTCCGCGGCTGAGAAGAAGATGAACCTGGTGATTGACAAGCAGCTTGTGGTCAGCAACAGCGATTATCAGCTGAAGGCACTGCCCTCATGGACCCAGTACGTGGATGAGGAAGTGAATGTGCCGCTGAATATACCGTGCGTCAAGTTCACTCTGGATTATCCGCAGTCGGACCTGCTGACCTATCACCGCTCGGATGTGGACGCGCAGCTTAAAAAGGCGGTATTTACCAGTCTAAGGTATAAGATTCTAAAGGACAATATGAACCCTCAGCAGGCTGTCTCATTCGTGCTTACACTTGTTCAGCGTGGTTTTGAGTATAAGACCGACTACGAGATGTTCGGACGTACAAAGCCGCTTTTTGTCGAGGAATCTTTCTTCTACGGTTCCAATAACTGCAAGGACAGGGTCCTTATCTTTTCGTGGCTCGTCAGGGATCTTCTCGGACTGGATGTCACGATGTTCTGTTATAAGGGACATGTCGCCTGCGGCGTTGCTCTTCCCTCAGATGTCAAGGGAGACAGTTTTGAGTACGAGGGAACCAGGTATGTCATGTGCGACCCCACATATATCGGGGCCCCTATAGGAGCGACAATGCCCAAGTACCGTGGAGTCGAGCCTCAGATTATCAGACTCTGAATCCCGCGGAACTGACATTTTGTCGATTTTTCTATCTGGCAGTGTTTTTGCTTACAGCATTGCGAGTTGAAAAATCATGATTATGGAAGATAAAGATATAAAGCAGAATCAGGATAATGTCCCCGAGGAGAACGTCGGGGACATTTCGCAGGACACTGTCCAGGACCAGGAGCCGGCAGCCCAGGAAGAAGTACAGCAGGAGGATGAGGCGGTTAAAGCCCTTGAGGCACGTGTCGCGGAGGTAAATGACAAATATATCCGGCTTGCGGCTGAGTTTGACAACTACCGCAGGAGGACGGCGCGGGAGAGACTGGATCTCATCGCGACGGCCGGCGAGGATATTATAAAAGGTATGCTTCCGGTGCTCGACGATTGTGAGAGAGCTCTTCAGGTACTCAGGGAGTCAGAGGCAGACAAAGCCGCTATAGAGGGAACGGAGCTGATATACAACAAACTGATGACCTTTCTTAAGGGGCGTGGCTTGAGTGTTATCGAAGCTTTGGGCAGGGAACTGGATACTGACTATCATGAGGCTGTGGCCCAGCTGCCCGTTCAGGAGAAAAAGCAGAAAAATAAGATTGTGGATGTCATCCAGCAGGGTTATAAACTGAATGACAAGGTTATCCGTTTTGCAAAAGTAGTAGTGGGGATATAAGCTATGGCAGAAAAGAGAGATTACTATGAGGTACTCGGTGTCTCCCGGGACGCTTCGGCGGAAGACATAAAGAAGGCGTACCGTAAAATGGCTCTGAAGTATCATCCGGACCGCAATCCGGGTGATGCTGCGGCTGAGGAAAAATTCAAGGAAGCAGCTGAGGCATACGATGTTCTCAGCAATCCGGACAAAAAGGCAAGGTACGATCAGTTCGGACATGCCGGAATGAGCGGAGCGGCAGGCGGAGGTGGTGGATTCGATGGGTTCGGCGGCTTTACCATGGAGGATATCTTCAGTAGGTTCGGCGACATTTTCGGCGGCGGCTTCGGCGGTTTCGGCTCCTCATCAGGACGAGGAGGGGCAAGGGTACAGAAAGGTTCCAATATCAGGATACGTGTCAAATTGTCACTTTCTGAGATTGTCAATGGAGTCACCAAGACGGTCAAGATCAAAAAAGCTGTCAAATGTCCTCATTGCGGTGGACGCGGGGCTGAGTCTGAAGCCGATATCCACGTATGCGAGACATGTCACGGAACCGGTATGGTCACACGTATGGTGCAGTCCTTCATGGGCCGCATGCAGACAACCTCACCGTGTCCGGCATGCGGCGGCCAGGGAAAGGTCATTACCAAGCCGTGCCCCAAATGCCATGGTGCCGGGGTAGTTGAGGACTCAGAGGAGGTTACATTCAAGATTCCAGCCGGAGTGGTGGAGGGCATGCAGCTGACTGTTCACGGCAAGGGCAATGCGGCCAGAGGCAATGGAGTAAACGGTGACCTGCTCGTACTGATAGAGGAGGAGGATAACGGGGAACTGCAGAGGGACGGCAACGACCTTATATACACTTTGTTCGTATCCATGCCGGATCTGGTGCTGGGAACTTCTGCCGAGATTCCCTCCGCAGACGGTAAGGTCAGGATAAAGATAGAACCGGGCACTCAGTCGGGAGCCATACTTCGGGTAAGAGGGAAAGGTGTTCCTGATATTAACGGCTACGGCCGCGGCGATCTGCTTGTTTTCATTCAGGCGTGGACTCCGACCAAGTTGGACCGCAGCGAGAAAGAAATGTTCGAAAAGCTCAGAAATTCAGACAATTTCGCTCCTAAGCCAAGCAAGATGGACAGGAACTTTTTCGATCGTCTGAAAAAAATGTTCAGCTAAATGCTAAAAAAATTTGCAATATGTACTCTTTTGTATATCTTTGCAGTCCCAAAAAATAAGCAACCTCTTGCAGGATGTCGATGATGACAGCAATGTTGCCACTAAAGGAATAAGAAAATGGATTTAATAAAGATTGCAGAACAGGCATTTGCACAGGACGAGAAGAAGTATCCCGAGTTTAAGGCAGGCGATACGGTCACTGTGACTTATAAGATTAAAGAGGAGAACAAGGAGAGACTCCAGAAGTTCCGTGGAGTAGTGATACAGAGGAAAGGTGCCGGTACTACCCAGACTTTCACTGTACGCAAGATTTCCAACGGTGTAGGTGTTGAGAGGATTTTCCCTCTGTACTCACCCTTCATCTCTGAGATAGAGCTCAACAAGAGCGGTAAGGTACGCAGGGCAAGGATTTTCTACCTCAGGAACCTCACAGGTAAGAAGGCCCGCATCAAGGAGAAGAAGTTCGCCGGTGTGGTAGCCGAGGAAACAGCGAAAGCAGAATAGTTTCTGAAATATTGGCCTCGTAGCTCAACTGAATAGAGCATCTGACTACGGATCAGAAGGTTGTGGGTTTGAATCCCGCCGAGGTCACAGCCATAAAGGCAGTAAGGGACGGCAGCAATGCGCGTCCCTTTATATTAAAAGACAGACAGAAGGAAGTTTACTCCCTTCTGTCTGTCTTTTAATATAAAGTAATGTGGCAAAGCCACATTGCAGGAACTTTGTTCCTGCTGACGCCTTCATAAGGCCTGCCTCAGTGCGGGAAAAGCAAGCACAGCGCGCTAATCCCGCCGAGGTGGCTCCAGTCTCAGCGCGGGAATAGCGGGCACGCGAGGCTTTAGTCGGTATTTAAGAGCGCGTGAGGAGTATCTGTTTTCTACAAGTTATTGATTATTGGAGAATTGCGAAATCACCCGCTCCAGTAGTAACCATTGCGACAGATTCATCCGGAGCCCCGCGACCAACTCCCCTTCCTTGGAAGGGGCTGGGGGATGGGTCAGATACGGGTGCCCTTCGGGCACAAAAAAAGTCTGAATCAACTGATTCAGACTTTTTTTGTGCCCAGAACAAGACTCGAACTTGCACGCCTTAAACAGGCACTACCCCCTCAAAGTAGCGTGTCTACCAATTTCACCATCTGGGCTCATTTTGGGTTTCGGGCTGCAAATATACATTGTTTTTTTTAAAATGAAACATTTTTTGAAAATTTTCTTAAATTTACGTCAATTTTGAACCAAAACCACTCAGGCCATGAAAGAAACAAACAGCAGTTTCGTACAGAAGGGCGATACGTTGTATCTTGTAACGTCCTCGGAGGCAGTGGATTACCTGAACTCGAGCATCGATTCGGGCTTTATCACCTCCCTCCACCGCATATCCGGAAAGGGTATCTTTCATTCGCTGGTCGAGTGCTGCAGGGACAAGTCCCTTGGCTTCGATATTACTGGTGACTCCGACCTCACTGACGAGGAGTTTCTCTACGGCAATACGAAGTACGTGGCTATCGTCTCCGTAAACAACGATCAGGAAGGAGATTTCGTCAACTTTATGTTCAACCACGGGATCGAGACCACTCTCCTCGGCCATGTCACCAAGGGTGAGCTGAGGATGGACGACCATTCCTACGGTTTTATCTCGGAATATGCCGGAAAGACAGCTTAACAAGAGCCGGGAGACGATCTCCTCGATGTTCGATTCCATCGCCCCGGTGTACGACAGACTGAATCATCTTCTCTCCTTCGGGATAGATCGTTCCTGGAGGAGACGTCTGGTGCGTGCAGTATCCTCGTTCTGTGCTCTCAGAGGCGGAGAAGTCAAGGTCCTGGACATGGCCTGCGGGACAGGTGACGTCTCTATAGCCCTGAAGCGGAAGGGACTCGATGTAGTAGGTGCCGATATATCGGAGAACATGCTGGCCCTGGCCAGGAAGAAGGCACCCGGAATAGATTTCCGTTACGGGGATGCCTCGGAACTGCCCTTCGCCGACGAAAGTTTCGATGCGGTTACGATAGCTTTCGGTATCCGGAATTTCGACAAGCGGGCGCAGTGCATCCGCGAGCTGAACCGCGTCCTCAAGGATGGGGGCATGCTTGCCATCGCAGAGTTCTCCATACCCCGCAACAGACTGTGGCGGGGCATTTACACATTGTACTTCAAGAATATTCTTCCGGCCGTAGGCCGCCTCGTCTCCAAACAGGCGTATGCCTATTCCTATCTGCCGGAGTCCTCCTTCGATTTTCCCGCGCCGGAGAAGTTCCGCACGGAGCTTTCCGAAGGGGGATTCAGGGATGTGACCGCCAGGTCCATGACCGGAGGAGTGTCCTGCCTTTATATCGGGAGGAAGTAGCTCATGACATTCACTAGACTCTGGCCTGTATTCACCTCACTCCTGTACCTGCTGAACATTGCGATAGCGGTGTACTCCTCCATTATGCTGATTTCCAGCAAGAGGGATCCGGTCAAGACCCTTTCCTGGGTGATGGTGATGATGCTTCTGCCGTATATCGGCATCATCCTGTATTTTTTCTTCGGCCGCAATTTCCGCAAGGACAAGATGTTCTCCCGCAAGGGAGCGAGGGACCTCGGGCTGAGGAAGGAGCTGTGCAAGGAGATGCTGGAGAAGTTCGAGGACAGGGAGAATATCCCGCAGGAGGTAAGGCGCCACCACAAGCTCGTGGTGCAGAATATCCGCAGCGCCTACAGCCTGCTCTCGGCCAATGACAGCGTGCAGATCTATTTTTCCGGAAAGGAGGCTCTCTCTGCCATGCTCGAGGCGATGCGCGGGGCCAGGACCCATATCCACCTGCAGTCGTTCATCATCGAGGACGACAGGGTGGGCAATGCCTTCAAGGAGGTGCTGATGGCCAAGGCCAGGGAGGGGGTGGAGGTCCGGATGATGTACGACGGGTTCGGAGGACGGCGTCTGGGCAAGAAGTTCCTGGGGGAGCTGCAGGAGGCGGGTGTGGAGATTCTCAATTTCTCACCGTTCCGGCTCTTCTTCCTTCCGCCCATCGTCAATTACCGAAACCACCGCAAGATCCTGGTCGTGGACGGGCGCATCGGCTTCCTTGGAGGGTGCAATATCGCGGACCGCTATTTTGACGGAGGGGAATTCCCCGAGTGGAGGGACACCCACGTCCGCATAGAGGGGATGTCGGTGATGTCGCTGCAGGCTACCTTCCTGCTCGACCGGTATTTTATCCTGAACAAGAATCTGGGGCGGCGCCGCAAATATTACCCTTACGTCGATGCGAAGGACAAGGAACTGCTGGCGGCCGGCACGGCGGGAGGCAGCCGCTACTACGCGCAGATCATCGCCTCGGGACCGGACAGCGACTGGGCTGCCATCATGCAGTGCTACTTCACGGCCATCACCAAGGCCCGGGACCATATCTGCATCATCACCCCGTATTTCATTCCTTCCGAGACTATTCTCAATGCGATAAAGATAACGGCTCTGTCCGACGTGACGGTCTCCCTGATGATACCGGAGCGCTCCGATACCTGGCTGACCAACTGGGGCACGATGTCCTATATCTCTGAGCTGATTGACGCCGGAGTCAAGGTATATCTCTTCAAACGCGGGTTCAACCACTCGAAGGTGCTCAGCATCGATGGGGAGTACTGCATCATCGGTTCGGCCAATATGGACAACCGCAGCTTAGAGCACCATTTCGAGGTCACATCGGTCATCTACGACCCGGAGTGTGCCCGGACGGTCGAGGACCAGTTCCGTAAGGACCTTTCCCGCTGTACCTTGGTAACCAAGGCCAAGTGGCACAGGCGTCCCAGGCGCAATAAATTCTACGAGTCCGTGGCCCGTCTGGTAAGCCCTCTGCTATAGCTGTTTGCGGTACTGCAGCGGGGTGGTGCCGGTATGGTGGCGGAAGAACTGCACGAAGACCGACGGGCTGGAAAATCCCAGCTCCTCCGATATCTCCAGTATGGTCATGTCTGTGGTCTGGAGCAGCAGCTTGCTGTCGCTCAGCAGCATGGTGGCTATCCAGTCGGATACGGAGCGTCCGCTGATGCGGCGGATGGCTTCGGAAAAATATTTCGGGGTGCGGTTGAGCCGGCCGGCATAGAAGGCTACGTTGTGCTCGCTGCGGTAGTGGGCGGTCAGCAGCCTGAAGAAGTCGTCGGTGAGCTGTTCCTGACGGGGCTTGGTCACCTCGCTCCGGTCTCCGGAGATGCCCCGGTAGATGTCGCTGATCTCGAGCATGAGGGCGTAGAGCAGGGTCTTGTGGAGCTCCTTGTCGTAGACGTTGTCGCTTCTTCCGGTGTGTCTGCTGATGAAATCGTAGTATTCCAGGAGGCCGGCGGCTCTTTCTTCGCTGAGACGGATGACCGGGTGCAGGAATGTGATGTTGAGAATGTTGATATCCACCGGGCTGGGATGCTCTAAGATGGCTTCAAGAGAGGCGCTGAGTGTCCTGGCGCTGAAGTCCCCGGAGCAGGATATGTCCTCCGTGAACTGCTGTGGAAGCAGGATGAAGAGGCAGCCGGGAACTATCTCCCAGGTCCGTCCGCTGATGCGCAGTTCCCGCTTTCCGGCGGTGCAGAGTCCTATGGTAAAGCCCTTTTGCTCCGAATTCATATTGAAATCCGACTTTTTCTACATTTTTTCTGCTGCAAACATAACAATTTATACGGAATGAAGTGCCAATTTTGCAGCCGATTTAAATCCTAAGATATGAAGCAATACTACAATCATTCCATCGAGGAAGTCTCGAAGGAGTTTCAGACCGATGCGGAGCGGGGACTGAGTCCCGACGGGATAGCCGCACGGATTGAGAAGTACGGCAAGAACACGCTGGTGCAGAAGAAGGGGCGTCCGTTCATCGTGATGTTCCTCGAGCAGTTCAAGAGTTTTCTCATCATCCTGCTGATCATAGCCGCCGTGATTTCCGGCGTCATGGGTGTCAGGACGGGCGAGGGCTTGTTGGATACCTATATTATAATGGGTATCCTGCTGCTCAATGCCTTCATCGGCGCCTATCAGGAATTCCAGGCCCAGAAGTCCATGGACGCCCTCAAGAAGATGGCGGCCCCCATGGCCAAGGTCATCCGGGGCGGGGAGTCCTACATCGTCAATGTGGAGGACGTGGTGCCCGGCGACATCGTAGTCCTGGAAGTGGGCGACATCGTACCGGCCGATATCAGGATTACCGAGTCGGTGAACATGAGCATACAGGAGTCGTCCATGACCGGTGAGTCCGTGCCGGTGGAGAAGTCTCCCGAGACTATAGCGGAGACGGAAGTTCCCCTGGGAGACCGGAAGAACATGGCGTTCTCGAGCGGAGTGGTGACCTTCGGCCGCGGCAAGGGTATCGTAGTGGGTACGGGTATGAACACCGAGATAGGCAAGATAGCCAATATGCTCAACCGCGATTCCGATACCCAGACTCCGATGCAGGTGCGCCTGGAGAAGCTCGGTAAAGTGATAGGTATCGCCTCCATCGTAATCTGCGCTGTGATATTCCTTATCGGCGTGCTCTACGGCCGTCCGGTAATCAGTATGTTCATGGTGGCTATTTCCCTGGCTGTAGCGGCCATTCCCGAGGGACTGCCGGCTATCTCGACCATCATCCTGTCTATGGGTGTGCGCCGTATGGCCAGGCACAACGCCATCATCCGCAAGCTGCCCTCTGTGGAGACCCTCGGCTGTACTACCGTTATCTGCTCCGACAAGACCGGTACTCTGACCAAGAACCAGATGACAGTGGTGGAGGATTATGCGGTCAGTGGCAATATCGACCGTCTGGTGTCGGTAGCCGTGCTCTGCTGCGACGCCAAGGTGGTCAAGAACAGCGACGGCACCACTACCAAGGTGGGCGACCCTACTGAGATAGCCCTGATAGACCTCGGAGCAAAGCAGGGTGTGGTCAAGGATGAGCTTGAGGCCCGTTGCCCGAGGGTAGGAGAGGTGGCCTTCGATTCCTCCCGCAAGAGGATGACGACCATCAACCGCATGGAGGACGGCTCCCTCAGGGCCAATGTCAAGGGCGGTCTGGATGAGATACTCTCAGTCTGCGACCGGATAGAGACTGCGGACGGAGTACGTGAGATAACTACATCCGATATAGTGGACCTGCAGAAGCGCAACGAGGCCATGGCCGAGTCGGCCCTCAGGGTGCTGGCAATGGCCTACAGGCCCATGGAGCAGGTATCCTCCGAGATGGAGGAGGTCGAGCGCGGTCTGATCTTCGTCGGAATGGTCGGAATGATCGACCCCGAGCGCGAGGAGGTCATCGGCGCCATCGCCGAGTGCCGCAGCGCCGGTATCCGTCCGGTGATGATTACAGGCGACCATAAGGTGACGGCCTTAGCCATTGCCAAGAAGATCGGCATCTTCCAGGAGGGCGACCTGGCCATCACCGGAACGGACCTCGAGAAGCTAGACGACGCTTATTTTGATGCAAATGTGGATAAATATTCGGTCTATGCCCGTATCGCTCCCGAGCAGAAGGAACGTATCGTGACGGCCTGGCAGAAGAGGGGCGAGATCGTGGCCATGACAGGTGACGGTGTCAACGACGCCCCGGCCCTCAAGAAGGCCGACATCGGAGTGTCTATGGGTATCACCGGTACGGAGGTGGCCAAGGACGCTTCGGACATGGTGCTTCAGGACGACAATTTCGTGACCATCGTCTCCGCTGTCTCCGAGGGCCGCCGTATATACGACAACATCCTCAAGACCATTCTCTTCCTGCTGTCTACGAACCTCGGAGAGGTAATCCTGCTCTTCATCACCTCGATATTCAACATGGGTATTCCCCTGCTGCCTATACACATCCTGTGGATCAACCTCGTCAGCGAGACCTTCCCGGCCCTGGCCCTGAGTCTCGACCCTGCCGCAAAGGACGTGATGAGCAAGAGCCCCCGCGGCAAGGGCAAGCAGTTCATGGACCGCGGAATGGTATGGAGAATCAGCTATCAGGGACTTATGGTTACAGCCATTACCCTTACAGCCTTCATCATAGGCAAGAACCAGGGTGGAGAGGCCCTCGGTCAGACCATGGCCTTTACTTCACTGATTATGGCCAAGCTCGTGCACGCCGGAAACCTGCACTCCAACACTGAGTCCCGCTTCAAGTTCAACATCCTGAACAACAAGCCGCTGATCTTCGCTCTGCTGATGTCTCTCGTGCTGACTCTGGCGGTACTGCTGATCCAGCCTCTGATGACAGCCTTTGAGTTCGTTTCCATGAATCTGAACCAGTGGGGTATAATCGTTCTTCTGGCTCTTGTTCCTCTCGTTGTGGTTGAGCTCTTCAAGGCTCTGAAATGGAACGGAAGGTAATGCTATAGGAGATTGAAGATATTCTCCGAAGTATCAGGGAAGGTATTGGCTGCCTGGGCGGCAGTCATATCTTCCCTGAATTTTTTATCAGAGCAGAGACGGTGTGCGACGGCGACCTGCTGCGCTGTATCGGTGGTGCTGTAGGACATGCCGTGGTAGTGGAAGAAGCGGGCGTTGTCGGTCTCGCAGCCGGGGATGGGTGCGGTGTGTATGAGCGGAATTCGCTTGGCGGCGGCTTCTGTGCTGGACAGTCCGCCCGGCTTGGTGAAGAGGACGTCGCAGGCATCCATGAGCAGGGGGACGCGGTCGGTGAATCCGAGCAGGTGTACATTGGGGACTGTACCGAAGTCTTTCTGCAGCCGGCTGAGGAGCTTGGTGTTGCTGCCGCAGACGGCCAGGATTTCCACTCCGCGTCCCTCGGCCTCCAGAATTGTCCTGATGAGCTCCCCGGTCTTGCCGAAGCCCATGCTGCCGGACATTATCAGATACCAGCCGGCGCTATTGCCGATATGGCCGCTGCCGGAGAATAGGGCGGCACATTCCTCTCTCGCAGTGCTCTTTTCTACGTGCTTCCAGCATTCCTCGCTGACGGGGATTCCGAACGGATGCAGCAAATCCCGGCGGGCTCCGATGGCGACACATTCTTCTATAAGGTGAGGGTGGGGGATGACGATGCCGTCCACCTCGAGGTCCTTCATCAGCGTCAGCGCATCGTAGTCGGTCTGGACGAAAACGGTCCTGAGGCCGGAGGGCAGCAGGCCGGCACGGCGCAGGGCTGTCATGGCCTCTGCCGGGAAGACATGGGTGCAGATGACGGAGGTGAAGCCGCCCTCGAGGATGTGGTCGCAGAGGCGCTTGCAGTAGATCTTGTTGGCCACGTAGACGGGAGACTTGACTCTGCGCGAGCGGGGTACGATCTCTCCTGTCTTGTAAATGACCTTTATCAGATTGCTCTTGGTAGTGAAGATGTACAGGTCCGACATCGTCCTGGAGAAGTCGGTGCTGATGAAAGAGAGGGTGTCGGCTATCTCGCATGGTATGCCGTTGCGTTCTCCCCACTGGGCGAGAGCCTTGGCCGCAGAGTTGTGTCCGCCGCCCATGTCGCATGAGAGTATCAGGGTCTTCATATCCGTAGTATTTTTAGACAAAAGTAGGAAAAATACGGCATCTGTTGTAGATGTTTACTTCTGAATTGTTGCTGTCGAAATCGAGAAAGAGCAGACCCAGGTGGGGATAAAGCTCCTTAATGCTTTTTTCCACCCTTTGGATATTATGAGGATTCGCATCAGTCCTGATAATAGTGGAGAACTCCTTTGCCGCATGGCCGGTCATCTCTCTCAATCCACGCCAGCAACCTGAAACTGGACTGCTTTATTTAAGGATGTTGTATTTGCGGCGGTTGGATATGAACATGTAGAGCGGCAGGAACGATATGGCGGCGATTACCAGCTGTGTAGCCATAAGGATTAAACTTATTACTATGAAGAAGAGTAAGCCTCCTGCTATAAAAATTCCTATCAGCGGTGTCAGAAACGAGACTGGGTCCATGCTTTTCTCGCGTTTGACGAGAATACCGTTGCGGTATGTCTCTTCGACTTGAGCCGAGTTGGCCATGGCCTCTCCGACTCTTTCAAAACCTTTGCCGGCGAGTTTGCCTGCGCTGTTCAGGCACATGGAGATAAACTTCATGAGTTCTTCTTTAAGACCCGGTTCCTTGACTCCCGCCGCGCGCATTCTCGCCTCCTCTGCCTCGCGCATCTTCTGCTCTGCCTCCAGCTCCTCCTGCGATATG
This sequence comes from uncultured Bacteroidales bacterium, assembly GCA_944326235.1. Taxonomy (GTDB): domain Bacteria; phylum Bacteroidota; class Bacteroidia; order Bacteroidales; family UBA932; genus Coprenecus. The sequence goes on along the minus strand of CALVDH010000008.1, from coordinate 30,314 downwards.
GGACGGTATGAGATGAGGATATAGGCTGCGAGACTGACAATTATCTGCAGGATACCTGCAAGCATTGAAATGAATACCCCGCCTCCACGTATCATGATGTAGAGGTATCCGATTATACCTACAGAGGTGATGAAAATTATTATCACGTTGCCGTTGAAGCGGAACTTTACGCCCTCGGCCATCTTTTCGCGGCGTTTCTTTGCTGCGGTGGAGGCAAGATAGTAGTTCAGGGTGATGAATATGACGGGCCAGAGCAGGTCCAGGATGTTGAAGCCTTCCTTCTCGCCTATCTCCAGGTCGTGCCTGACTTCCTTGCCGGTGAATGCCTGTACATCCCTGTCAGACAAAGCCTTGTTGTAGAATACTACATCGGTGACTGCTCCGTTTTTGGACGGGCAGAGCACCAGGTTGCCCTGGTTCGACTCCGCAAACTCTTCATCGATGGAGAAAGAGCATTTTTTGTCGCCTACATAAAGACTGCAGTGACGGCCGTGGTATGTCAGTACGAATGTAAGGTATCCGGATTTTTCGGTTTTGGGCAGTTCCATCTTATATCTGTGCCGTTCATCGGTATCAGAGTTTATACCCTCGATGATGATGTCTTTTCCGTCAGCCTCGAAGAGATACATTCCATCTTTGCGGACGTTGTCTTCCGAACCGAACCTCAGGATGGGACCCTCGTCGTCAACCGGCTTGCCTATGCGCAGACGTACAACTAAGGTCTGGCTGCTATGCCGTCTTAAGGACAGACCGTCAATAGTGTAGTAGCGGTCGAGGACGAGGCCTCCGTCCTTTGCGAACTTCGGGTCTTCGACAGGAGAGAAAGAATTGGTTTTGGGATCGTAGGTCTGAAGTGTGAGCCAGTTTGTCAGGTCTTCGATGGTATTGTCGAAATGGTAGTTGACAAGTGCTCCGGACGGTTGAGGGACCTCTTCAGCTGAGGCTGTCACAGCACATAGCATGACAGCGAGAGTCAGTATAAGTGTTTTCATGTTTGATAGTTTAGAATGATATCTTTACAAAGATACGCAGAATATTGGAAGAAATCGTCAAAGATTCTAAATTTGCTACAGAATTTTAAACTGACAACTGTATGAAGATAGTTTTCCTGGATGCCGCTACTGTCGGCAAGGATGTCTCTTTGGACGGACTCAGGCAGTTCGGAGAGACGGTGTTTTATGATGCTACCAAGCAGGGTGAGGCCGCTTCAAGGGTGGCTGACTGCGATATCGTGATAACCAACAAGGTGAAGGTCTACCGGGACGAGATCGACGCGGCCCGCAACCTGAAGCTGATCTGCGTGGCGGCTACCGGAGTCAACTGCGTGGACGTGGACTATGCAGCCTCCAAGGGTATACCGGTCAAGAACGTACCGGCGTACTCGACGGAGAGCGTGGCCCAGGTGTGCTTCATGCACATCCTCAATATGGTGGGACACGGGATGTATTTCAATGAGATCTGCCACGACGGACGGTACTCCCGCAGCGGGATGTTCTCCGATGTGCTGAATCCCTTCTGGGAACTCAAGGGCAAGAAGACGGGTGTCATCGGCATGGGCAATATCGGTTCGCGGGTAGCGGAGCTGGCTACGGCCTTCGGAATGGAGGTGTCTTACTACTCTACTTCCGGTACCGGACACTGCAGGACCTATCCCTGTGTGAGTCTTGAGGAGCTGCTGGGCGGAAGCGATGTGGTGTCGGTCAACTGCCCTCTGAATCCTAAGACAAAGGACCTTATTACATACGCGGAACTGGGCCGGATGAAGCCCGGAGCCTACATCGTCAACTGCTCCCGCGGCGGTATCATCAATGAGAACGACTTGGTACGCGCCCTCAACGACGGCCTGATAGCCGGAGCAGCGGTCGATACCTTCGAGACCGAGCCTCTGCCCATAGACCATCCTTACATAGCAGGAGTCAAGGACCCTTCTAAGCTGATTCTCTCACCGCACATCGGCTGGACCAGCATAGAGGCCCGTATCCGTCTGGTGGAAGTCCTCGAGGAGAATATCCGCACCTTCCTGGAGAGCGGCAAGTAGGAATTTACTCCCACTCGATAGTTGCGGGGGGCTTGGACGAGATGTCGTAGACGACGCGGTTCACTCCCCGCACTTTGTTTATGATGTCGTTGGAGACTTTTGCCAGGAAGTCGTAGGGGAGGTGTACCCAGTCGGCGGTCATGCCGTCGGTGGAGACCACTGCCCTGAGGGCGATGGTGTACTCGTAGGTGCGCTCGTCGCCCATGACTCCCACGCTGCGTACGGGAGGGAGGATCGTTCCGGCCTGCCAGATGCAGTCGTAGAGGGTCAGGAAGCCCTCACCTGTCTCTGTGCCGCCTGTGGCCGCTGCTCCGGATGCGGGCTGCCAGCCTTCTGGGGCCGGGGTGGAGCGGAGGGCGTCGATGTAGATGGCGTCGGCGTTGCGCAGTATCTCCAGTTTCTCGCGGGTCACCTCGCCGAGCACCCTGATGCCAAGGCCGGGGCCGGGGAAGGGATGGCGGGAGATGAGGGAGTTCTTGATGCCGAGGGCGCGGCCTACGCGGCGGACCTCGTCCTTGAAGAGGGAGCGTAGGGGCTCGACGATCTTAAGGTTCATTTCCTCCGGAAGACCGCCTACGTTGTGGTGGGACTTGATGGTCTGTGAGGGACCGTTGACGGAGGTGGATTCTATCACGTCCGGATATATGGTGCCCTGGGCAAGCCAGGATGCGTTTTCTATCTTGTGTGCCTCCGCGTCGAAGACCTCGATGAAGGTGCGGCCGATGGCCTTGCGCTTGGCCTCGGGGTCGGATATGCCCTCGAGGGCCTTTAGGAAGAGCTCGGTGGCGTCCACTCCGCGTACGTTGAGGCCCATGTCCTGGTAGGAGGCCAGCACGGACTCGTACTCGTCCTTGCGCAGCAGCCCGTTGTTGACGAAGATGCAGTGCAGCTGCCGTCCGATGGCCCTGTGCAGCAGGACAGCCGCCACGGAGGAGTCGACTCCGCCTGAGAGGCCGAGGATGACATTGTCCTGACCTATTTTCTCCCTGAGGGACTCGATGGAACTTTCAATGAAGGAGGCGGGGGTCCAGTCGCCCTTGCAGCCGCAGATGCGCATGGCGAAGTTCTCCAGAATCTGAGGCCCGTAGGCCGAATGATAGACCTCCGGGTGGAACTGGACGCACCAGGTCTGCTCACCTTTTATATGGTAGGCGGCGTTGGCCACGTCGTCGGTGGAGGCTATTACCTCCGCTCCTTCGGGGAGACGTGCGATGGTGTCGCCGTGAGACATCCAGACCTGCGAGTCGGAGGGAATGCCCTCGAACAGGGGGCATTGTTCCTTGATATGCATGATGGCGCGGCCGTACTCACGGGCGATGGAGGGATTGACCTCCCCGCCGTAGCGGTGGGCGATGTACTGGGCGCCGTAGCATATGCAGAGCATGGGGAAGCGTCCCTTGATGCCGGAGAGATCGGGGGAGGGGGCCTTCGGGTCGCGGACGGACCAGGGGCTGCCCGAGAGTACCACGCCGCGGACGCTGTCGTCGAGGGCGGGTATCCTGTTGAATGGATGGATTTCGCAATAAACGTTCAGCTCCCTGAGTCTGCGGCCGATAAGCTGGGTGACCTGTGAGCCGAAATCGAGGATTATGATCTTCTCCGTCATGGTGTGTGGTGGGTTACTGTTAAAATTTAATGTCAGGGTGCAAATGTAAATAAATTTCAATTAATTTTGCGCCCCGAATATGCAAAACGTAAGAAATATAGCCATCATCGCCCATGTCGACCACGGTAAGACCACTCTGGTGGACAGAATGATATATCAGGCGAAGCTCGTCCGGGAGGACGGAAAGCACGGGGGCGACCTGATTCTGGACAACAACGATCTGGAGCGTGAGAGAGGTATCACTATCCTCGCCAAGAACGTATCGGTGCCGTACAAGGGCATCAAGATCAATATCATAGACACTCCGGGCCACGCCGATTTCGGAGGCGAGGTCGAGAGGGTGCTCAACATGACGGACGGAGTGCTGCTGCTGGTGGATGCCTTCGAGGGCACCATGCCGCAGACCCGCTTCGTGCTGCAGAAGGCCATAGAGATGGGCAAGAAGCCTATCGTGGTGATCAACAAGGTGGACAAGCCCAACTGCCGTCCCGACGAGGTCAACGAGCAGGTATTCGACCTGATGTTCTCGCTCAACGCCACTGAGGAGCAGCTGGACTTCAAGACCGTCTACGGCAGTGCCAAGCAGGGCTGGATGTCCCTGGACTGGCGCAAGCCCACGGGTGACATCATCCCTCTGCTGGACACTATCGTGGCTGAGATACCGGCGCCCAAGTATGTGGAGGGTACACCTCAGATGCTGATTTCCTCCCTCGAATATTCGCCCTACGTGGGACGTATCGCGGTGGGCAGGGTCAGCCGCGGAGCCCTGACGGCCGGCATGCAGATCTCCCTCTGCAAGAAGGACGGCACGGTTGAGAAGCAGAAGATCAAGGACCTGATGGTATTCCAGGGACTCGAGAAGAAGAGCGCCGAGAAGGTGGAGTGCGGGGATATCTGCGCTGTAGTCGGTTTAGAGGACTTCGAGATAGGCGATACGGTGGCCGATTTCGAGAATCCGGAGGCTCTGCCGCCCATCACCGTGGACGAGCCTACAATGAGCATGCTGTTTACCATCAACGATTCCCCTTTCTTTGGGCGCGACGGCAAGTACGTGACCTCGAGGCATCTGAAAGAGCGCCTGGAGAAGGAGTTGGAGAAGAACCTGGCGCTGAGGGTAAAGCCCGGCTTAGGCGCTGATTCCTTTATAGTGTACGGCCGAGGTGTGCTGCATCTGTCGATCCTTATCGAGACGATGCGCCGCGAGGGCTTCGAGCTGCAGGTCGGCCAGCCCAAGGTCATCGACAAGAATATCAACGGAGTACGCTGCGAACCCATAGAGCTGCTGACCATCGACCTGCCCGAGGACATGGTAGGCAAGGCCATCGAGATATCCACCCGCCGCAAGGCCTCCCTGACCCACATGGAGACCCGCGGGGACAGGGCCCATCTGGAGTTCGACATTCCTTCGAGGGGTCTGATAGGTCTGAGGAGCAACCTGATGACCGCCACACAGGGCGAGGCCGTAGTGGCCCACCGCTTCAAGGGTTACGAGCCGTACAAGGGCGAGATAGAGAAGCGCAACAACGGCTCCCTCGTCTCCCTCGAGACCGGTCTCTCAGTGGCTTACGCCATGGATAAGCTCCAGGACCGCGGCCGCTTCTTCATCGATCCGGGCGAGGAGATCTATGCCGGTCAGGTGGTCGGCGAGCACACCAGGGCGAGCGATCTGGCCATCAACATCTGCAAGACCAAGAAACTGACCAATATGAGGGCATCCGGCTCCGACGAGAAGGTGATGCTGCCGCCTCCCATCAAGTTCTCCCTCGAGGAGGCTCTGGAGTATATCCAGGAGGACGAGCTGGTGGAGGTGACTCCTCACTTCATGCGTCTGAGGAAGATTATTTTGGACGAGAACGAGAGAAAGCGCAGGAGAATGCAATAAAAAAGTCCAAAACAATTTCGGAATATTGAAAAATTTTATATCTTTGCCGCCCTTAATTGTCGGGAAATGAATTGCAAGATAGGGATACGCGGGCTTTCAAACGGAGAGCATCCGTTCCACTTCAAGGTAGACGGGAGTTTCTTCGAGGCATACGAGAGCGATACAGTCTCGGATGCTGAGTTGGATGTCAATGCCCTGATAACCAAGGAACCGGGCCGTATGAGCCTCGATCTCGGTATTACAGGGGACGTGACGGTGAAGTGCGACAGATGCCTCGCGGACCTGAAGATTCCGGTGGATATTCAGGTGCCTTTCTCGGTGATGTTCTCCTCATACGCGGAGGATGCGGAGGAGGGAGTCTCGGACGAGGTGATACTCCTTGACGGCAGTTCTTCGGAGATAGACTTAGGTCAGATTATTTACGACTATGTCAATCTCAGCCTCCCGATAAAGAAGGTTCATCCCGAGGGAGAATGTGACCCCGTGATGATGGAAAAGCTGAAAGATATTTTAAAATAGAAATAATTAAAATTTAGAATAAGATGGCACATCCCAAACACAAACTTTCAAAGCAGCGCAGGGACAAACGCAGAACTCATGACAAACTGACTCTCCCCGCACTTTCCACTTGCTCCAACTGCGGAGCCACAGTACTGTATCACCGCGTATGCCCTGAGTGCGGCTACTATCGCGGACGTCTGATGGTAGAGAAGAACGTAGAGTAAGTCTGCGTGAGGAAGCTGAGAATCGGCCTTGACGCCATGGGAGGCGATTTCGCCCCGGGCAATGAGGTCTCCGGAGCGCTGGAGGCGCTCGAAAGGAGCGGAGGCGGATTCGAGGTGTATCTCTTCGGAGATGAGAAGGCTATTACCGGAGCCTGTGACCGTATGGGTTGCAGCCCCGGTAATTTTGTTATAGTGCATTGTCCTGACCGGATTACTTTCGCGGACCATCCGGCAATGTCGGTAACCAGAAAGACGCAGTCTTCCCTGGTCCGCGGCTTTGATATGCTGGCTTCGGGGGAGATAGATGCTTTCGCCGGCACGGGCAATACCGGGGCTATGATGACGGCCTGCTGTACCCGGCTGAGCCTGGTGCACGGAGTTCACCGCCCCTGTATCTCCGTGGAGCTTCCGGGGTTGTCGGGCCAGCGGATTCTGCTGCTGGATGTGGGTTTCAATGCTGAGTGCCGGCCGGAGCAGTACTGCCATTTTGCCTGGCTGGGCAGCGTCTATGCCCGTTCGGTTTTCGGAGTCCGGGAGCCGCGGGTGGCCCTGCTCAATATCGGTGGAGAAAGCGGCAAGGGACATATAATCGTCCGCGAGGCCTGGCGCCTGATGTCGGAGGTCCAGGAATACCGCTTCGTCGGCAATATCGAGCCGGACACGCTGTTCACCACTGACCGCACTGATGTGGTGGTCACCGACGGTTTTACCGGCAACATCTTCCTCAAGCAGGCCGAGGGCTTCTATGAGGTAGCCTCGGCCCGCGGCATCCACGACCCGTATATCGACCGTTTCAACTACGAGGAATACGGCGGTACACCGGTCCTCGGTGTCTCTTCCACAGTGATTATCGGACATGGCCGCTCTACTCCGCGGGCCATTGCTAATATGATTCTTAAGGCTGAAAATGTATTAAATTGTGGATTAATCGAAAATTTTAATATATTTGCACGCTAAAAAATTGGAACGGCCCCATAGTTCAAGGGATAGAATGGAAGTTTCCTAAACTTTAGATACAGGTTCGAGTCCTGTTGGGGCTACTCTTCGGCGCGTCATAACGGGCAAATTGCTGCGTCGTTTTCGGCTCATGGCTCAGTCATTTACCTAAGTAAACTCCTTCGCCCTGATCCTCAACTCCTTGCATTTCACCCATTCTGACGCACCTTATGATGCACGCGGAAGCTGTGGCTGTTGAGGCTGCGGCTTTTTTGTTTTTATCGGCGGGGATGATGGTCGAGGATGGTGCGCTGCCACTTGCGGGAGTCGATGTGGGTGTAGATCTCGGTGGTGAGTATGCTCTCGTGCCCGAGCATCTGCTGCACGGCGCGGAGGTCGGCTCCGTTCTCGACGAGATGGGTGGCGAAGGAGTGGCGGAAGGTGTGGGGGGATATCTCCTTGGTGATGCCTGCTGCCTCGCATTGACGCTTGATTATCAGAAATACCATCTGACGTGACAGTTTTCCGCCGCGCCGGTTGAGGAAGAGGATGTCCTCGTCCTTTTTGGATGCGAATGCTCTGCGGGTCTGGGAGAGATACAGCTGCACGGCTTGTGCGGCCGGTTCTCCGATGGGGACGAGTCTCTGTTTGTCCCCCTTGCCTATGACCCGGATGAAAGAGTCTTCGAGGAACAGGTCGGATATGCGCAGCGACACTACTTCGCTGACCCTCAGCCCGCAGGAGTAGAGGACTTCGAGGATGGCCCGGTTGCGGTGTCCTTCCGGGGTGGAGAGGTCCACCGATTCGAGGATGCGCTTCACCTCTTCTACCGACAGTACGGTGGGGATGTGCCGGGATATTTTCGGGGAGTCAATGGTCTCGGCGGGGTTGCGTCCGTCCTGACCGGACAGCCGTCCCTCTATTTCGAGAAATCCGTAGAAACTTTTCAGGGAACTGACCATCCGGGACTGGCTCCGCTTGGATATGCCGTGCTCCACCTCGGAAGAGAGAAAGGCGGAGAGGTCATCTCCGCTGAGGGTCTCGGGTCCGCGTTCCGGGTACATCTCCCGGAGCTTGGCGATGTCGCTGAGGTAGGAGGCCACCGTGTTGGGGGAGAGGGACCGCTCTATCCGCAGCCAGGAGCGGTAGTCGGAGAGTATGCCGGGCCAGTCGGTCATTGTCTTGGCTTTTGGGACAATGCCGGATAGGACGCGCACCACTCAGTGAGGGGACATTCCCCGCATTTGGGATTCCGGGCGGTGCAGGTGTACCGGCCGTGGAGGATGAGCCAGTGGTGGGCGATGGCACGCTGCTCCACTGGGATATGGCTCTCGAGGTCGGCCTCGACTTTGTCAGGGGTCTTCCCGCTGGACAGGCCAAGGCGGTTGGATACCCGGAGCACGTGGGTGTCCACGGCTATTACGGGCTTGTCGTAGAGGATGGAGGCCACTACGTTGGCGGTCTTGCGGCCGACTCCGGGCAGGGACATGAGGCTGTCGGTGTCGGAGGGTATCACGGAATGGAAGTCGCTGACCAGTTTCCGGGCCATGTCTATGAGGTGGCGGGCCTTGCTGTTGGGGTAGGATACGGAGCGTATCAGCGCCAGCACGTCCTCGAAGGCGGCGGAGGCAAGTGCCTCAGGGTCCGGGTACCGTTCGAAGAGGGCGGGAGTGACCATGTTCACCCGCTTGTCGGTGCACTGGGCCGAGAGGATGACCGAGACTATCAGTTCGTATCCGTTTCTGAAGTGCAGCTCGGACTGCACGGCGGGGCGGTTGGCGGCGAACCAGTCCAGAATGGCCGCGTATCTCCGGTTTATGGTAAGTGTGCGGGGCATCTGCTGAGAAAGTTTTAGATGAACTCGGACAGATCGAGCTGGATATCCGACTCGTCCTCCACCTCCGTGCAGGAGAGTTTCTCGCACAGGAATGTCCTGGCAGGATACTGCTGGAAGATGGTCTGGTTGTGCGTCACCATGATTACGGCCGGACCGCGCTCCCTGTTGATGCTGATGAGCAGGTCCATGATCTGTGAGGCTGTCTCTCCGTCCAGGTTGCCGGTAGGCTCGTCGGCCAGAATGATTTCCGGACTGTTGAGCAGGGCTCTGGAGATGGCTATTCTCTGCTGCTCTCCTCCTGACAGCTGGTGAGGCATATTGTCCGCCTTATGCTCCATGCCGACTGCGGCCAGTACCCTGCGTATGCGGTCGTCGATGTTGCGGCGGTCCTTCCAGCCGGTGGCGCGGAGGACGAACCGGAGGTTGTCGTATACGGATCTTTCCATCAGCAGCTGGAAGTCCTGGAATACGACGCCTATCTTCCGGCGCAGATAGGGGATCTGCCTGTTTTTCAGTTTTCTCAGGTTGAAACCGCCGACTACGGCATTGCCCTTGGTCACAGGATTTTCCCCGATAATGGTACGGATGATGGAGGTCTTGCCGCTGCCCACTTTGCCGATGATGTATACGAATTCTCCGGGCATTATGCTCATGTTGAGATCGGATATCACCAGATTGCCGCTTGCGCAGATATCCGTATGCTCGAAAAGTATGATGGGACGCTCTGTGTTTTCTTCCATGAAAGAGTTATTTATCTTACAAAGATAGGCAAATTATTCTTACATTTGCCCCAAATAGAGTAAAATGGTCTTGAAAAGGTTTATCACGGTATTGGCCGTCACTCTTCCTTTGTGCTGGTGTGCTCTTTCCCAGGAAGTTCCTCAGGGAGAGAAGGATTTCGGCCGCAGGCTGGAGAGGGTCAGGGAACTTTACGGCAATGACATGTATCAGGCGGCCAGGGCCGGGATCGATGATATTTTCCAGCAGTGTTCCGTGCCGGCGGCAGTAGAGCCGGAGCTGGCGGCTTACCGTATAGTCTGCGATATCAGGCTCGGCAGTCCCAATGTGGACGCCCTGATGGACGAGTACCGGGAGAAATACAGACATGCTCCTGAATATATGGGGGTAAGATTGCTGTACGCCGGTTATTATTTTGACAGGAAAGATTATGTGAGGGCACTGGAAATACTGGAGACCGTCGAGTATCCTCTGCTTTCCCGGAAGGACAGGACCAAGTTCCTTTTCCAGCGCTCGTTCTGTCAGCTGAGGGCGGGACGGCTGGCCGATGCGCGGAACGGTTTTGACCGGCTGCTGGAAGGATGTCACACGGCATATACCGCTGCCTCGGTTTATTACAGGGGATATATAGCCTATACCGACAACGATTTCGAGAAAGCGGTCAAGCTGCTATCCACCATCCGTCACGATGTCCATTACGGGGCTTATTGCGAGTACTATATCCTGGAATCGAAACTGATGCTCGAGGATTACAGATACGTGGCTGACAACGGGACCCGGGTGTCGGCCATGGTAGAGGGGGACATGAAGGCAAAGGTGGCCAGGATGGTTTCCCAGGCATATTACCGGCTGGACAGCCCGGAGGATGCGCGGAAATGGTTCGAGAGCTATTCCTCGTCGGGGGCGGATATCTCGAGGAAGGACAACTATTATCTGGGTATCATATCCTACTCTCTTGAGTCATACAGGACGGCGGTAGACGCCTTCTCCAAATCTGTGACCGGGGTGCCGGATGACTCCCTGTCCCAGAGCGCGTATCTGCACATGGCCAACTCCTATCTGGAACTGAAGAACAAGCACGGGGCCATGACATATTATAAGAAAGCCTCCGATCTGAGATATGATGCCGGAATAAGGGAGGAATCCTTTTTCAATTATGCCAAGCTGGCCTTCGACCTCAATTCTGATATTGCACCGTTCCAGGATTATCTGGAGGCCTATCCCAATTCCGGGCGCTCCGATGAGATATACTCGTATATAGCTGCCTCCTATCTTCTGGAGAAAAAGTACAAGTCGGCGATCAATGCGCTCAACAGCATCCGCCGTCTGACTCCTGAAATGGACGTGAATCTTCAGAAGGCGGCATTCCTCAGGGGAATGGAACTTTTCGACAGAGGTGCCTACGGCGGAGCAGCCGTGGATTTCAGGATAGCAGTGGACCATTCGTCATACAATACGGCATTGGGCCTTCTGACCCGTTTCTGGCTGGCTGAGGCTTACTATCGTTCAGGGAAGGTGGATGAGGCCGTCAGGATCAATGACAATCTTGCCGGCAACAGTACGTTCCGCTCTTTCAAGGAGTATCCTCTGATGCTCTACAGTCAGGGCTACAACTATTTCGCCAAGGAGGAATATCAGCGGGCGATAGAGTGGTTCTACCGTTTCCTGGAATGTCACGGCACGGACATGGACCTGATAATCGAAGCCAAACTTAGGGTTGGAGACTCGTTTTTCATGCTGAAGGACTATGCCAAGGCATCCTCCGTGTACGAGGAGGTGGCCATGGTCGACTATCAGGACGATCAGGTGGTATATGCCGCGTACCAGTGTGCAGTGGCCTGCGGTCTGTTGCCGGACCTGGAGAAAAAGATGAAGATACTGGAGACGGTTATGGACAGGCGTACAGACACACCGGTCTATTCCACGGCCGTGTATGAACTGGGCAGGACTTATGTGCAGATGGAACTGAAAGACAAGGCGGAGCGCTGCTTCAGATATCTGCTGGAGGAGGTTGCGGATCCGGTGTACAACGGTAAGGCCTTGCTGGAACTGGGAATGCTCTATTCCAATGAGGGAGACTATGACCGGGCCTTGTCCTGCCTGACCCGGATCGTGGAGGATATGCCTCTGTCCGCGGATACGGAGAATGCTCTTGCCGTGATAGAAAGCATATATACCACGCTCAATAAGCCTGAGGAATATTTCGCCTACCTGGAACGCACCGGTCTTTCCGGAACCAAGACAGCAGATGAGAAGGAACTCATGATTTTCAATGCCGCCGAACAGATTTACCTGTCCCGGGACTATGCCGCCGCAGAGAAATCCCTCCGCTCATTCATCTCCAGCTATCCCGACGGACAGAAAACGCCTCTGGCTTATTTCTACCTGGGAGAGTCCCTTTCGGCCCTTGACCGGAAGGAGGCGGCCGCGGAGGCATATTCCGAGGTGATGGACAAGGGCAGCGGATCTTTTGTAGAACTGTCCACTCTGCACTATGCGCAGATATGTTATGATCTGGAGCACTACGACAGAGCCGCATCGGCGTATGAGTCGCTTTATGAAATCGCGCGGCTGGAGAACAACAGGTACGCCGCGATGATGGGAATCATGCGCTCATACTATATGAACGAGAAATATCTTTCGGCTCTCGAGGCTGCCTCCAGGGTGGAGGCTTCGTCCGGAGTGAACGACGGGGACCGTACGGAGGCCGAGTATATAACGGCGAAATCATATCTGGCCCTGGGACGCAGGGACGATGCCCTTCCGCTTCTGCGCAGCCTGTCGGCTGACAATTTTACTCCCCGCGGGGCCGAGGCGGCATATCTGCTCATCCAGGACACTTATGACGCCGGTAATTTCGAGGAAGTGGAGAACCTCGTGTATGCGTTCTCCGATTCTCAGACCAATCAGACTTACTGGCTTGCGAAGAGTTTCATAGTGCTTGGGGACTCCTTTGCGGAGAGGGAGGAGTGGAATCAGGCCAGGGCTACATTCGAGAGCATACGTGACGGATATGAGCCGCAGGGCCCCAGGGATGATGTCCTGGAACAGGTAGCGATGAGGCTCGGACGTCTGGATAAAATGAATGAACAATGATCAGGATACTTAGAAATATAATATCAGTATTCCCTGTCCTTCTCCTGGCCGCGCAGGGTGCGGCCGCGCAGACGGGGATCAATTCCACCGTAGAGGTGGAGAGGGACTATGAAGGCCGTATTGCCAGGACGGTGAAATCTCCTCTGGATGCTCCTGTGGATGATTCGCTGCTCAATTTCAAACTGAATTTTGACTATTCCACCTTTTACAGCCCCTATAAGGATCTGTATGAGTTTACGCCTATGATGACTCTGGGGCCCGCTTCGGAAGGGAGGGTCGTCTATCCGTGGCTTTATGCCAGGGTGGCCGCGGCTTATCCCTGGACACCCTCGGCGGATGTGTATGTCTCGCCGCGTCTGGGAGAGAAATTCTCCCTGGGGGCATATTTCAATCATGACTCGTACTGGGGCCGTGTCCCTCAGGTCGCCCTGACGGGAGGAAATGCAGTGTACAGCGGCCGGAAGGCCTGGGGAGACAGGATGAAGAACAAGGCGGGGGCCTTCATGGGGTTCCGTTGGAAAAAGGGAGAACTCAAGTTGGACGCCTCCTATTCCGGCAGCATGTACGCCCTGGCTCCGGTTTCCGGCAGTCCGTCCCGCCAGGATGTCCTGAATACGTATTCCAATAAGTTCGACCATCTGCGGGCCGGGCTGTCAATCCGTTCCACAAATCCCGATCCCAGTGCGTTTTACTATGACCTGAATGTGGCGTACCGGTATTTCAGCAACCGTCAGGGTGTGCTGGAGCATCTGGCGGATGCCGATGTCTCCTTGGGTGCGACGGTGAAAAGAGAGCATAAGGTATATCTGAGGTTCAGCGGAACATTTTATAATTTCGGTCTCTGGAAGATCTCACCGACGTACCGCTGGGAACATGACAGGTGGAGGGTGCGTGCCGGTCTGGCATTTTCCTCAGTCTATGGAGGCAATATACGCCGCAGCGGAAACGGTTTCCTGATATATCCGGACGCTTCCGTCAGATTTGAGGCTGCCAGGAATGCGCTGTGGCTCTATCTGAATCTTTCCGGAGACAACAGGATGTATACCCGTTATGACCTGTTTGCGGTCAATCCCTGGATGGACAACAGCGGAGCGGTGTATCAGTCCGCTGTGCCTGTCTCTGCGGAACTGGGGCTGAACGGACTGGTCCGGGACCGTTTCTCGTACAGTCTCGGCGTTAATTATTCTATGGCCCGTAATCATTTGTCCTATCTGGCCATTTCACAGGCCCAGTCATGGTATCAGACGGTGGATTTGCAGGATTCGCATATCCTGACTGTGACGGGCCGGCTGAAGTGGCAGTCTCCGGCCTTTCGGGCTCAGGCCGAATTGAATTACCGGGGTTTCTCCAACCGGGATGCCGCGCTGATGACTCCTGCTTTCGATGTGGATGCAGTTATGGAATACAATCTAAGGCAGAGGCTTTTTATCCGGGCCGACTGCTATTTCCGTACCTCCACTGTCGGATGGAGCGCGTATCCTTATGATCAGGCCTCGGTTTACCGTGTGCCGTCTTTTGTGGATGTGGGATTGAGGATCTCTTATGCCGTCAATACGCACGTGATGGTATTTGTTGAAGGTAATAATTTGGCAAACAGTAAGATACAATATTTTCTCAACTATATTGAGCCGGGAATCAATATTGGCGCCGGTATTTGCCTGAAGTTGTAAGATTTTTTGTATCTTTGTCCGTTATATAATTTAAGAACCACGATGACAGATAAAGAAATGATCGAAGCGGAAAGAGAATATTCTGCGGACAGTATTCAAGTATTGGAGGGACTCGAGGCGGTCCGGAAGCGTCCTTCGATGTATATCGGAGACATAGGGCCGAGAGGTCTGCACCATCTGGTCTACGAGGTGGTGGACAACTCCATCGACGAGGCCCTTGCAGGGTACTGCAGGAATATCGAAGTAACCATTCTGCCTGACAATTCCATCCGCGTCAAGGACGACGGACGCGGTATCCCCACAGGAATCCACGAGAAAGAGGGCCGGTCGGCCCTGGAAGTAGTGCTGACAGTCCTTCATGCCGGAGGTAAGTTCAGCAAGGACAGCTATAAGGTATCCGGCGGTCTGCATGGTGTCGGAGTCTCCTGCGTGAATGCACTTTCCTCATATCTGAAGGCCGAGGTGCACCGCGAGGGCAAGATCTTCGTGCAGGAGTACAGCCGCGGCGTACCGCAGTATCCGGTGAAGGTGGTAGGAGAGTGTGATGACACTGGTACCACCATTACATTTACCCCTGACGGAGAGATATTCAGGATGACTACGGTCTATGATGCCTCCGTCCTGTCCACCAGACTCCGCGAGCTGGCGTATCTCAACAAGGGCATCCATCTTGCTCTGATAGACGAGAGAGCGCCCCAGGCTCAGGAGGGTGAGACGATGGAGGAACTGGAACATGAGCCGATGCGTCAGGAATTCTATTCCGAACATGGTCTGGTCGAGTTCGTACAGTATCTCGACGGTACCCGCGAGAAACTCACTGAGAAGCCGATTTCCCTGGAAACAGACAAGACGGGCATCCCCATCGAGATAGCCATGCAGTACAATACCGGCTTCTCGGAGAATATCCATTCATACGTCAACAACATCAACACCATAGAGGGAGGTACGCATCTTACAGGCTTCCGCAGGGGACTTACATCCACTCTTAAGGCTTATGCCGAGAAGAACGGTTTCCTCTCCAAACTGAAGTTTGACCTGGATGCCTCGGACTTCCGTGAGGGCCTGACGGCGGTTATCTCGGTGAAGGTGGCCGAACCCCAGTTCGAGGGACAGACCAAGACCAAGCTGGGTAACAGCGAGGTGGACGCTGCTGTCTCACAGGCCACAAAGGCTGCTCTGGAGACATATCTCGAGGAGAATCCCAAGGATGCAAAGAATATCATAGATAAGGTGATTCTTGCCGCTACCGCCCGTCATGCTGCCCGGAAGGCCCGCGAGCTGGTACAGCGCAAGACCGTGATGTCCGGAGCCGGACTCCCCGGCAAACTGGCTGACTGCTCGAACCGTGACCCGGAGAAATGCGAGCTTTTCCTCGTCGAGGGAGACTCCGCCGGCGGTACCGCCAAGACCGGCCGCGACCGCACCTACCAGGCCATCCTGCCGCTTCGCGGTAAGATCCTCAATGTGGAGAAGGCCATGGAGCACAAGGTGCTGGAGAGCGAGACCATCCGCAACATATACACCGCTCTGGGCGTGACCATCGGTACCGAGGACGACTCCAAGGCCGCCAATCTGGACAAGCTCCGCTACCACAAGGTAATCATCATGACCGATGCCGATGTCGACGGAGCCCACATCGCCACCCTCATTCTGACATTCTTCTTCCGCTATATGCCCGACATGATAAAGAACGGTTATGTCTATATCGCCGCGCCTCCTCTTTATAAGGTCAAGAGCAAGAAGGGCAAGGAGGAGAAGTACTGCTGGACCGAGGAGGAACGTATCGCAGCCATCGCAGAGATAGGCAAGGGCAATGAGGGCAGTATCTACGTCCAGCGCTACAAAGGTCTGGGAGAGATGAATGCCGAGCAGTTGAAGGAGACCACAATGGACCCTGCGACCAGACTTCTGCGCCAGGTGACCATCGACAATGCGGCTGAGGCTGACCGTATCTTCTCCATGCTCATGGGCGACGAGGTGCCTCCCCGCCGCGAATTCATCGAGATGAACGCCAAATACGCTAAAATCGACGCATAAATCATTTTAAATTATACCGATTATGGATATTTTTGAGAGAATAAACAAAGACGAGGGAGGTCCTCTGGGACAGTACCGCGCAAGAGGTCACGGATATTTCACCTTCCCCAAGCTCGAGGGCGAGATCGCTCCGAGGATGAGGTTCAACGGACATGAGGTGCTCTGCTGGAGCCTCAACAACTATCTCGGACTGGCCAACCATCCCGAGATCCGCAAGGTAGACGCCGAGGCCGCAGCCCGTTGGGGACTGGCTTATCCCATGGGCTCCAGGATGATGTCCGGTCAGACAGCCCTGCACGAGAGACTCGAGAGAGAGCTGGCTGAGTTCGAGCAGAAGGAGGACGCATTCCTTTTCAACTTCGGCTATCAGGGTATTGTCTCGACTATCGACGCCCTGCTCACCCGCCACGATGTCATCGTGTACGACTCCGAGGCCCACGCCTGCCTCATCGACGGCTGCCGTCTGCACATGGGCAAGAGGATGGTATACCCTCACAACGACATCGAGAAATGCGAGAGGACTATCCAGCGTGCTCTCAAGGTATGCGAGGAAACCGGCGGCGGCGTGCTGCTGATTACCGAAGGAGTGTACGGTATGACAGGAGCTCTCGGTATTCTGGACCAGATCGTGGCTCTCAAGAAGAAATACAACTTCCGCATCCTCATCGATGATGCGCACGGCTTCGGAGTGATGGGCCCTCACGGACGCGGAACATCAGAGCACTTCGGCGTGATGGACGGTATAGACCTGTATATCGGTGCATACGCCAAGTCAATGGCCATTATCGGAGGTTTCGTGGCCGGTCCCAAATCCATCATCAACTATCTCCGCTATAATCTCCGTTCGCAGATTTATGCCAAGTCCCTGCCCATGCCCATCGTAGAGGGCTGTCTCAAGAGGCTGGAGATTATCCGCGGTCCCGAGGGAGACCGTCTCCGCGAGAAACTCTGGACTGTTACCCGTGCCCTGCAGAACGGTTTCAGGGAGAGAGGCTTCGATATAGGACTCGCCCAGGCCTGCGTGACACCTGTCTTCATCCACGGCACTGTGCCTCAGGCAACCAACATGCTCGTGGATCTCAGGGAGAACTACAACCTGTTCTGCTCGGTAGTCGTCTACCCTGT
The DNA here is from genome assembly GCA_944326235.1 of uncultured Bacteroidales bacterium. Classification (GTDB taxonomy): domain Bacteria; phylum Bacteroidota; class Bacteroidia; order Bacteroidales; family UBA932; genus Coprenecus. Next base: position 12,624 of record CALVDH010000008.1, on the reverse strand, counting down.
AGTGCCTAAGGGTGTGATCATGTTCAGAATCATTCCTACCGCCGCTCACTCTCTGGAAGATGTAGAGTATACTCTCAACGCATTCTCCGAGGCCAAGAAGAAGCTCGACGCCGGAGAATATGACGGCGACAATATTCAGGACAGGGCTATCCTCTAGGGTATGGTAAAGGACAGCAAACAGTTCCTGAAGGATCCCAAAATCTATTTATCCCTCCTCGTCGTACTGGTAGTCTCCGTACTGCTTTTCCCCGAGGAGGGTAAATTCAAGTACAGTTATCAGTCGGGGCGGCCGTGGGTATACGAGACCCTGCTGTCACCGATAGATTTTCCTATACTTAAGACGGAGCAGGAACTTCTGGCGGAGAAGGAGGAGAAGGCCTCTCAGGTCCTGCCTTATTTCGAGTATGACAATGCTGTCGCCAATGTCCAGGTGCAGCGCCTTAGAAGACTGCCCGGGAGAGACAGTGTGAACAATCACCTCCTGTATTTTATCATCGAGTCCCTGTATAATATGTATTCGGTGGGAATCCTGCCGGCCATGGACGAGGTCTCCACAGGAGGAACGATCGTCATACAGAGAGACAAGAGGGCACAGGAGGTTCCAGTGTCTGAAGTCTACACCAGGAAAAAGGCGGAGGATTATATAAAGTACTACCTTTCCATCAGCTTTCCTTCACTCAGCCCCGATTCAGTCTACAGTGCCTATAAGATAGGAGATTATATAGTTCCCAACCTTATTTACGACCAGACCAGGACGGATCTGTTCCATAAAGAGGCCGTGGACTACATTTCTCCGACAAAAGGCATGGTCTATGCAGGCCAGCTGATCGTCTCACAGGGAGAGATCGTCACTACCGAGATAGAGCAGATGCTGGACTCCTTCAAGCGGGAATATGAGCTCAGTTATGGTTACGCTGAGTCCATTCTGGGTCTGCGGACCGGTCATTTCATACTCTGTCTGCTGATAGTCGCTTCACTGTTTGCTGTCATATATTTTACCCGGAAGGAGATTATTCAGCAGCGCAGGACCCTGTATTTCATTCTAACCCTGTACGTCTTTCTCGGTGTGCTGACGATGATCGTGCACCGTTTCGGCGTGGACAACCTGTACATAGTACCGTACCCGGTATTCGCCATCTACCTGATGATATTCTTCAAGCGCAGGTATGTCTTTCCCATATACACGGTGATGCTGCTTCCCCTGCTGTTCCAGGCGGACGGCGGAGTAGAGCTGTATATGATGAACCTGACCGGCGGAATTATCGCGATCGTCTCATTCAAGTACTTCAACAAAGGGTGGGCGCAGTTTCTCAACTCGCTGTTCATCTTTATAGGCATGTCTTTGGTCTACATAGGATTCCAGCTGTCCGGAGACGGAACGCTGACACTTTTCGACCCGAAGGACATATTCAGCATAGCGGTCAGCTCGCTGCTGGTAATTGCCGCTTATCCCGTGGCATTCATATTTGAGAGAGTGTTCTCGCTGGTGTCGCATTTCCGCCTTCTGGATCTTTCGGACACCAACAACAAACTCCTGAGAGAACTCGCACAGAAGGCTCCCGGAACCTTCCAGCATTCGCTTCAGGTTTCCAACCTGGCGTTTGAGGCAGCCCGTGAGATCGGTGCGGATATGATACTTACCAGGGTAGGGGCTCTGTATCATGATATAGGAAAGATGAACAATCCCCAGTGTTTCGTGGAGAATGCTCCTGCCGGTTTCAATTATCACAAGAGCCTCTCTCCTGAGGAAAGTGCCCAGCAGATCATCCGGCACGTGGACGACGGAGTGGAGATAGCCCGTAAGCACAAGCTCCCGGAGGTGGTGATAGACTTTATCCGTACGCATCATGCCAGGACTGTTACTTTCTATTTTTATGCGCAGTACTGCAATGCGGGGGGAGATCCTGAGAACAGGGAGCCGTTCATGTATCATGGTGAGCTGCCGACGACTAAGGAGCAGGTCATCGTGCTCATGGCCGATGCCGTGGAGGCAGCTTCCCGCTCGCTGAAGGATTATACGCCGGAGAGTATCTCGGCCCTGGTGGACTCCATCATCAGCAAGCGTCTTTCGGACTCACAGCTGGTAGAGGCCGATATCTCGATCAAGGAGGTGGAGATAGTCAAAAGGATGTTCAAGGAGCGTCTTGAGCAGGTATATCATGAGAGGATAGCCTATCCGACGCTAAAAAAATCTTGACGCTGTACAATTTTTGCGTATCTTTGCATCCGCAAATGGGGATGTTTTGGTTTTGACAGCACAAGACATCGGACTGTAAGCATACCGGGGCAGGTGACCCACCCCGTCATCAAGGTTACAAAGCCATAACTGGCAACAACAACTATGCACTCGCTGCGTAAGTAAACTGGGTTTACTACCTTAATCGCGGTCGCCAAGGGCGATAGCGACGAGTATCCCGCCGGGCTTTCCGCCTGCTATGTCCGGCATACGGGGTATCATTAAAGCAGGATGCGGCCGCTGACTCCCTTAAGGTGGCTTAAGACTCAGGGGATAAGGATTCAGTGGCGCGTCTGTCCGCAGCTGCTTCCCGAAAACCAAAGGCAGAATAAGTATGTAGAAAGCACTCGGGTGCTGTGTTTGGACGGCGGTTCGAGTCCGCCCATCTCCACAAAAAAAGCCGCTTTTCGCGGCTTTTTTTGTGGAGATGGGCGGACAGAGGTCCGCACCTGTTTCTGACCCTATCCCCCCGCCCTTTCCTCAGGAAAGGGGGCTGGTCGCTTCGCTCCAGTTACACGCAAATGGTCCGCACCTTTCTGGCCATTGGGGGAATATTGGGAAATTTGATGTATATTTGTTGTTTGTAATAAATTTTGCGCATGACGATGAAACCGGATAGAAAAGCCGCCATATTCCCCGGGTCATTCGACCCTTTTACGCTCGGGCACATGGATGTCCTGCAGTCTGCTCTGAAACTTTTTGACAAGATATATATTGCAGTAGGCTACAACCATCTTAAGCAGGGGTTTCTGCCGCCGCAGAATAGAGTTGCGCTGATTCAGGATGCCGTGCGTCCGCTTATAGAGGGCGGAGCCGACATAGAAGTCCTGTCTTACACGGGACTGACAGTGAATCTGTGCCGGGAGAAAAATACCGGTTTTATCATCAGGGGGCTGCGTACGACCACCGATTTCGAGCTGGAGTCGGTGATAGCGCAGGCCAACAGAAAGATGCAGCCGGAGACGGTGACGGTGTTCATCCCTGCCTCGCACAGTTATTCCTTCATATCCTCCACGGTAGTGAGGGATGTCATTATCAATGGGGGAGATGCGGCTCCGTTCATGCCCTCCAATATCAGAATAGAAGATTATCTAAATAAGACAATATGAGAATATCCAATATCACAGCCGCGCTCCTGCTAGGAGCCGCCCTGCTTTTCCATCCTCTGGCAGCTTCCGCCCAGACGGATGCTGCAGCCGCTGATACCCTTCAGGACCAGGGCCTGACACAGGAAGACATCAACATGGTCATGATGGTATTCGACGGTCAGCAGCCGTCCGATATAATAAGCCGTGCCGATGCATTCATTCGGACAGGCAAGAGCCCGGAAGAGACTGCAAGGATAGCGTATTATATGTACAACTACTACCGCAATTCGAAGATTATGGGTTATGACGAGGTGGCGGTATATATTGCCGATACCTACTTCATCAATGGTGGCTACACTATCCCGGATGAGGAGAAGATGTTGGAAATAAAGTTGTTTGCCGAGTCCAACCGACGTTCTCTCATCGGAATGCAGGCTCCGGAACTGACACTGCAGGACCCTTCCGGTACGATGGTGGATATCCGGCCCGGAGATCAGGATTATACCGTTCTGTATTTTTACGATGACGAATGTCCCGGATGCATCCGTACGACGCCTGCTCTCATGCAGTATATGATCCGCAGCAGTGCGGGCATCAATTTCTCCGTGTACATGATCTATACGCAGGATGACAGGGATCGCTGGATGGGATATATCCAGAGGGCTGTCGCCCCTTTTTCCCTTCCTGCCAATGTCCGTGTCACGCACCTCTGGGATCCGGACATGACCTCTGGATTCGTAACCAAGTATGGGGTGGTGAGTACTCCCAAACTCTTCCTTCTCGACCGGAACGGGGTGATTATCGGCAGGGACCTTACTCCTACGGCCTTGGGCCAGGTGGTGGAGGTGCAGGAAAGTCAGCTCAACCCTACGGAGATGATATTTGAGCAGATTTTCTCACCCTTGGCCAATACTTCGGATACAACGCTGATTACTAAGGAAATAGATACTTTTTTCCAGGACTCCAAGGATAACCCGGAGTTCTTTCACGAGCTGTTCTATACACTGTATCAGTATCTTAAGACGAGTTCAAGTTATCCTCTCCAGCAGGGAGCCGCTTATCTGGCCAACAAGTATATCGCCAGTATGCCGGAGATGTGGGAGACGGTGACTTTTACCAATGTCGGTGAGACTCACGGCAGCGTCATCAGGGCTGATTTTGACTCACCTGCCGATTTCATAGACCAGACGGCTCTGGCGGTGCTGATGTTCTACCGTAATCCTCTCGGGGAGCCAGCCGAGGATCTGGAACTCCGGACGCTGAAGAATAAAAAATTCCATATCTACGATGTGGAGGCCAAGTATACCGTGCTGTATTTCTACAGCCTGGACTGTGCCCTCTGCCGCGCAGTAACCAAGGAGCTGGTCAAGATGGCCGGTCAGTACGACCCCTCCGACGTTCATTTCGTTGCGGTCTATACCGGAACGGACAAGGCGTGGAAGAAGTCCGTGAAGGACAATGGCGCGGGGTGGACAGACCTCTGGGACCGCAAGCGCGCTTCCGGCATGTTCGACAAATATGACCTGCTGGATGTCCCTGCCATTTATCTGCTGGACTCGGAGAAAAAGACCCAGGCCAAGGATATCAATCCGGATGTGCTGAGTGTGCTGCTTGAGTATTATCTGGGAACGGAAGAAACAGAAAACGCTGTAGAACAGTGATATTATGCTGCTGGAACTGATCAAGGGACTCATCGTCGGATTATTCGCGTCGGTACCGCTGGGACCGATAGGGGTGCTGTGCATCCAGAGGACTCTCAGCAAGGGACGTAACTCCGGTTTTATAACCGGTCTGGGAGCGGCGCTGTCTGACACCATATTTGCGGCGGTGGCCCTCCTCAGTATCTCCTATGTCCAGCAGCTCCTGTCAGACTACCGGTATCTGGTGATGATCGCCGGAGGAATAATAGTGGGGATTTTCGGAGTAAAGCTCTTCATGACCAATCCGGTCAAGCAGATCCGCAGGGTGAAGTCCGGCAACCGGCATTACTGGCAGGATTTCTTCTCTACTGTGCTGATGACAATAACCAATCCCGGAGCATTCTTCCTCATGCTCGGCCTCTTCGCCTTTATCGGCATCAGCCGTTCCGAGGCGGAACCCCTGGAAAGGATAGCCGTTACTCTGGCGGGAGTGTTCGCAGGTGCCACCCTGTGGTGGCATGTACTGTCTACGTCCATCAACCTGTTCAGGAACAAGCTGCGTCTGCGTCAGCTGATCATGATCAACCGTGTGGCCGGTGTCGTTATTATGGTCCTGGGCCTGATTTCCCTCTTCGAGGGACTCTACCGTCTGCTCATACTTTCATGAGAGCTGCCTATGCAGTAGTAGTCAAATCCGGCGGACATCGGTTCTTCCGGATTGTAGATATTCCTTCCGTCTACCAGGACGTGGCCTTTCATGATGGTTCTCAGCCTGTTCCAGTCCGGTATCCGGAACTGTTTCCACTCGGTCAGGAGTGCTGCTGCATCGGCCCCCGTGGCTGCGTCGTACATATCGCTGCAATAGGTGACGGTATCTCCGAATATATTCCCGGCCGTCTGCATTGCCGCCGGGTCGAATACCCTGATTCTGGCCCCGGCCTTTCTGAGCAGGGATACGGTGACTATGGACGGCGCCTCCCTCATGTCGTCGGTACTGGGCTTGAAGGCCAGGCCCCACAGGGCAATGGTCCTGCCTTCCAGGGAGCCGTTGAACGCCTCCTTGAGCTTTTCGAATACGACTCTTTTCTGTTCGATATTGACCTCTTCCACCGCACTGATGATTTTCATTCTGTAGCCGTAGGCGGCCGCTGTGCCGACGAGGGCCTTTACGTCCTTGGGGAAGCATGAGCCGCCGTATCCGCACCCTGGATACAGGAACTTGGAGCCTATCCGGCTGTCCGCCGCCATACCGGTGCGCACCTTGCTGACATCGGCTCCGGTCAGCTCGCAGAGGCGGGCCAGCTCATTCATGAAACTGATTCTGGTGGCCAGCATCGCGTTGGATGCGTATTTGGTCATCTCGGCTGACAGTATGTCCATGAATATCACCCGGTAGTTGTTGAGCAGGAAGGGCCGGTAGAGAGAGGATATCAGAGATTTGGCGCGGTCGCTCTCAATGCCTATGACGACTCTGTCCGGTGTCATGAAATCCTTGATGGCCACGCCTTCCTTGAGAAACTCAGGATTGGAGGCTATGTCGAAGGGAATGTCGGCGCCCCTGGACTCCAGTTCCCTGCGGACTGCGTCCCGGACTTTGAAGCATGTGCCTACCGGTACCGTGCTTTTCATGACCAGCAGAGTGTATCTGGAGATGCATCTTCCGAATTCCTCCGCAACATCCATTACGTGGGACACATCCGCCGAGCCGTCCTCGCTGGGAGGAGTCCCTACTGCGATGAAAACTATCTCCACCATGTCGATGCACTCCCGGAGCGATGTCGCGAAATGCAGCCTACCGTCCGCCACGTTCTTGTCCAGCAGATCCTGCAGGCCGTCCTCGTAAATGGGCAGGATACCTTTCCGGAGATTCTCTATTTTCTGGGAATCCACATCCACACACCATACGTTAGCGCCCATTTCCGCAAAACATGTGCCGGATACCAGTCCTACGTATCCGCTGCCGACTACAGCTATATTCATATTCAGAGTCTGTTTTAAAAATCCGTCAAAAATAGGAAAAAATAACCTACCAGGCAATGGGAGTCTGTCCGGAGGCTATGAGGAAATTGTTGGCTTTGGAAAAATGGCGGCAGCCGAAGAAGGCCCCGCGGGCCAGGGGAGAGGGATGGGCGGCTTCCAGGATTAAATGCTTGTTGCTGTCTATCAGCGGTTTCTTGCTGCGGGCATAATTGCCCCAGAGCATGAAGACAACGCACTCCTTGCGGTCGGATATGGTCTTGATGACCGCATCGGTGAAAGTCTGCCAGCCTATTCCGCTGTGGGAGGTGGGGGAGCCGGCCCTGACGGTCAGGACAGAATTGAGGAGAAATACGCCTTGGCGGGCCCACCGCTCGAGGTTGCCGCTGGACGGGGGGATGCAGCCGGTATCGGCGGCTATCTCCTTGTAGATGTTCTGGAGGGAGGGCGGCAGTGCCACTCCGTCCTGAACGGAGAATGACAGGCCGTGGGCCTGGCCGGGACCATGATAGGGGTCCTGGCCCAGGATCACTACTTTTACCCTGTCGAAGGGTGTCAGCTGGAATGCGTTGAAAATGAGAGGTCCGGGAGGGTAGATGGTCTTACCATCCCTTTTCTCCTGATGCAGGAAAGCGGCGATCCGGGCGAAATATTCCTTGTCGAACTCTTCCCGGAGCACCGCTTTCCACGATTCTTCTATCCTGACTTCCATTGTCTTTTAACTGAAGATGTATTTCAGAACCTCGGAGATATTGTCCACGTAGACGAAGTCCAGGCCTTCGATGTAGATGGGCTTGATGTCCTTGATATCCTTCTCGTTCTGCCTGGAGAGGATGATGGTGTGGATACCTGCCCTCTTGGCTGCGAGGATTTTCTCCTTGATGCCGCCTACCGGCAGGACCTTGCCGCGGAGGGTCATCTCGCCTGTCATGGCGATGCCGCTGCGGACCATTTTTCCCGACAGAGCGGAGGCCATGGCGCTGACCATGGTGATGCCCGCCGAGGGACCGTCCTTGGGGATTGCTCCTTCCGGGACGTGGATGTGGATATCGTGCTTCATTATCTCCTCGGTGGTCAGTCCGATCAGGTCCGGATGGGCCTTGATGTACTGGAAGGCGATGGTAGCCGATTCCTTCATCACGTCTCCGAGGTTGCCGGTCGAGGAGAGGACGCCCTTGCCCTCGCTTACGGAGCATTCTATGAAGAGGATTTCACCGCCGTTCTCTGTCCAGGCCAGGCCTGTGACCACGCCGGGGGCCTCATTGCCCTTCTGAAGGTCGTGGAAGTTGGTCGGAAGGCCGAGGAACTCCGAGACGACCTCGGGTGTGACGCTGACTTTCGCGGTCTCGCCGGTGGCTATCTTGCGGGCGGAGATACGGGCTATCTTGGCTATCTGCCGGTCCAGTCCCCTGACACCGGACTCGCGGGTGTACTCGTCGATTATCTTCTCAATCGAGCCCTTGAGGAAGCGTACCTGGCTCTTCTTCAGGCCGTGGGCCTCAAGCTGCTTGGGTATCAGGTAGCCCTGGGCGATGCTGACTTTCTCCTCGGCCAGGTATCCGGATACGGATATCATCTCCATACGATCGCGCAGGGCGGGGTGGATGGTGCTGATGTTGTTGGCCGTGGTGATGAAGAGCACCTTCGAGAGGTCGTAGTCGATGTCGAGGTAGTTGTCGTGGAAGGCGTTGTTCTGTTCGGGGTCGAGCACTTCCAGCAGGGCGTAGGAGGGGTCTCCCTTGTAGTCCTGGCTGACCTTGTCTATCTCGTCGAGGACGATTACCGGGTTGGAGCTGCCGGCGCGGTTGATGCTCTGGAGGATACGTCCTGGCATCGCACCGATGTAGGTCCTGCGGTGGCCTCTTATCTCCGACTCGTCGTGCAGTCCGCCGAGGGAGATGCGCTGGTACTTGCGGCCCAGGGCCTTGGCTATGGATTTGCCCAGAGAGGTCTTGCCGACTCCCGGAGGGCCGTAGAGGCAGATGATGGGGGACTTCATGTCGCCCTTGAGCTTCAGCACTGCGAGGTACTCGATTATCCTCTCCTTGACTGTCTCCAGACCGAAATGGTCCTTGTCCAGGACTTTCTGGGCGTGCTTGAGGTCCAGATTGTCCTTGGTCATATCTCCCCAGGGCAGGTCCAGGATGAACTGGATGTACTGGTACTGGATGTTGTAGTCGGGGGAGTTGGGATTGGAACGCTCGAGCTTGCGGACCTCGCTCTCGAAGGTCTTGGCCACGGATTCGGGCCAATTTTTCTTCTTGGCCTTCTGGCGCAGCTCGTCGATATCCTGGGCCTCGTCCATACCGAGCTCTTCCTGGATGGTACGGAGCTGATTGTTCAGGTAGTACTCTCTCTGCTGCTGGTCCATCTCGGTGCGGACCTTGCGCTGTATGTCGTCCTTGAGCTTGAGTATCTCTATCTGACGGTTCAGCATCTCAACCAGTTTCATTGCCCTGATTTTGAGATTGCCTTCCTCGAGCAGCTTGATCTTCTCCATGGGATCCTCGAACTCGATGCTGGAGGCGATGAAGTTGATCAGGAATTCGTCGCCCTCAATGTTCTTGATGGCGAACGAGGCTTCTGTCGGCAGGTGAGGGGAGAGCTTGATGATGTGCAGGGCCAGATCCTTGACGGAGCCTGTCAGGGAGCTCATTTCCTTGTCGTTTTTCTTGGGCATGGTGTCCTCCAGGTATTTGATCCTGGCGAACATGTAGGGCTCAGAGGCGGTCTGCTCTATGGGACGCAGGCGCTTCAGGCCCTGGAGTATGGCTGTTATGGTGCCGTCCGGCATCTCAATGATCTTGATGATGCGTGCCAGCGTACCTATATTATATAGGTCTATCAGCGAGGGATCCTCCACGTTGATGTCCCGCTGGGAGATGGCTGCCAGGATCTTGCTGGACTTGTATACGTCCCTGACCAGCTTGATGGATTTCTCCCTTCCGATGGAAATAGGGGTGACCGTGGAGGGGAAAAGGACTGCGTTGCGGAGGGCAAGTACCGGCAGGATGTCCGGAAGCTCGCTCTCGTTCAGTTTCTGCACAGTGTCGATGCTGACTACCGGGACTATATTCACTTCTCCGGATGCGGGGCTGAATAATTCTTCTATTGTCTGCTTCATAATTGTCTTTCCTTCTATTTGTGTCAGCCGGGCGCAGTACGGTTATGCCATTTTGGCAGGATGCGGCTGTTCGGGCCGTTTGCGTCCGGCAGAAGTAGTTATAGTCAATGATTGTGCCAAAAAAAAATATGTAAAAAAGTGCAATAATATTTTGTAAATGTCGAAAATAAGAATACTTTTGCACTCTGAATTTCACGCAAGTGATTATTAGTAACATTAATATATTACAGAAATGACAAAAGCTGATATCGTAAATGAAGTAGCCAAAGCTACAGGACTTGAAAAACTCAACGTACAGAAGGTCGTAGAAGCTTTTATGGAGACAGTCAAGGATTCTGTTTCAAAGGATAACAGCGTGTATCTCCGCGGTTTCGGCAGCTTCACAGCTAAGAAGCGCGCTCAGAAGACTGCCCGCAATATCTCGAAGCAGAAGACCATCGTGATACCTGAGCACTATATCCCTGCCTTCAAGCCTTCCAAAACATTCCTGAACTTAGTTAAGACAAACATTAATAAATAATTAGAGCTATGCCTAGCGGAAAGAAGAGAAAAAGACATAAAATGGCTACGCACAAGCGTAAGAAACGCCTGCGCAAGAACAGACATAAGAAGAGATAGCGGCCATTCTCAGCTACTTAAATCTAAAGCGTTAATGAACCGCTTTAGATTTTTTTTTTAGATTGCGATGGAAAGAAACCTGATAATAGATGTTAGACTAAAGGAGACTGTGATAGCCCTTCTCGAAGATCACCGGCTGGTGGAACTCAACAAGGAGGACAATACCGAGAGGGCTTTTTCTTTGAGAGATGTGTACTTGGGGAAGGTCAAGAAGCTCATTCCTACCCTGAATGCGGCTTTCGTGGACATAGGAGACAAGAAAGACGCTTTCGTCCATTATCTGGATCTCGGCCTGAATTTTAAAGCATTCGACAATTTTGTCAAGCAGATTAATCCCAACAGGGATTTCAAGCAGTTTTATTCTTCAGTAGATATCAGTCATATCCTGGAGAAGGAAGGGAAGATCGAGAACGTGCTCAAGCCTGGGCAGCCGATAGTAGTTCAGATTGTAAAGGAGCCCATTTCAACTAAGGGCTCACGGCTTACCGGCGAGATTTCAATTGCGGGACGCAATATAGTCCTGCTTCCCTTCGGAGACAAGATAAGCGTATCGCAGAAAATCTCTTCCAAGGAGGAGAAGAAACGCCTTGAGCGTCTGCTTTACAGCATACTGCCGACAAATTACGGTGCCATTATCCGTACTGCAGCCGAGGGTAAGAATGCCGCAGTCCTGGATGCGGAGCTCCGCCTCCTGATCCGCAAGTGGGAGGAGTCCTGGCCCAAAATGGCGACCAGGAAGATGCCTCAGCTTCTCTTCAAGGAGAACAGTAAGACTACCACGATCCTGCGGGATCTGTTAAATGACACGTTCACAAATATTTATGTGAATGATGAGACTGTCTACCATGAAGTGAGGGAGTATATATCCACTATACTTCCGGACCATGAGAAGATAGTTAAGCTGTATAAGGGACATGAGCCTATCATGGACCATTTTGATGTCACCAGGCAGATAAAGTCCTCGTTCGGAAAGGTCGTGCCTATGCGTCAGGGTGCCTATCTGGTGATAGAGCATACTGAGGCCATGCATGTTGTGGATGTAAACAGCGGCACACGTGTCAAGACAGGCAAGGACCAGGAGCAGAATGCCTTTGATGTCAATTGCGTCGCCGCGGAGGAGATCGCCCGTCAGCTCAAGCTCCGGGACATGGGCGGTATTATAATAGTGGACTTCATAGATATGGACCTGGGAGAGCATAAGAATGCCCTGCATAAGAAGATGCAGGAGCTTATGGCTTCGGACAGAGCCAAGCACAACATTCTTCCGCTGACGAAGTTCGGTCTTATGCAGATTACCCGTCAGAGGGTGCGTCCCGCTACGGAGATAGAGACCGCAGAGACCTGTCCGGCCTGTGGCGGTACCGGGAAGATAACGTCCAGTATTCTTATAGATGAGAATATCGAGAGGCAGCTTGCCTTTTATGTAAAGGAGAAAGGTGTGAGATCGTTCCACCTTACCGTCAATCCTCTTGTGGAGGCCTACCTCACTAAGGGGATGTTCAGTTCCATCGTAAGGCGGTGGAAGAAAAAGTATGGAGTAGCCATAGTGGTGTCGGCTTCCGAGAATATGGCTATTCTGGATTTTGAGTGGGCAAAAAAAGATGGAGAGAAATTATCTTGATAATCAGCGACTTTAAAATTTTATTAAAAAATTTTTAAAAAAAAGTTGCAAAAAAATTTGGAGGATAAAAAAACTCGCCATATCTTTGCACCCGCTTTCGAAAAGGAAACACGATGAAGACTGAATGAAGAGAGATTGAGAGTGTGACACGGAAGCATAGAAGTTGATTGAAATATTGAAGAACAAGTACAAGCAAAGTACCAAGAAAAGAGTAGCGTTAGTTTCTTTGAAATTAAGGTGATACAGGACAAGCTTAGAGATAAAAACATATACAATGAAGAGTTTGATCCTGGCTCAGGATGAACGCTAGCGGCAGGCTT
>CALVDH010000007.1 GCA_944326235.1 uncultured Bacteroidales bacterium | reverse complement strand
ATGACCCCGGCGAGTCCGGCGAGGAAGGCTATGAGCAGGAAGCTCCAGAAGCCCTGGCCGGCCGCCTTACCGCCCTTGGAGGGGGCTGCGGATGCCTCTCCCGGCGTCGCCGTGGGGTCCACCTTGACGGAGACCTCGCTCTCGTTGAGGGTGCACTCTGCCCCGTTGCAGGTCTGGTACTCGAGGTATCCGGTCACGGTGAAGGTCTCCTGCGAGGCGGGGACGATGACCTGGCGGAATTGCGCTGTGCCCTCGAAGTACTTGACGTCGATGCCGAATCCCTCGTCCAGCTTGACGTGGGCCTCCTCAACGTCCTGCAGCCCTCCGGAGAGGGTGAAGGCTGCACTTTCGTCCGCGGTGAAGGAGGTGGCCATCGGGCCGCCGCTCACCGGCACGGTGCTGTACATGTACCAGCCCGGCTCGAGGCTGACGGTGAAGAGCAGCTCGACGTTCCCGTCGGGCAGGACGGAGGCTTTAGAGTCTACTGAGATTACTCCCTGGGCGCTGGCGCACAGGGTTATAAGGCCGGCTAAGACGGCCATGACAGTTCTTTTGAGTCTCATATTTGTGTTATTGTAGATTTTCTTCGGGCAAAAGTACGGAATAATTCTTATTTTTGCATGATTAATTCCAAAAACACATGACACAGGAAGAAGTATTCAAGCAACTTACCGCCCATGCCAAGGAGTATGGCTTCGTTTTTCCCTCAAGTGAGATTTATGACGGACTCAGCGCCGTCTATGACTACGGACAGATGGGCGTGGAGCTCAAGAACAATATCAAGAAATACTGGTGGGACGCCATGGTGCGCCTCAACGAGAATATAGTCGGTATCGACTCCGCTATCTTCATGCACCCTAAGATATGGCAGGCCTCAGGTCACGTGGGGGCCTTCAACGACCCTCTGATCGACAACAAGGACTCCAAGAAGCGCTACCGTGCCGACGTGCTCATAGAGGACTACATCGCCAAACTCGAGGAGAAGATAAACAAGGATGTGGAGAAGGGCCGCCGCAAGTTCGGCGAGAGCTTCGACGAGGCCCAGTTCCGTGCCACCAATCCCAACGTGCTGCGCAATCAGCAGAAGATGGACGAGGTACGTGAGCGCATGACAGCCGCCCTCAACGCCAACGACCTTCAGGGCCTGCGCGACATCATCATCGACTGCGGCATCGTCTGCCCCATATCAGGTACCAAGAACTGGACAGAGGTGCGTCAGTTCAACCTGATGTTCTCCACCCAGCTCGGCAACATCTCCGGGGAGGACGGCATCATCTACCTCCGTCCCGAGACCGCCCAGGGTATATTTGTCAACTTCCTGAATGTCCAGAAGACCGGCCGTATGAAGATTCCTTTCGGCATCGCCCAGATAGGCAAGGCCTTCCGCAACGAGATAGTGGCCCGTCAGTTCATCTTCCGCATGAGGGAGTTCGAGCAGATGGAGATGCAGTTCTTCGTGCGTCCCGGCTCGGAGCTCGAATGGTTCGCCAAATGGAAGGAGACCCGCCTGCAGTGGCACAAGGCCCTCGGCCTGGGCGATGAGAAGTACCGCTTCCACGACCACGAGAAGCTGGCCCACTACGCCAACGCCGCCACTGACATTGAATTTGAATTCCCCTTCGGCTTCAAGGAACTCGAGGGCATTCATTCCCGCACGGACTTCGACCTGGGCAACCATCAGAAGTTCTCCGGCCGCAAGATACAGTACTTCGACCCCGAGACAGGCGAGAGCTACACTCCGTACGTAGTGGAGACATCCATAGGACTGGACAGGATGTTCCTTGCCGTGCTTTCCGCTGCTTACTGCGAGGAGAAGCTGGAAAACGGAGAGGAGAGGGTAGTCCTCCGCATTCCTCCCGTGCTGGCTCCCGTGAAACTTGCAGTACTGCCTCTGGTCAAGAAGGACGGGCTGCCTGAAATTGCCCGCGATATCATCGACGACCTGAAGTTTGACTTCAACTGCCAGTATGACGAGAAGGACAGCATCGGCAAGCGCTACCGCCGTCAGGATGCCATCGGCACTCCCTTCTGCATCACCGTGGACCATCAGACCAAGGAGGACAACTGCGTGACCATCCGCGACCGCGATACCATGTCCCAGGAGCGCATACCCGTAGCGGAGGTCGGCAGGATTATCCGCGAGAGGACGGATTTCAGGACCGTAATGAAAAAACTGAACAAAATAGGATAACAAAAAACTACAGCTATGGCAACAACAGACGTGAAGTATCTCGGCCTGGACCTCAAGAGTCCTATAATAGTGAGCAGCTGCTCGCTGACAGCCGATGTCGACAAAGTTAAGGAAATGGAAAGCTGCGGTGCCGGAGCCGTGGTCATGAAGTCCCTCTTCGAGGAGCAGATCCGCGGTGAGGTGGAGTTCATGGCCTCAGCGGGACACTCCTATCCGGAGATGGACGACTATCTCCATACCTACATCCGTTCCAACTCCATCGCGCAGTACACTGAGAAAGTCCGCGCCCTCAAGCAGGCCGTATCGATACCCGTCATCGCCAGCATCAACTGCTACAGTCCCGGTGAGTGGGTGGAGTACGCCCGTCAGATAGAGGCTGCCGGAGCCGATGCTTTGGAGATCAACCTTTACGACCTGGCCCTGGATCCCAGAACCTCTCCTGCAGCCATCGAGGACGGCTATGTCAGCGTAGTCCGCTCGATAGTTTCGGAGCTTAAGATTCCCGTAGCCGTAAAGATAGGCCCCCACTTCTCCAGCATAGTCAATTTCGTGGACCGCATAGCCTCTGCCGGCGCCAAGGGTGTGGTGATCTTCAACCGTTTCTTCACCCCTGACATCGATCTGGAGAAGTTCTGCCTGGTGCCGTCCGCTCCCCTCTCACATGAGGGTGAGTATGCCGAGATCCTGCGTTGGACTGCCATCCTTGCCTCAGCCGTAAAGATAGACATCGCCACCACTACAGGCGTGCACAGCGCAGAAAGTGCCCTCAAGATGATTCTTGCCGGTGCCGATGCCGTTCAGGTATGTTCTGTGATTTACAGGCATGGACCCGCCGTCATAAAGGAATTCAATGATAAAATAACTGCTTTCCTCGAAAAGAACAATGTGGAAAGCCTCTCCCAGATCCGCGGCCGCCTGAGCTACTCCTCCATCCCTGACCCCGCCATGTATGAAAGGGTTCAGTTCATGAAGACCTTCGGCTCTCTGGCCCTGTAGTCGGGGTAAAAGGACTCGAACCTTCGACCCCCTGCTCCCAAAGAATATTTTGCCTGTTTTTTGCATGTGTATATTGTCACAAATTGTACTTGTATATTGCTGTAAAAGATATATTTGCTTATTTGCTTTGTTTTTCGTAGTTTTGTGTTGTTATTAATTCGGAGCGCAATTGGAGCGCAACAAAAACTATAAATATGAAACAGAAACAGGAAAAAGGAGTAAAGCAGTTCGACAAAGAGGTAATCGAGGGAGTGGTAATCAAAGCCACCTTGGACAGACGGATGAACACTGCAACTGTGATAACAAATCCCGATGGTACCCTCAAGGAGGTACGGTATCATGTTATCGTACGCGTGTCCTACAAGCACGACAAACGGCAGATAAACACAGGTGTCAAGCTGACAGAGAATATATACAACATTATTGCGGCAAGGAATTACAGTACAGGTGAAAAGCAAAAAATAAGCAATCAGATAGCATCGGTATTCGATCGTGTGTGCAAGAAGGTTAAAGAATTGAAGGAGCAGGATAAGTTCACGGTCGGTGCAGCTGTTAGTATTGGGGACAAGATTCAGGTAACAGACAAGACCCTTGCAGTCTTATGGCTTGAGATGGCCGAGGACAGCAAGAAGCTGAAGACTAAGGATAATTACAAACAGGCATACCGAAGTTTTTTCCTTGCCAACGGTGCCGGATTCAGAATGCAGGGCAGGCGGAAAGTTCTGACAGGGAGAGTGATGGAGACGAAGCCGGACAGCATCAGTGACAACATGGTAAAGAGGTGGTATAGGTATATGGAGAGTTGCGACAATAGTGCATCGACAAGGAGTATGTATCTACGTGTGTTTCGTGCGGTATGTAGGAGACTCAAAGAGAGAGGAATACTCGATGAAGTTCCAAAGCTGGAAATTCCAAAATCGACAAGGCGAACCGATTCTTTTCTGACGGTGCCGGACATAATCAAACTACGGGACTACCAGGGCGCTGGGAAGGTGTACGCAGATTGGTGGATTATTTGCTACCTCTGCAATGGCGCAAATATGGCCGATATAGCTAGGCTGACATGGCCGGAGGATTTCTCCAACGAATTGACGTTTACGCGGTCAAAAACGGAGGACAAATCACCTTCAACGGTTCGTATTCCTATTACTCCGCTACTGGCTCCTTACCTAGGGAAGTACGCGTCCCCAAGGGTGAAAGGAAAGAGGGTATTTCCTCAAATCCTCTTGGATGCTAAAACGGAGAGGGCGATGACGAACAGGGTGCATGATTTCCTTGCAGACATACGGGAGGGACTCATAGAGGTATGCGCAGAAATAGGCATTCGCACGATTAGTGCTGCATGGGCGCGCAATAGCTACATCACCACACTGACCTGGCACGGGATATCTGACAAGTTTATCGATGATATGGTCGGCCATACGGACGGAAAGGTGTTGACCGGGTACCAGGGCCGAATATCCCCTTCAAAACGAATTAAGATAAATTCTTTACTGTTTATAGACCCGGAGGAGGATGATGAATAGATTTGTTAAAAACTATCCCAAAGAGCCGCATCTGTTCTTGAAAAAGGACGGCAGTGGTGCATTTCTTCAGTTGTCTAAAACCTGGACGGTGACGGTTCCCGGTGACGAACATAGGCGGCTTTCCAGCCTTGTTGCGGACACTGATGAAGGACATACTGTGTACACCACAGCGGTCTTATTGCGGCCTTATGTGGATAGGTATAGGTATTTGACAACATCAGATTCATGGAGTGATATAAGGCTGCTTAAAGAGGCTGTAAATAGGGTAAATGTAGCTTTTCAAAAGGATCATTACTTTACATTGGAATATGTAAACACTGTTCTTTCAGAAATAAAAATTTCTGCAGCGGTAGATAAATCTGGACGAATACGAACCTATCAAGTGCCGGAGATACTCTTCTCCAGGCTGACCCTCTGGAATCTACCCAGGGAAGAGGGTACTGTGTCTCTCGAGGGTGATTTCTCAGTCGTTCTCCGGGCCGGAAGGACATTCCAGGAGGTAGAGAAGGCCATTGAGATCGGACTCCTTGAGTCAGACCAGCTCAGGCGGTTGAAGGTGGGAGACAGGCAGTCGTCAAGGATAGCGTTCCGGGACAAACTTAATGCCCTTTACCTTTATGTAAAGGAGCACCCCCAAGCGGTGACAACTAACCTAGATGCATTAGGGGCAGCGCTTCAATTGTGCGGACTTCCTTCATACGAATACGAACATTTTCAGAACATCATCGGTCGCGGTAGTAAGAGAGCCATTTATCTTTAGGTCCCCTTTTTTCTTTATTTCATGCAGTTGTATTTAAACCGTGGAAATTGGCACGTCGTAAATACGTAAACAGTTGATTTGTAATTTGTTACGATTGGTTGTTTCTCATATCTTTGTCGTGTAAAAAAAAAGATATGGCAACACTAACATTTGAAATCGACTATGATCTTCTCGCGGAAAAGATAGCTGCGAGGCTTCGTCCGGAGGACCGTGAGCCAGAAGAGAAAGGTATCATTATCCACGGTATCCGTGGCTTAGCAAAGTTTTTAGGGATTAGCCCAAGTAAAGCGCAAGACTTAAAGAATAGGGGTGCAGTTCCCTATTCTGCCGTAGGGCGCAAAGTGTTCTTTTACTCAAAGGAAGTTGAGGCCGCGTTAAGGTCGGGGAGGTAGTATGGGGATAATAGAAAAGGCCTCCGTTGAGGAGGCCCAGACACTCGAAAATACTGTATCCTGCTTTAAGGATGTTCCCGATAGCAAATATAGCAATAATTCCCCGAAAATCAGACGGGTAGGGACTATCTTTCAACAGTCGGTCATGTCACACGATGTCGAGGGAAATCCCCACCTGGAATGGCTGACCATAAACCGGGAAACCGCCAAGGACCTCATAGGGAAAGACAACATTTCCCAGACCCCCTATTTCTCCGGATTCTGCATAGTCCCCAGCCATACAGACTATCGGGAAATCGTGGGTAATCAGATAAACATGTACCACCCTTTGCCATGCCAACCTGATGCAGGGAAGCATCCGTTCACCGACATTTTAATAAATAGGGTATTCGGGAAAGATGCGGAAAAGTTCTGGGACTACCTTACCATATTATACAAGTATCCTCTTCATTCTCTTCCTGTCCTCTGTCTTGTCTCAAAGGAAAATCACAGCGGGAAAAGCACGGTGGGAAACCTTATCAAAGACCTCTTTGGCGAGAATATCGGGTTCTATGGGCAGGATGATTTGAACTCAACATTCAATATCTGGATCAAGTCGCTTGTCGCAGTCTTTGAGGAAATCTCAGATACCAAGAGGGCACTCAACAAGATTAAGGCCGCAAGTACGGCTCAATCAATAACACTGAACCAGAAGTATCTTCCGCAGATATCGTATCGGCCATTCGTTAAAGTCATAATCTTATCCAATAACGAAGAATCGTTCATCCAAGCGAATGAGTATGATATAAGGTATTGGATTGTAAGGGTCCCTCCAATGACTAAGCAGGATTTCATTCCGGATTTTGATAATAAGTTGCGGTCCGAGGCTCCGGCCGTCCTCTATACCCTTTCCACACGGGATATCATTACGCCATGCAGTTCCCGTATGTGGTTTGCTCCGGAGGATATCGCAACTGATGCGCTAGAGGTGGTCAGACAAGAGAGCCGGAGCGAATGTGCAAAGGATATCCTTATATGGGCGGAAGAGGTGGGGGAGAACTTCTACGCTACCCTCGCAGAGATAAGGGAGGGCATAGGGAACCGATACACCCTTGCAGAAATTAAAAAAGCACTTCAAGGAGAACTGAAAAAGACCAATCCTCAACGCAGATACAAAGACAGGTGGGGAAATGAGAGGAACGGAAAACCGTATTGTTTCCTGTGTGGTGAAGACCTGCCGGAGCAGCTGGAGTGATGTTTCCCCGTTTCCGTCAGTTTCCCTTCATGATTCTCGTAACTCATTGACATATACCTTGTTTCTATGTTTCTATATATATATACTTTATATGTAATAATAATAGTATATATAAGAATTGAAAAGTTTCCAGAAACAGAAACACAGACTTAAATGGTTGATTAGCAGTAAGATAGCGAGAAACAGAACAGAAACAACAACAAGCACTGAATTTTAAATTCAGACACACTTGCAGCAAAAAAATATTAATAAACCATTAAAAATAAAAGAATTATGAAGATTAATCTCAACAAGACCTACACCAAGGAGGAAGCACTCAAGGCAGTGCCTACCCTTACAGCCAAGGACGTCCAGGCCGTGATGACCGGAAGTGAACTCCAGCGCATAGCACTCCGTGTAGCATTAAGGAAATTTAACGAAAAAGGAGGTGAGAAATGACCCTTATTAAGCAATGCCGACAGGCCGCTGACCGCCTCGGGAAACATACAACGTACGAAGATATTGTCGCAGCCATCAGAGAATACAGGGGCACGGACCGGATAGGCTTTGCCTTGGGGCTTACGTCATACCTCAACGACAGGGAAGTCTGCCTCCCCCTCAGGGATTCGAGAAGATACCACGAGTTGAATCAAGAAATAGTCAAGAGATGGAAGCAAAGAAGATAATGCTGATACAAGAATCCGATTGTTACGATTTTGGCCCCGAAAGGTCATGTCGGAAGTGCCTATTCTATCCCGATAGATGCCGGGCGTTTCAAAGGCGCACCGACGGCATTGAGACCCTTGACCGGGGCAGATGCGGATGCACTAAATTTAAAGAGGAAAAGATATGAAACGAACTCAACGAACAACCATCAGAGAGATTTGCAGGACCTGGCGTCTGACAAGGGAGCAGGAGATATTCCTTACCCTATATATGCTTGGAGGATACAGTATTATAGATGCCTACAGATATGCTTTCCCTCAGTCCCGTGCAACTTCGGGCATGGCGTCTTTAGCCTCGCACCTCCTTGCCGTGCTTGAGCCTGTTGCCATTCAGATAGCCGAGGCTATTCAGAGAAACGGGGTGCAACTGCCCAAGAAATACCAAAAGTAAGAACAAGAAATTTAATTTGCTAACACACTAAAAATCAAAGAAATGAACAATGTTTATTACACCGACCCTTATCGGGTTATGGCTGCTAAGGATGAAGTCCGCAGCACCGAAAATTATCTAAATGAATTTTCAAGCACCCTTGCTGACCTGGGACTAACAGCTGGCGTGAAAGGAGTGTTCCAAAGAATGGAAATCGGAGCTTCAGCGGAATTGGATGCCGCCATGAGCGAAGTCGAGGATTACATCCAGCGCACCCGTATGCCGGAGTATCTAAGGGATGACGCACGGCAGAAAGCAAGGGAAAGCATTGATGAGGATATACTGCGGAAACTGGGTCCGCTGATTGACCGTTTCCCGGCAGGACTGACCGAAGATGATGTGTTGGAAGTAGATGGGAAACTTAGACTGACTGAAGCCTATAAAGAAAGGTACGTCAAGGAAAGGTCTACTTTCGAGCTTCCTCCAGAGGTTGCGGAGGATGTCGACGCATTTCAGTCGTTTTTGGACGAGTTCGAAAAATGGAACAAAAAATATGACATGATCAATTATGTCTACGGTCAGCTGAGATACGGAAAAATAATAAATGCACCGTACGTCATGCTGGCTGCAAGAAGGCCCAAAAAATAACATCAATTTCATACCTTTGATTTGCTGGGGATGGTCGAGAGGCTGTTCCCTTTTTTTTAACAAAAAAAAATTACACTCAGGTCGGATTAGGGGCCGTAGGGTTCTACCAGTATCCCTTCCCTCCCCCGGTACAGTACCTATTTGTGATGGTTCCGGAATCAGTTGCATTTGAGCGGATGCTGTAGGCCGGAGCGCAAATAGAGCGCAAGTTTGTTTTTGTTATATGAAAAAAGCACCTGCAAAAAGTCTTGCAAGTGCTTTATTTTCAGTGTTGTCGGGGTAAAAGGACTCGAACCTTCGACCCCCTGCTCCCAAAGCAGGTGCGCTAGCCAACTGCGCCACACCCCGATTGATTGTGAGGTGCAAATATAGGCTTATTTTCCGGATAATTTCAGTTTCTTTTCAGAATTGATTTCTAATTTTGTATCTCACTCTGAAAAGACATACGTATGAAACTGCTTATTGTTGAGGATGACTCCTCCCTGAGGGAACTGATGCAGCGGGCCCTGACGGAGGAGGGCTATGTGGTTGAGACGGCTTCAACCTTCGATGAGGCGGACGCCAAGGTATCCGGCTACAGTTATGACTGTATCCTGCTGGATATCATGCTTCCGGGCGGCAGCGGCCTCCAGTTGCTGGATCACATCAAGCACATGCAGAAACGGGAGAACGTCATCATCATCTCGGCCAAGGACTCCCTGGACGACAAGGTCTACGGTCTGGAGCACGGGGCAGACGATTACCTGCCCAAGCCCTTCCACATGGCCGAGCTCAAGGCCCGCATCCGCAGCGTGCTCCGCAGGGGACGGACCGGCGGCAATCTCACCATCGAATACGGCAATGTCACCATCCAGCCCGAGAACGGTTATGTGGAGGTGGCCGGTAAACAGATGGAACTGCTTAAAAAGGAGTTCGATATACTGCTGTATTTCATGCAGCGGCCCAATCATCTGGTAGACAAGTCCGTCCTTGCCGAGGCCGTGTGGGGTGACCACGCCGACCAGGCCGACGACTACCACTTCGTCTACGCGCAGATGAAGAACCTGCGCCGCAAGCTCCAGGCGGCAGGAGCCGACATTGAGATCAAGGCCGTGTACGGTTTCGGTTATAAGCTGGTCAAGTGATATGAAACTGATGTACCGCATAGCCATGCGCCTGGCGCTGGTGCTCCTGCCCCTGATGGCGATCTGGGCCGGCTTTTTCTATTTCCGGACCCTGAACGAGGTCAATGACGAGACCGATGACGCTCTGGATGAGTTCACTGACAAGGTCATTGCCCGCATGCTCTCCGGTCAGGAACTGCCCTCCAACGTAGGAGCCAACATCATCTACGACATCATCCCGATCGGGGAGCAGTTCGCCCATGACCATCCCTCCATACGTTATTATTTCAACGACGAGCAGTTCCCTTCCATAGGGCGGGAGCCCGCCAGGGTGCTTACCACGGTATTCCGTACAGACAGCGACAACTACTACCTCCTCAAGGCCTATACTCCGACTATAGACAAACAGGAACTCATGCAGTCCACCCTGGTCTGGATAGTGATTCTGTATTTTTCCCTGCTGCTGACAGTCATATTGGTCACGATTCTGGTTTTCTACCGCAACATGCGGCCTCTCTACCGTCTCCTGGGCTGGCTGGACCGCTTCAGGATAGGCGCCAAGAATCCTCCGCTGGACAATCCGACCGACATCACCGAGTTCCAGAAGCTCAATGTGGCCGCTGAAAAGGCCCTCAACCGCTATGAGGAGGCTTTTGAGGCGCAGAAGGAGTTCATCGGCAACGCCTCGCACGAGCTTCAGACCCCTCTGGCGGTCATGGGCAACCGCATCGAGTGGCTGTTGGACAACACGGAGCTGGACGAGAGGCAGATAGGCGAGCTGCTGGGTATCCAGCGTACTCTGGGCGGGGTGGTCCGCCTCAACAAGACCCTCCTCCTGCTGACCAAGATAGACAACGGCCAGTTCCCCGAAAGTACGGATGTCTTCATCCCCGCCCTAGTGCAGGAGAGCGTGGAGGTTTTCTCAGAGATATACGAAGACAAGGAGATAGAAGTCGATTTCCCCCGTCCCGACAGCCTGGTGGTGAGGATGAATGAATCCCTGGCCCGGACCCTGACCGGCAATCTGCTCAAGAACGCCTTTATATATACGCCCGCGCACGGGAGGATCAGCATCAGTATTAAAGGGAGGACCCTGGAGATAGCCAATACCGGAGAAGCACCGCTCGACGCGGACCACATCTTCGACCGGTTCTACAAGAGCGGAGGCCGCGAGGGCTCCTTGGGCCTGGGTCTGGCTATAGTCGGAGCGGTTCAGAGGTACTATGATCTGGAGGTGAAATACAGATTTGAGGAAAAAATGCACATTTTTTCTGTAAAATGGAGATAATTTTAAATTCATTTCAGAATCGGGGGTAATCTTTGCACCGTAAAACAAAAGAAACAGTATTAATTTTAAAAAAAGTAAAGAATATGAAAAAGATTATGATCCTCGCAGCCGCCATGCTGCTTCTATCCGTGACTTCAGCCCGCGCCGACCACGACCGCCCGATTCAGTTCAACCAGCTTCCCGTAGCCGCTCAGGAGTTTGTAAACACCTATTTCGCAGACCAGAAAGTATCCTTTGCCAAGGAGGAGCGCGACTTCATGGAAGTGCGTTACGAGGTGATGTTCACCAATTCCATCAAGATCGAGTTCTACAAGGACGGCCAGTGGAAGGAAGTAAGCTGCAAGTATTCAGTACTTCCCGCAGGCATAGTGCCCGAGCAGATCATGACGTATGTCAACAGCAACTTCCCCGGAGTGCAGGTACATTCCATCGACCGTGACCGCCGGGATATCGAGGTCGAGCTCACCAATGGTCTGGAGCTGACCTTCGACCTCTACTACAACCTTATCGACATGGATGACTAACCGCATGTGACAGACCATATTGAATAACTCGAGGACGGGCCCTTGCGCGGATTGCACACAGGGTCCGTTTTCATAAAGTTGTCACAGGGTCCCCTGCATGTCATTAAGCCCCGAAATTTTCTAACTTTTAAACAATCACTTTTATGAAGACGAATTTAAAACTTATTGTATCAGGGTGCATTTTGTCCCTTATGCTTCTGGCAGCCTCCTGCAATAAGCAGAGGCCGGAGAACCTCCAGAACATTGAAGCCACACCGGAGCTTCAGGCTGCGCTGTTCGACCTTTATCCCGGGGCGCAGGATGTAAAGTGGTCGATGAAAAACGGTTACTATGTAGCAGACTTCAAGGCTCCCGCCGGCGAGACTCCGGCGGTCCGCTCAGATAACGGCCAGATGGTCAATTATTCCGCATGGTTCGACTCTCAGTATCAGTGGCAGATGACGGAGACCGACCTGCCTCAGGGCATGGTGCCCGATGCAGTCTGGGCAGCCTTTGACGCCACAGAGTACGCTGACTGGCGTATTGACGACATCGATATGCTGCGCAGAGACGGGGTCGAGACCATCTACATCATCGAAGTTGAGGGTACCAAAGACGGAGTATATCAGGAAGTCGACCTCTACTTCTCCGAGGACGGAGTGCTGGTCAAGACCGTCGTCGACGCCGATGAGGACTACGACTACAACGACTTTATTCCCGATACCCCCTCAGGCAGCATTCAGGAGTACATAGCAACCCATTATCCCGATGCCAGGATAGTCGAGATAGACATAGAGCACGGCATGACAGAGGTGGAGATCATCGACGGCCGCGTGTGCCGCGAGCTCTTCTTCGACTCCTCCCAGAACTGGATGCTGACCCGCACTGAACTCCGCCACAGTCAGGTGCCCGAGGATATTCTGGGCTACCTCAGAAGCTCCGAGTACGGCAGCTACCGGATGGACGACGTGGACTTCTACCAGACACCCGAAGGTGAGTTCTACCGTTTCGAACTGGAATACAGGGATGACGACATCGAGGTAGATGTCTACGCAGACGGTACCGTCACCCCAGTCACCGGTAACGGCGGCAATCCCGGAGGCGGGGACAACAGCGGCGGCATGGTAGGCGGCAGCATCGAGGAGTTCATCGCAGACAAATACCCCGGAGCCCGCATCCTCGAGCAGGACTGGGACGACGGCTACCTGGAAGTGGAGATCTGGCACGACAACAAGGAAAAGAACATCTACTTCAACGGAGCCGGCGAATGGGTCCGCTCAAAATGGGATGTCCGCATCAGCGAACTGCCAAAAGAAGTGACAGACACCCTTTCGAAGGAATATCCGGATTACCGTATCGATGACGCCGAGTACATCCAGACCCCCGAAAGCGAGTACTACCTCATCGAGCTGGAAGGCCGCGGCGACAGCGAGCGTAACGTACGCATCACCTCCGACGGAACGATTCTCTAATCAAACCTCTCATAGAATAACAGAAATTCCCGGACTGTTTCACTGATGAGTCCGGGAATTTTTATGCATTATGGCATCATAGCAGGAGATACAGTATACCCCCTGAAGGCGTCGGCTCCCGAGTAGGGAAGGGGCCCACGAAGTGGGAAGGACCTTCAGGGGGTATACTGTATCTCCTGCGTACGTAATTTATTTATACGCTTTCCTTAGCGATATTCTCGCGCATATCGGTGTCAGCCTGGATATTCTTTATCCGGTAGTAGTCCATGATACCGAGATTGCCGGAACGGAAGGCATCCGCCATAGCCAGAGGAATCTCTCTTTCGGCCTCGATAACCTGGGCCCTGGCCTCCTGTGCCTTGGCCTTCATCTCCTGCTCGAGAGCCACGGCCATCGCACGGCGCTCCTCGGCGCGGGCCTGGGCGATATTCTTGTCGGCATTGGCCTGGTCGATCTGCAGCACCGCACCGATATTCTTGCCTATGTCGATATCGGCGATATCAATCGAAAGAATCTCGAAAGCCGTACCCGCATCGAGCCCCTTGGCCAGCACCACCTTGGAAATCGAATCAGGGTGCTCCAGCACATCCTTGTGCGACTCCGACGCACCGATACTGGATACGATACCCTCACCTACGCGGGCGAGAACGGTCTCCTCGCCGGCACCGCCGACGAGCTGCTTGATATTGGCCCGGACAGTAACCCTGGCCTTGGCTATCATCTGGATACCGTCCTTGGCCACAGCCGTCACGGGCGGAGTATTGATTACCTTAGGATTTACAGACATCTGCACGGCCTCGAACACATCGCGGCCGGCGAGGTCGATGGCAGCCGCCATCTTGAAGTCCAGGTTGATATTGGCCTTGTCCGCGGAGATCAAGGCATTGACTACATTGGGCACATTGCCCTTCGCCAGGTAGTGAGCCTCAAGCGCATTGGCGTCCAGCTTCAGGCCGGCCTTGGTACCAGTGACCATAGCCATGACGATGGTGCTCGGCGGAACCTTCCTCCACCTCATCAGCACCAGCTGGATGAGCGAGATGCGCACTCCCGAGATCAGAGCCTGGAACCATAGGGTCACCGGGAAGAACCATAGCAGGATGATCAGGGCCACGATGGCCACTGCTATCCAGATAATTACGAGTCCTACTGAAGAGATCATAAAGAAAAAACTGTTATAAGGGTTTTACAAATATTTTATTGTCATCGATAAGGATTACCTCGACCTGCTGCCCCGGGTCTACGATGCCGTTGCGGGCCGAACATTCCACCGTAGTCTCACCGAACAGGACCTTGCCCATGGGTGCCAGGCGGGTGATCGTGACGCCCTGCGAGCCGACAGCGATGCCCTTGTCCTCGGGGCGGGAATCCGTGCGGCTGTTGATCTCGGTATGCAGCGAGAGCTTCTTCCAGGTCTTGGAGCGGAGCGAGAGCACGGCGCAGACCACGGCCAGCACTGCATTTGCCGCTATCGTTATGTAACCGGCGTCCGGCCCTATGCCGTCGAATGCCAGCCAGCACGCTGCACCTATTGACACCAGTCCGAGGGTGCCGGCGACGAAGATACCGGGAATGAGAATGATTTCAGCGATAATGAGCAGGAGTCCCAGGATAGACAGGGAGATGATAAGTGCCATCTGAAGTTATAATTTAATGCTTTCTATACTTACGTTCTTGATGTCCAGGTCCTCGAGTATCTTGAGCAGGAATTCGGCGTCCTTGCGCTCCGAGAAAGGACCCACTGCGAAGACCGTAGCATCGTCGGAGCCGGACTTGGTCAGGTCCTTGGTGGTCGCGCCCCTTATTGCGGACAGCACGCTGGAGGGCAGTGCCGGGCCGTAGCCCTTGAGCACCACCTGGTAGGACATCTCACCGGATGCGGCAGAGGATGTCTGACGGGAGGCAGAGCCGCTCCTGGAGCCGCCGGAGGCAGGCATTGAGAGTACCCGCTCATTCTCCATTGTCCTGGCGGTCTTCACGGGGACGCTCCTGCCGTTGTTGTAGGCGATGATGATGGCGTCGGGGAAGCCGTTGCGGCGTACCCGTCCGAGATTGGACGATGCCTCCTGATAGGTAGAGAAGAGACCTACCGTATGCAGGTATTTGCCCGATTTCATTTTGCTGACGAAGACAGGGCTCATGCCGCGGATGTCCCGTACCGAAGCGTGGTTGGACAGCACCATGAACTGTATCTGGTAGACCACGCCCTCCGGCAGGGTATTGTCCTCGACGAACTGTCCCTCGTTGCGTCCCAGGATTTTGAAAGTATAGTCGAACTCCGGTTCAGGCTGCTCCACTATAATATATGGTATCCTGCCCATGGCATGGCGGCTGAATATGTACTCCGGGGCCTCTTCTCCGGCAGCCTCCTGTGCCGCGGGTTCCTCCTGTGCCTTCTCCTCCTGTACTACGGGTATGATGCCCTCTGCCAGGAACTTCAGCTCTATCTGCCGTATCTGCTCCGACAGAGCGTCCATCTGCCGGCGGATCTGAAGGGCCTCATTCTCCACGTCCCGGATGATTCCCGCCAGGAATTCCCGGTCACCCTCGGAGGCAGTCTCGTATATTCTGCGGCTTTCTTCTATCTTGTCCAGTTTCTCCTGATGCTCCCCCTGCAGCCTGCGGAGCCTGTGCATCAGTTTCGAATAATCCGCCATCCGGGCATCTCCGGCAGTATCGGCCTCTGCCCCCTCAGCGGTCTCCGCTACGGCTTCAGGCTGAGGAAAATCCTTGATGAAGGAGGCAATGGCGATGGGCGACTCGTCCTCTCCGAGAGGTGTCTTTACAGGAGTGGGAATGTATTCTGTAACATATATCTTCACCGAGTCACTGCCTTCTGTCTCCCTGTTGGAGACAATAATCGAGTAACGTCCGTCACGGCTCTCCACGTACAGCAGGTCATCCCCGGTGGAAGAGTAGGGGAATCCCATGTTCTCCGGTATGCTCCAGTCTCCGGTCTCATCGTCCCGGCGGCTGTAGAAGAGGTCGTAGCCTCCCATTCCCGGCAGTCCGTCGGAGGCAAAATAGAGGGTGCGGCCGTCGCGGCTCAGGACGGGGAATATCTCGTTGTGGCCGGACAGTATGTTCTCACTCAGCAGTTCGGGGATGCTCCAGGTGACGCTGTCCTTGCGGGTGGAGGTATAGAGGTTCCAGGCTCCGTATTCGTCGGGAGCGGAGTAGATGACTCTGTCCTGTCCTGCCGGCAGGTACATGGCGGTATAATAGGGGTTCTTCCCGCTCTCGGAGGGCTTTACGAAGGGGTTGGGTACGGGAATCCAGGAGCGGTTGTCAAAATCCTTCAGGTAGAGGTAGAAGTCCTCGGTGCGGAAGGCCTGGGACGCTGTCGCCGTGGGGCGGACTATATACTGCAGCAGACTTTCTCCGTTCCGGCACTGGAGAATCCGGTCCATGATGTATATCTGCTCAAGGGAGTCGGTTGTGAGTTTCAGGGCTTTGTTGTAGTATTCCCCGGCCTTGGCGAACTCATAGGCCTTGTGGAGCACTTCGGCTTTCCTCAGGTCCGCCTGCTGTCCCAGTACCGGGAAACAGATGAGAAAAAGGGCGGCGAGGGCCGTAAAATATCTGTTCAAGGCAGTCATATTCAAATAATATAATCAACAAAATTACTAAATACTTTACAAATAAGAAAAAAATAGTACTTTTGTACCCTCAATTTTTACGCAAATTTTAAAAAGGAATTTGATATGCAAAGTAAAGGAGCCATTACTTTTTTGGCGGTTTTGATCGCTCTGGCCTGCATTTACCAGCTTTCCTTCACAGGAGTGTCCTCCATCATCAAGAACAAGGCGGACAAGTATGCGGAGGCAGCTGTGGCAGCAGAGCAGCAGAAACCCTCCTTCGCGGAGGTGTCTGATCTGGATAAGGCTTATTATCTGGATTCTATCAGAAAAGAGAAAAACAGTTTCTATCTCGACTCGGTGAGCGCCGAGAAGGTCTACCTGGGCTACACTTTCAAGGAAGTGCAGGAGAAGGAGATCAACCTCGGTCTGGACCTCAAGGGCGGTATGAACGTCATGCTGGAGGTGCAGCTGAGCGACCTGGTGAGGGCATTGTCGAACTACAATGAGTCGCCCCAGTTCAACCAGGCCCTGGCCATCGCCAAGGAGAGAGAGACAGCCCTGGGAGGCAACACCGACTTCATCACCCTCTTCTACGAGGCCTGGAACGAGGTGGCACCCGAGCAGAGACTGGCTCAGATATTCGGAACCATCGACCTCAGGGACAGGATCAATGCCCAGAGCACCAATGACGAGGTGATCGCCGTAATCCGCGAGCAGGCCGAGAGTGCCGTAGCCAACTCCTTCAACGTGCTGCGCAACCGTATCGACCGCTTCGGTGTGACTTCTCCCAATATCCAGAGACTCGGCAACTCCAGCCGTATCCTCGTCGAGCTTCCCGGTGTCAAGGAGCCCGAGCGTGTGCGCAACCTCCTTCAGGGAACCGCTTCCCTCGAGTTCTGGACTACCTACGAGAATCCCGAGGTATTCCGTTATCTCCAGGAGGTCAATACTATCGTAAAGGACTATGTGGCTCAGGAAGAGGGTCTGACAGTAGAGGCACAGCCCGCTGAGACCGCAGCCAAGGCAGCTCCCGCAGCCGCCGGCAGTGCTTCCGACGACCTCGTGGCCGAGCTGGCACAGCAGGAGGATTCTCTCTCCGCTGACGAGCTCAACTACGCCAAGAACAATCCTTTCTTCTACGCCCTCAACCCCTCGATGTACAACGGTCAGCTGATGCCCGGTCCCGTAATCGGCGTCGCTCACTACAGGGATACAGCCAAGATCAACTCCTGGCTCCGTCTGCCTCAGGTCAGGGCAGCCCTTCCCGCCGACCTCGTGCCGATGTGGACAGTGAAGGCCTCTTCCCAGTATGCCGGAGGCAACTATTACGAGCTGATTGCCATCAAGGTCAACACCCGTGACGGCAAGGCTCCTCTCGACGGAGGCGTAGTATCCGATGCCCGCGTATCCTACAGCAATATGGGCGGACAGCCTCAGGTAGACATGGCCATGAACGCAGAGGGCGCCCAGACATGGGCCCGTCTGACTGCTGACAACATAGGCAAGTGCATCGCCATCGTACTCGACGGCATGGTATATTCCTTCCCCCGCGTGAATGCCGAGATTACCGGCGGCCGCTCGGTAATCGAGGGCAACTTCACCATCGAGGAAGCCACCGACCTTGCCAACGTGCTCAACTCCGGTAAGCTCCCCGCTCCCGCCACCATCGTTCAGGAGCAGGTGGTAGGTCCTTCCCTCGGTAGCGCATCCATCCAGGCAGGTATGATTTCCTTCGTGATCGCCTTCGTCCTGGTGCTGCTCTACATGCTCTTCTTCTATAAGGGTGCCGGTGTCGCAGCCGATGCCGCCCTGCTCTGCAACGTGCTCTTCCTCTTCGGTGCCCTCGCATCCTTCGGAGCCGTCCTCACCCTCCCCGGTATCGCCGGTCTGGTGCTGACTCTCGGTATGGCCGTGGACGCCAACGTGATCATCTACGAGCGCGTCAAGGAGGAGATCCGCGCAGGCAAGGCCCTCCGTCTGGCTATCTCCGACGGTTACAAGCACGCCTACTCTGCCATCATCGACGGTAACCTCACCACCATCATCACCGGTCTGGTGCTCTTCTTCTTCGGTTCCGGTCCTGTACAGGGCTTCGCCACCACACTGGTTATCGGTCTGATTACCTCGATGCTGACCTCGATCTTCATCTCCAGACTGATCTTCGAGGCCCGTCTGGCACGCGGCAAGAACATCGCGTTCTACACCCACTTCACCAAGAACTTCCTGCAGAACACCCATATCGACTTCGTCAAGATACGTAAGTACGCCTACATCTTCTCTACAGTCCTCATGGTAATCTGCTTCGCCTCCATCATCTTCAAGGGCTTCTCCTACGGTGTGGACTTCACCGGCGGCCGTACCTACGTAGTCCGCTTCGACCAGGATGTGACCGCCGAGGAGATCAGGGAGGCCGTTCTGGATGAATTCGAGGAAGGTGTCGAGGTAAAGCAGTTCGGAGGTGCCAGCCAGATGAAGATCACCACCACCTACATGATCGAGGATCAGAGCACCGAGACCGACAAGATCGTGGACACCAAGCTGTATGAGGCTCTGAAGGGCTTCTTCGCCAACCCCATCACCTACGATGAGTTCATCTCCACCCTCGAAAATCCTAACGGTATCATCCAGTCCGACAAGGTAGGTCCTACCATCGCAAACGACATGAAGCGCGACTCCCTGATAGCCGTAGCTATTGCCTTGTTCGCAATCTTCGCCTACATCGCCGTCCGCTTCAAGGGCTGGACATGGGGTCTCGGAGGAGTTGTCTCCACAGCCCACGACGCCATCGTGACTGTCGGCTTCTTCTCCCTGTTCTCCGGTATCCTGCCGTTTACCCTGGATGTGGACCAGACCTTCATCGCCGCCGTGCTGACCATCATCGGTTACTCCATCAACGACAGCGTGATCATCTTCGACAGGATCCGCGAGTACCGCCGTCTGTATCCCAAGCGTGAGCTCTACCAGAATATCAACGACGCCATCAACAGCACCCTGGCCCGTACCGTCAATACATCCGGTACCACCTTCATCGTGATGCTCGCCATCGCCATCTTCGGAGGTGAGGTGATCAGGGGATTCGCAGTGGCTCTGCTCGTAGGTATCTTCGTAGGTACATACTCGTCCGTATTCGTAGGTACACCTATCATGTACGACCTGTACCAGCGCAAGGCCCGCAAGGAAGCCAAGAAGCTGAAAGCTGCCGGCAAATAACAGCCTCAGCCAGTAAGACAGTAGAGCCGGGACGGTCCGTATGTGACCGCCCCGGTTTTATTTTTTGCAGAAAATTGAGAGGTTCTATTACAATTATGCTTAAATTTGGGGACAATTTTTAAAATCTGATATCATCATGGAACTTCCTTTTGCAGAATCTTACAGAATCAAGATGGTGGAGACCATCCGTAAAAGTACCCGCGAGGAGCGCGAGAAATGGATTAAAGAGGCCAAGTACAACCTTTTCCTCCTTAAGAGCGACTATGTGTTCATCGACCTGCTGACCGACTCCGGTACCGGAGCCATGAGCGACAAGCAGTGGGCCGCCATCATGGAGGGCGACGAGAGCTATGCCGGCGCACGTTCTTTCTACAGGCTGAAAGACACTATAGAGATGCTGACCGGACTTCCCTACATACTCCCTTCGCACCAGGGCCGTGCAGCTGAGAACGTGCTGTTCTCGAGCATCGTGAAGGAGGGCGACATCCTTCCCGGCAACTCCCATTTCGACACCACCAAGGGCCACATCGAGTACCGCAAGGCCATAGCGCTGGACTGCACCATCAAGGAGGCCTCCAACACTGAGCTGGAGATTCCCTTCAAGGGCAACATGGACCTGGAAAGACTCGAGGAAGTACTGAAGACCACTCCCCGTGAGAAGATTCCGTGCGTAGTGCTTACGGTCACCAACAACACCGCCGGCGGACAGCCCGTATCCATGGAGAACATCAAGGGCGTATCCGCTCTGTGTAAGAAATACGGCGTCAAGCTGCTCATGGACTCCGCACGCTTTGCCGAGAACGCCTACTTCATCAAGACCCGCGAGAAGGGCTATGAGAACAAGTCCATCCGCGAGATCGTACACGAGATGTATGAGGGCGCGGATTATATGACCATGTCGGCCAAGAAGGACGCCATCGTCAACATCGGAGGTTTCGTGGCCTTCCGTGACGAGGCTGATATGCGCAAGGCCCAGATGTTCACCATCATGAACGAGGGCTTCCTGACCTATGGCGGTATGGCCGGCCGCGACATGAACGCACTGGCTCAGGGTCTGCTCGAAGGTACCGAGTTCGAGTACCTGGAGACCCGCATCAACCAGGTGGCCTACCTCGGCAAGAAGCTGGACGAGTACGGAGTGCCCTACCAGAGGCCTGCCGGCGGACACGCCATCTTCCTCGATGCCAAGAAGATCCTGACTCACCTTCCCAAGGAGGAGTTCATCGCCCAGACCCTCGGTATCGAGCTCTATCTCGAAGCCGGTATCCGCGGCGTGGAGATCGGCTCGCTGCTCGCTGACCGCGACCCCGTCACCCGCGAGAACCGCTATCCGGCCCTCGAGCTGCTCCGTCTGGCCATTCCCCGCAGGGTGTACACCAACAACCACATGGACTACATCGCAGCCGCAGCCAAGAACGTCTACGACCGCCGCGAGTCCATCACCCGCGGTTACAAGATCGTCAAGGAACTGCCCATCATGAGGCACTTCACCATCGAGCTCGAAAGGGCCGACAGATAATCCTGAAAAGTGAGAGGAAATGGGAGACACGGAAGAGCGTATTTTCGGGATTGACACTCCGGAGGCTTTCACTGCCTGCGCACTGGAGACATTCCGCCGTCAGTATGCCCTCTGCCCTCAGTACCGTCAGTATGCCGACCTGCTGGAGGCCGTTCCTGACAGAGTACGGGACATCGCGGATATCCCCTTCCTGCCCATCCGTTTCTTCAAGCAGTACGACATCATATCTTCTGCGGAGCCGCAGCCCGTGGCGCCGCAGAAGATTTTTTTCAGCAGCTCCACGACGGGCCAGATACCCTCGCGCCATTGCGTGACGGATGTCAGCCTGTACGAAAGGAGCTTTTTAGCCGGTTTCCGGCATTTTTACGGGGCGCCGGAGGATTATGTCATCCTGGCCCTGCTGCCCGCTTATCTGGAGCGTGAGGGCTCTTCCCTGGTCTATATGGCGGACCGTCTGATACGGGAGAGCGGCCGCCCGGAGAGCGGTTATTATCTTTACGACCACGACCGCCTCTACAGCACCCTCGCGGAGCTGCGGGGAAGGGGACAGAAGACCCTTCTGCTGGGAGTGGCTTTCGCCCTCCTGGATTTTACGGAAAAATACAGATTGGAAGGTCCGAATGACTCCTGGCTCACCGTCATGGAGACAGGGGGGATGAAGGGGCGCCGCGAGGAGCTCACCCGGGAGGAACTGCACCGCTGTCTGGGCGGGGGATTCGGCCTCAGGGCCGTTCATTCCGAGTACGGGATGTGCGAGCTGCTCTCCCAGGCCTATTCTGCCGGAGACGGGGTCTTCCGCGCACCCGCGTGGATGAGGGTCATTATCCGCGATATCAACGACCCTTTCAGGGAGTCATCTCCCGGCGAACGTGGCATCATTCACATCATCGACCTGGCCAACCGCAACTCCTGCTCGTTCATTGAGACGGAGGACACGGGCCGCGCATATCCGGACGGTTCATTTACCGTCGAAGGCCGTCTTCAGGGCTCTGAGCGCCGCGGCTGCAATATGCTCATCGAATAGAATTTTCCCCTAAGGTACCGGATCATAGCCGCTGCCTCCCCACGGGTGGCACCTGAGGATACGGCGTACAGACAGGTAGAGGCCCTTTATCGGGCCGTGCTTGCGGAATGCCTCCAGAGCGTATGCGGAGCAGGTGGGAGTGAAGCGGCAGGCTGCGGGAGTGTACGGCGAGATGCACACCTGATAGAAGCGTATCAGGAGTACGAAGGGAAAGATCAGCGCCTTCTTAAGAAAGCGGCGGAATCTTGCCCAGCGCTGCGCCGAGTCCTTCGTAGATGGCTGCATAATCCAGGATTTCAGTTGCGGTATACACCAGCATGAGATGACGTCCTTCCAGGGCCGGAAACTCTCCCATCATCAGGCGCAGGGCCTCGCGGGTGCGCCGGCGTATGAGATTGCGCCTGACGGCCCGTTTGAAGAGTTTCTTGGGGACGGATATGATGACAGACTGAGTCTCGCCCTCCGTCATGTCCAGATAATAGACACGATAGGGCCAGCTGTAGAACTTGCGCCCGCCGGTATGGATTTTCTCAGCCAGTTTCATGTCAGTTGGAGGATATGTAGGACAGGGTGAATGACTCTCCGGCCGAACGCAGGGACATCGTTGCGGTGGAGTCGGAGATACTGTCGATACGGAAACACTTGACATCCCACTTGGCGGGCGTACCGAAAACGGGATTGTCATAGAGTGTCAGGGCCAGGAAATCGTCGTAGATGCGGAAGTAATCCTCTCCGGCCCCCATCGGAGTCCAGTCGTTTTCCCCGGAACGGGACGACAGGGTAAGTCCTCCGTCGGATGCGAACTGAATCCTGTATGAGGAGAAGTCCTCTCCGCCGCGGGTAATGAACTGCCATACCCCGGCGATGGTGTCGGTGGCGGAATACGAGGCCGGCAGCTTGCGCATGGTCATCTGCGAGAACTCGGGAGTGACCTCCTCTCCGCCGGTCATCCATCTCTCCACTCCCAGGGTCATCAGCGAGTCCTCATGGTGTACGAAAGAATACTCCTGGGCCGTCTCCATCGGCGCAAGATATCCGAACAGTCCGTCAAAGGTTCCGGAGACGGAGAGGTCGCAGCAGTAGACGTCGTAGAGAAGGGTATTCTCGCCCCATTGATAATTGGCATCCTCCAGTGTGAGGACTCCGGCCCAGGTAACAGTGCTGGAGGATGTGAATGTCATGACGGTGCAGCTGCGCTCATCGAGAGGGCTGCCGTCAAGGGTGTGGACGAGCCAGGTGGCCTTGAGGTTCTCGCGGTTGTAGGCGGGATTCTCGCGGTTGCATGAGACAGCGCACAATCCACACGTGAGTATGGCCGACAACAGGACTATGTAGCCCGGCCGCCGCATTATTTCACCTTTTCGAGGTAGAGCATAAGGGCCTTGGATACGGAGGGAGCCTCGGGGGTGGGAGCCTCCACTTCTACGGCATAGCCGTGATCTTTCAGAGCCTTTGCGGTCGAGGCCCCGTAAGTTACGAAGAGCAGCCCGTTCTGCTGGAACTCAGGGTAGGCGTTCAGCAGGGACTTGACATCCGAGGGACTGTAGAAAACGACCATCTGGTACTTGCTCAGGTCTATCTGGGTCAGGTCGCTGTAGACTGTCTTGCTGAAAACGGCGTTGCCGAACTTCACTCCTGCCTTGGTGAAAGCCTTGATGACCTCAGGCTTGGTACTGTCCGTAGAGGCTATGAGGAAGTTCTCCCCCTTGTGCTTGGTGCCTATGGTCTCGATGACCGAGTCCACGGTGCCCTTGCCGAAGAAGATCTTGCGCTTGCGGTATACGATGTGCTTCTGAAGATAGAGAGCTATGTTCTCCGTGGTACAGAAGTATTTCATCGTCTCCGGTACGGTGACCCTCATGGCCTCGCACACGGCGAAGAAAGCGTCGATGGAGGACTTGGCCGAGAAGAATATGGCCGTATAGTCGAGGATAGTCACTTTCTGGGCTCTGAACTCCTTGGCTGTCAATGGTTCTATGTGAAAGAAAGGAGAATAGTCCACATGGACACCGAACTTGGAGGTAATCTCCGAGAAAGGAGACTGAGTGTTCCCTGGAGCGGGTTGTGCAACCAGAATATCGCTTATTGTCATTGTCTTATGCAGTGTGTTAATATTTAAAAACCGTCACTACAGCTGTCGCTATAGGCAAAATTTCAAGCGTGCAAAGATACAAAATAGTCAGTAAAAGAGGTTCCCTGAAAGCAAAAAATATTCTCAGCAGCATCACGGCATACAGCAGCAGAATCGCTGCGGTCAGTATCTCGGCCACTGTCCCAACCACCACAGGGGGTACATCAGGCAGGAATATCCAGATGACGGAAAGGATGGAGAGCACGAGGGTCAGTATGATGAAAAACAGTGCGTTGGCCCGCGCAAGGACAGTCATGGCCTCCTTCTCGCCGGAAACATATCCTATCCCCGCAAGGACTATGGCCTTCAGTACGGCATACCCGGCAATGACCGCCAGTATCAGCCAGTAGGGCGCATCCACCACGGACGGACCGTAGACCAGGCAGGCGGCAAGGGGCAGGAAGATGAGAAATGCCAGGGGCAGGCCCACACTCACGGCAGAGGACACCGTAAAGTAAGTACGCTTGGCCGGGAATCGGATAAAGTCTCCTGCCCAGGCTATGAAAACCGCAGTCTGACCTTTGAAAATCAAGGCAAAGAAAATAATAAAAAGGACTGCCCACACAAAATAGCCGGCACCCTGGATAGCCGGGGCCGCCTCCGTCCCGATGTCATATCTCTGAAGGATGGAGCCTGGCAGAAGGTCCCCCGCCGGAATAATATCAGTTACCCCGCTTAGCCGCATAGCCCATACCGGTCAGGAGTGTTGTCACCTTGTCCCTGCAGTCGCCCTGGATGAGTATTTCCCCGTCCTTGGCGCTGCCTCCGGTGCCGCAGCGGCTCTTGAGCGTGCGTCCGAGTTCCGCGAGGTCCTCCTCACTGCCGATGAAGCCCTTGACGAGGGTCACGGTCTTTCCGCCCCGGTTGCGCCTGTCCAGGTACACAGTAAGTTTCTGCTTCGAGGGAGGAAGAGTCTCCACCTTCCGCTCCTCCCCGGAGGGAAGATTAAAATCGGGATTTGTTGAGTAAACCAGAGGCATAAGGGTAAATTTTTCGCAAATTTAGTATATTTGCGGCTTATACATACGAATTTGATAACAAATGGAGCAGAAAAAGTTTAAATTCATCAACCGCATTTTCTCGGTCATGGTTCTTCTGACCGCCGCCGTTACATATCTTCTCACTATCGAGCCTACAGTCAGTTTCTGGGACTGCGGCGAGTTCATCGCCTCATCCTATAAACTGGAGGTCGGCCATGCCCCGGGCAACCCTGTATTCCAGCTCATCGCCAGGGTATTCACCATGTTTGCCTCACCCGAGCATGCCGCTATGGCGGTCAATGTGATGAGCGCCCTATGCTCCGCATTCACTATATTTTTCCTCTATCTGACCATCGTCCACCTGGGACGCCGTATCATAGAGAAGAACGGCCGTGCCGGAGAGCTCTCCATGGGAGAGGCCCTGGCCCTGATAGGAGCCGGTATAGTGGGCTCCCTGGCCTACTGCTGGTCCGATACCTTCTGGTTCTCCGCAGTGGAGGCCGAGGTCTACGCGATGTCCTCCCTGTTCACCGCCGCGGTGTTCTGGATGATTCTCAAATGGGAGGAACAGGCCGACACCGAGTATGCCGACCGCTGGATAGTGGCTATAGCCTTCCTGATGGGACTCTCGATAGGAGTGCATCTGCTGAACCTGCTGGTCATACCCGCGATAGCATTTGTCTACTACTATAAGAAAGCCTCCAAAGTCACCACCTGGGGCTGCGTCGGAGTGCTGGCTCTCTCCGCTGTTATCCTGGCCGTAGTGCTCTGGGGCATCATTCCCTACCTGCCAAAGATTGCGGCTGTATTCGACCTGCTCTTCGTCAATGTGTTCCACCTGCCGTTCAACAGCGGTGCGGCCTTCTTCCTCATAGTACTGCTGGTACTGTGTTTCCTGGCAGTCTATCTCACTTACCGCAAGGGCTCGCACGTATGGAATATCATCTCGCTCTGCTTTACAATGATAGTCATAGGCTACTCGGCTTTCGCCATGGTGGTCATCCGCTCGGCGAACAACACTCCCACCAACGAGGGACAGCCTGACAATCCCTTCGCCCTCGTCAAGTACCTGGGCCGCGAGCAGTACGGCAGCGCTCCCCTGGTCTACGGGCAGACATTTGCCTCGGTCTACGACGACTATAAGGTAAAGGATTACTATACCAAGATGGACAGCGTCTACTACAAGGCGCCCGGTCCTGCCGAGGTCAGCTATCCGGCGGAGAGCAAGATGTTCTTCCCCAGGATGCACAGCAAGGACCCCTCGCATATCCGTTTCTACGAGAGTTATACACAGGGCAGGGGCAAGGTAATCCCCGGCACTGACCGCAGGATGCCCACCTTCGCAGACAACATGCGGTTCTTCTTCGACTACCAGCTCAACTACATGTACATGCGCTACTTCATGTGGAACTTCGCCGGACGTCAGAACGACCTGCACGGTCAGGTGCCCGGAGACCCCGTGAAGGGCAACTGGGAGTGCGGCATAGGATTCATCGACCGTGCCCGTCTCGGAGACCAGTCCGAGGGACCGGACTACATCGTGAACAACAAGGGCAAGAACCACTACTACATGCTGCCTCTTCTGCTGGGCATCATCGGCCTGCTGTACCAGCTGGGCAAGGACAAGCGCAACTGGTGGATAACATTCCTGCTGTTCTTCCTCACAGGCATAGCTATCATCCTGTACCTCAACCAGTCTCCTTATCAGGTCCGCGAGCGGGACTACGCCTACGCCGGCTCGTTCTACATGTTCTCGATATGGATAGGTCTGGCTGTGCTGGCCGTGTACGACTGGCTGCGCAAGCCGGCTTCCAGAATAATTTCCGAGCAGTCTACGGCGATTGTGGTTTTTGTATTGCTGTTCCAAGTACCTTTGCTGATGGCCTTCGAGAACTGGGACGACCACGACCGCAGCAACCGCTACACCGCCCGCGACATGGCCTACAACTACTTCATGTCCACCGACCCCCAGGCGATACTCATCACCCACGGGGACAACGACACCTTCCCCCTCTGGTACATCCAGGAGGTCGAGGGCACCCGTCTGGATGCCAGGGTAATGAACACCTCGCTGCTGGGTATCGACTGGTACATCGACCAGATGCAGTGGAAGCAGTACGACGCCGAGCCCATACGTTTCACCACCAAGCGCATCAACTACCTCTACGGCACCAACGACTACGTGCAGGTGATAGACCGTTTCAACCGGCCCATCCTGCTCAAGGATGCCATAACCCTCTTTAACGACCCCCGTGTCAAGGTCAATTTCTATGGCCGCGAGGAGAGTTATCTGCCCGCCTCCAGGCTGCTCATACCCGTCAATAAGGAGAACGTAATGAAGAATCACATAGTTCCTGAGGAGGACTATGACAGGATACTTGACACCCTGTGTCTGGAGATACCTCTCGACAGGGACAATCTGCTGGACAAGCCGGAGCTGATGATCCTGGATATGCTGGCCAACTACGACTGGGAGCGCCCCATCTATTTCATGACTCAGGGCGGCGGCCTGGATATCGGAATAGAGGACTACCTCCAGTTCGACGGCTTCACCTATAAGTTCGTGCCCATCAAGAGCCGCACTACCCTGACATCAGTGGAACAGGTGGATACTGACGCGATGTACGACCGCATCATGAATGTCTACCGTCTGGACTCCTTCTCCAAGGATTTCTTCGTGGATTATCAGAACATATCCACGTTCAACGGAGTGGCCGGTCAGAGATTCATGTTCGTGCAGACAGCCATAGCCCTGTACGACAAAGGGGAGAAGGATAAAGTGGTGCAGGTGCTCGACCGCATGCAGGAGACCTATCCCGACCGCAACTTCCCGCTCAACACCTCAGCTGCCGTAATGTATGTCAACGAGCAGATGGTCCTCTATGCCATCGACCTGTACATCAAGTGCGGTGAGAAGGAGAAGGGAATGGCCATGGCCGAGCGCTTCCTGGAAGAGACCATGCAGGCCATCAGACTCTTCGCGCAGCCCTACCGCGGCTCCGTACTCTCGCAGACCGACCTGCAGCACAACTTCCAGCTCTACCAGTACTGTCTGGAAATCATCAGTGCCGCGGATAAAGAGAAGGCTCAGGAATACTCCAGGATACTGGAGGAGTTCCTGAACAATGCGGTATAAGATTTCCTGCATCCGGTCTTGATGAGCACTACTGTCCTGGAGGTGGTGTCGGATTCGAGTTCCAGTTTTATTATTTTTTGCATTTGAGAGAATTTTTTATAACTTGCGTTTGTGGACAAAGACATGTTTCATGCGTTCTGAATCCATTTTTGCACATTATAAAACTAACTTTTAGCCATTAAAACTTATTCGTTATGAAACTGAATCTATCATTTGCCGTCACCGCCCTTGCAGCGTTATTGACGGCAGTCTCATGCAGTGTGGATGAGAGAGTTCCCATTCCTCCCGATGAGGATTTGTCTGTATCGACAGTCATCTCTCCCGATGAGGCGCTTGCCAGTCTGGACGCACTTCTTGTAGACATCTACGGGCATACGAAATCCGGTGCTCCATCCTATGATCCGGAAAGCCTTTCGGTATTCGGCGGAGCTGTCACTAAATCATCGGAGGGAGCGCTGCCTGATACATCGGTATATATCGTGAATTTTACCGATGAGTCAGGTTTTGCCATACTGGCTGCACAGCGGGCTATGTCTACGCCAGTGTTCTGTGTTACTGAGGCAGGAACCTTAACGTCGGAGGATTTATACCAGGCCCTTCAAAGACTGGACGAAGCATCTGAATCTACGTCCGCCCGTTCCTCAAAGGATTCTGAGTTTGTCTCAATGATGCTGGCTGCATCCATTGTGAACCAGATGTCTGAGAACGGAGACCCTTCCGGTCCCGACGGGAATGAGCCGGATACAGACGACGAGGACACTTCGGACGAGAATGGCGACGATGGTGATCCTTTTGGATCCGGAGGTGGTGGAGGAGGGGTTTCATACGAGACAGCATGGAAGGTAGGCCCGCTGCTAGAGACAAAATGGACTCAGTGGTCACCATTTAACGATTTCAGAGAAGATATAGACAAAGCACCTGCTGGATGTGTGCCTATAGCTGTAGGTCAGATTCTGGCCTACAACGAGTACGGGACAGCAGGAGGACGTAGTTTTGACTGGGATATGTTGAAGAGTATCTATCATTACTCTGATTTATATGCTGATATATCAGATGCAGCCCAAAAACATGCAAGCGATTTTATGCAATTTTTGGGATTGAAAGAGAATTGTAATGTTACGTATGATCCAGATGGATCCGGTGCGTATGCCGATGGGGCGAAGAGGACTTTTAAAAATTTTGGATATAGCGGAGTGTCAAAACGCTATGGTTTTGAAAGCGGGGATGTAGAGAAGGTGCTGGAGCAATTGGAGAAGCAATTACCGGTTTATGTTGACGGTTGTGGAAAATCGTATAACGATAATGCCAAGAAATATGAAAATTCCGGTCATGCGTGGGTCATAGACGGCGTCATAGTAAAGCATTATGTACGTCCTGCCACCGGGCAGGTCTTGGATGCTAAGAATATTTTCCATATCAACTGGGGATGGAAAGGAGATTGCGACGGTTACTACGATGAGGGAGTGTTTGATACAACTGACCGTAGTAATATAGAAAACGGCTTCGATAGCGGATCATCGTTGCAGAAAGCCTATTATACTTGGAATTATAGAG
This sequence comes from uncultured Bacteroidales bacterium, assembly GCA_944326235.1. Classification (GTDB taxonomy): domain Bacteria; phylum Bacteroidota; class Bacteroidia; order Bacteroidales; family UBA932; genus Coprenecus. The sequence goes on along the minus strand of CALVDH010000007.1, from coordinate 61,511 downwards.
TTGTCTTATATAATTTATAATAAGCATATTGCCATGAAAAAAAGTACGCTATTGATTTTATTGGTCATCAGCATTCTGTTGTCCGGTTGCCAAAAAGTAACACGGAATGCTACTTACGTAGGTCCGGACGCAGTAACTTATGAGAAGCAGGTCGCCAGTTATACAAAAAGGCATGGTGGTAAAATTAATATTTTTAGAGTAGACGCTGATATTTATGACACGTCTGACCGTTGTATTGAGTCTGATACTCTGGTGTATTATCCTGACGGTGATTACTATGCCGGAGAATGGGCAAAAGTGCAGAGAGTGGAAGGTGAAGAGAGCGATACGCTCCTTGTCTATTTCGAGAAAAATGAGACAGAGTATTTAAGATGGATATTAGTTTCTATGCAGCACCCTCTTGACGGAGAAATACGCGTGAAACAGCTTCCTGCAGGAGTCGAAGAACTGCCGGAGAGATAAGGAAGGATGTAATTTGGAAAAAATTATTACCTTTGCACCCGGTATTGACCTATGGTGTAATGGTAGCACTACAGATTTTGGTTCTGTCTGTAGAGGTTCGAATCCTCTTAGGTCAACAGCACAATGACAAAATCTTTTTTCATAACTTTACTTTTTTTGACAATTACACCCCTGTTCATCAGCGGGTGTAATTTTCATAATGAGACCGGGCAACGCGGGCCTCAGCCCTTCCCCGCCGTCTCCGTACCTGCCATGCTGTCCGGCCAGGACGCAGCGGAATACGCCGCGGAACATTTCTGGAACAGATATTTCGACTCCACCGCAGCATGGGCCGGCATCTCCGACACGCTTATCGGCGGAGTAAGACAGGAGGACATGACCGCTGCCGTCCGTGAGTATCTTCTCGCCCTCTGGTCCATACCCTACGACCGGGCTTTCAAAGCCCAGACGCATCTGATGACCCTGGCGGAGACATCCCTGGAACGGGACACCAGCGGGCACATCTACGACTGGTTCACCGCCACCATGGAATCCGCCTTGTGGAATCCCCTGTCGGAGCTGCGCAACGAGGGGCTTTACATACCTGTCATCGAGAGCATACTGAGGACCAGACGCACCGGGGAACACTACAGCACCTACTATCAGCAGCAGCTGACCACTTGCCGGAACAACAGCCCCGGCACCCCTGCAGCCGACTTCACATTTACCGATGCCAAGGGCCATCCGCACAGCCTCTACGGCACGCCGGGCGAATATACCCTCCTGCTCTTCTCCAACCCGGGCTGTCCGGCCTGCCGCGGGATTATCTCCCTGCTGAAAGACAGCCCCCAGATTACTTCCATGGTGCGGGACGGCCGCATGAGCCTGCTGAGCATCTACATCGACGAGGACGTGGCCGAATGGTTCAAGGGCCTGTCCGACTACCCTGAAGAGTGGATTACCGGCTACAATCAGGACCTGACCATCCGCGATCAGCTGGTTTACGATGTCCGTGCCATCCCCTCCCTCTACCTGCTCGACAGGGACAAGAAAGTCCTGTTCAAGGACATCTCCCCGAACATGCTGATGCTCCAGCTCGAAAGACTTTAAAGATATTCCCGGCCGGAGAGACCGCGCCAGAGGGCGTAGTATTTCAGCGTGGATACCGGCTTGGTGGCGATGAGCTGGTAGCGTAGAGAAGGCCCGCAGTTGAAGTACATCGAGCGGGACAGGAATGTGCCGTATCCGGTTATATCCCCGATGCGGAAGACCTCGTGATGTCCCTCGTACGAAAGTTCCAGACGGTCGCCGTACATGGCCACAGAGGCCTTGTCGGACAAGTGGGTGAAGACGCCGTCCTTTTTCAACGTCAGCTTGAAGCAGCCGTCGTCGTGGACTATCGGTTCCGCGGTCTGCTGCCTGAGCTCCGCGCAGTGCTCATGCACCCAGCGCTTCTGGAAGCGGTTCCACTCGGCAAAATTGTCGAAAGGCATGTACATCCCCTTCTCGAACGACCCGGTCTCCAGATATTTGGCCGTCAGGCCGCAGCTGCATGTGAGCCAGTTGCCCCGCGTCTCCACGGTGCCGAAACGGAGGCAGTGCGGACAGAGGTAGGCGGCGTACTGCAGCCCCTCTGCCAGCGCCTTCCCGCGGTAGAGAGCTCCTGAAGCGGCCTGCTCCTCGTAGGCATTGACCCGCAGGTCCCGGCAGATGGCGGCATAGACCTCCTCGACCGTCATCCCGGCAAGCTCCTCCGGGGTGTATTCATGGACCAATTGCCCCCGCATAGGCCCCCTCCGCTTATGGTCGGCCCATCGCGGCCGCAGGAGGTATCCTCCGGTGAGGCGGTAGGTCAGCAGGGCCACGCCCGTATCCTTGACCAGAGCGGCTGTGCGGGGCGAGATATACTCGGTTTCCCCGTCCCAGCTGCGGTTGCCCTCGGGGAACATTCCCACGGAGACACCTGCCCTCAGATTGGCCTCTATCAGGGCGATGGCGGCGTCCCCCTTGGCGCCCTTCTCCCGGGGGATAATGCCGAAGAGGGGGTTGAGGAAGAATCCTGCAATGCCCCGGGTCAATGAGGCATTGGCCACGAAGCGCATGTGCCTCCTGGTGCCGATGACCATAAGGGCGGGGTCGAGGTTCTGGGTGTGGTTGCCCAGGCACAGGAAGGTACGGCTGCGCACCTTGCACGGCTTGTAGGTGATATGCAGGATGATGTTGACGAAAGGGCCGATGAATGTACGGCAAAAGGCGTAGACTCCGCGCTGGAAGCCTACGCCTTTTGTTAGTTTCTTATCCATTTTTCTTAGCCTCCTCCTCTTCGAGTACGCGGTAGGCCACCTTGCCGACCAGGGTCTTGGGCAGCTCCTTGCGGAACTCGATGTCGTAGGGCATGGCGTACTTGGCGATGTACTTGCGGCAGTAGGCCATGAGCTCGTCCTTGGTCTCCTGAGTGGGCTCGTTGCCGGGACGGAGCATGACGAAGGCCTTTACCTTCTGCATCTTGTAGGGGTCTGGCACACCGATGATACAGCTCATCTGCACCTTCTCGTGGGCATCGAGGATGTTCTCAAGCTGGGCGGGGTAGACGTTGTAGCCGGAGGTGACGATCATCCTCTTGATACGGCCTCGGAAGTAGACGAAGCCCTGGTCGTCCATGCTGCCGAGGTCACCGGTGTAGAGCCATGTCAGGCCGTCGGAGTGCTTGCGCAGGGTCCTGGCCGTCTCCTCGGGCTTGCCGTAGTAGCCGAGCATGACGGTGGGGCCGGAGAGCACGATCTCACCCTCCTCGCCGTAGGGCAGCTCCTCTTCCGTATCGGGCTTGACTATCTTGAAGTAGGTGTCGGGGAAGGGTATGCCGATACTGCCCTCCTTCTGGAGCTTGACCGGGGTCAGGCAGCAGGCGGTGACGCACTCGGTGGTGCCGTAGCCCTCGCGCACCTTGATGGTGGCCTTGTGGTCGGCGAGGAACTTGTCCATCTTCTTCTTGAGCTCGATGGACAGGGAGTCGCCGCCGGAGAAGACGCCTTTGAGATGGGAAAAATCGGCATGCTCCATATTGGGCAGGCGCAGCATGGCCTCGTAGAGGGTGGGTACGCCGGCGATGAAGTTGCATTTGTTCTTGGTTATGAGCTTGGAGTAGCTCTTGGGGGTGAAGCGGGGCACGAGAACGCACCTTCCGCCCTTGGCCAGCATCGTGTGGATGCAGACGCCGAGACCGAAGCCGTGGAAGACGGGCATGGCGGCCAGCATCTTGTCCCCGGGACCGAACATCGGGTTGGTGGCGATGACCTGCTCGGCGAGGGCGTTGAAGTTGCGGTTGGTGAGCATGATGCCCTTGGTGGTGCCGGTGGTGCCGCCGGAGTAGAGGATGACTGCGGGATCGTCGTCGCTGCGCTCGACCTTATAGTTGTAGAAGCAGCACTTGGCCAGCTTCATGAACTCCTTCCAGCGGATGACCGGAGCGTCGTCGGGAATCTTGGCGATTTTGTAGCCCTCTGTGATCATGTAGCCGGCCTTCAGGGGCTGCGCCAGCTCGTCCTTGATGCGGGCGAGGATGACGTTTACGATGCCGGTGTTCTTGCGGATGGCCTCGATCTTGCCGTAGAACTGGTCGAGGGTGATGACGGTGATGCTGTTCGACTCGTTGAGGTAGAACTCGATCTCCTTCTCGCTCGAGAGCGGATGCACCATGCTGGCAATGCCTCCGATGAGGTTGATGGCATAGAACATGTAGATCGCCTGGGGGCAGTTGGGCATGGCGATGGTCACGCAGTCGCCCTTGCGGATGCCGATGGTCTTCAGGGCGCGGGCGCACTGCTCTATGTTCTTGATCATCCTGGCGTAGGTGGTGGACTTGCCCATGAAGTCGAACGCCACGTTCTTGGGCCAGCGGGCTGCGACGGAGGCGACCATGTCGAACATCGAGCCCTTAAAGTAGTCCAGATGCACGGGCACACCCTCTGTGTAAGGGTACCACGGCGTCTTTACGGTGTTGTTTTCAGACATATAGACTGGTTATAGGGTTTGTCGTACAAATATACTAATTATCAGTTGACCTCCACCAGTGCCTCGGACACATTGATGGCGAAGTCTCCGACCCTCTCGCACTCGGAGACGAGGTCCATGTAGTAGACTCCGCGGAGGTAGCCGCTCTCCTCGGACTCGATGTGGCGGAGATGCTCCTCCTTGAGGTTGTCGCGGTACTCGTTGATGTCGTGCTCGGCGTCCTGGGCGTTGGAGATGTTGATGATGCGGCTGAAGCCCTCCCTGAGGTTGTCGGTCATGGCGGCTATGGCATTGTCCACCAGATCGAGCATGTGGTTGAGCTTCTTGACGGTGGGTTCGTCGAATTTCTGGCCGTGGAGGTTCTTGCGCTGTAGGATGCGGCCGATGTTGTAGCCGGAGTCGCCCATGCTCTCCATCTCGCTGATGATCTTGTACATGGCGTGGAGCTTGTTGTTACCCTCCTGGCTTAGCTCACCCTCGGCTATGTTGTTGAGGTACTTGGCTATCTCGAACTCTATCCGGTCGGATATCTGCTCGTAGTGCTCCAGCTTCTTGAACAGGGTGTCGAAGCGGTTCTCGTCATCGGCTTCATTGACGGCCTGACGGGCATAGACATACTGCCTGCGGACGATGTCGGCGAAGTGGAGTATCTCCTGCTCGGCCTGCTCCAGGGACAGCTCGGAGGTGCTCATCATACCGCTCTGGATGTAGCGGAGACGGAAGACCTCCTCCTCGTCCTTGTGCCCCTTGATGATCCAGGTGACCAGCTTGACTATCTGAGGCGTGAACCATATCAGTATGCAGGTGTTGGTGATGTTGAACAGGGTATGCACCGTCGAGATGGCATAGAGCAGTGAGGCCGAAGAGGTGAAGGGGTCCTCTCCGCCGAGTCCCACGACTATCTTGGCCACCAGCCACAGGAAGGGCTTGTACAGGGCCAGTACCCAGATGACACCGAAGACATTGAATACCGTATGCGCGAGTGCGGCCCGTTTGGCGGAGATATTGCCCACGGAGGCGGCTATGTTGGCGGTAATGGTCGTTCCGATATTCTCGCCGAGCACCATGGCGGCGGCTATCTCGAAGGGTATCCAGCCCTGGCTGGCCATCACCAGGGTCAGGGCCACGGTGGCGCTGGAGGACTGTAGGATGATGGTCAGGACGGTGCCGACCAGGACAAATATCAGGATGGAGAAGAATCCCCAGTCGGTCCATTTCTGGATAAATGCCAGTGCTTCGGGGTTGGCACTGAGGTCAGGAACCGAGTTCTTGAGGTAGGTAAGACCGAGGAAGAGCAGGGCAAAACCTATGATCATCTCTCCTATGCTCTTGCGCTTCTGCGACTTGAACATCATGAAGGCAAAGCCGATGCCGATGAGGGGTATGGACAGCACCGAGATGTCGGCAGTAAATCCCAGCAGGGAGATGAGCCAGGAGGTGACGGTCGTTCCGATATTGGCTCCCATAATCACTCCGACGGCCTGCGTCAGGCTCAGCAGACCCGCATTGACGAAGCTGACTATCATCACGGTGGTAGCGCTGGAAGACTGGATGATGGCTGTAATCAATGTTCCGGTGAGTACGCGGGTGAAAGAGTTGGCCGTCATGGCCGAGAGAATGGAGCGGAGGCGGTTGCCGGCTACTTTCTGGAGCCCCTCGCTCATCAGTGTCATACCGTAGAGAAAGAGTCCGAGTGCTCCGAGAAGAGTCAATACCTGAAATATAACATTCATATAACTGCGGATTACTTCAAATTCGTGCAAATATAACTATCTTTGCGGCATGTTGCACTTGACCAAACCGATTTTATCCACACTGCTGCTGATACTTCTGTCAGCAGGTGCCATGCACGGCCAGTACTACACTGTCGGCAACGACCCCACCCGGGCACGGTGGCGGATGATTCAGTCCGAAAATTACAAGCTGATATATCCCGAAGAGACCGATTCCCTTGCCAGAGTATACCTCTACACCCTGGAAAAAGTCAGACCCCGCGTCATGGCGGGCCTCGACATCGACCCCGACCCCATTCCGGTCATCCTGCACCCCTACACCACGCAGAGCAACGGAGTGGTGACCTGGGCACCCAAGCGCATGGATCTCTTCACCTCCCCCGACCCCTACGGCTCGAATCCGGACCCATGGATAGAGCATCTGACCATCCATGAGTCAGCCCATGTGGGACAGGTGGAACATTTTACCAAAGGCATCTACAATGTCTTCTACTACCTTCTCGGCGAGCAGGTCACGGGGCTGGGCCTCGGACTCTTCGCAGGCACCTACGCGCTTGAGGGCGGTGCCGTGATAACGGAAACGGAGCTCACCGGAGGGGGACGCGGACGCAACGCCGACTTCACCAAATACTACAGGGCCATGTACCTCAACGGCGACTACCGCAACTGGGACCGCCTGCTGTTCGGCTCGCACAAGTACTATACCCCCAATGAATACCCGTTCGGATACCTTACCGGCGGCACCAGCCGCTATTTCAGCGGGATAGCGGACTATACCGGCAGGTATTTCCGTACTCCCGTGGACAAATGGTACAACCTGACCTATCTGGTCGACCCTGACCTCAATGTGGACGGAACGGGCATGATAGAATACCTGGACCGCTCACAGGACATCCTCACGGAGATCTGGCGCACCGACTGGCTCTCCAGAGGCACGTTCACCGAAAGCGAGGACGTCAGTAGACGCCGGGACAGACTATACTCCGAGATAACCGACCCGATATACATCGACGACCCGAAGTCCCCCTGGAATGGCTCCGTCATAGCGCTTAAGGAGGGCATGACGACCGCCAGGAAACTCATCCGCATAGACAGCAGCGGCAGGGAGCACTTCATCAGTTTCTTCAACTATACCTCATCCCGGCTCACCTACGACGGCCGCAGCCGTATCTACTGGACGGAGCCTGTGTCCAATGACGCCTCTTCCCTCGAAGATTTCTCCGTAATTATGAGCCTGGACACCCGTTCCGGGAAAATAAAAGTGACGGGAGGGCGCAGGACCAAGTATTTCAACCCCGCCCCCTCGGCTACCGGCGATACCCTGGCCGCTGCCGAATACCCCGTGGGAGGCCCGTACTTCCTGGTGCTGCTCTCCGCTGACGACGGGCAGGTGCTCTCCAGGATAAAAGCTCCTGAGCAGGGACAGATAAGAGAGTCCGTCTTCTGCGGCCGGGACATCTACAGCACGGTCATAACGGACGGAGGTATAGGTCTGTTCAGACTCTCCTCGGGACAATGGGAAGAGGTGATACCCCCGCAGCGGCAGAGTATCTCAGGGCTGAAGCGGCATGGGGACATCCTCTATTTTTCCAGTGACCTGGACGGAGTACTCAACATCTTCGCATACCGCCCGGCCTCCGGGGAACTGTTCCGCCTGACCAATTCCGAGTACGGAGCGGACTATCCGTATTTCTCCCCCTCGGGAGACAGACTGTACTACAGTGAATACAGTCTGGGCGGCTACAGGCCGGTGAGCACCGCCGCGGGCACCCTGCGGTCGGACACAGCCAGTTTCTCCTCACCTTACCGCCATCCCATAGCCGAGATGCTGTCCGCCCAGTCAGAGGAACTTATCGCGGAGAGAGGGATTTCCGATACCCTCGACCGTGCGGATTTCATGGACGAAGGGAAATATCCTTCAAAGAGGTACTCCAAGCTCCTGCACGCCTTCCGCATCCATTCCTGGTTCCCGGTATACGTCAACGTGGACCGCATACGCTCCTTCAACTTCGAGAACTTCACAATGTCTGCATCCCTGGGCGCCACGATACTGTCCCAGAACTCCCTTGGCGACGTGGTCTCCAGCCTCGGTTACGGCTATGTGAGGGACGCCCTGACCGGCAAATGGTTCCACTCCGGCCATGTCTCGCTGAACACCAGGATCATCGGGAACCTGTCCGCGGAACTGAGTTTCGACGTCAACGACCGCAATACCCGCTCGTACCTCTACGACTTCACTCTGGGAAAGCAGATAGTAAAGGAGAACCTGCATGACCCCCTGCTGTCCGCAAGTGCCATGCTCTACTACCAGATGGATTTCAACAGCCGCGGATGGTATAGGAGCCTGACTCCCCTGGTGCTGTGGGATTTCAGCAATGATAGCTACTACGCATACACCTACGATGTCGGCCAGGGCAGTACACAGCCTGTTCAGGGCGACCCCGTCATGAGACACCAGCTCCAGTACGGTATATCCTACGGGCAGGTGCTGCCTACGGCGACCTCGCAGATATATCCCCGCTGGGGATTCGGAATAACGGTGAGGGGTGTCTCCAGCCTCGGCGGGGGCATGTATTTCGGCCACCTGGCATACGCCAACGGCTACGTGTACTTCCCCGGAATAATCCGGCAGCAGGGTCTCAAAATCAGTTTCTCAGCCCAGAAACAGTTCATGGAAGGCAAGCTGCTCTACACTTCCCTGGCAACACATCCAAGAGGCTATGACAGCTACAGTTTCGCCGACACGTATCTCAGTGTATCCGCCGACTATGCCATCCCGATCTACCTGGGAGATTTCCGGATAGGACCTGTATTCTACTTCAAGCGCCTTCAGCTGATACCTTTCTTTGACTATGCCCTGGAGGGTGCTCCCGGCAGCGGAATCACCGGCAGCTACTGTTCCTACGGAGCGGACCTGATGGTCGATTTCCATTTCATACGGCTGGGCTTCCCGTTCAGCGCCGGAATACGCTATGCCCGCACGGCTGCCCCGGCCAACGGTACCCAGGACCATGTCGGCCTCCTCTTCAACATCTCGCTCTGACCCGGCTAGGACTTGTCCAGGGCAAACCACTCGAAGAGGGCATCGGCTGCCCTGCGTCCGATGACATTGACCACCTCGCGGTAAGGAGCCTTCTTGATTTTGGAAATGGTCCTGTACTTGGTCACCAGCTTCTCGCGGCTGACGGCCCCCACTCCCGGTATGCCGTCCAGCTCCGAGACCAGGGAGGACGCGCTGCGCCGGTTGCGGTGATGGGTGATGCCGAAGCGGTGCGCCTCGTCCCGGATGTGCATGAGCACCTTGAGGGAGGTGGAGTTGCGGTCGATGAAATGGGGATACGGGTCGCCCGGGACGATGACCTCCTCCATCCGTTTGGCCAGCCCTATCAGCTTGACCTTCCCGATGAGACCTATCTCGTCCAGGGCCTCGTATGCCGCATTGACCTGCCCGCGGCCGCCGTCGATGACGATCAGCTGCGGGAGTTCCTGTCCCTCGGCCAGCAGACGGGTGTAGCGGCGGTTGACCACCTCCTTCATGGAGGCGAAGTCATCCGGGCCGACGACGGTCTTGATGTTGAAGTGCCGGTAGTCCTTCCTGGAAGGAGCTCCGTCACGGAAGACGACGCATGAGGCTACGGGATTGGTACCCTGGATATTGGAGTTGTCGAAGCACTCTATGTGCACCGGGGGGACGTCCATCCCCAGGTCCTTGCGCAGATTCTCCACTATGCGGGCCGAGTGTTCCTCGGGGTTGACGAACTCCTCGTGCTTGAGCCGCTCGAACTTGATGGCCGCCGCATTTTTCCTGCCCAGCTCCAGCAGCGCCAGGCGGTCTCCCTTCTCCGGGACGGTGAATGTTACTCCCGGCAGAGCCTCAGGCATATCGGGCATGAACGGCACCACTATCTCCGGCGGACGGGTCCCGGCTTCCTCCCCGTAGTCCCGCAGTTTCTCATAGACTCCGGATATGAACGAGCCGAGCACTTCCGGCTCCTGTTCCTCGATGCGCATCCTGATTTCCAGGTTCATGGACTGGATGATGCCCCCGTCGTGCACCCTCAGGAAGCTGCCGAAGGCCTCCGTGCCCTCGAAGATGATGTAGAAGACATCGACGTTGATGCCCTTGGCATTGACGATGAGCGATTTGGCGTAATGCTTCTCCAACAGCTCCATCTTCTCCTTCCACTCCTGGGCCTCCTCGAACCGCAGCTGCCCCGCGCACTCCTTCATCCGCCGCTCGAAGTCCTTGATCAGCGACCAGGAATTGCCCTTGAGTATCTGAATGATGGCATCTGTCTGCACCCTGTATTCCTCTTCGGAGAACTTACCGACGCACGGTCCGGCGCACCGGCCCAGATGGTAGTCCAGACAGACCTTGAACTTGCCTTTGGCTATGCCCTCGCCCGTAAGGGGGAGTCGGCAGGTGCGGAGCTTGTAAAGGGAGTTGATGAGAGACAGCAGGTTATGGGCGTGCATGGCCGAGCTGTAGGGACCGAAATACCTGGAGCCGTCCCGGACGAAGCGGCGGGTGACCGTGACGCGGGGGAAGGGCTCGTTGTGCAGGCATATCCACGGATAGGTCTTGCCGTCCTTCAGGAGAATGTTGTAGCGGGGCTGGAACTGCTTGATGAGGTTGTTCTCCAGCAGGAAGGCGTCCGACTCCGAGCCGACCACCGTGTGCTGGATGTCAGCTATCTTGGAGACCATGACCTGGGTCTTGCGGTTCAGGCCGTTAGGGCGGAAATACTGGGACACGCGGTTCTTCAGGTCCTTGGCCTTGCCCACGTATATGACGGTGCCCCCGGAGTCCAGAAAGCGGTACACTCCCGGGCTGTGGGGCAGCATTTTCAAAATAATGCCTATATTTGCAGGATGTTTTGACATGGTATGGACACTCTCAACTCCGGCACAAAGTTAATCAATAAATCGGATATCCGCAGGGCACTTCCTGTCAAGGGGCCGCTGGGCTCCCTGATTGCTTCCTGCGCCATGTCCCTCCTGGGGCTGAACCGCATCAACCGCCTCTACCCGCAGTTCGGGGCATACAGGGGACGCGAGTTCACCAAGGAGGCCATGAAGACCTTCCGCATCTCCACGGACATCCTGCCGGAGGAGGTGGAATACATCCCAAGGGAGGGGCCCTTCATCATTGTCTCCAACCACCCCTTCGGAGGATGGGACGGCATCGTCCTCTACAACACGGTGGCCGCCGTCCGCCCGGATTTCAGGATTCTGACCAATTTCATCCTTTCCCTCATCCCCAACCTCAGGGACTGTTTCCTGGCCGTCAACCCCTTCTCCGACCGCAAGCAGCTCCGCAGCAGCCTTCCGGGACTGAAAGCGGCGATGGAGACAATAGAGCGCGGCGGCTGCGTCGGCATTTTCCCCGCAGGAGAGGTATCCACATACTACCGGGGCAATAAATTTCCGGCGGACAAGGAATGGACCCACACCGTCATGAAGCTCGTAACCACGTGCAGGGTGCCGGTGCTGCCCGTCTACTTCGACGGCAGCAACTCCAAGCTGTTCCACCTTCTGGGCCGCATCCATCCGATGCTCCGCACCCTGAGGCTGCCCCGCGAGCTGCTCCGCCGCAGCCCTGGCACTGTGACCATGCGCATCGGACGTCCGGTCCCTGCCGGGGAAATCGCCAAATGGCAGGATCCGAAGGAACTCGGACGCATGCTCCGCAACAGGGTATATGCCATGGAGGCCAATGTTCCCCGCAACGAGCCCCGGCAGCAGACAGCGACTGCCCAGGAACCGCTGCTGCCGCCCGTGCCGTCTTCGGAGCTCCGGCGGGAAATGGAGTCATTGTCTCCCCTGTTCCAGACATCCAAATACCAGTGTTTCCTGGCCGATGCGGCACAGATTCCCGCCATGATGCAGGAGATAGGCCGCCGCAGGGAAGAGTCCTTCCGGCAGGTAGGGGAAGGCACGGGTGCAGCTGTCGATACGGACTCATTCGACGTATATTACAAGCATCTCGTACTGTGGGACTGCGAGGCCGGACAGCTGGCAGGAGCCTACCGTCTCGGCATCGGAAAGGACATTCTGGACAAATACGGGGTCGGCGGGTTCTACACTCACACCCTGTTCCGCTATTCGGAAAGATTCACGTCCATGCTCCCGGAGTGCATTGAGCTGGGACGTTCCTTCCTCTCGGTCGAGTATAAAAAGGAAGCACTGCCTCTGATGCTGCTCATCAAAGGACTGTTCTACACCGTACTCAGATATCCCGACTGCAAGTACCTGTTCGGGCCGGCCAGCATAACCAGCTGGCTCCCGCCGTTCTACCGCAGTCTGATAGTATACGGGCTTACGGAGACGGCTGCCGGCAGCGGGTGCGTCCGGGACCTGGTGACGCCGCGCACGCCCTTCAGGTACGAGTTCCTGCGCACTGACCCGGAGCTGCTGCTCTCAGGCCGCATGGAAAGCATTGACGCCTTCGACAAGTACATCCAGCGCCTGAGCGACGGCCGCTACCGCATACCCACTCTCATCAAGAAATACGTCAAGCTCAACGCCGGCATCCTCGCCTTCAACGTGGACAAGGACTTCAACTACTGCGTGGACGGCATGATCTTCCTCGACATGGCCCGCGTTCCCCGCACCGAGATAGAGATGCTCACCAAAGGCAGCGAGGACCGGGACGCTCTGATCGAGCAGTTCTGGCTCAAGCGTACATAGTTACTGCGTTATAGCCTTAGTCACATGTCCAGCATGGGCAGACTGTCACCGAAAAGGTAGTAGAGGGCCAGCCAGAAAGCGAAGCGGGTGCCCTTGCCGATGAGCATGAAGAGGGCGCAGCGGCCGAAGTGCAGCTTGTAGAAGCCCAGTCCGATGGCGAAGACATCGCCCACGAAGGGCAGCCAGGTCAGGAAGGCCAGCAGTGAGCCGTACTTGTCTATTTTCGACTTCTGTTTCAGCAGGGTCTCCTCCTTGACATGAAACCACTTTTCTATCCACTCCCACTTGCCTATGCGGCCTATCCAGTAGGAGGTCAGGCCTCCGAGCCAGTTGCCTGCGGTGGCGCAGATCCATGATACGAGCGGGTCGCCTCCGGCTAAGAGGATGCCGATGATGAGGAAATCCGATGAGAACGGGACGACGGTAGCGGCGATGAAGGTGCCGATGAACAGGCCGATGTAGCCGAGGTCGAGCAGAAATTCCAGGTCCATTGTCCGGTCAGCGTCTTATCTTTTTGAAAAATTCTGTCATAATGGCGCTGCACTCTTCTGACAGCACTCCGTTGCAGACCTTCGTCCTCGGATGGAGGAGGGAAGGGGAGAAGAGGGTGTAGCCGCGCTTTGGGTCGGGTGCACCGTAGACTACCGCTCCGACCTGGGTCCAGGCCATCGCGGCGGCGCACATCGGGCAGGGCTCGACAGTGACGTAGAGGGTACATTCCGGGAGGTACTTGCCTCCGATGTAGGCGGTGGCGGCCGTCATGGCCAGCATCTCGGCGTGGGCCGTGGGGTCGTGGAGGGTCTCCGTCTGGTTGTGCGCCCGGGCGATGATCCGCCCCTCGCACACCACTACCGCTCCGATGGGGATCTCCCCCTCGGCCTCGGCCCTCCGCGCTTCCTTCAGGGCCTCGCGCATGTATTTCTCGTGCTCAGTGTTCATTGCCGTTCAATATTTTCCAGGATCCGTTTTTCTTTGCGCCTGTCCTTTCTATGATACCTTTCTCCCTGAGCCGGTCAATGGCCCGTTTTATCGTGCTCCTCGACTTTTTAGTATTGGCCGCCATCTCTTCAATCTTGACAGATGGATTCTTCGCTATAAGTTGTAGGACAGCTATTTCTGTCAAGGATGCCTTTCCGGTCAGATTATTTAAAGGTTCATTTTGAACCTTTAAATCGTGTTTTAAAGGTTCATTCCGGACCGTTAATCCGTCCGCTTTTATATGCAGGGTCCTGTTCCGCAAGTCGGCCTCTTCGTTCAGAAGGAGATGGCGCAAAAATCTTTCCAGCGGCTCTGTGGTGGCTGTTATTCCGTTTTTCAGGTCATTGTAATTGGCCCTGACAAGGGCGTTCCTGAAAAACCATGAGTGCCTTTCGAAAGTATCGTTTCCTACATTGAACCCGAAACTGCGGAGATATTTTATCAGGAATACCGCAGTTGTGCGGGTGTTGCCTTCTCCAAAAGGATGCACCTGCCAAAGATTGGATATAAATCTTGCAATATGCCGCACAGCCTCATCTGCTGTCAGTCCCTCGTATGAAAAATTCCTTTCAGTAGAGATGTCGTATTCCAGGGTCTCGGTTATCAGGCCGGCACCGGCATATATTACTGTACCTCCGTCCAATACCCATTCCTTTTTGGTGATGTTATAGTCCCGGATGCGGCCGGCGAATTTGTAAATGCCTGTGAAAAGGTATCGATGGATACGGATGAGTTCAGCCGGAGTCATGGAAAATGCCTGTTCTGTGAGAAGTTCGGTGATTCTGTAAGAGACTGTGTCGGCCTCTTTGGTACGTTCATCACTGCCGGTGTCTTCCCTTGCTGTGCGGCTCTCGTAGTAGGACTCAATGCGCTGCCGTACTTCCCGGAGCGAGATGTCTCCCTCGATATGCTCGCGTGCGGTATCTATAAGGTACGCCGAGGGCTTCAGTCCGTCCACGTCCTGAAGTCCGATGGCCGTGCGCCATGCCTGCGCCCGCTCCGCCCTCGACGGCTCACCCTGCCTTATATATTCCTCAAAGTCCGTTATCATAATAGCAGAGCAAAGATACGCAAAGTCGTCCACATGGCAAAGTGACATTTTGGCAGAGTGTGCGGAGTGGCACTTAATTTGTTTTAGGTGTCTGTGCAGTTTGAAAACAACTAAAAATTAAAAGATATGAACATTAGACCTTTAGCAGACAGAGTGCTCGTAGAGCCCAAAGAAGCTGAGACCAAGACAGCAAGCGGAATCTATATTCCTGAGACAGCAAAAGAGAAACCCCAGCAGGGTAAGGTAATCGCTGTAGGCAGCGGCAAGAAGGATGAGCCCATGGAACTGAAAGTGGGTGACACCGTTCTCTACGGAAAGTATTCCGGAACTGAGATCACCGTTGACGGCAAGGACTATCTGATGATGCGTCAGTCGGACGTGCTGGCAGTTCTTTAATTCTGTGTAGTGTTTAACTTTTAAAAACTAAAAATCATGGCAAAAGAAATCAAATTCAATATGGAAGCCCGCAGCCTGATGAAGGAAGGCGTGGACGCTCTTGCAAATGCAGTGAAGGTAACCCTCGGTCCTAAGGGACGCAATGTGGTTATCGACAAGAAATTCGGTGCTCCTCAGGTTACCAAGGACGGTGTTACCGTAGCCAAGGAAGTGGAGCTCGAGGACCGTTTCCAGAACATGGGTGCCCAGATGGTAAGGGAAGTGGCATCCAAGACCAACGACCAGGCCGGTGACGGTACCACCACCGCTACTGTCCTCGCACAGGAAATCATCAGCGTAGGTCTGAAGAACGTGACCGCAGGCGCCAACCCCATGGATCTGAAGCGCGGTATCGACAAGGCAGTTGAAGCTGTCGTTGCCGACCTGAAGAAGCAGACCCAGGAGGTAGGTGAGGATATGGCCAAGGTAGAGCAGATTGCCACCACATCCGCCAACAACGACGCTTTCATCGGCAAGCTCATCGCAGAGGCAATGGGCAAGGTGAAGAAAGAGGGTGTCGTTACAGTCGAGGAAGCCAAGGGTACTCAGACCGAGGTCAAGGTCGTTGAGGGCATGCAGTTCGACAGAGGCTACATCTCTCCCTACTTCATGACCAACCCCGACAAGATGGAGGCCGTTCTCGAGAACCCCAAGATTCTGATCACCGACAAGAAGATCTCCTCCATGAAGGACCTTCTCCCCATCCTCGAGCCCATCGCACGTAACAGCGAGTCCCTCCTTATCATAGCTGAGGACGTAGACGGCGAGGCTCTGACTACTCTGGTAGTCAACAGACTCCGCGGAACGTTGAAGGTCGCTGCCGTGAAGGCTCCAGGATTCGGTGACCGCCGCAAGGAGATGCTCCAGGATATCGCCACACTGACAGGTGCCCAGGTAATCTCCGAGGAGAGAGGCTTCACCCTTGAGAACACCACTCCCGACATGCTCGGTAAGGCCGACAAGGTGACCATCGACAAGGAGAACACCACCATCGTCAACGGCAAGGGTGACAAGGACGCTATCGCTGACCGCGTAGCCCAGATCCGCAAGCAGATCGAGAAGACCACTTCCGACTATGACCGCGAGAAACTCCAGGAGAGACTGGCCAAGCTGGCCGGCGGTGTGGCTGTCCTCTATGTGGGCGCTGCATCCGAGGTCGAGATGAAGGAGAAGAAGGACAGGGTAGAGGACGCTCTGAACGCTACCCGTGCCGCAGTAGAAGAGGGTATCATCCCCGGCGGCGGTGTCGCCTTCATCCGCGCCATCGAGGCTCTGAAGGGCCTGAAGGGTGAGAACGAGGACGAGCAGACCGGTATCAACATCGTGGCCAAGGCCATCGAGGCGCCTCTGCGCACCATCGCCGAGAATGCAGGCGTCGAGGGCAGCGTAGTGGCTCAGAAAGTCCGCGAGGGCAAGGGCGACTTCGGTTACAATGCCCGCGCCGACCGCTATGAGAACCTGCTCGCAGCCGGTGTCATCGACCCGACCAAGGTTACCCGCGTGGCTCTGCAGAACGCCGCATCCGTAGCCGGCATGTTCCTCACCACCGAGTGCGTGCTCGCCGACAAGCCGGAACCCGCTCCCGCAGCTCCCGCAATGAACCCCGGAATGGGCGGCATGATGTAATCAGCTGACGGCACTCCCATATTTTGAGACAAGGCTGCCGCAATCATCCTGACTGATGGTTGCGGCAGTTTTTTTGCAGATTTAAGATTTAATTTTAAATTTGCAAAAAAATGATGCAAAATGAAAATAGGAAGAACAGCGGTAGATAAATTGCAGCAGCTTGCAGTCAAATTTCCATTTGTAACTATCACAGGGCCAAGGCAGTCCGGTAAATCAACTCTTGCTGAGACGGCATTTCCGGATTTCAGGCAAGTTTCTCTTGAAGACTTGGACAACAGAGAGTTTGCCTTAAAGGACCCGAGAGGATTCATTGATACCTATCCTTCCAAGACGATAATTGACGAGGTGCAGAGGGTTCCGTCTATCCTTTCCTATCTGCAGACCCATGCGGACAAGTCCCGGGAAATGGGAATGTATGTCCTGACAGGGTCGCAGAATTTTGAGTTGATGGAAGCGATAGACCAGTCTCTGGCAGGCAGGACGGCGCTGTTGACGTTGTTGCCCTTGTCTCATGAGGAGATGGGGCAGGCAGGTATTCTTCCGGAAAATGTCGATGCGGAGATTTTCTATGGTTCGTACCCGGCTCTGTATGACCGCGGGATTCACCCCGTGGATTATTTTCCAAGTTACATAAAGTCCTATCTGGAAAAAGACGTACGGCAGATGAAAGCCATAGAGGACCTGTCGAGGTTCCGTAAACTGGTCCGTCTGTGTGCAGGACGTATCGGGCAGATACTGAACAAATCATCATTGGCCGTAGAATGTGGAGTGACTTCTCCGACCGTGGACTCATGGCTGTCAGTGCTGGAGGAGAGCTATATAGTATATTTTCTGAGGCCGGATTACCGCAATTTTTCCAAGAGACTGGTAAAATCGCCCAAACTCTATTTCTACGATACCGGCCTGGCCTGTTCGCTGCTGGACATTAAGAGTCCGGAGCAGGTGTCTACACATTATCTCAGAGGAGGCCTGTTCGAAAATATGGTTGTCAATGAAATCCTCAAGCGCAGTCTCAATCGCGGCATAGACCCGGCGCTCTCATTCTGGAGAGACAGCGCCGGACATGAGGTGGACTTGATTGTAACGGCAGGGGACAGCCAGCATGCCTACGAGATAAAATCCGGGGCCACATTCTCCACCGACTATTTCAATGGACTTGACTATTGGGCCGGACTTTCCGGTGTCTCACCTTCCCGGCGTTCTGTCATCTACGCCGGAGAGACTCCGCTCATGACTTCTTCGGGCGAAGTGCTCTCCTGGCGCAATATGTGACATTGGATTGTATATGTCAGTAGCGGCGGGGATGGAAAAAGATGACTGCACTGACCAGAACGATGAGGCCGAGGAAGATGAAGCCGAGGGGGTTGGCGCGGCGGGAGGTGGCCTCAACGGTCAGGTCGCCGGCGAGGAGGCGGAAGCCGTCCACTTTCCAGACAGGGATGCCTTCATCTATTAGTGCCGTGTTGGCGGAGGTCAGGCGGCCCGGCATGGTGACGGTGTAGCGCAGGGCGTAGATGAAGGGGGCGAGCAGTTCTTCCTCGCGGGCGCTGAGCGTCTCAGCCCATCGGTCGGCATGGTCCGCGGCTGCTTCGGAGAAGGCCGTGCCGCCAGTCACAGTATCCATCAGGCGGGCGGCCTCGATGACGCTGGCACTGTTGACGGTTGCGGTGCCGTCGAAGAAGTCGAGGGATTCCCGGAATTTCTCTATCACATCCATCTCCTGCTGCTGTGTCAGACGCTTGCCGGTGCCGGAGCTGAGGACCCTGCAATACTCCCGGTAGTAGCACTCATTAAACCAGTTGCAGTACTCCTCGGAGGCGGGGCTGAGCACTCCGTCGTAAATCTCGGCTCCGTTCATCCCGTCGTAGCGGCTGTCCCGGTCTCCGAACCAACGGTGTATCGTTTGGGGGTTCATGCACTCTTCCGGGGCGACGGGCATCTGTCCGGCTATACCGGGGAATCGGCAGGAGTAACTGTAGGTGTGGAAGAACAGTCCCCAGCGGCGGCTCCAGTTCTCGTGTCCGCGTAGGTAGGGCAGTCCGGCCACCTCCTCGGAGGCGGGTACCATGCGGGCGGCGGTGTCACTACGGGCAAATTCCCGGCGGGCAACGTAGTTGTGCGTTATAGAGTCGTTGAGGAAGCGGAATGTCCGGTTCCCGGGCAGGGGCTCGAGGCTCCAACTCCCGTCGGGTGCGAAGAGGAAGGGATGGCTGGAACGGTCTCCGGCTATGCAGGCGGAGTCGGCTTCCGCATATATGCTCATGGTCATGCTTCCGTCAGGATGAATCTCCGGGGCCACTGTGTACCAGGTGACGCAGGAAGTGGTGAGCAGTGCTGAGATGATTAGAGAAATGCTAATTTTCAATGTTTTCATGGCGGTAGATTTTTAGGGTGCGGGCCTTGGCTGCGGAATAGCGTCGAGCCTGTACCTGTAGTTCGCGGTATCTGTCAATACTGTGTCTGCCAGCAACTGCGGCGGAGATGGTGCAGACGTCTGTCATTCCCTCAGTTCCTTCGGAAGAGAGGGCCTGCGACAGGGTCAATACCAGCGAGGCAGCTGCGGCAATTCCGGTGAGGGCCGCAGCGAGGCGGATGCGGCCTGTGCGGAGCGGGGCGGGTCGTGCAGTAGTGTCCTGCGGCATTGCTCCTGTGTGTTCCGCTATCCGTGCGGTGACCTCCTCCGGATGAGGCATCTGCGGCCGGGAGCGGCGCATATCTTCTATGAATTGTCTGTATTTGTCCATAACTGCGGTATTTTTCTGTTTACAATTCTTTTTCGAGGGCCTTCCGGACCTTCTGCCGGGCGAGGTAGAGGTTGCTCTTGAGCTGCACTGCGCTCCAGCCGGTGGCTCTGCGGACCTCCTCGAAGGGCAACTGCTCTATCTCGTTGAGGATGAAGACGGTCCGCTGCATCGGGGAGAGTGTCCGGGTTACCCGCAGGAGCCGGGCCTCGAGTTCCCGGGCGATGCTTCCGCTTTCCGGGTCAGCCGCCCGCTCCTGAGCATTGGCCCGGGCGGCATCCGCCTCGAACCTCCTGTGAGCGGAGCGCTTCCGCAGGATGTCGCAGCACAGGCGGGCGGCAATGGTCCCGAGCCAGGTGGCGGGGCTGTAGCGCCGGTCGAAGCCCGGGAGGGCCTTCCAAGCCCGGATGAATGTCTCCTGTACCGCATCCTCCGCCTCGTCCGGGTCGCCGAGCATCCGCAGGGCCACGCGCCATACCATCTGCCGGTATTGCTCCACGATGGCGGCGAAAGCCCGGTGGTCCCCGGCAGCTGCGGCCTGTATATTGTCCTGAGTGTCCATGCTCTTTGCGGGTCTTTTGTCAAATATACGCACGAGCGGGACAAAAGTCAATTTTCCGGTTCTAAAATTGAAAACTCTGCTTAAATTTGTGGTAACTCAAATTTAAAATTGTGACCAATGAGAAAGATCAACCTGTTACTGTCTCTCCTGCCGCTGGCCGCCATCTCGGCGAGTGCCTCGCCTGTCCCGGCGGAGACCCTTCACTTCCCTTATTATCCTTCTCTCTCTCCTGACGGGAAGGACATATATTTTTCCTACGACGGCGACATCTTCCGGGTCGGTGCGGACGGAGGTACTGCTATGCGCCTGGTATCTCTCGGGGGCAATGAGAATTACCCCGTAGTCTCTCCCGACGGCAGACTGCTCGCATTTTCCTCCGACATCAACGGCAACAATGATGTCTTCATCGTCCCCGTAGGGGGCGGCGAGGTGACCCGCCTGACCTGGCACGAGGCCAACGACTATCCTGTCGGCTGGTCCGCGGACTCGAAGACCGTCTATTTCGAGAGCAACCGCTCCAACGGCCGTACCGCCTATTCCGTGGGTGTGGACGGCGGCACTCCCAAGAAGCTCTTCGAGGGGTATTTCAACACTATCAGCAACATAGTCGAAAACCCCGCCACCGGCGAGCTCTACTTCAACGAGTCCGGCGAGAGCATCAACTATCCCACCCGCAAGCGCTATGTCGGCGATCACAACGCTGATATCGCTGCTTGGAATCCCGCTACTTCAGAGTACCGTCTGCTTACCTCCTGGGAGGGCAAGGACACCTGGCCGATGGTGGACCGCAGCGGCAACCTCTACTACGTGACTGACCAGTTCAACCAGGAGGCCAACATAGCCAAGTACGTACCCGGAGGCGAGCCCAAGCAGCTCACTAAGTTCCGTCAGTCGGTGCAGTACCCTTCCATCAGTGACGACGGCTCGCGAATAGTATTCCTGCTGGACTACAAGATTACCTGCCTCGACCCCGCCACCGGCAAGGTTACCGAGCCGCAGATCACCGTAGCCGACAACGACACCGAGATGCGCCGCTCCTTCAAGGACCAGAAGCCCGCTTTCGTGGCCGTCTCTCCGGACGGCAAGAAGCTGGCGCTGTCCGTCCGCGGCCTGCTCTACGTCTCCGATGCAGAAGGCAAGTACCTCAAGCTTCTGCCCACACCTGTCGACGAGCGCGTGGACGAGATAGTATGGGCTGACAACAGGACACTCTACTACTCCCGCACCGACAAGGGCTATGTCAACCTCTTCAAGATCGGAGCCGACGGCTCATCCGCCGAGAAGCAGGTCTACCGGGCCGAGGCCAACATCCAGTCCCTCACCCGTTCCCATAAGGGTGACAAGATAGCCTTCATCAGCGGCAGCCGCGAAGTGATGGTGCTCGACGTGGCCAAGGACAAGGCCCGCAAGATCGCCGACTCCCAGTTCTGGTCGTTCCGGAGCTATAGGATGAATTTCTCCTTCGATGACGCCTACCTGGCCTTCGAGGGCATGAACCTCTTCGAGGGGGATATCTTCATCTATTCCTTCAAGGACAAGAGCCTGCACAACCTTACCAACTCCGCTTCCTCCGAGGGAGCGCCGGTATTCTCCCCTGACGGGAAGAACCTCTACCTTACTGCCAATATCTACGGCTCGTCCTTCCCCCGCGGAGGCATGCGAGGTCAGCTCTACCGTCTGCCGCTTCAGCGCTACGACCAGGAGCCCTTTGCCTCTGATGTCTATGATGAGCTTTTTGCAGAGGTGGGCGCCGGGGACAGCACTGCCTCGGAGATGACCATTGACTACAAGGAGGTGTTCCGCCGCCTGGAGGAGATGCCTGAGAACGGATATTCGCCCTATGCTTTCCGCGACGGAGAGGACTCATGGCTGCTGTACACCCTCTCAGGAGCGGTGAAGGCCCTGAAGATATCCGACCCTGAGGCTGAACCGGCAGAGATAAAGGGCATTACAGGCCGGTGGGGATATTTTACCTGCTCTGACGAGGCTCCTTACTATATCAGCGGAGGCGACATCTACAAGATCAATCTCAGCCGCAGCAATGCCGACAAGGTCTCCATTTCGCAGGATGTGGAGAAGGACCTGGACGACGAGTTCCGCCAGATATTCTACGAGGGCTGGGCCGTGCTGGACCAGAACTTCTACGATGTCAGCTTCCACGGCACCGACTGGAAGGCCAAGAGGGACTACTATGCCTCGCTGCTGCCCTACGTCAGGAGCCGGGAGCATCTGCGTACCCTGTTCAACGATATGCTCGGCGAGCTGAACTCCTCGCACCTGCGCTTCACTTCTTCCGGAGCAGAGGAGAATACTCCCAAAATCCGCACCTCATCAGCCGAAACCGGTATCATCTGGAGCAATGAGGATCCCTACGTTATCGACCGTATCCTGACCGATGCTCCGGCCAACAGCGTGGACATCGACATCCGTCCCGGCGACCGCCTCGTGGCTGTCGGAGGCGTGAAGGTGGACGCTTCGGCCAACAGGGAGAGCTACCTGGCCTCGGCAGTGCCTCAGGAAGAGGTGCTGATGACCTTCGAGCGCGGAGGCAAGGACTTCGACGTGAAGCTGCATACGATTTCCTACGGAGAGGTGAAGAACATGCTGTACACCGAGTGGGAGGACCAGCGCCGCGCCATGGTGGACGAGCAGACCGACGGCCGCGTGGCATACATCCATCTGAGGGACATGACCGATGCCTCGCTCTATCCGTTCCTGATGCAGATGCACACCGATGCCGTGAACCGTGACGCCCTGATTCTGGACCTGCGCTACAACAACGGCGGCAACGTGCATCACGAGGTACTCGACTTCCTCCGCCAGCAGGAGCATTTCCGCTGGAGCTACAGGGATTTCGAGCCCAACTCCCATCCCAATGTCACCCCTGCCGACAAGCCTATCGTAGTGCTTGTCAACGAGCGCAGCCTCAGTGACGCCGAGGTGACTTCCAACGGTATCAAGACCCTCGGTATCGCCAAGATCGTGGGTACGGAGACCTACCGCTGGATTATCTTCACCTCCGGAGTATCCTTCGTGGACGGTTCCTACAGCCGTCTGCCGGCATGGGGATGCTACTCTCTCAAGGGTGAGGACCTCGAGGCTACCGGTGTGGCTCCGGACATCTACGTGCGCAACACCTTTACAGACCGCATGTACGGCCGCGATCCTCAGCTCGATACAGCCATCGAGGAGATACTGAAAGAACTGGCGGCCGATAAGTAGGCCCTGGCTGTTACAGGTAACTGAAAGGCCGGTCGGGATATGCGTTCCTGACCGGCCTTTTCTGTATATCTGTCCAAAAGGGCATAAAAAAAAGAGGCACCCCTCTGCTACAATAGGTACCCCTTCCTTGTGTACTAAAACCTAAACCTATTACATAGATGCAGGTCCCGCTGTTTTTGTTGCACGGAAAGTGAAAAATTTTTAAAAAATTTTCGAAAGGGTGCGGCGGGTGGGGAGGGCGGTGATGAAAAGGCCGATGAGGGCTATGCCGGCGAGGGTGATGAGGATGTCGCCGGGCTTGATGACAACGGGGTAGTACTCGACGACGAAGCTGCCGGGCATGCGGATGACGCCGACGTGCTGCTGGATGAGGCAGAGGACGATGCCGACGGCCAGGCCGATGACGGCTCCGAGCAGGATGATCATCCAGCCCTCGTCGAAGAAGATGCGGCGGATCAGGGCCGGGCGGGCTCCGAGGTGCTGGAGGGTGGCGATGTCGTCCCGCTTCTCGATGATGAGCATGGTGAGGGAGCCGAAGACGTTGCAGGAGACCACGATGATGATGAAGAGCAGAATCATGAAGATGACCACCTTCTCGATGCGCATCATGCGGTAGACGGTCTCGTTCTGCATGTATTTGTCCTTGACGGTGAAGCCGGGGCCGAGGGCGGAGCGGACCTCTTTCACTGCCTGACGGACGTCGGAGCCGGGAGCGAGCCGGAGCTCCACGGTGCCTGCCTCATTGTCCTGGAGTCCTATGAGCCTGCGGGCCCGCTCGATGGGGACGAAGAGGGTGTTGCTGTAGCCCTCATTGCCCGAGAAGAAGGTGCCTATCGGGAAGAACCGCTCGCTGTTGAGGGATGCCGTCGGATTGACCAGTGAGATATCCCGGTCGCGGGCGGGAAAATATACGGTGATTGGGTCGAGGAAGCGGGGCATTATGCCCATTTCCACAGCTAATCCGCGTCCGGAGACGGCCTGGGCCACCTCTCCGTGCATCAGGGTGAAGTCTCCGTCGATGATGCAGGACTGTATCTCGGGATTCTCGGTGTAGCTCTGCTCCACGCCTTTGAGCAGGGCGGTGCCCTCCTCGCGGTCGTAGGTCAGGAAGACGGTCTCCTCGACGCTCTCGGTGAATGAGGCTACGGAGGACATCGAGCGGACAGCGTCGAAGGCCTCTGTGTCGGTGCGGAAATATTTGGATGAGTCGCAGGTGACGGCTATGTCGGGCATGGCCCGGTCGTACATCCCGCGGACCACGTCCTCGAAGCCGTTGTATATCGACAGCACCATGATCAGGGCGCAGGAGCCCACGGCTATGCCTATCGCGCTGATGAGCGAGATGATGTTGATGACGTTGTGCGACTTCTTGGCGAAGAGGTAACGCCGGGCTATGAACTGCGGCAGATGCATGGGCTACTTGGCGAGCAGCTCATCGATGTGCTCCACGTAGTCCAGAGAGTCGTCCAGGTAGAAGATCAGCTCGGGTATGATGCGCAGCTGCTTGGCCATCTGGCGGCCCAGCTCTCCGCGCATGGTACGGCCCGACTCCTGGATCATCCTGAAGACCTTCTCCTGCTTGGCCGAGGGGAAGATGCTTACGTAGACCTTGGCCACTGCAAGGTCCGGGCTTATGGTCACTCCGCTCACCGACACGAGAGCTCCGTCCCAGGAGGCCATGCCCTTGGAACGGATGATCTCGGCCAGATGTCTCTGGAGTTCCTTGGCCACCTTCAGCTGGCGGGTGCTTTCTCCTTCCATAGCGGCGGCCTCCTATTCAAATTTCAGGATGTAGTAGTTCTTCTTGCCTTTCTGGGCGAGGATGTACTTGCCGTCGATCAGGTCCTCGGCGCTGACGGTGCGGTCGGCCGAGTCGCAGCGGTCCTTGTTGATGGACAGGCCGCCGCCCTGGATCATCTTGCGGCATTCGCCCTTGGAGGGGAATACGTCGGTGGTGACAGCCAGCAGGTCGATGACATTCTGCGGGAGGACATCCTTGCTCAGGCTGTACTGGGGTACGCCGTCGAATACGGAGAGGAAGGTCCTCTCGTCGAGCGAGCGCAGGGTCTCGGATGTGGACTTTCCGAAGAGTATCTGGGAAGCGTCCACGGCCTTGCCGTACTCCTCCTGTCCGTGTACCATGACGGTAATCTCGCGGGCGAGCAGTTTCTGGAGCTCGCGCATATGGGGCGCCTTGGCGTGCTCTGCCACTGCGGCCTCTATCTCCTCGCGGCTGAGGGTGGTGAATATCTTGATGTATCTGGCGGCGTCCTCGTCGCTGACGTTGAGCCAGAACTGGTAGAATGCGTAGGGGGTGGTGTATTCCGGGGAGAGCCAGATATTGCCCTTCTCGGTCTTGCCGAACTTGCCGCCGTCGGACTTGGTCATCAGGGGCCAGGTCAGTCCGTAGGCCTCGCCGCCGAGCTTGCGGCGGATGAGCTCGGTGCCGGTGGTGATGTTGCCCCACTGGTCGCTGCCGCCCATCTGGAGCTTGCAGCCGTAGTGCTCGTAGAGGTATGTGAAGTCGTAGCCCTGGAGGAGCTGGTAGGTGAACTCGGTGAACGACATGCCCTCGCGGCCCTCACCGCTGAGTCTCTTCTTGACGGAGTCCTTGGCCATCATGTAGTTGACGGTGATCAGCTTGCCTATCTCGCGGGTGAAGTCGAGGAATCTCCAGTCCTTCATCCAGTCGTAGTTGTTGACTAAGATGGCGGCGTTGGGAGCGTCGCTCTCGAAGTCGATGAACTTGGAGAGCTGGGCCTTGATGCACTCCTGGTTGTGGCGCAGGGTAGCCTCATCGAGAAGGTTACGCTCCTGGGACTTCATCGAGGGGTCGCCGATCATGCCGGTGGCTCCGCCGATGAGGGAGATGGGACGGTGGCCGGCGTCCTGGAAGTGCTTGAGCATCATGACGCTGACCAGATGACCGATGTGCAGCGAATCAGCCGTGGGGTCGATGCCCACGTATGCAGTGCACTGCTCTTTTGAAAGGAGTTCTTCAGTTCCGGGCATGATATCCTGGATCATGCCCCTCCATTTGAGGTCTTCGATAAAATTCTTCATCGTATGAAAAATAACTGCTTTGCTTTTGAATATCCGCGCAAAGGTAGTTATTTTTATTCAAAATAGGTTATCTGCGGTAAGTGCGGAAAATGGCAATGCCGATGCAGACCAGAGCCAGGGCCACTATCCCCCAGACGAACCACATATTCAGCGTCTGCGTCTTGCCTGCGGCCACCGAGAGCGTGGAGTTGGCTCCGAAGGACAGGAGCAGGCAGAGCAGGAGGTTCATCTGTGCGGCTAAGTCCGTCTTGGCGGCTCTGGCGGCTTCGGCTTTCCGGGCGGGAACGGGAAGGTTCACCACCTTGGGGAAGCACTGGGCCAGAATCATGATGATGTAGATGCCGAGGCCGATGAGCGCGAGGGTGAGCAGGATGCCCCTGTCTCCGACTCCGTCCACCACTCCGTGGATGTCGAAGTGATTCGGCACGGGCACTCCCTCCAGCCGCTCCCACGAGCGCATGGGCAGGAAACCGGAGAGCATCGCCATCGTGGCGACTATATTGAGTGTAAGATTTGTAAGACGGTGAAACATGGCAGACTGATTTAACGGTTCAGTCTGCAAGTTAGCCAGAAACTACCTAAAATGCAAAAAAACTGACAGTTATCCGACGAGCCAGACCATGACGTGGCCGTCGAAGATCTCGTAATTGAGCTCGAAAGTCTCTTCCTCCCCGTCCTTGTGGATGAAGGTGGCCTCCAGTTCGCCCTCGTCGCGGGGGGTGAAGCGCTCCACCTCTATCTGCCGCGCGAAGTCCACACCGTTGCGGGACATACGCTTGTAGATGGCTTCCTTGGCGCACCAGTAGATGGCCAGCTGCTGATTGGTGTTGTGGTCCGAGAGGTCGTCCTTCTCGTCCTCGGAGAGGGCCTTGCGCTCCACTGCCGAGAAGTCGCGGCCGAGGCTCTCGATGTCTATGCCCACGCTCTCTTCGGGATGGGCGATGACGGCTGCGAAGCGGGCGCAGTGGGAGATGCTGATCTCCACGGCGCAGTTCTGAAGATAGGGTTTGCCGTTGTCGTGATGTCCGAGATAGAGTTTCTCGGGAAACATTTCGTTGAGAAGAGCCCTTACGGCCAGTTTCTCCTTGCGCCGTGCGGGGCTTTTGGTGATTTCGAGCTCCTCGAGCTCATCGCTGGGAATGGGGGCGCACAGCCGGCGCAAGTCGTCTTCGTCCTCGGAGATCTCCCATACGCATATCTCCGCCCCGTTTTCTAATTTTTCTCGTTTATATAGACCCATCGATTTTTAAAAATAGGCTGCAAAGAAAAGCACTTATCGCGGAACTGCCAAATATTTTTCCAACATATATGCCGGATGGTAGGACAGCTTGGCCTTGCGCAGGCCCTCATCCCCGGCGTCGTCCTCCCGGTTGACGTACTGCAGGCCGGCCGCCTCGTGCTCGAGGAAGGTGCGGTTGATCATGGGATAGGCCCCCGTAACATCGGAAAATGCCTTCTCGACATGCACGATGAAAGTATCGGAGTTGAGCCGCTCGCCGAGGGTGTAGGCCACCAGGCGGCCGCCGCTGCGCAGCATTCCTCCGCTGAGCCGCAGGGGGACGAAGTCCTCCAGGGCCTTGCGCACCGCGCAGGCCTCCATCTGCATCGACTCGTTGTGGATGCAGCCGTTGAGGGCGCACCACTCGTCGGTCATTGTCCTGCATTCCTCCAGCTGCCGGCGGCACAGCTCCGGGTCACCGTCCGGACAGATGCTCTCGTAGGTCCAGTCCGGGTTCTGAGTTTTGAAACGGGAGATGAAATTGCGCTTGGGCTGATATTTCTTTCCGGCGAGGGAGACCATCTTCTCCGTCTCGTAGAGATAGTCGAAGGAGCGGCGGACAGGGGAAAATTCGTAGCGGCCGGGGAACATTTCCTCGAGGCGGGCCTTCACATCGGCGACGGTCCAGAGGACAGGGCGTCTCCCGATGCGGGCGGCATCCTCCTCCATTGTATCCAGAACTTCGGCTATGTCTCCGCTTCCTGCGGGAAAAATGTAGTTGGCGCAGCCCTCCTCCCCGTCGGAGCGGATGAGCAGCCAGTCCTTCCACCGGGCGATGCGGGTTCCGAAGAACCGGGCCCAGATGTACAGCGAGGTGAAGCAGTACTCTGTGGCCCGGTAGTCGGAAACAGCAAGGAGCGGGTCGGCCCACTCCTTGTCGTTTAATTCTATGTCCTTGAACTGTGGGAGATTACTCATACAGCCACTGGCTCAGGATGGATTTGATCTCTTTCTGGGTCGCTTCATCGAAAGTCGCTATTCGGGCTCTGTGGCTGCCTCCGGGCTGGATGAAGAACTTGATGTTGTCCTTGTGGGGGTCAGCGGGCATTACTGCTGACCAGGGGTCGAACTGTCCGTAGATGAAGAGCATGCGGGCATCGGTGGCGAGCAGGAAAGCGGAGATCTTGTTGTAGAGATAGTCGCTGAAGGGGAACTCACGGTTCTGGGGCAGCATAAGCCGTGTAAGGTAATTGTCGGTATTCTTGATGCTGAAATACTTCCGGTACTTCTTGAAAGGCTTCATGTCGTAGCCGTAGTATCCCAGTTCCTGGGCTGCCTGTACGAAGAAGGGCGAGGTGACGCTCCATTTTACGAAATAGTCAGGGGAGCTGACTTTCATCATGTAGTCGAATACCTCGCGGTCCGAAGCGTCCTTGCCGGGTATCTCGGATACAGGGTAGCCCCACTGCCAGAAGGCGAAGGAGAATTCCAGCACGCTGTAGTCGTAGATCTCGTCCACGGGAGCGCGGAACTCGTACTCGCGGGCCTTGCACAGGGAGTCGTACATGGGCATCAGACGGTCCTTGCGGAGCAGCAGCTCGATCTGGAAGTTCCTGACGGCCTCGCGGTCGGCGGGTGTGCCCACGTATTCTGCGATGAAGGGCTCATGACGGCCGTCGTATGCGCCGCGGCACAGAGGGCCTACGTAGGGTACGGAGAAGTCCACGTCCTCAGGATAGTAGGCGCGGTAGAGCATGGTGGTCTGGCCTCCCTTGCTGATACCGGTGGAGATCCACTTGCCGTCGAAGACGTTCTTCAGGGCGGTCACTACCTCGTGCAGGTCAGCGGCTGCATTGGGGGCGTTCATGTAGTCCCAGTTGACCTCCTCGGGAGACTTGCCGGGGTAGGGGGTGGACTCGAGGAAGTAGCGGTGCTCGACCACGATGTTGTTCGTGTTGAACAGGGCCGAGATCTCGTCGCGGTAGCGGGGACTGGCCGCATACTGGGCGCCGTAGCCCTCGGTCACCACCACGGTGGCGCTGTCAGGATGCACGGCGCACACGTAGACCCTCTGGGTGAAAGTGCCCATGTCGGGGTTCTCGTGGTCGATGGGCTGCTCGAATATCACTAAATATTTCTCGGCGAACTGAGTGCTCTCCAGCTCCTGCACGTCCTTTACCTGGGGCAGGGCGGCGATGCGGTCCGCCAGCGTCGCCTCCTGAGCCCGGAGCTGCACTCCGAGTACCGAGAAGACGAACATCGCGATGGTCAGTAATGTAAATCTGCGCATAATGGTTGTTCGGTTGGTTGTTTAATCGTTGCGCAAATGTAAGATTTTTTTCGGTAAGATGGACGCTACCGGAGGTCAAATACCTCAAGCTGCGACTGCATGGCGTTGGAGGCGATGAGCCTGCCGTCGGATGTGACGCAGATGCACCAGTAGTATTTGTCGGGGAGGACCAATTGTCCGGTGTATCTGCATGTGTCCCCGTCTACGTCCAGTACGACTACGGTATTGCATAGATTCTTCATATTGTCAGCTGGATCATCGTTCACAGTGAAACAGAGTATGTACAGTTTTCCGTCGGAGTAATATGAGTCGCCGAACTGGTAGTACACGGTCAGGGTGCCCGGAGCCGAAGCCTCGCGGCTCTTTTCTATGTCCTTGACTTTCCGCTCTATTACCGGGATATCGGAAATGTCCACCGAATTCAGAAGATTCATATCCTCATCGTACAGGTCGATGACCGGTGCCATCTTGACAACAGCCGCATATCCCGTTTCCGTCTTGAACATATCCCATTCCGTGAGGGCCTTCAGCCCGTCAGTCTCTCCGACTACAGTTCCTTTGTAAGATCCGGTAACCTGTCCGGATGTGTCTATTCTCACTATCGGAGTTCCGCCGATGGTGTACTTCCCTCCGTATGTGGCGGTGATGCCGTTATCGTCGACAATCAGTCTGCGGGTCATCGGACGTCCTACTTCCAGCCCGTATCTGATGTTTTTGAGGTACCCCGCCGAGTCTTTGCTGAAGACATGGAAATCATCGTTGTTGCCGTTGATGTACAGAGCGTTGTCAGACACCCCGAACGTCTCGACAAAGACAGTCTCTCCCGGTCCGCGTCCCTTCCGCCCGAAGACCGTCAGCGGGTTCATGTCCTGATCTGTCTTGATGATTCCACTCATTTTTCTTTCCATGAAGTATAAGTATCCGTCGTCCTCTATTATGGACATTATGCCGTCCGAGATATAGATCTCCTCGCCGAAGGAGTCGATTGTCCGGGACGGCTCCAGGTGCCTGACTGTGACTTCTTCCGTGGAGCTGCAGGAGGCGGCCAGAAATGCTGCGGCAACTACAGCTGCCGATATCGAAAGTGTAAAAGCAAGAAAATTTTTCATATTATCCAGTGATTATAGTGACAAATATATCAAATATATTAAAGGGCAAGGATAAGAAATATAGGCTCATGGTAGTGCGGCTCTTGGTATAGGTAGTGCTCCGGTCAGTGTGTGTGCTGTGTTCTGCAACGGTAAGCAGGGTAGCGGGGGTGTTTTGTAATCACTCGATAATCAGATGCTTACAATTGAGCGCTGATCTTTTCGGCGTTTTCGAAGCACCTGCAAAGATCAGTGGCCTAACGGAATGTGTTGACCACCAAGGTGTTGTAATTTGAGGGTGCTGCAGTGCTTACCGATTACCATTCACCATCCAGTGGCCGCCTTTGTCGGGTCCTACGCGCCGGAGCCTTCCTTCGGCTTTCAGGCGTGCCAGGTGTTTTTCCACGGCTTTCGGGGTGATGCCGATGCGGGCGGCGAGGGCTGCTGCGCTCAGGTTGCCGTCCCCGGACAGCAGTTCGAGGATTTTCTCCCCACCTTTTTCATCACTGACGGACTCGAGATATGCATCTATGTCGTGGCGGAGATTGCGTATCATCAGGCCGGAGTGCCTGTTTCAATCTCTTTTTCCAAGAAGTCATATACGTATAGCGGACTTTGGAAATACAAGCCGCTGCGGACATCTTGCAATTTTTTGAATGTGTCCGAATTATACAATGTATCAAGGGCTGATTCCATATCCATATGACGGCGCTCCATCAAGAGGATAACGAGGTCCTTTGTCATGCATTCCATCATGTATTCAACACCAGTCATATCTTTGTCAGTAGGTTAATGGCTCTTTCCGTTCCGAAAAAATATTGAAACGTGATACCGCGTATGAACTTCAGTCGTTCTAAAAATGTCTCGAGGTCTATATTGTGCTCCATGTAATTGCGGATCTGCAGTCCTACGCGGTCGTTGGCAATAGGACCATATACGATATCGTAGCAGTGTATGGGAATACCGCTGTTTTCATTGCTGCGGTTGGCGAAAACAAATTCTGCCCATTCTTTACAATAATTGTCGAAACGTTTTATATTGAGAGGTGAAAAGCTGTCTGTTAATATCCGTTCATCAAATTCGAATACGTTTACAACAGGCTCCATGTCAAGCTGTGCGGCCTTGTATGATGCCATTTCATATGCCTGTTGCTTATTGTCTGAAAGATAGAAGCCCTTTCCGAAGTCTTTGTTGGGCTTTGAGACAGAAAGATCAATCTTGTCGATTACGACAGTGGATCCATGGTACAGTTTCATGCTATCGCCCCTCCATGACGGCGGCAATAATCAGTTATGTCGTTCAGAACATCCTCCATGCGCAAGGTATGCGCAATACCGTAGTGCTCATTCAAAAACTTTATGGCATCAAACCGTTTGAGATACCGGAATGCCTGACTTTCAGTTAAATGTTTTGCCTTGGCAAATTCGGCAATCATGACAACGATATACTCAACCTTATTTCGTATTTCTGTACCCATGATAATTCCCGTTTTCTGATTATTCAAGACAAAAATACATTTTCCCTTCAAGAAAAGCAAAATAGGTGGTAAATAAGTTGTTATTTAATTCGTCGGGAAAGGCCGCCGGCGGAGCGGTCCTCGGCCTGACGGACGTATTTGCGGCCGAAGCTCTGGCGCCAGGAGAGGGTTACGAGGCCGGACCAGGTCTGCCACTCGCGGCGGTAGGTGTAGGCCGCGGTGGAGAAATGCTGCGGGCCGAAGGTGCCGAGCAGGTCGGTGGCCTCGAGGCTCAGCGTGCCTCCGAAGTCGAACTGCTTGGAGATGGAGAGATTCAGATAATGCCTCTCAGGCACTTTCCAGGTCAGGGAGCGCATGGGGGAGCTATAGCTGTAGGAGAGGATCATGAGCAGGCCGTGCTGCCGGGAGAGGTTCACAGTGTTGCGCAGGTCTGCCATCCAGTACCAGGTGGAGTAGGACATATCGGTCTCACCGAGAGCGGCGTCAAGAGTCTCGTAGCCGGCGGAGGCATTCAGGCGGATCTCCCAGATGCCGTTTAGCAGGCGTTTGTTGATATCGGCTGTCAGATGCAGCATGTTGTGGGTGCCGAAATTCCCTGTGGAGGATTTCATGACGTCGTTTCCGATGTATTCGTCGTAGTCGAAAATGGCATTGCCGGAATTCATCCACATTACGGCGACGGTGTAGTCGTATAGGAAAGTGTAATTCAGTATCAATTCGTGTGCAAGTGCTGCGCTCAGCTGCGGATTACCGGTGCTGAAGGTATTCTTCGTGGTCCATATCCTGAACGGGTTGAGGTGGGTGTAGAAAGGCCGGTCGATGTTCATCCGGTAGTCCAGCATGAGGCTGTGTCTCCCCTCGTCGAGATTCAGCATCACCGAGGCGGACGGGAACATATTGAAGTAGTTCTGGCTCACCTCCTCTCCGGTCGCCTCTTGTCTGCCGGAGATGCGGGTGTATTCTCCGCGCAGGCCGGCCGTGCTCCACAGGACTTCGTTCCACTGGCGGTCGTAGGAGATGTATGCACCGGAAATATGCTCACGGTACAGGAAGCGGTTGTTCCAACTCGTGCTGTCGCTTCTGAAAAAGTCGTTGTCGAGCAGTGTCGAGGTATGTTCCAATCCGCTGTTCAGGGTACTTCCGTCGCGGAAGACATGGCGGTAGACTGCCTTGCCCTCGGCAGCCCGGAAGTCCTGGACTGTCTGCTGAATCCAGCTTTGCGGGGTGGCCCCGGTGATGTCCGTGCCGATGCGGGAGTTGTCGTAGTAGGCAGAATAGTTTGCGCTTATGTCGAGGCTGCTGCCCCGTCCGTCGGTTTTCAGGTTGTAGTACAGCTCAGCGCCTATACCCGGCTTTACCACAGGGTTGCCGGTCCTGGAAGAAACGAGGGAACTCTGCGTCAGAATGCCGTCGCGGAGATAGTCAGTGACTGTCTCATCGCGGATGTCAGTCCAGTCACCGTCCATGGCGAGGGAGGCTCCTATCGTGTTTTTCGGATTGATGTCGTATGTCAGGTTCAGGTTGCCGTGCAGCATGTACATGTCACTTTTCTTCTGTGACCGGTATTCGATATCCTTGTCTGTGTCGAAATAGCTGTAATGCTCAGTCTGTTCGATACGGCTGCCGTTGTTGATGAATCCGAGATTACCCGACACTGCCAGTCTATCCCCTGCCCAGCTGAGCCCCACGGCTGCTTCCGGGGAGACTTTCCGCGCATAGTACGCGCCTCTCAGGCTGGCGCTTCCCTCCAGTCCCTGTCCCGGTTCCTTCCTGTACACCACGTTGATGACCGCCCCGGAGGCCGAGGCCTTGTAGGCGGCCCCCGGAGAGGTTATCACTTCGATTTTCTCAATCTTCTCTGCCGGAGTGTTGCGCAGGATATCCATCGCTGCCTCCTGGTTCATGACCGGCTTGCGGCCGTCTACCCAGATCTCAGCCTTTTTGTTTCCTAAGACTGTCACCGCTTCCCGGCTTACGGTCACGAGCGGGGCATAGCCGAGCATGGAGAATGCATCGGAGGCCGAGGCTATTTCAGCCGGCGGGGAATAGACCAGCTTGCCGGGACGTCGGCTGACCGTGCCCCTGTCGGCTGTTACGGTCACCTGCGCCAGAGTCTCGGAGGACTGCTCCAGGGTCACGACGAGATTGGACTTGGGGGGAGTGACGGTGAGTCTGACCTTTTCATATCCCATGCAGGACACCTCGACGATGAGCCGCTCTGCCGGACTGGTTCTCATTTCGAAGGCGAAGCAGCCGGAGGTATCTACGTAGGTAAAATTGAGCACGGAACTGTCTTCCGGGGAAATAAGGACGGCCAGTGCGGCGGGGACGGGCCGCCCCTGTCTGTCTATCACCCGCCCTTTGACGGACAATGGCCCGGCAGCTTGGGCGGTAAGCGCGGCCAGGAGCAGGAGTGAAAGGATCAATGCGGATTTTTTCATAACGGGTCGGGTTTGATGTTTCCGCAAAGATAGGGGGGCGCACACCCGGTGTCAAGGAAGAAAGAGTTGCGCTGTATATGGACTAATATCGTGAAAATGCGGCGATTAGGAAAGTGTAAAAACTTTCAGATGCAGATTCTCAGCATCGTGGAGAGGTGTGGGGTGAAAGTTTTGTCTGGACGCAAAATGCTGGAAAATCAGTTATTTACGGTTCCAGCTGTAAAGTCTGTCGCGCAGGTATATCGAAAGTCTGTCCCTGGTGTTCATCTTCTTGGCGAGCCGCGTCTTGCGGATGTTGAGCCGGTTGAGGTCGGTGTTGAGGATGACGCAGGCGGCACTTGAGGAGATTCCGCATATCATCAGGGATATCAGGAACTTGTCATCATCGGCCAGCCAGGGAAACTCATCGGTGAGACTCTGCATGAAGCCGGGATAGGAGGCCTCGACCAGCAGCCCTATGCGGTCAAATGCCTTTCCGCCGCTCAGCCCGTTTCCGAGGGTTTCCTTCACCCTCTTAGCCAGGGTCTCAGGATGCGTGGAAGATTCGTAGTAGATGTTTGCCAGCTCACCGGTGATTTTGAGCAGTTCCCCGGTAAACCCGATCAGTTCCTCACTTCCGCCCTGCCTTTGCTGCAGCATCACTGCCAGGGCCTTCCTGGCCCTTTCCTCCTGCCGCTGCCGCTCCTTCATTTTCCGCATTCCCCCTTCCAGTTCCCGGATTTCATCCTTCTGCCTGACCGATTCCTTTTCCATGTCCCTTGAAATCCAGGCGTGCAGGGATGTCCTGGCCCTTTGCTTCCGAAGTCTGCTGTAAAGAGTTATGCACGCAGCGGCCAGGGCCAGTACCACCGCAGAAAGCAGGATTACGGCGAGAGTATATCCCCTGAGAGAATCCTGCCCTTGCCCATCGGCTTCAGTTTCAGCCTGATGCAGGGCATGGCTCATACTCCGTACCTGCCTGTGCAGCTCTTCGAACTGGATGCTGTCCGTGATATGCTCCAGACGGCTCAGGCTCCAGTAGGCCCTCTTCCAGTCCTGACCGGCTACAGCCGTTTCATGGCTGAGTATGTAGAATACGATGCTGTCCTCCGTTCCGCCGATGCGCATATTGTCCAGAAACAGCTCCACCGAATCAGCCCATCCGTCGAGCACGGGCCTCCTGCCCTCCGAAGCCAGCGAGTCTACTGCCTTTTTGATAACCCTGCTGTATTCCCTTTCCGTAAGCAGTTGACTGCCATTGAAATCCACGGACACACCCTTCCCCTCCTGCCCGCAGCATGGCATACTGCTCAGCAACAAGGCCGCAACGGTCAGTGCGGGAAGAATGATTGTCCGGATTATTCTCATTGTCAGGATTTCTTGAAAATGCCGTAGACGGCGGAGCCGCTGCCGCTCATGGAGGCATAGACGGCGCCTTCGTCGTAGAGGGACTGCTTGAGGCGGGCGAGGGCGGGGTGTCTGGCGAAGACGGTGCCTTCGAAGTCGTTGAGGATACGGTCCTTCCATTCTTCGACCGGGAGGGTGTCGAGGAGGTCGCTCAGGCCTCGGCCCGAGGGGTCGGGGGTGAGGGAGGCGTAGGCCTCGGCGGTGGAGACATGGATGCCTGGGGCAATGACCTTGATGCGGTATTGTTCCTGAAGCTGCGTGACGGCTGTGGAGGTGCAGGGGGTGAGGACCTCCCCGCGGCCGCTGCCGTACATGGGCTGGCTGTAGATGAAGAAGGGGCAGTCGCTTCCGAGGCGGGCGGCATATTCCGCAAGGCGCCCGTCACTCAGACCGAGGTGGAAGAGCTCATTGAGCCCCCTGAGGGTCCAGGCTGCGTCGGAGGAGCCTCCGCCCATGCCGGCGCCGACGGGGATGTTCTTGCAGAGGTAGATGCCTACCGGAGGCAGGTCGAACTCCCGCTGCAGCAGGCGGTAAGCCTTGACGCACAGTTCTTTCTCGATGTCTCCGCCGGGCAGCTCGAAGGGTGTCCCATAATAATTCATCGAGACGGAGTCCGCCTCGATGATTTCCAGGATGTCCTCCCGCCAGTTGTCCACCGGGAAGAAGAGTGTCTCTATGTCGTGGTAGCCGTCGCTTCTGCGGGCGGTGACCCTCAGGCCGATGTTGATCTTCGGCCGAGGGTAGAGGACGATATTCATGGCATCAACCGCATTTGCCGTGGCCGCAGTCCTGGCATATCAGGCAGCCCTCCTGGTAGATGAGGTTGGTCGAGCCGCACTTCTCGCATTTCTGGCCGGACTCGTCCTTGGTGCCGTTGGGGATGTACTGCTTCAGGGCACGCTCCACGCCGTTCTTCCATGTGTTGATGCTCTCGTCGTCGAGGTTGAGGCCCTTGACGAGGTTGAGGATGTCCACGATGGGCATGCCGTTGCGGATGACGCCGGAGATGAGCTTGGCGTAGTTCCAGAACTCCTGACGGAACATGTGGGATATACCTCCTAGGACTCCGGGATAGCCGTAGCGGTCGGTGTAGTGGAAGTCGTAGCGGCTGGTGCCCTCCTCGGTCTTTTCCTTGACGATACGGCCGGTGGTGATGGCCGTAGGCAGGTTGCGGGAGTCGTCCACCATACCGGTGAAGATCTCGTAGGGCTTGCCGTTCTGCTTGCCGACGAAGGCGATCCACTGCTCGTTGCCGTTCTTGAAGCGGATGACGTCGGCCTCGAGGGACTTGGGTCTCTTCTTGGGCTTGATGACTCCGGCTCCGTCCTTGGCCGATACCAGCACTCCTGTACGGGAGCCGTCACGGTAGACGGTCACGCCCTTGCAGCCGGACTCCCAGGCGGTGCGGTAGACCTCGGCGACCATGTCCTCCTTGATGTCGTGGGGAAGGTTGACGGTTACGCTGATGGAGTGGTCTACCCATTTCTGCATGCGGCCCTGCATCTTTACTTTAGCTACCCAGTCTATGTCGTTGGAAGTGGCCTTGTTGTAGGGCGACTTTTTGACGAGTGCCTGTATCTCCTCCTCGCTCATCTGCTTTACCTGCTCGACATCGTAGCCGTTGACAGCGCACCAGGTGAGGAAGTGGTGGTGGAAGACGTAGTACTCCTCGAAGCAGTCTCCGTTCTCGTCCTTGAAGGCGATGACGGCGTTGAGGTCGTTGGGGTTGACCTTGCGGCGTCTCTTGTAGAAGGGCAGGAAGACGGGCTCGATGCCGGAGGTGGTCTGGGTCATCAGGGATGTGGTTCCGGTCGGGGCAATGGTAAGCATGGATATGTTGCGGCGGCCGTAGCGGACCATATTGTCGTAGAGCTCCTCGTCCTCCTTGCGGATGCGGGCGATCATCGGGTTGTTCTCCTCGCGCTTGGCGTCGAAGATGGGGAAGGCACCCCTCTCCTTGGCCATGTTGACCGAGGATGCGTAGGCTGCGAGGGCCAGGGTCTTCTGCACCTTGACGGCGAAATCGATGGAGGCGTCCGAGCCGTAGGTCAGGCCGAGGGCAGCGAGCATGTCGCCCTCTCCGGTGATACCGAGGCCTGTACGGCGTCCTCCGAGGGACTTCTCGCGTATCTTGATCCAAAGCTCGTACTCAGTGCGCTTAACATCATCGTCCTCAGGGTCCTGTCGTATCTTATCGAGAATGGCCTCTATCTTCTCCATCTCGAGGTCGATGAGGTCGTCCATAAGCCTCATTGCCTTGGTTACGTGCTGCTTGAAGAGGTCGAAGTCGAACTCTGCCTGAGGTGTGAAAGGATTGTTGACGTAGGAATAGAGGTTTACGGCTATCAACCTGCAGGAATCGTACGGGCAGAGGGGAATCTCGCCGCAGGGGTTGGTGCTTATGGTCTTGTAGCCCAGGTCCGCGTAGCAGTCGGGAATGGACTCGCGGATGACGGTGTCCCAGAAGAGGACTCCGGGCTCGGCGGACTGCCATGCGTTGTGGATGATCTTCTTCCACAGGGCGGAGGCGTCGATCTCCTTGGAGAATTTGGGGTGGTCGGAGTCGATGGGGTACTTCTGGACGTAGGGCTTGCCGCTCAGGGCGCAGCGCATGAACTCGTCGTCGATCCTTACGGAGACGTTGGCTCCGGTCACCTTGCCCTTCTCGAGCTTGGCGTCGATGAAGTTCTCTGCGTCGGGATGCTTTATGGAGATGGTCAGCATCAGGGCTCCGCGGCGTCCGTCCTGGGCCACCTCACGGGTGGAGTTGGAATAGCGCTCCATGAAGGGCACCACGCCGGTAGAGGTGAGGGCGCTGTTGAGCACCGGGCTGCCGGTGGGGCGGATGTGGGAAAGGTCGTGGCCTACTCCTCCGCGGCGCTTCATAAGCTGCACCTGTTCCTCGTCTATCTTCATGATGCCGCCGTAGGAGTCGGCCTCATGCTTGTTGCCGATGACGAAGCAGTTGGACAGGGAGGCTATCTGGTAGTTGTTGCCGATGCCCGCCATCGGGCCTCCCTGAGGGATGATGTACTTGAAATCCCGGAGCAGCTCGTGAATCTCCGCTGCCGTCATAGGGTTGGGGTACTGCTGCTCAATCCTGGCAAACTCGTTCGCCAGGCGCCAGTGCATCTGGTCCGGAGAGGTCTCGTACAGGTTGCCGAAGGAGTCCTTCATGGCGTACTTGTTGATCCAGACCGAGGCAGCGAGCTCATCGCCGCGGAAATACTCTCTGCTTTCCCGCAGTGCTTCGTCGTAAGTCTTGTTATCCATGCTGTTACGTATTAGTTTTCTAACGAAAATGGTCTGCAAGTTAGGACTAATTACGTCAGCGGCAAAGCGGGAATGGGTGAAGTTATCAACGGAGTTTTTAACAACAGTTGCGGCAGCAGCTCTTGCAGTCTGTGAATTCGCCTCTTAGCCTCCTCTCGGTCAGGGAGGCCATCCGCTCTTTCAGCTCCGGGGAGCTGATCTTGTCCAGGACGGCGTAGGCAAATGCCAGCTGCTGAAGGACCCGGGCCTCTTTCAATGGTATGCCGCGGGAGCGCATGTAGAAGAGCTCGTCCTCGTTGAGGCGGCCGTTTGTGGCTCCATGCGAGCATTTTACGTCATCGGCGTAAATCTCCAGCTGGGGCTGGGCAAATGCGCGGGCGTCGCGGCTGAGCAGGAGGTTGTGGCATTCCTGGTAGGCTTCGGTCTTCTGGGCGTCAGGGAAGACGTGGATCAGGCCGGAGAAATATGCAGCGGCGCTGTCATCGAGGATGCCCTTGAACAGCTCCCGGCTGTGGCACTCGGGGACGCGGTGCCGGACCTTGAGGGTGTTGGTCACCTTCTGGGTTCCGTCCACCAGGTAGAGGCCGCTGATGTCGCAGGAGGCGTGAGGGGCGTCGAGGCTGACGGTGATGTCATTATCGATAACTCCGCCGTGGAGGGTGAGGATGACGGCCTTGAGGGATGCGCCCTCGCCTATGTGGATGTCGAACCGGGTGTTGTGCGTGGCCCGGTTGTGCTCGTTCTGCATGATGACGATGTCGGCCGAGGCTCCGGCCTCGAGGGTGATGCTGACATTGCCCTCGGTGTGGAAGGGATTCTCTGCAAATGTGTGGGAGCAGAGGATGAGCCTGGCACTGCTGCCCTCCTCGAAGTGGAAGGACTCCCGGGTGCTGATGTCCTCCGGATGCTTTTCCGTGCGGATGCTGATGACCTGGAGGGCCTCCCCGTATATTTTTCCTCTCTCGAAGCGGATGTCCAGCGGACGGCCCGTGCCCTGTACCCCGCCGTCGATCATGAAGACCTGGCGGCTGCCGGGAAGGGGAACCTTGCAGCGGAAGCCTCCCTCGATATTGTGCTCGGGAGCGTAGATGTAATTTTCTGTCATTGTCCTGCCTCCCGTTATCCGTTGATGATCCAGTCGTAGCCCCTCTCCTCGATCTCCCGGGCGAGTTCCTTGCCGGCGGTCTTGATGATGCGGCCCTTGTAGAGCACGTGCACCACGTCCGGGACGATGTAGTCCAGGAGTCTCTGGTAGTGGGTGATGACGATGGCGGCGTTGTCGGGCCTCTTGAGCTTGTTGACTCCGGTGGCCACTATCCTCAGGGCGTCCACGTCCAGGCCGCTGTCGGTCTCGTCGAGGATGGCCAGACGGGGCTCGAGCATGGCCATCTGGAAGATCTCGTTGCGCTTCTTCTCACCGCCGGAGAAGCCTACGTTGACGCCTCTGGAGGAGAACGAGGGGTTCATCTCTACGATTTCCATCTTGCTGCGCATGAGCTTGAGGAAGTCGGCGGCGTTCAGGGGCTCGAGGCCCTTGTGCCTGCGGTGCTCGTTGACGGCGGTGCGCATGAAGTTGACGTTGGTCACGCCGGGTATCTCGATGGGGTACTGGAAGCTCAGGAAGAGGCCTTCGAAAGAGCGCTCCTCGGGGGTGAGGTCCAGGATGTTGCGGCCGTTGAATGTGACTTCTCCGGCGGTGACGGTGTAACTGTCCCGGCCGGCCAGGACTGCCGAGAGGGTGGATTTGCCGGAACCGTTGGGGCCCATGATCGCGTGGGTCTCGCCTTCGCGGACTGTCAGGTCGATGCCGCGGAGTATTTCCTTGTCGCCTACACTGGCGTGCAGGCCTTTGATTTCGAGTAGTATCTTGTTTTCTGCCATAGTCTTTCTGTTTTGTGCGGAGTGCAAAAATACAATATTTTCCGAAGAGTGGCACATCTGGACGGCCATTCCGTCCGTCTCTAATGGATTTTTCCTTCCAAGTCGTTGCAGATTAGGGTGTGCACTGCTGTGGTAGGTCAGGATATCCGCCGCGGTGCTTTATGCCTTCTCACGGTATAGACGCCACCAGTTGATGATGGAGGCCGCACCGTTTATCAGGTAGAGGGCACAGACTATCGGCATGAATACGTGCCCGACGGATATGTGCAGGATGATCTGGGTGATGTTCACTGCCAGCCATGCCACCCAGCAGTCCCATTTCTTGAGGGCCGAGAGGAACTGGGCGACGAGGATGAGGGCGGTCACGCAGGCGTCCAGGTAAGGCACGGGATCGTGTGTGAGGGTCTCGAGGAGCCAGCCCCAGAGCCAGCCGAGTGCGAATATTGCCGCCACGGACACCGCCCTCTGCGGCCAGGACAGCATGGAGACCTTCAGGGACCTGCCGTCTTTCTCACTCACCTCCTCCGGCTTAGGATGGGTCCAGCGGTAGTGTCCGAGGATGTTGATGCCCAGGGATATGGGCTGCAGCAGCATGTTGGCCCACAGGGCTTTGTTCCAGAACATGAGGAAGAGCAGGGCGGAGTACACGTATCCCACCCAGAAATTGTACTTACTGTTGCGTCCTGCCAGGAACACGCAGGTCAGTCCCGCTATAGACGTGATGAGGTCGATCAGCAGCACCGGAGTGTCTCCGTTGAAAGTGAAGAGGGTATAGTTCAGCCAGTCCATGGGCGTTATTGTTTGGGCCGCAAAAATACAAAAAAAGCCGCGCTCCGATGCAGGTCGAAGTGCGGCTTCTGGGTTTGTTGCAGCCTTGGACTGAAGGGCCGTCGGCTATTTGATATCAATGAATCTTTCTTTAGGTGTGACAGGGACCTCGGTCATCTTGGGCAGGGTGATGTTCAGTACACCGTGCTCCATGCTGGCACTGATCTCTTCCTTCTTGATGTCGTCGGGGAGAAGCAGGGCCTGTTCGAAGTGTGAGTAGGAGAATTCCCTTCTGAGGTATTTCTCGTCCTTCTTCTCTTCTTTGTGCTCGTCCTTGTGCTCGAGGGTGACCACCAGTTCGTTCTCTTCGTTGATGCGGATCTTGAAGTCGTCCTTGGACATGCCGGGAGCGGCTATCTCCACGGTGTACTCCTTGTCATTCTCCTTGACGTTGATGGCAGGGGACGAAGTCCTCATCATGTTTCCGAAATGTCTGAAGTCATCATCGAAAAAGTCATTGAAAAAAGCGGGCAGCCAATTCTGCTGTGTTCTTCTGCTGGGTACCATAATGTTATCCTCCATAATTTTAAATTGTTTCTTAAAATATTTATGAACGTTTCCGTTCCGCCCTCCCTTTCGGGCGTTCGATAGAGGATATCGCAAATTGTGGACCAGGGGGCTTTGGCACGCGGAGGCTTGACGGAATGTCGCATTTTTCCGCCAAATTGTCACGAAGTTCTTGAAAATCAACGCTATAAGCGACAAATTGTCAGCCGACGCTGCCCTCGAGCGATACCTCGAGCAGCTTCTGGGCCTCGACCGCAAACTCCATCGGGAGCTTGTTGATGACCTCCTTGGTGTAGCCGCCGATGATCAGGCCGACGGCACTCTCCTCGGGGATGCCCCTCTGGCGGCAGTAGAAGAGCTGGTCCTCGCTGATCTTGGAGGTGGTGGCCTCGTGCTCGGTGATGGCGGTGGGGTTCTGGTTCTCCACTACTGGGAAGGTGTGGGCCCCGCATTTGTCGCCCAGCAGCAGGGAGTCGCACTGGGAGTAGTTGCGGGCGTTCTCGGCCCCTGGCAGTATCTTGACCAGGCCGCGGTAGCTGTTCTGGCTGTGGCCGGCGGAGATGCCCTTGCTGATGATGCGGCTGTGGGTGTTCCGCCCGATGTGGATCATCTTGGTGCCGGTGTCGGCCTGCTGGTAATTGTTGGTGACGGCCACGGAGTAGAACTCGGAGACGGAGTTGTCGCCTTTGAGTATGGTGCTGGGATATTTCCAGGTGATGGCCGAGCCGGTCTCGACCTGGGTCCAGAAGAGTTTGCTGTTCACACCCTTGCAGATGCCCCTCTTGGTGACGAAGTTGAAGATGCCGCCCCGTCCCTGCGCGTCGCCGGGATACCAGTTCTGGACGGTGGAGTATTTGACCTCGGCATTGTCCAGTACGACTATTTCCACGACTGCGGCGTGCAGCTGGTTCTCATCCCTCATGGGTGCGGTGCAGCCCTCCAAGTAGCTTACGTAGGAGCCTTCGTCGGCCACGATGAGGGTGCGCTCGAACTGCCCCGTGCCCCGTGCATTGATCCTGAAGTAGCTGGAGAGCTCCATCGGGCAGTGTACTCCCTTGGGGATGTAGCAGAAGGAGCCGTCGGAGAAGACAGCGGAGTTGAGGGCCGCGTAGTAGTTGTCCCCGATGGGCACCACAGACGCTAAGTACTTGCGCACTAAGTCGGGATAGTCGCGCACGGCCTCCGAGAACGAGCAGAAGATGATGCCCTTCTCGGCCAGCGACTCGCGGAACGTGGTCTTGACCGACACGGAGTCGAAGACGGCGTCCACCGCGGTG
Organism: uncultured Bacteroidales bacterium; assembly: GCA_944326235.1. Classification (GTDB taxonomy): domain Bacteria; phylum Bacteroidota; class Bacteroidia; order Bacteroidales; family UBA932; genus Coprenecus. The sequence goes on along the minus strand of CALVDH010000007.1, from coordinate 17,291 downwards.
CCGGCCAGCACGCTCCTCTCATGCAAGGGAATGCCCAGCTTGTCGAAGGTAGCCATCAGCTCTGGGTCGATCTCCTTTTTCTCTGGAGCCTTCTTGGGCGCGGCAAAATAGATGATGTCCTGGAAATCTATCTCGGGAATATCCAGATGGGCCCACGTGGGCATCTTCATGGTCAGCCACTTGCGGTAGGCCTTCAGGCGGAAGTCGAGGAGCCACTGCGGCTCGCCCTTCTTCCCGGAAATCAGGCTTATGATGTCCTCGTTCAGCCCTTTGGGGATAAATTCCTGCTCCACCTGGGTCTCGAAGCCGTGCTTGTACTCGGCGGAGCCTATGTTTTTAAGTATGTCGTCTTTCTCGCTCATGGTCAATCCGTGCTTTTTGCAAAAGTCAGACCGCAAAGATAGAGAATTTTTGTTACCTTAGCGGGGATAATATAAAAGGACAATGGCAACGGAAATATCATCAATAGGCAAGCAGGCACTCCTGTCGCGGCTCTTCGAGGGCAGCGGCCGGACCAATGAGCGGGGCTGCGCGTTCTCCGGCGACGGGGACTTCAGCACGGTTCACAAGGTATTCATGGAAAAGGTGGATTTCGACCTGACGTACAATCCTCTGCGGCATCTCGGGCACAAGCTGGCCCTGAACGTCATCGGAGAGCTCTACGCCCGCATGAGCGCTCCCCAGGGAATGGATGTCACGGTGGCCCTGTCCAACCGCTTCTCGGTTGAGGACGTGCAGGATCTCTGGGAGGGCATCTCCGCAGCCGCCAAGGAGCACGGTGCGGCGCATCTGGGCCTCGACCTTATCCCTTCTGCGGCCGGAATGGTGGTGAGCATCGCGGCCTGGGGCTCCGCCGGGAAAGAAGTTGCTCAGAAACGGAAAAATGCTCAGTCGAAGGACCTTCTGGTGCTCAGCGGTGACCTGGGTGCGGCCTATATGGGACTGCACGTTTTAGAAAGGGAGAAGGCCGCATTCGAGGGTACTCCCGCCGGGACGGCGCCCAAGCAGCCGGACCTTACGCAGTACAAATACATCGTGGGCGAATACCTCAGCCCCTACCTGAAGCCTGCCGTGCCGGGACGCTTCGCCGAGGCGGGGATTGTCCCATGCGGAGGGTATTTTGTCAGCCGCGGACTGGGTGACGCCGCCAAGCGCATTGCCGCCGATACGGGCCTCGGAGTCAAGATTTACGTAGGGAAGATTCCGATTGCCTCCAAGACATTCGAGATGGCGCAGGAACTGAACCTCGACCCCATTACTGCCGCCGTCAATGGTGGGGATGACTACCGCCTCCTGTATATTGTCCCCCTCGAGTTCCATGAAACTCTCCGCCATGACTTCCAGGACTGGGACATCATCGGCCACCTTGCCCGTCCGGAAGTAGGAGAGGTCCTCGTCACCCCCGAGGGAGCGGAGATAGGTATCCATGCCCAGGGCTACGAACAATAATTTTACTGAAATACAATGAAAAAGCATCTACTGTCCATTGCGGTCCTGTCCCTGCTGGCAGCTGCCGCAGCCTCTTCTGCCTCGGCGCAGGAGAACTATCAGCCTTCGCCCGAGATTGTCAAGGCGCAGGAGCAGTTCCGGGAGAACCGGTTCGGAATATTCATTCACTGGGGTATTTACTCCATGTACGGTCAGGGCGAGTGGGCCCTGAACTACAACGGCCTGACTCACGAGGAGTACAGCAAGATGGCCGGGGGCTTCTATCCTGCGGACTTCGATGCGGCTGAGTGGGTGAGTGCCGTCAAGGCCGCCGGAGCCAAGTACATCTGCATCACGACACGTCATCACGACGGTTTCTCGATGTTCGACAGCAAATGCACTGACTACGACATCATGGACGCGACCCCGTTCAGGCGCGATATCATCGCCGAGCTGGCGGCCGAGTGCGAGCGTCAGGACATGCCCCTGCATTTCTACTACTCGCTGATCGACTGGGGCCGCACCGATGCGCCGCGCGGACGTACCGGTCAGGGCACGGGCCGGCCCGAGGCCACCGACCCCGACACTTATTTTGATTTCATGAAGTGCCAGCTGACCGAGCTGCTGACCCGCTACGGCAATGTGGGCTGCATCTGGTTTGACGGCAACTGGGACCATGAGGAGTGGGAGCAGCCTCTCGACTACCGTTACGACGAGCTGTACCCGCTGATTCATGAGCTCCAGCCCGGGTGCCTGATCGGCAACAACCATCACATCACTCCCTATCCCGGTGAGAACATCCAGATATTCGAGCGCGACATCCCCGGCGAGAATACGGCCGGATGGCACAGCGGCGGAGTCAGCACGACCCTCCCTCTCGAGACCTGCCAGACCATGAACGGCTCCTGGGGCTACCGCATGACCGACCAGAACTACAAGAGTGTGGACGAGCTCATCCGCTACCTCGTCTCCACCGCCGGCCGTGACGCCAACCTGCTGCTCAACGTAGGCCCCCAGCCCGACGGCAACATCCCTGCCGCGGCCCTCGAGCGCTTAGCCGCAATGGGCGAGTGGCTCGGCACCTACGGCGAGACCATCTACGGCACCCGCAGCACCCTCGTGAAACCCCAGCCCTGGGGCGTGACCACCCATAAGGACGACCGGATGTGGCTGCACGTCTTCCCCGCCGACGCCTTCAAGGCCGCAGCTGACGGCCAGATCTACGTGCCCTACAAGGACGGCCGGAAAGTCGCTTCAGTCACACCTTACGGCTCCTCGGATGTGAAGCTCGCCTTCAAGCAGTACAAGGAAGGCCTTTTCATCACCCTGCCCGAGGACATGCCTGCCGACGTGCCCGACTACATCGTCGAGGTGACTTTCAGGTAGTCCTCCCTGACACCAGGCCGCCCGCTGCGTTGAGGAGCGTCCGTAAAGATGATTTTGCAGAATATCAGGCGATTAAAATGACGATGCGCTCCCGAAAGCTTATTGCGAGATAGCTTCGGGAGCGCATCGTTGTATAACTAGAATACCAGACCAAGAACGATGCCGAATGTATTGAGATTGCCCACCTCCACATCGTCCACTGTCAGCGGGATGCACCAGATATCATACTGGATGCCCAGGTTTATGCCCATCCGCTTGCCGAACTCGAAGTTGAATCCGAATTCCGGACCGGCATAGAAGCGGGAGATGGAGTATCCCAGCCAGTGTTTGACTCCGATGTCCGTACCAAGGTACATATTCACTCTTTTCGAGATGGGAGCATATCCTTTGATGTTAAGGTAGATAGGTGCTGTCCACTCTGCAACACCCACTTCAAGCCCCACACCTACACCGGCGTAGAGATAGGGATTGAACCTTATGCCGTTGAGAATGTCGGCTCCGAAGTTGATACTGTAGCTGGTAGCGCCTCCGGTCAGGCTGAACTCTCCTTGATACCGCAGTACTTTCTTCTCGGGAAACTGGACGTGCTTCTCCCTTGCGGAAGCATAGTTCAGAGGTGCAATGCCCAGCAGAATAGTCATTAAGATAGCAGAAAACTTTTTCATGGTATGGAAATTAACGTGTTATGGTATGATGCCGCAGAACGGCCTCGATCTTTCCGTAGTCAATGGATACAGGCATGCCTTCTCCGCTGTCAGGGACCAGTGTAGCACACCGTATCTCCATTGAGATGATGTCCCGGTCCTCCTTGTTTATCATCAGGAAGCAAGGTACATCATTGCTCTCGTCATCCTTGTCCAGCGAGTAGCTGATACCGTCTGATGAAATGTAGGAAATGTCTATTTCATCTGATGAAAACATTGTCCTTTCCCCTTTGGTGATGTCGGTTACAGTGACGCGCAGTATCGGCAGCATATCATTTTCTATATGGTAAATGTTGCGTATGTAGCGGCCTGAAGCATCGAATTCGGCGTATTTGTCCACTTTTTCCTTATCTGCTCCGGAGAATGGGAACCCGACATCCTCACTGTCAATAGTAGCCTTGTACACTGTAGGGATGCTTCTGCTTCCTTCGCAGGAAGCCAGTATCATGATAGCGGCAATGCAAGTGAATAAAATTTTAAATCGGGAAAATTGTTTTAACATAATAATTGGTTTGATTAATTTATTTTATTATTGAAAAAGTACCATAGGCATACGCAACAGGAGATTCTATTACTATAAAATATTTGCCCTTGATATCAGGTACGTCAAGTTGTATTGAGGACTCTATATCACCGCAGTAGGAGCTTGAAGAATTTATGATGTCTCCGTATGTATTGAGAATATACAATTTGGTTTCTTTAGTCCCGGAGCAATGAATGTGGATTATGTTTTCTATGCTGAGGTAGAAAGCTTCAATTATATAATTTGCTGTTCTGTCTCCTTTTATACTTGTTGAATTTTCTTTGACAATCAAATCAATGTTTTTGTTCTCTTCTGCGTTCAACAGTGCAGAAAATAAAATTAATGTAGTGAGGATAATAATGTGCTTCATACTTGATTAAATTTTGCGCACAAAATTATCAGTGAAAAATTTTACAAAAGAAAGAAAAGTTTTACACGCAGTGCTGTAAAAATAAGATAATCAACTATGTCTGTAAATAAAATGTAGGAAAAGTTTAATATTGTCAGTCAGAGGTCTTACGTTCGTGCAGTTGATTGCGAAGTTGGATAAGATAGATGTCTATATTTGTGTCGTGCTCGGTGAGACCGAGTTTTTTGCGGATGTCGCTGCTGATGATGTAGTGACGGGAAATATTGAGATAATGACCGATTTCCTTGCCGCGAAGCCCTATCAGATACAGGTTGCAGATGTCGATTTCCTGTTCACTGAGTTGTTTTTCTTTTAAGAAAGAAATAAGTTGCGGGTACATGGCTGACATGTAGTCCCTAAGATTTTGCATAAGGATGTTTTTATCCGCAACTAACGAATTGAGTTCTTTCTCCACCGGTTTGCTCAGTCCGTCGTGGGTAATATATGAGGCAACCAGTTTATGAAATAGTGACATTCTGTATTCTATCTTGTTGCGGAGCATTTCACTGTTTTTGCTGTTTTTCACAAATTCGGCCAGTGTATTTTCGTATTTTACCTGAAGATCCAGATTGTCTTTTTCAAGTTTCTTTTGAGTGTTTTCCAGCTGCAGCTTGCTGTGTTCCAGGTTCTTTTCTCTTTTTTTTGTTTTTCTAAGTGTCAGCATCAATATAGTTCCGGTCAGTATGGCTCCGAGAATAGCGATAATTAAACTGTAAGTGAGTTTTATCCTTTTCAGTTCCGCATCAAATTTCTCATCTTCGTATTTGGTATCATCATTGTAGATACCCTGTCTTTCTTCGGTATCAAGTTGTACATACTGCTTCAGGTAGTCGTAAGCCTGTATGGTGTCACCATTACTTTCATGAATGTAGGCTGATGCCAGATAATAACGCTGTTCTGACGTGTGCCGTTTTTCGTATAGAGGGTATCGCCCGACAGCACTGAGCGCTGAGTCAATATAATCTATTTCCCAGTATGCCAAAGCAACAGACAGCCAATCAATAGCATCTGTTTTTTTTATCGTAGAAATGTACTCATTTATGGTTGCCTTTATAGTTGCAGTCGAATCGGTCGGGATGGCACTGAGGAGAGTGCTGTAGAAAGCACTTTTAACAGGTTCTGTCATAATGGGTATCAATTGTTTCAACTCTTCAATGTATGCTGCCTGGCCGGCAGTGTCATTCAGAATCAAACTTGTATTGAGGGCAGCGGACAACTCTTTAGCATAACGGGAGGTGTCCCCTGCATTTTTAAAGAAGGAAGCGGCCTTAACCGCATTGTCCTCAGCATCGTGAAATTGGTATAGTTGATAGTATATGGCTTTCTTAGCAGAATAAAGCCGTCCCGACATTAAAAGGTTCTCATTCCGATGTACATATCTCTCAGCTTCTATGTAGCAGCGCATAGTGCCCTCATTGTCTCCGGCGTTTTCCTTTATCCTTCCGAGGTAGTAGAGCGTCTTGAGCTTGTCCTCCGCGCTGCCGTGATGCCTGTAGTACTTGACGGCCGGGCGGATGATGCTGTCGGTGGTCAGGTCTATGTAATTTTTGTCCAAGGCCTGGGAGTAGAGCAGAGCGTATCGGGCCTTGAGGCGTCTGGTGCTCAGATCTTCGGTGTTGATGCTGTCCAGCATGGCGTAGACCACTGCAGGGTCCTCCGTCTCCATCACTTCCTCGGCCTTGTCGAGAACGGCCTTTATATGCGGCTTGTCCGTGCAGCTGATGAGGAGCAGACTGGCGGACGTAAACAGAAATATCCAGATATAACGCAGGTGTTTCATGCGGCAAAGATAGCGGATTTCCGCCAACTACAGCAGGAAGTCCTCGATGTTGTACGGAGTGATGACTTTGAGGTTGCTGCCGGGGTAGGCTTTGAGGAAGGAGGAGGGAGTGCGGTGCCGGGCACCGGGATTCCATTTGAATTCGAAGGCGGACAGGTTTCCGTCGCTTTCCTCTATGTAGTCTATCTCTGACTGTTCTTTGGTGCGCCAGAACCAGGAATTGCACCAGTGACAGGTGTAGGCGTTCTGTTTCACCCTTTCGGAGATAGCATAGTTCTCCCAGAGGGCACCGATGTCCCGGCGGCTTTCGGCCTGGGAAAAATCTGCGATTATGGCATTGCGGATGCCGTTGTCATAGAAATAAATCTTTTTGCTGCTTTTCAGCTCGTTCCTCAGATTGCGGCTGAATGAGCCGAGGCGGAAAACGACGAAGCACTGTTCCAACAGCGTTATGTATTTCTCAACGGTCTTGGCATCCATGCCGCAGGTCTGCCCCAGTTCGTTGTATGAGACTTGCGAACCGACTTGATAGGCAAGGGCCTGGAGCAGTGTGGTGAGTCCGGATGATTTCTTTATATTGTCCAGCAGCAGTATGTCTTTATATAGGTAGCTGTCGCTGAGCATCATCAGCAAGTCTTTCTCCTGGCCGGGATGTGTCACTACTTCAGGGTAGCTGCCGTATACCAGCCTGTGCGGGATAAGACGCTTCTCTTCCAGCAGGCCGTGCTCCTTTACCATTTCGCCGAATGAGAGCGGGTACATCCTGTATTCCCATTTTCTGCCTGTCAGCGGTTCATTTACTTTACTGGCCAGCTCAAATGAAGAACTGCCTGTGGCAATCAGCCGGACTTCTGGAATATAGTCAGCTATCAGTTTTAGTTTCAGTCCTATGTCATCTATCCGCTGGGCCTCGTCGATAATCAAGGTCTGCTTGTCTCCGATGACGGCTTTCAGACGGGTAGATGTGATGTTCTGAAACAGCTGGCGGACATCCTGTTCGTCTCCGCTCAGGAAGAGAGTTCCGCTGTCGTTTCCGAACAGGTCCTTAAGCAGTGTGGTTTTTCCCACCTGCCTCGGCCCCAGAATGATTACAGCTTTTCCGCCATTAAGTCCGGCCATTATCCTGCCGGTAAGGGCTCGTGTTATCATATCGTCTGAATTTTACACAAAAATAGCAACTTTTCGGAATGTAATCCTAAAAAGTTGCTGTTTTTTCGGAATGTAATCCTCAAAAGTCGGGTTTGCTCTATGCGGATTTCCGCCAATTACAGCAGATCCGCCATGTATACAGGAAGGCAGATAACATCCTTGTCTTTACGCAGGTCCTTAGTGTAGAGAAGATACCGGTTGAGAATCCTCGCTGAATACTTATGCTGGAACATATCGAGGGATTTATGTGAGTTGTAGCCTGATGACTTGATCTCGACAGGACAGATCTTGTCTTTGCGCGAAATGAGAAAGTCTATCTCGTAGTTGCGGACCTCCTCCTTGAATGTGTAGTAAAACAGTTCATTACCGGCACTCTTCAACATCTGGGCGATGGCGTTTTCATACACATATCCCAAGTCGGTGGGGAGTTTGTCTGAAAGGAGTTTACGGTATATTACATTGTCCGTATAGTCACGGTCCATGAAAGCGAGTGTGACGAACAATCCGGTATCGGCAAGGAACATCTTGAAGTAATTGTAGTCGGCATGAAGGGAGAAACCAACACCGGGATCATCGGCGTGGTAGGCAAAGTTCACTGTCATGGAGTCTGCCATGTCCATCAACAGTTCACCGAGTCTGGCTGCCGTTGCATTTTCAATTACGCTTCCTATTTTGTAGCGGGTTGTATTGCGGGAGAGTTCTGCGGGAATGGAGGCAAACAGGCGGGAAGCGCGGCCTGACGGGTCGATTTTTCTGAAATCATCGATGTACAGTTCCAGGATGTTCCGTTTTACTGCGTCTATGGCCGAGAAATCATTGGATTCCAGGTAGGCACTGACAGCCTGTGGCATACCTCCTATGAGCATGTACAGGCGGAAAAGGCGCATAAGATCACGGTTTACGGCATCTCCAAGTGGCTTGAAATTTTGATATGAGTATTTTATCAGCCCGTGAGTCTGAGGTTTGTCAATGGCCCATAGAAACTCTTCAAAGTCCATCGGATACATTGCGATACGGGTTTCTTCGCTCGGAATCACGATTCCTTTTACGTTTTTCTTTATCGATAGGAGCGACCCGGTTTCAATGTAGTCGTACCGGTGGTCTTTTACGAGGTGCTTGATTGCCTGCCGGGCCGGAGGACAGAGCTGGACCTCATCGAAAACGATAACCGATTTACGTTCATACAGCGAAACATTGAACAATGACTGAATCCTCAAAAAGAAGTAATCCAGATCGGAAATATGCGAGAACAACTCTTTGACAGCATCATCCGCTATCGAGAAATCAATGATTATGCATGACTTATACTCCTTGCGGGCGAACTCCTCCGCGATGGTGGATTTCCCGATCCGACGCGCTCCTTTTATCAGAAGTGCCGTTTGCCCGTTGCTTTCCCGTTTCCATCGGAGCATCCTTTCGTAAATTTTGCGCTTAAATATTTTTCCAGACATGTCCAAAACCTTTATTTTCATCAGCAAAGATACGTCTTTGTCGGAAAAAGCAAAATGTTTTTGCGGGAATTTGTCGGAAAAAGCAAAATGTTTTCCCCGGTTTTTGTCGGAAACAGGAAAATGTTTGCTCAGTCGATGTGCAGATCGCGGATGAGGGTCAGTTCGGTGGACTGCTCGCCGGTCCAGCCGCCCTTGGCCTGGACGCCGCACTGGATCTTGACGAAGTCGATGTACTTCAGGCCGGCGGGCTGTCCGTCCCAGCGCACTGCGTCACAGATGCTGAACTTGTCGATGTCGGGATCCGTCCCGCTCCAGTTGTCGGCGTAGCCCCAGTCGAAGGGATGTCCTATCCATAGCGAGCCGTTGCCGTTCTCGTCCTCGAGGCGGTCCTGGAGGCGGGTGCCGCGCAGGGTGTAGCTGCCGGCGCTGATCCAGGCGGGGAAGTAGCTGTCCTGACGGTGGTAGGCAGGGAGGTAATCGACTGTGCCCGAGCCGCCGCGGTTGTCGGTCCATTCGACGCTCATCCCGTTCTCAGCCGGCCGGTAGTATGTGACGGCGTAGTCCTGCCACGTCTCCGGCTTGCCGTATTCGGAGCCGCGGAGCTCGTACCAGGTGTCGTCGGGCAGGCCGTTGCCGTTCTCGTCCTGGCTGACCCAGATGATGCCCGGCTCGGACGAGGAGCTGTGGGCGTTGCCGGTAATCTGCAGGTCCAGGACTCCCTCGCCGCCGCTCTCCACGCTGTGGTCGAAACCGACGATGATATAGCCACCGAACGCCCCGAGCGAGACGAACGCACCTTCACTCAGCCGTCCGTAGGCATAGTCGCAGGCCTGCTGCATGGTGGTGGCGGTGTAACCATCGTTGATGAACTGACCCGGCGCGGGGGTGTATTCGCAGACTTGGGAGATGAACGCGCTGCTGGAGGCGTCCGCCGCCCGGAAGTAGGTCCCTTCTGCCGGCAGTACCGTCACAGTAAGGTCCTGCGAGGCGGTGGTATAGGAATTCCGCATGGTCACATTCACGGCATGGGAACCTTCCGCTGTAAGGTCAAATACGAATTCCGGCGCCTCCCCGCTCTGTACCTCAGCCCCGTCCACGCTCCAGGTGTACACGGCATCGAAAGGATGCTCTATGTCCAGCGGCCGCAGCAGCAGGCTCCGTCCGGAGCATACCCCGTATTCCGTCCGGTCAAATGTCCAGGAAAATGCCTCCCCGGGACTGAGCACCTCTACGGTAAATTCCACCTCGTCCGCTCCGTCCCGGTTCTCGACTCGGAGCCTTCCTTCGAACGTTCCGGTCTCCCCGGTAGGGAATGTGTAGACCGAATCAGCGGAGACCTCCTCCCCGTCCACCGTCCAGGAATAGGCGACAGGCAGGGCGGAAGAGACCTCGGGCGCAAGCACTAAGAGGGAGTCCTGCAGGACGGAGAAACCCCGGGAGGCTCCGGGCAGGGACACTTCCGGCGGCATGGTCTCGTAGACGTCTATACGCAGCTCGGCCCTGTCTTCTCCTGCGGAATTGCCGACCGTCAGCAGTATCCAGTATTCTCCCCGCTCCCCGCTCTCAAACGTGAGGGCCGGTCCGGTGGAAAGCGTCTCTCCTTCGCAGGTCCAGAGATACACGGTCTCCTCCCCGCAGTTCTCGTACTCCGGAGTGACGGTTACCGGCTCTCCGACGACCGTCTCGTAGAGCTGCTGCTGAAGCACAATTACCGGAGGCAGGGACTCGCGCTGCTCCCTGCACCCGGTAACACCAATAACTATTAAAAATATGAATGCAGAAAAATATTTTCTCATCAAGTGCGATTACATTCTTACGGTCACGTCGTCGTATGCGAAGTATCCTGGAGCGGCCATGCCGTATTCGTTCTGAATGGAGGAAGTGATGTCAAACTCGACCTTTACCGGCGATCCGAGTCCGGTGAGATCCCACAGTGTCCAGGCATTGATGCTCTGGCCGTTCTCAGTAAGGTAGAACTCGCTGGTGCCCGTTACAGTCCCGGCAGCATCGTAGCCTGTCGCCGTTACTTTGGTCCAGTCGTCAGCCCCTGCTAGAGCCTCTACTGTGCCGAGATAGTAGGAGGTGTTGGTCACATACATGCTCTCGATGACGCGTCCTACGCCGTCCTTGAAGTAGAAATAACCTACGTTCTTGGAGTATTCGCTTTTAAATCCGTTGTGCACGCAGAAGTTGCTGCCGGAGTGGCCTCCGCTCAGGGGAATGGCCAGCTGGAGGGTGTAGTCGGTGGTGGCCGCCTGGTCTGTGTAGTTGGAGACTGCGTGGCCGCCGTTCCAGTACACCTTCGAGCCATAGTTTTCGCAAAGTTCTGATGCGAGCTCGGTATTGCCCTGGTCGTACCAGCCGTAGTCCGTTCCGAGATAGGTGAAGTTGGCCTCGTCATATTCGCCATAGAGCAGCTCTCCGCCGTACTGGGGATCATCGACAAGTGCATCCCAGGAACTTCCCTCAAAGCTGAGGGTCTTCAGGGTGTATTCTGGTTCTTTCTCGCAGGATGAGGCGAGGATTACAGCGGCTGTGGCTGCAAGGGAAATTTTAAAAATACGTCTCATTTTTATAAAAGTTTTAAATTCAAATTTCATCCAAAGATTTTAACTGTTTGCGGGTGAACACTATGTGCGCCGGGATATCTCCGGTAGTGGCCGACCACTTCCGCACTCCGTCCTGTCCGTAGCAGTGGATGCGGCCGGGGGTGACATGGTCCTTGGCGTCGGTCAGGAAGATGTCCCCGTTGGAGGGATTGACGGCGATGCAGTAGGGGGTGGTGATCTCCTCTTCCGTGCCGTCGGTGACGAAGTTGCGGGTGACGGTGATGCCCTCCCGGGTGTCGAAGACGGCGTAGCCGGTGCTGTAGTCCAGGGAGACATTGCTCCAGGAGTGGGAGATGACATAGAGTGAGTCGCCGTAGACTGCCATGTCACTGTTCTGCAGCAGCTGGAGCTCCCGCACCACCTCGTCCGTCGAGGGATCGACGACCCAGGTCGAGGACTGATGCCCGTAGTAGTCTCCCCGGGAGGAGATGTAGAGCATCCCGTCGCCGCCTATTTTGACCTGATGCAGGTTCGGAGCCACCTCTATCTCATTGCATACCTCGAAGGTCGCCAGGTCGATGACCGATACCGTGAGGTCGTAGTCCGGAGCCATGTAGCCCCCGGAATTGGCCACGTAGAGCCGTCCGTCCACCACCGCCATTTCCTCCGGCTGGTAGCCCACTCCGCAGGTGTCCACCACCTGCATGGTCACTGTGTCTATCTTGGCGACATAGCCCCTGCGGTACTCCGGGTCTAGTTCAACTGCCCCGGCGTAGGAGCTGACGTAGGCGTAGCCACCGTCGAAGGTGATGTACCGGCAGTTGGGCAGGGGTATCTCCGCTATGTGCCGGGCGGTCTCTACGTCCATGACCTCCACGAGGTTGGAGCAGTTGATGACGGCGTAGAGCCTGCCCCCGTAGATGCCGAGGTCATTGCCCACGTCCCCGAGCTCGAGGGCCACTCCCGGATTGCGCTCTGCGAATATGTTGCGGGTGTAGACCCCTGTGGCATAGTCGAAATAGTCGAGAGTGGCCTTGTTGCTGCCCATATTGCCCTCATTGAGCAGGAAGAAGCCCTTGACCTCCCCCGCCTCCGAGCCGCCGGTGACCTCATTGCCCGTCGAGGGGGTGATGGGCTCAATCCCCCGGCAGGAGGTTATGACCGCGCCGGCCAGACATACGGACAGCAGTCCGAAAAGAGTATATGCAGTATTTATTCTCATAGGATGAAATTGACTTTAATCATGAAGTTGGTGCCCGGCATCGGGTAGCACTTGACTACCTCGTACTGCTGGTTGAGGATGTTGTTGACCAGGGCCGTGGCCTGCAGCTCCCATCCGTTGAAGAGGAATGACTTGGTCAGGGATATGTCGTGGGTGTACCAGGGCTGGGCGTAGTTCTCGGGGATATTGGCCGAGGATTCGTAGCGCTCGCCGGTGTAGATGAAGCTGTAGTTGAAGGACCAGCTGCTGTAGGCCGCGCCGAGGGTCACGGAGCAGCTGTGCAGGGGGATGTAGGCTACCTGCCCGCCGTACCATTCGGATGTCGGGTCGGTCAGGTCGCGGGCCCGCTGGAAGGTGTAGTTGACTCTGGGGGAAACGTCCACCGGTCCGAAGCGGAAGTAGCCCTGGGCCGCCGCGTCCACTCCGAGTATCTCCACGTAGCCGAGGTTCATCATCGTCCAGCGGAACTGGTTGGAGGTGGGCATGGCTATGATCTTGTTGTCTATCTGGTTGAAATACACGTCTGCCTGTATGTCCAATCCGCGGAACCGGCCGCGGCTGCGTATCAGGTGCCAGGTGGCCCCGAAGTCGTACTGGACGGTCTCCTCCGGCTCCAGCCAGGATGCACCGGTGAAGGTGTAGTAGAGGTCGTTGAAGGTGGGCATGCGGTAGTTCTTCTTGTAGAATGCCCTCAGCTCCAGGTCAATATCCCGGAAAGGCTTCCACGAGGCAATGACGGCGGGGGAGAGCTGGTGCCGGTCGTCCATCTCGGCGTCCGAGGCTCTCAGCACATCGTGGATATAGGTGTAGAGGAGGGAGGCGGAGAGTTTCAGTCCTCCGAACTCGAAGGCGGTGGCGGCGGCTCCGTATCCGGCGTAGCGCAGGGGATAGACGAAGTCCCTCAGGTCGGCGTCCAGGCTGTTCCACTGGAAGTCGGTGGCGAGGGACAATGTCCACCACCTCAGGGGCTTGAAGCGGTGTGCGGCGGAGAGGTAGGCCTCCTGCTGGCGGTAGCGGTTGTCCACGTACATGGCCGTCACGTCGAGGCGGGGGTCGGCGAGGTAGTGGAGGTAGTCGTAGGCGTACTTGCCGCTGATCTGCAGGGAGTACCAGGGGGCGAAGTCCTTCTTGAAGGAGCCCTGGGCGAAGAAGTTGTCGTCCCACTGGCGGTCCTGGTGTACGAACTTGCCGCGGACCACGGCGCCGGGATAGCCCCGCTCCGAGTCGTAGAAATAGACCTTGGCCCGCCAGTATCCGCCCTCGATGTCCCCGAAGAGGGCAACCTCGGCGCGGGTCATCCGCACGTCTCCGTTTTGACGGACGCCGGTGGTGTCGTAGCCGTCCTGCTTGGCGTAGGTGAACTTGTACCGGCCTGTGGTATAGAGGAATTCGGTGCTGGCCGAGAGGGACAGGCGGTCCGATATCTTATGCTCCCAGAGGACAGAGGGGTTGACGGTCATGAACGAGCCGCCCTTGAGGCCTATGTTCCAGTTGTTGCGCTTGCCGTCGGTGAAGCGGGGCTTCTTGGTCCGGAGGTAGACGGCGTTGGCGGAGGCGTAGTCCTTGGCAGACTGGAGTGTGGCGCTCTTCTGGCCGTTGTAGAGGGAGACCGACTCCATGTTGTCGAGGGAGAAGCGGCCGAGGTCCACTATGCCGTTCTGGGCGTTGCCCAGTTCCACTCCGTCGTAGAATACCCCTACATGCTGGCTGCCGAGACTCCGGACATTGATGCTCTTGAGTCCTCCGATGCCGCCGAAGTCCTTGATCTGTACTCCGGAGAAATACCTTATCGCATCGGCTATGGAGTGAGTGCCCAGCGACCGCAGCTTCTCCCCCGAGAGCATCTGCACCGGCACCACTTCCTGCGAGGTGCGGGTCGCCACCACCATCACCTCGTCGATGCTGAGGGTGGTGTCGGAGGCCCAGTTCTTCTCCTCCGATATGGCGGTAGAGTCGCGGTCCTGGGCGGAGGCCGCAAAGAAGCAGCTGCCTGCGAGCATTGCCGCAAGTGCCAGAGCCATTGTTCTATATCTGATTTCTACTGCCATATTTCATTTTCCTAAATTATGGACAGCAGCTTGAAGGGCAGAAACGCCGCGAAGACCTCTTAGAGTCCGGAGCCTAAACACCCGTAGGCCGCTGATCCGTGTGCAAGGCAGGTCTTCTGACTCGTTCCGCTCCGGACGCCTTCCCGAGTCGGCGGAGACGGTCAATCTTCCGCGGTCTCAGTGGCAAAAGTGCCGGAACATCATAGGAACTCACAGCAGCGGGAACTGTCCGGGACTCTCACCCGGTTCCCTTTTAATCCTCCGGAGAGGAACCGTTGCGGCTGCAAAGGTATGTAGAAGCCGAGAGAAATGCAAATGAATTTATTCGATTTGCACTTCCGAGGCGCAACAGTAAGCTGGGGAGCAGGATCGTTTTGCAATCGTCCGATAATCAGTTGCTTATCATTTAGTGCTGATCTTTTCGGCGTTTCCGAAACTGGCGCAACGATCAGCGGCCTGACGGAAGGTGCTGACCGCCAAGGTATTGTAATTTGAGGGTGCTGCAGTGCTTACCGTTACGTAAGTGCTTAAAGCTCCCGGGGACCGCCGGCGGTTTTCCACTCCCCGATGGTACCCGTTTCGGAGGAGAAGCCGGCTCCGATGCGGAAGACGGTGCGCGGGTCGGAGGCGTACGGGCGGACGTAGCCCTTGTCCTCGATCTGCGCCAGGGCCTCGTCTGCCGTGCCGTCCAGCTTGAACTCGAAGATGTAGACGTACTTCGGGGTCTCGACGATGCAGTCCACGCGGCCCTGGCTCTGGGGCTGCTCGATACAGGTGTGGTAGGCATTGACCATCTTGAATATCAGGTAGAACGTGTACTGGAAATAGCGCTCCCTCTCCCGCTCGTTCTCCTTGCGCCGCGCCGTGTAGGGGATGTCCGCGAGGAATGCCGTGAACAGCTGCCGGATGCGGTCTGTCCTGCCGTCCTCCAGGGCGTCCAGAAGGTCCTGGATCCAGAAGTTGACGTTCCGGCCCTGAGCCCTGAAGTATTCCGAGGCCGCCAGCGGGATGAAGCCGTTCTGCACCTCCCGGTTGGGATAATCCAGCAGGAAGGTGTCGCGGCTCTGCCGGTAGTCCTTGATGGTGAGGTAGCCGCTCTGGTAGATAATGGGGAGCGGCATGTCCGGAGTGGCCTTGTACTCTAAGAACATGCTCGGGGAGTAATATCTTCCTACGAGCTCGTTGAGGTTCTCGCTGGAGCGGGCCATCAGGCGCATGAGGTACTCGGGTGAGCCGGTGGAGAACCAGTAGCTGTCGATTCTCAGCTTGTCGAACGCGCTCAGCAGGCTGAAGGGGTTGTAGATGTCCCTCATCGCGACGCTGAAATGGTAGCCGTCGTACTGCTCCTTGAGCCGCTGCAGGACCTCCTCACGGGTGATGCGCAGCTTTGCGGCCATGGCTCCGATCGGCTCTGCGAAGTACATCTCCATCTCCTCCTGGGTGATGCCGCACAGGGCCTCGTACCGCTCGTCCATGCTGATGTCGTTGGCCTGGTTGAATCCGCTGAACACGCTGATCTGGGCGAACTTCGTGACTCCCGTGAGGAGCACGAACTGAAGGTCGTTGTCGGCGGCCTTGAAGACGGAGTAGAATCCCCTGAGCACCTCCCGGTTCCAGTCCTCCAGCGGCCTGCGCTGACCGCCCACCTCGATCGTGTAGTCCGTATCCATCACGTCCAGCAGCGGCTTGTCGTACTCGTCCACGAGTACCACGCACCGCCTTCCGGTGGCCTCGTGGGCCTTGCGCAGGATATCCGCAAAGCGGCCGCCCACGTCCAGGTCCCTTGCCGGTCGACCGTAGACTTCTTCCCATCCCGCCACCGTGGCCTCAATCTTCCGGTCCAGAACGCCTCCTTCCGTGAAGTTGCTGGAATTGAAGTCAATGTGAAACACAGGGTATTGCAGCCAGTCCTTCTCCAGAGCATCTATGGCCAGTCCCTTGAACAGCTCGTGCCTTCCGAGGAAGTAGTTCTCTAGCGTAGACACGAGCAGGCTCTTCCCGAACCGTCTCGGACGGCTCAGAAAATAGATTTTACCGCCCTTGGCCAGTCTATATACCAAATCCGTTTTGTCCACATAGACGTATCCGTCATTGCGTATCTGTTCGAAACTCTGAACTCCGATAGGATATTTCATCATGGCCGTGTCCTCCGTTTTTCTTACAAAGATAATCATTCTACGGGAAATTCAGAATAAAGCCGGAGCATCACAAACGGATGTCCCGGCTTTATAAAACTGCGGTATGGAGTGCCGTTTAGAACAGCGGTTCTCCGGTCATATCGGCGGGGGCGGGGATGCCCATGAGCTTGAGCATGGTGGGGGCGATATCGGCCAGACGTCCGTTGCGCAGGCTCTTGATGTCGTCATCCACGGCTATGAAGGGCACTACGTTGAGGGAGTGGGCTGTATTGGGCGAGCCGTCCTCGTTGACAGCATGGTCGGCATTGCCGTGGTCGGCAGTGATGAATACCGAGTAGCCGTTGGTACGGGCGGCATCCACTACCTTGGCGACACACTCGTCCACCGTCTTGACTGCTTTGCAGATGGCCTCGTAGACTCCGGTATGGCCCACCATGTCGCCGTTGGCGAAATTGAGGATGACCATGTCGTGTACGCCTTTGTTCAGTTCGGCGACGAGGGCCT
>CALVDH010000006.1 GCA_944326235.1 uncultured Bacteroidales bacterium | reverse complement strand
AAGCCTGCCGCTAGCGTTCATCCTGAGCCAGGATCAAACTCTTCATTGTATATGTTTTTATCTCTAAGCTTGTCCTGACCGGTTTATTGACGAGATTATTAATATTAATAAACCTCTACCTTTTTCACTCGTACAATGCTATCAAAGAACTTTCATTTGGTATCCGTTTTTCTCAAACGGGCTGCAAATATACGGACTATTTTTTAACCACCAAATTTTTTTTGCAATTTTTTTGAAAAAATTTTTCAATCTTTGCGTCATGTATTGGAAACTGTTCGTCATATTCGCCAAGATCGGAGCCTTCACCATAGGTGGCGGCGTAGCCATGATTCCACTGATAGAGAGGGAGGTAGTCCATAAGAACAAGTGGATTGCCCCCGAGGATTTCCTCGATATCATCTCCATCGCCCAGTCAGCCCCCGGACTGATAGCCGTAAACGTGTCGATTTTCGTAGGACACCGGCTCGCCGGGATAAAAGGCAGCATCGTCGCCACCCTCGGCAGCGTGATGCCTCCCTTTATAATAATACTGCTGGTCGCCGCCGTCTTCACCACCTTCCAGAACGACCCCACCGTCCAGGCCGTCTTCAAGGGCATCCGCCCGGCAGTGGTCGCCCTGATTGCCGCCCCGGTCTTCCGCATGGCAGTCCAGAACCGCCTCAACTGGATTACCGGCAGCATCGCAGTGGCGACTACGGTCCTCATCGCATTTCTGAGAATCTCTCCCATCTGGATTATCATCACCGCCATCGCCGGAGGCCTCATCCTGGCCTACAGCCGGCAGGACAGGCATAACGGCAGAAAGGAGGCAGGGCGATGATATTCCTCGAGCTGTTCATCACTTTCTTTATTATAGGTGCATTCACCTTCGGCGGAGGCTACGCCATGCTCTCCCTGATCCAGAACCAGGTAGTGACAGTCCATCAGTGGCTCACCCCCGAGGAGTTCACCGATATCGTGGCCATCTCCCAGATGTCCCCCGGTCCGATAGGCATCAACAGCGCCACCTACATCGGCTACTCGGTGCCCCACGCCATGGGCTTCAGCCCTGCGGTCAGCGTCCTGGGCTCGCTCACCGCCACATTTGCAGTGGTTCTCCCCTCCTACCTGCTGGTGCTGTGGATCTGCATCCTCTTCGAGAAATTCAGGAGCAACCGGTATTTTGCCTCCGTCCTGAAAGTCATGCGGCCGGTGACCATCGGGATGATCGCCGCAGCCGCCATTGTCCTGATAACACCCTACAACTTCATCGACTGGTGGAGCTGGGCCCTCTTCGCCGGAGCCTTCGCGGCCCTGTTTTTCCTTAAGGCCAACCCGATCTGGGTCATCATCGCAGCGGGCGGAGCGGGATACCTCATATACGGGCTGTAAAACACAGAAGTAATTGTAGGACTTCTCAAATATTGTCAGTAACTTTGAATGATTTTTTCATTCACTAAGAGAGAGACACTATGAGGAAGATTCTACACCTTATCCTGATGGCCGCCGCTGTCACGCTGGCGGTCTCCTGCAACAACAACGGAAACAAAGAAGAAGAGAAGCCTGAGACAACGGAGCCGGCTCCTTTCGCAAAGGGCGCCGACATAGGCTGGGCCACCGAAATGGCCGATGACGGCATCAAGTTCTACAACGCCGCCGGTGAGGAGCGCGAGTGCACCGCCCTGATGAAGGAGCTCGGATTCGACGCCGTCCGCTACCGGGTATGGGTAAACCCTCCCGAGGGCTGGTGCGGAATGGAGGATGTAGTAGCCAAGGCTAAGATTGCCAGCGACTTGGGCATGAGAATCATGATAGACTTCCACTACAGCGACTGGTGGGCCGATCCTTCCAAGCAGAACAAACCGGAGGCTTGGGCTGACTACAGTTTCGAAGAGCTCTGCAGGGCCATCCAAGGCCACACCCGCGAAGTGCTCACAGCCCTTAAAAATGAGGGCGTCACCCCGGAATGGGTGCAGGTGGGCAATGAGACTTCCGACGGAATGCTCTGGGATGAGGACAATGCCGGCATCTCGGGCAAGGCCAGCACCAGCATGTCCAACTACGCCGTAATGACCACGGCCGGCTACAACACCGTGAAGGAAATATTCCCCGAAGCCAAGGTCATCGTCCATCTGGATCACGGTGACCGCCCCGGCCTCTATGAATGGATATTCGACGGACTTAAGGCCAATGGAGGCAAATGGGATATGATCGGCATGTCCCTCTATCCCGAATACTACGCCCACGACACCGAGGCCGAATACAAGGAAGGAGAATACACGGGCGTCACCGACGCCACCCTCAGCAACGCACTTGCTCTCTACCGGAAATACGGAACCCCGGTGATGATATGCGAGGCCGGCATGACCTGGAACAAGGAGGATGAGTGCCTGGCTTTCCTGACCGATCTGCTGTCCAGGGCCAGGACTCTCGGAGACGGAGAGGCCTGCGCCGGCGTCTTCTATTGGGAGCCTCAGTGCAATCCGGCCTGGACCTCGGACATCTACAAGGAACTAGGCTGGGGCTCCTACAACAAGGGAGCTTTCGACGGGAACTTCCGCCCCACCAAGGCCCTCGACGCATTCAAGAACTGATTCTAAGCCAGACACGCCATGCAGAACAAAAAAAGGACCATCATACAGGGGGCTCAGATACTTGCTGCAGTCGCCCTGGCACTCATAATCTTTCTGGTATGGGTGCACAAAAGACCGTCAGACAAGAATGTTGAGATTCTGGATCAGATAAGAACCGTCACCCTCCTGGACAAGGGCTGGCAGTTCCACAAGGGCGACTCCTCCGAAATATGGGAGGATGTCACCATCCCCCACGACTGGGCTATCTACGGCCCTTTCAGCCGGGACAATGACCTGCAGACGGTCGCAGTAGTCCAGAACGGCGAGGAGACCGCCACGGTCAAGACCGGGCGCACGGGAGGCCTGCCCTACGTCGGGGTCGGCTGGTACAGGAGGACCCTGGACGTGACCCCGGGCAAGAAGGCGACTCTGCTCTTCGACGGAGCCATGAGCGAGGCCCGGGTCTATGTCAACGGCGAGGAGGTAATATTCTGGCCCTACGGCTACAACTCCTTCCATTGCGACATCACCCCTTTCCTCACCGCCGACGGCAAGAACAATGAGATCCGCGTCCGCCTCGAGAACCGCCCCCAGTCTTCCCGCTGGTATCCCGGAGCCGGCCTCTACCGCAACGTATGGCTGATAGAGACCGAAAAAGTCCATATCCCCGTGTGGGGCACCTACATAACCACAGAACTGGATCCGTCCCTGCTCGAGGCCTCTGTCAACATCCGCACTGAGATTGAGGGCATAACCACTGAGGAGACCGTAGCCCTGCTCACCGTTATCCGCGATGCCAACGGACGGTTCATCACCTCCATAGAGAGTCTCACGGGAGCGGAGCAGGCCGCCGCTGAGGGAGGCATTGCCGTCCTCAACCAGAAAGTCACCGTAGAGCAGCCCCGCCTGTGGTTCCCGGAGACCCCGGAGCTTTACACCGCCTATTCCCGGATATACGTCCAGGACAAGGACGGAAACCGCACCCTCTCCGACTTCCATGCCACCACCTTCGGCATCCGCAGCATAGAGGTGCGCCCCGAAACCGGATTCTACCTCAACGGAGTGAACCGCAAGTTCCAGGGCGTATGCCTGCACCATGACCTGGGTCCCCTCGGCGCCGCCGTCAATACCTCGGCCCTGCGCCACCAGCTGACCATGCTCAAGGACATGGGCTGCGACGCCATCCGCACCACCCACAACATGCCCGCGCCCGAGCTTATCCAGCTCTGCGACGAGATGGGCTTCATGGTGATGATTGAGAATTTCGACGAATGGGACGTGGCCAAGTGTCTCAACGGTTACCACCGCTACTTCGACGAGTGGGCCGAGCGCGACATGGTCAATATGCTCCGCCACTACCGCAACAACCCCTCCGTCGTGATGTGGAGCATCGGCAACGAGGTGCCCACGCAGTGGACCCCCGGCGGCTATGAGGTGGCCACTTTCCTGCAGGACATCTGCCACCGCGAGGACCCCACCCGTCCCGTCACCTGCGGCATGGACCAGATAGACGCGATACTGCACAACGGGTTCGGAGCCGTGCTGGACGTACCTGGATTCAACTACCGCGCCCACCGCTACCTGGAAGGCTATGAGACCCTGCCCCAGAAAGTGCTCCTGGGCAGCGAGACCTCCTCGACCGTCAGTTCCAGGGGCGTGTACAAGTTCCCCGTGGAGAAGAAGTACGACGCCCTCTACGACGACCACCAGAGCTCATCCTACGACCTCGAGTACTGCTCCTGGTCCAACGTGCCCGACGATGACCTCGCCCTGGCCGAGGACTACCCCTGGACCATGGGACAGTTCGTCTGGACCGGCTTCGACTACCTCGGCGAGCCCTCGCCCTACGACACCGACGCCTGGCCCAACCACAGCTCGATGTTCGGCATCATAGACCTGGCCTCCATCCCCAAGGACCGCTATTGGCTCTACCGCAGCGTCTGGAACCGGGACAGCGCCACCCTCCACATCCTCCCGCACTGGAACTGGGAGGGCCGCGAGGGAGAGGTCACCCCCGTATTTGTCTACACATCCTACCCCAGGGCCGAACTCTTCCTCAACGGCAGGAGCCTGGGCATCCGGGAAAAATGCGACAGCACCCTCCAGCACCGATTCCGTCTGATGTGGAATGATGTCCGCTATGAACCGGGAGAACTCACCGTAGTGGCCTATGACTCCGAGGGCAATAAGGCAATGCAGAAGAGCATCCGCACCGCCGGTGAGCCGTATGCCCTCGAGCTGATTTCCGCCCGCGAAAGCCTCTCTGCCGACGGCAAGGACCTGCTCTACGTGACCGTCCGCATAGTAGACCGGGACGGCAATCTCTGCCCGCTCGACTCCCGCAAGGTGCATTTCGACGTGTCGGGGGCCGGTGAGTTCAGGGCAGTGGCCAACGGCGACCCTACCTGCCTGGAGCTCTTCCACCTCCCGGAGATGAGCGCCTTCGGCGGCATGCTCACTGTCATCGTACAGAGCAAGGAGAAGGCCGGACGCATCACTCTTAAGGCCTCCGCCGACGGCCTCCGTGACGGAGTCATGAAAATCAAATCCGTAAAAAACAATAATTAAAAATACACACTGACTTATGAAAGAGAAAATTCACGCACAGTTCGTAAAACGCTTCGGCGCCAACGGCACATTCTACGCCTCCGCCGGCAGAATCAACCTTATCGGCGAGCACACCGACTACAACGGAGGCTTCGTATTCCCCGGTGCCATCGACAAGGGCATGATGGCGGAGATCCGCCTCAACGGCACGGACAAGGTACGGGTCTACTCAGTGGACCTGGAAGACTACGCAGAGTTCGGCTTCGCCGAGACCGACGCCCCCGCTGCATCCTGGGCCCGCTACGTATTCGGAGTATGCAGGGAGACCATCAAGAGGTGCGGCGACGTGCTCAAGGGCTTTGACGCCGCCTTCGCAGGCGACGTGCCTCTCGGAGCGGGCATGTCCTCCTCCGCAGCCCTCGAAAGCACCTTCGCGTTTGCCCTTAACGATATGTTCGGCCTCGGCATCGACAAGTTCGAACTGGCCCGCATCGGTCAGAGCACCGAGCACAACTACTGCGGGGTCAACTGCGGCATCATGGACCAGTTCGCCTCCATCTTCGGTAAGGCCGGCAGCCTGATGCGCCTGGACTGCCGCTCGATGGAGTACAAGTACTATCCGTTCCATCCCAAGGGCTACCGCCTGGTGCTGCTCGACTCGGTGGTGAAGCATGAGCTGGCCTCCTCGGCCTACAACAAGCGCCGCGCATCCTGCGAGCACGTAGTGGCTGCCGTCAAGGCTGCCGGATATCCGGTAGTGGAATATCTGCGTGACGTGGACATGAAGATGCTTTCCGAGGTACGCGGAGTGGTGTCCGATGAGGACTATATGAGGGCCGAGTACGTGATTGAGGAGATCCAGAGGGTACTGGATGTCTGCGACGCCCTCGAGCGTGACGATTACGAGACTGTGGGACAGAAGATGTACGAGACCCACCACGGCATGAGCAAGCTTTACGAGGTAAGCTGCGAGGAACTGGACTTCCTCAACGACCTGGCCCGCGAGTGCGGCGTGACCGGCTCCAGGGTCATGGGCGGCGGCTTCGGCGGCTGCACCATAAACCTAGTCAAGGACGAGCTGTACGACGGCTTCATCGCCAAGGCGAAGAAGGAGTACGCCGCGAAGTTCGGCCACGAGCCCAAGGTCTATCCGGTGGTAATCAGTGACGGTGCCCGTAAACTCGAATAGCCATGATACATCTGATCAACAAGAACGGCGCATCGGTGATGCTGACCGAAAGAGGCGCCGGCATAGTCTCGATAGTAGTCCCCGACCGCAACGGCGTGATGGGAGACGTGGTACTGGGATACCGCGACGAGGAGAGCTACCTCGCCGACGGTCCCTGCGCCGGCAAGATACCCGGCCGCTTCGCCAACCGCATAGACGGCGGACGCTTCACCCTAGACGGCAAGGAATATCAGCTCGTCAAGAACCATCCGGACTACCAGCTTCACGGCGGACCTGACGGATTCTCCAACCGGCTGTGGAAAGCATCTCAGATATCGGACACCGAAGTCGTTCTAACCCTCGACAGTCCCGACGGCGACCAGGGCTACCCCGGTAACATGCACGTGGAGGCCACCTACACCTGGGGCGAGGACAACTCCCTGACCCTCTCGATAAAGGCCACCACCGACGCCCCCACCATCCTCAATCTGACCAACCACACCTACTGGAATCTTGACGGCGAGGACAGCGGATCCATCTTCAACCACGTGCTTAGGATCAATGCTTCCCGCTGGCTGGCCACCTCCGAGGCCCTCATCCCCACCGGTGAGCTCGCCCCCGTGGAGGGCACCCCGATGGACTTCCGCACGGCCAAGCCCATCGGCCGGGACATCAAGGCTGACTTCCCGGCCCTTAAATACGGGAAAGGCTACGACAACTGCTGGGTGCTCGACGGTGCTCCGGGTCTGAAACTGGCCGCAGAGCTCAGTTCCGCAGCCTCCGGCCGCCGTCTCGAAATCTGGACCGACCAGCCGGCAGCCCAAGTCTACACCGGCAACTGGCTCGACGGCTCGCCCCTGAGCAAGTCCGGCCGCTCCTACCGGGACTACGACGGAGTGGCGATAGAGTGCCAGGGCTTCCCGGACGCTCCCAACCACCCGGACTTCCCGTCCTGCATTCTCCGGCCCGGCGAAACTTACTCGCGTACGATTATCTTCAAGCTGTTCGCTTAAGAGTCAAGCGGCAAATAGTATATCCCTCCGAAGGTCCTCCCCACCGCAAAGCGGCGGGTCCCCTCCCTTTTCGGGAGCCAACGCCTTCGGAGGGATATACTATTTGCCTCATCCGACATATACAAAATAATAAAGGCCGCCGAGAACCGGCAGCCTTTATTACTTAACCTAATACTTAACCTATGAAAAAACTATCCGACTTAATCTATTGCAAACCCCGTGCCAAAAAAATAACAAATCATGAAACATGGTGACTTTAAGGTTACAATTCTTTTACAAACTCGGCTTTTGCCGCTGCTTCCAGTTTCGTATCGATATAGTAAAGCATCAGGAAATATGTCATCCCGTTATTCGTAGACTGACTGTACTCGAGCACAAGCCGACACTCCATTCCCTCCCCGTCCCTATACGTCACACTTCTCTCACTGTCTCCGCTCTTGGGGTTGAATGAGTCATCTTCCTCCCTGGTTATCCCCGATTTACCAAGGTACTTGAGATCAAGGTCGCTCATAAGGGAGGTATATCTCGGCTCTGCGTCCTTGGGGCTGTCGTAGTCCGAATATACCCTGAATTTATAGAAAATTCCGGACGGACTGAAGGAATACTCCATGTAGTTCCAGTAACGGCCTCCGAACGATACGGACGGAATCTGAATGCAACGTGCAGGCACATCCTTGAGCGGAGACCAGTTGTAATTGTTGCTTGCGGTTTCCATCAGTTCCGGACATTCGAATATTGCCTTGTACGGCTGGCCCATCTCGAGCCCCAGGAATTTATTCTGAACCTTCGTCTGAGCGAAAGCCGCTGCCGAGGCCAGCGCAAGTGTCATAATGATAATTACTGTCTTTTTCATACTAAAGATCCTCCATGTAACTTGCATTAATTTTCACGTCAGTGTCTTCGTAACGCAGAAAGACGTAGTAGAATTTCTTTCCGTTCTGCGATTTCCGCAGTTCGAGCGAAAGTACGCATGAACGGCCATTTTCATCACGGTAAGTCACTGACAGGGCATCATCATCATCCCAAACGTCGTCTGTCTCCACACTGATGCCCGCTGCCCCGCCATACCTTTCATGAAGACTTTCCCGGACCTCATTGTAACGGTCCTGAGATGATTGTTTGTCCGTATAGGGAGTATAAAACCGTACCTTGTAGAATACCTGCGCATCTGTAAAATAAAAGCGGGCCTCTTTCCAATAGTAGCCGCCGAAAATCAGCCGGTGGTAATATCCCACCGCCAGAGACTCCCGGTTGTAACGTTTATAGTCGCGTAACGCCCAGCGGTTATGGCCGCTGAATTCGCTCCGGAAACAGTCGGACCTGCATACCGCCGTGTAGTCCGAGCCGAATCTGATACCCAGAAACGTATCCTGTATCCTGTTCCGGGCCGGTGCAACCGCCGAGGAAAGGATAAGAATCAATAATGTAAATAATATCTTTTTCATAGACATGGGATTAAACTCATAAAGTAGTTGCGGGATCGATAAGTTTGTCCTGATAGTAGACTTCGTAGTGGAGGTGGTTGCCGGTGCTGGCTCCGGTGGAACCGACGTAACCGATAAGGTCCCCTTTCTGCACGGTCTTGCCTTTACGGACAGCGATACGGTTCATGTGGGCATAGGCTGTCTTGTATCCGTTCTTATGGTTCAGCTTGACGAAGTTGCCGTAACCTCCGTTGCGGCCGGAAAAAGTCACCACTCCGTCGGCCGTGGCATAGATAGGGGTGTTGCGCGGTGCTGCCAGGTCAATACCTTTGTGCCCATGACGTTTATGTGTAATCGGATGTATCCTGGATCCAAACGGAGAGGATATCCGTACATACTCGGTCGGGGTTCCGTTAGGGACGGACATATCTGAAGGCACATCGGGAACTTCCTCCGTTCCTTCTCCTACGACGGTCCTCACCTCCCCTTCCTCAGTCACCTCCCAGGCAGCGACCACCGGCGTAGGAGAGGCCACGGGTTCTTCCGCTGCCTCAGCCGGGTCCGGCAGACTGGAGAAATACTCCGGGTCATAGGGTTCAAGGACAACTGTCATGGATACCGGTGTTGCCGGAGGTCCGTCCTCCTGAGCATCCACATTCATCCCTGCGACAATAGTCTCCATGACCTCCGCTGCCGCCCGCATCTGCTCTACCGTATCCTTGGCGTCGGAAAGTGCCGGAACGAGGTCCTCCGGCTTCATCGTTGCGATCGAGCGTATGCTCTCGCGCAGAATTTTCTTCTGCTCGGACACAGTGGACGCCACCACCGGAGGAGCCGGGGCCATCTGTACAGGAGCTATGGCGATACCGTCATCCGAGGCCATCAGGTCCACTGCGGCCTCCTCGTCCTCAAGAGAACGCTGATAACTTTTCTTGAACTGCTCGAAGGCCGAATAGTATCTGGCCTTGAACTCTTCGAATTCCTTGGCCCGCTGATCCTCAAAATCTGAGTACTGAGCCTCCCGCTGCTTCTTGAACTGCTCGAATGTAGACTCATTCTGGGCACCGAGACTGAGCACACTCACCAGAATAAGAACCGTTGCGGTCAATAACGAATGGTAAATATGTGTTCTCATAGTCAAGCACATTTAAAATTTCTTCAAATATACTAAATTTTTCAGACTGCTTAAGAGGAAAAGTTTAACTTTGCCAGGCAAATTAAAAAAACTATCACAGCTGGTAGATATGGATATCGATTTTGTAATCACGTGGGTGGACATGGACGACCCGGTGTGGCAGGCTGATTTCAAGAAGTATTCAGGCAATCCGGGGAATACGGAAAACGGAGTATCCGAGGCCCGTTTCCGCGATTACGGTTTCCTGAAATACTGGTTCCGCGGAGTGGAGAAGTTCGCTCCCTGGGTGCGCAGGATACATTTCGTAACCTGCGGACAGAAACCAGCATGGCTCAATACCGACAATCCCAAAATACATCTGGTAAGCCATAAGGACTACATCCCCGGACAGTTCCTGCCCACATTCAACTCGGTGGTAATCGAATATTACCTGCACAGGATACCGGGCCTGGCCGAGCACTTCGTCTACTTCAACGACGATGTCCATATCATAAACACTGTCGGAACTGAACGCTTTTTCAAGAACGGCCTGCCCAGGGACATCGCCGCCTTCATCTGGAACCCGTCATGGTCTCAGTGGTACAAAACACTGCAGAACAGCATAAACATCATCAACCGTCATTTCGACAAGAAAGAGGTGATGGCCCGCGACCGGGACAAATGGTTCGACAAGAGCTACGGTTCGAAAGCCCGCTGGAACTATCTGCTCAGACCTTACGGCAAGTTCGTCACCCTGCGTACACCCCACAACGCACAGCCCTACCTGAAAAGCACGTTTGAGGAAGTCTGGAACGCCGCCGGCGAGGAACTGACCGAAGCGTCGGTCAACAGGTTCAGGTCTCCCGGCGACTATACTCCGGAACTCTTCCGCACCTGGCAGATATGCCGGGGAAACTTCGAGCCCTACAACACCTATCGGGACACCAGGATGTTCCCGCTCATCATCCGTGCGAAGCAGGCTGTAAAAGCCATTTCAGAACAGTCCTACTCCCTTGTCTGCCTCAATGACAACGCCCATATCCGCAACTACGCACAGGTTATGGACAGCATCCGGGAGGCATTCGAACGCATACTGCCGGAAAAATCCAGCTTTGAGCTCTGACCGGGCCCTATTTCTCGAACTGAGACTTTTGCGGAAAGCGCTCCGCCAGGAACTCTGTCACCCTCTGCCTGTCACTGTCCGTCGCATACTCCGAATCGTTCATACAGAAAAATGTGGGACTGAACCTTCTCAGCTTACTGTAGTGACTCCTCTTATAGATAAGGAATCTGAACGATGTCCTCTGCGTCACATACTCCAGATGCCCGCGTTTTTCCGCCAGAGGCGTGTAGGAGTATATCACCCGCTGAATGTCATTGTCCTTACGTATATGATTGGTCAGGACTTCCGATATCTCCTGTCCGAAGACTTCCCCGGTGTGCCGGCAGCTGCTCTTGAGATAGGCGTCTATGTTATGATGCGGCTTTCCGCTGTAATAGACGCCGTATTTCTTCTCCACCAGTTCCGCTGAATTCCGCAGGGTCCGGATATAATACTTGTACGGCACTCCCAGGACATTCTTTCTGAAAGCCAGGTACCAGTCCCGGAGACGGGTACGAATCAAGCGGACTATAGGCAGACCGTCCGGAGCAAAAAACATCTCCGGTGTCACATGTTTATTGATGAAAGTGTCGTCATTGGCATAGAGGAAGTGCTCCGAAAGTCCCGGTATCCTGTAGAGAAAATGCTCTATAAGCGATGAGTTGAAGCACGGCTGGCTGATTTCAGGCAAAATATCCCTCTGGCGGACCATCACTACCCTCGGATTGGAGGTATCCAGCCAGTCAGGTGTCTGGTCATCGGTGACTATGAAAATTCTGCGTATCCAGGGCGCGTACTTTTCCACTGCGCGAAGATTGTATCTGAGTTCTCCGTTGTCCGAATAACGTCCCTTGCAGTTCGCCTCAGTATTATCCAGCCCCTTACCTGTGAAGGCACTGCGCCTTGCCTGCCACTCAGGGTCGCTTCCGTCCACCCACAAATAAACTAAATCGATATCCATATTTAAATAATTTTAATTCAATCTCTTATTTCTCAGCCGCAGGCTGTTGGTCACCACGCTCACGCTGCTCAGGGCCATGGCGGCTCCGCCTATCATGGGATTGAGGAGAAAGCCGTTAACAGGGTAAAGCACTCCTGCTGCTACCGGCACAGCTATGATGTTGTATATGAATGCCCAGAAAAGGTTCTCACGGATGGTGCGGATGGTCAGTTGCGAGAGGCGGACGGCCTCGGGAATCCTCATCAGGTCGGAGGAGAGGATGGTCACCATCGCAGTATCCATCGCAATGTCGCTGCCGCGGCCCATCGCTATGCTCAGGTCAGCCTGAGCGAGGGCGGCGCTGTCGTTGATGCCGTCCCCGACCATTGCCACCTTATGCCCTTCGGCCTGCAGCTTCTTGATATAAGCGGCCTTATCCTGAGGCAGGACACCTGCGCGGAAGTCGTCGATCCCGGCCTCGCGTGCCAGAGCCGCCGCCGATGCCTCATTGTCCCCGGTCAGCATGACTGTGCGGATGCCCATCCGGCGCAGACGGGCCACGGCCTCCGCGGAGGTGGGCTTGATGCGGTCGGCGAGGGCCAGTACGGCCAGCACCCCGTCCGGCCCCGCGAACCAGATCACCGTGCGGGCCTCCCGGAGCCAGTCCCCGGAGAGGGAGAGCATCTGTCCGGAGGGTGCTATCCCATTGTTCTTAAGCAATTCCAGATTGCCCGCCATATAGACAGAGCCATTGTATTCTCCGCGGACTCCGCTGCCGGGGATATTCTCGAAGGAGGATATCTCCAGCGGGGCGGTATTGTCCTCAGACTTCAAGGCATTGACCACAGCCTCGGCCAGAGGATGCTCCGAGAGGGACTCAAGTGCGGAAAGTACCGGACGCAGGGCTTCGGCTCCCGGAGCCCAGTACTGGTCCACCACCTCCGGACGGCCCTCCGTGAGAGTGCCGGTCTTGTCCATCACCACTGTATCCACCTTGCGGGCCACCTCGAGACTGGCGGCGTCCTTGATCAGGATACCGTTCCTCGCCCCCTTGCCGATACCGACGATAATCGCAGTCGGAGTAGCCAGACCGAGGGCACATGGGCAGGCGATGATAAGCACGGTAATCATGCAGAGGAGACCGTGAATAAAGCCGTCCTGAGGAGCGAATATCCACCAGGCGGCGAAGACGAGTACAGCGATGCTTATTATTATAGGTACGAAGACAGCGGCCACCCGGTCCACCAGATTCTGCACCGGCGCCTTGCTGCCCTGGGCGTCCTGCACCATGCGGATAATCTGCGAGAGCATGGTGTCGCCGCCGGTCTTGTCGGCCCTGAAGCGGAAGGAGCCTTTCTGGTTGATGGTACCGGCGTAGACCTTGGACTCAGGCTGCTTCAGCACCGGCACAGGCTCGCCGCTGAGCATGCTCTCGTCCACATAGGACTCGCCGCTGAGCACCGTTCCGTCCACCGCCACCCGCTCTCCGGGCCTGACTATGATGGTGTCGCCGGGGCGGGCCCACTGTATGGGCACTTCCTTCCCGCTGCCGTCCTCCGCGAGCACTGTCACCGTCTTGGGCTGAAGTCCCATGAGGCCGCGGATGGCTCCGGTAGTCTTCTGCTTGGCGCGGGCCTCCAGCAGGCGCCCGATGAGGATGAAGGCGATGATGACACTGGCCGCCTCGAAGTACAGATGCGGTTCGATGCCGCGGGAGAGCCAGAACTCCGGGAAGAGCAGATTGAACGTACTGAACAGCCAGGCTACTCCGGTACTGCTGGCCACGAGGGTATCCATATTGACGGCCCCGTGCCGCAGCTGCCTGACCGTGTTTACAAAGAAGCGGCGGCCGAAGACGAAGACCACCACCGTGGCCAGTACGAAAGTCACCCACTGTCCCCAGCGCAGGTCCATGAAGAACATACTGAGGACAAAGACGGGCAGGGCTCCGATGACAGCACCTGCGGTCTGACGCCTGAGAGCACGGTACTGTCTGAGACGCTCCGCCTCCGCTGCCTCCTCCTCATTCTCCACATCCGTTATCAGACCGTAGCCCGCCTCCTCAACGGCCTTTCTCAGAGCCTCGGGGGAGCACTTGCTGTCATCATAACTCACTAAGGCTGTGGCCGAGGCATAGTTCACATTGGCCTCCTCCACCCCCTCGCAGGAGTTCAGAACCTTGTTGACCCGCGCGGCACATGCGGCGCAGCCCAGGCCGGTTACCGGAAATATCTCTTTTTTCTGCATATCCTGTATATTTAATCACAACCGCAAATTTACCTCCCGCCGCCGGCAACCCGATTGCATTTGCTATAAAAAAACCGCCTCAGTTTCTGAGGCGGCTGAACCGGGTGGAAGATGGGACTCGAACCCACGACCCTTGGTGCCACAAACCAATGCTCTAACCAACTGAGCTACATCCACCATTTAAAAATTATCCCCTAAAAGGGAGTGCAAATATAAGAATACTTTTCTTATTCACGCAAATTTTCTATATTTGGAAGAAAATTTTTAACAAAACACTATTACCATATGGCACGTGAAATCAAATTTTCCCTGGTTTACAGGGATATGTGGCAGTCTTCAGGAAAATATGTTCCGAGGGTTGACCAGCTTGTCCAGATCGCCCCTGTCATCATCGATATGGGATGCTTCGACAGAGTAGAGACCAACGGAGGAGCTTTCGAGCAGGTAAACCTCCTCTTCGGCGAGAACCCCAACAAAGCCGTAAGAGCATGGACCGCCCCGTTCAACAAAGTCGGTATTCAGACACACATGCTGGAGAGAGGCCTCAACGCCCTCCGTATGAATCCCGTACCCAGGGACGTGAGGGGTCTCATGTATAAAGTGAAGGCCAAACAGGGAACCAATATCTCCCGCTCTTTCTGCGGCCTCAACGACCACCGCAACCTCAAGGACTCCGTCATCCTCGCCAAGGAGGGCGGCATGATCTCCCAGGTAGCCCTCAGCATCACTTACTCTCCCATCCATACCGTCGAGTACTATATGGACATAGTGGACAAAGTGGTGGAATACGGCTGCGACGAGATCTGCCTCAAGGATATGGCCGGCATCGGCCGTCCTGCCTTCCTGGGCCGTCTGACCAAGAGCATCAAGGACAAATACCCCAACATCATCGTACAGTATCACGGCCATTCCGGTCCCGGTTTCTCGGTAGCCTCCATGCTGGAGGTAGCCCGTGCAGGCGCAGACTACCTCGATGTGGCCATGGAGCCTCTGTCATGGGGCAAGATCCATCCTGACGTCATCACCATACAGGCCATGCTCAAGGACGCCGGTTTCCTCGTAAAGGACATCAACATGGATGCCTATATGGAGGCCCGCCGCCTGACCCAGACATTTATCGATGATTTCCTGGGCATGTTTATAGAGCCCAACAACTACATCAGCTCCTCGCTGCTGGTAGGCTGCGGCCTGCCCGGCGGCATGATGGGCTCGATGATGGCCGACCTCAAGGGCTTCCAGGGTGCAATCAACATGTCCCTGCGCAACCAGGGCAAGAAGGAAGTATCCCTCAACGAACTGATGGTCATGCTCTTCCAGGAGGTCGAGTACGTATGGCCCAAGCTCGGCTATCCCCCTCTCGTAACTCCTTTCAGCCAGTACGTGAAGAACACCGCCCTGATGAACCTCATGCACACCCTCAAGGGCGAGCCCAGGTGGAAGACCATCGACAAGGACACCATGAACATGATCCTCGGCAAGACCGGCACACTGCCCGGCCCTCTGGCCCCCGAGATTCTGGACATCGTCAAGGAGAAAGGGCTGGAGTTCTACACCGGCAATCCTCAGGACGCATTCCCCGACGAGCTGCCCCACTTCATCGAGGAGATGAAGAAGGAAGGCTGGGACCGCGGCCAGGACGACGAGGAACTCTTCGAGTTCGCAATGCACGAGCGCCAGTACCGCGACTACAAGAGCGGAGTGGCCAAGGACCGCTTCAACAAGGAGCTGGAGGCAGCCCGCGAGAAGGCCGGAGCTCCGAAGATCGTCACCCGCAAGGTGGTCGAAGTACCCGCATTCGACGTGGAGAAGGTCATGGCGGAGCATCCCAAAGCCATGCCCGTTCAGGCCGTTGCCAAGGGCAAGCTCATCTGGCAGTACAATGTAGCCGACGAGAGCACCGCTCCGGTTATCGGCACCAAGTTCAAGGAAGGCACCCCCGTATGCTACATCCAGACCTACTACGGCGTGGAGCCCGTCTATGCGCCCAAGACCGGCAAGCTCATCCAGGTGGACGTAAGGCACAACGAGAACGTGGAGATCAATCAGGTGCTGGCGTTCCTGGAATAAGGACAGGAACTGCAGAATATGAGAATATTCTTCACCATTAAGGCAATCAACAAACAGGGAGGCACCGAGAGGATGACCTCCCTGATTGCCAATGCCCTGTATGAAAGAGGTCACGAGGTGCACATCGCAAGTTTCTTAGGCGGGGGCAGCCAGCCCTTCTTTCACATAGACAGCGGCATACCCATCCACTACCTGGCCGGCGCAAAAGACGGCTTCTTCCTGTACCGGGACAGGCTCCGCATCATCAGGCTCAGAAAGCTGTATCGCGAATACCGCCCGGATGTCATCATCGTCGTAGATGCCGGCCGGTCCAGAATCTATGCTCCGGCCACCAGGGGATTCAAGACCATCACCTGGGAGCACTTCAACATCTTCTACAGCAAAAATCCCAGGACCAGACGCAGCAGACGTCTGGCAGCCCGTCACTCCGACTGCATAGTCACTCTTACACGGAGGGACGCAGAAGGGTATATCCATCAACTCAATGCCAGGAAAGTGGTATGCATTCCCAATCCTATCACGATAGACTGTTCGGAGCCCTCTCCCTTGACAGCCAGGACTGTCCTGTCGATGGGCAGGGTCGTTCCACAGAAAGGACAGGACCTGCTGGTACGGGCATGGCATCGGATCGCCGACAAAACCGGAGGGTGGAAACTGCGGATAGTCGGAGACGGACCTCTCCTGAACGAGGTAAAGGAATACGTGGAGAAAAACGGATTGTCGGGAAGCGTCGAGTTTCTTCCTACCACGAAGGACGTACTTGCAATGTACCGGCAGGCCTCCATCTACGCCATGTCCTCCCGCTTCGAGGGATTGCCGCTCGTTCTCATCGAAGCCCAGTCCATGGGACTGCCCATAGTCAGTTTCGACTGCCTCACCGGACCTGCCGAGATAGTGGAGGACGGACGCAACGGCATCCTGGTTCCACCACTGGACGCAGAAGCACTGGCAGAGGCCCTGCTCTCACTAATACGCGACGACAGGCGGAGAAAGGAATTCTCGGACAATGCCCTCACCGCGGCATCCCGGTTCGACTATGGAAAGATAGTGGGACAATGGGAGAAGCTGCTGAGCGAAATCTGATCGGCGGAGCACAAAAAATCCCGGCCTCGGAATGACGGGGCCGGGATTCTTATTTGCACTTATCGCAGATGCTCTGCTACTGGGCCAGTCTCTTGTAGGACTCGTAGCGGATCTGTGCGAACTGCTGGGTCTTGTCGAAGAGTTCCTGAGCGATGTCGGGGAAGCTCTTCATCAGGGAACTGTAGCGCACCTCACCTTTGATGAAGTCCTGGAACTTGCTCCAGTCGGGCTCCTTGCTGTCGAGGGTGAAGGGATTCTTGCCCTCGTCGGTCAGAGCCGGGTTGAAGTGGTACAGATGCCAGTAACCGCACTCTACTGCGAGTTTCTCCTCTCTCTGGCTCTTGCCCATGCCGTTGCGCAGACCGTGGTTGATGCAGGGCGCGTAGGCGATGATCAGGGAAGGTCCGTTGTAGGCCTCGGCCTCCTTGAGCACGTTGAAGTACTGGGCAGGATTGGCGCCCATCGCTACCTGTGCCACATATACGTAGCCGTAGCTCATGGCCATCATGCCGAGGTCTTTCTTGCGCACTCTCTTACCGGAGGTAGCGAACTTGGCCACTGCGCCGGCAGGGGTGGATTTGGATGACTGTCCGCCGGTGTTGGAGTACACCTCGGTGTCGAGAACGAGGACGTTGACATTCTCTCCGGAAGCCAGGACATGGTCCAGTCCGCCGTATCCGATGTCGTATGCCCAGCCGTCACCACCGAAGATCCACTGGCTGCGGGCAGGGATGTAGTCCTTGTAGCCGAGCAGCTCGCGGCAGGCCTCGCACTCGCTCTCCTCGAGCATCGGAACGAGCTTGTCGCAGATCTCGCGGGTTGCAGCGGCATTGCCCCTTTCAGCGAGCCACTGCTCGAAGAGGGCCTTGATGTCGGAAGAGCACTTGGGGCACTCCAGACCCTTCTTCATCAGCTCTGCCACGGTGTTGCGCAGACGCTCGGTTCCGAGACGCATACCGAGACCGAACTCGGCATTGTCTTCGAACAGGGAGTTGTCCCATGCGGGTCCGCGGCCGTTCTTGTCGGTGCAGTAAGGAGACGAAGGGAAGGAACCGCTGTAGATGGATGAGCAGCCGGTGGCGTTGGCGACCATCATGTGGTCTCCGAAGAGCTGGGTGATGGTCTTGATATAAGGTGTCTCACCGCAGCCGGCGCAGGCACCGGAGAACTCGAACAGAGGCTGTGAGAACTGGGAGTTCTTGAGGTTCTGGGTCTTGGGAGCGACTGTATCCTTGTAGCCCACGTTGGCGTGCAGGTAGTCGAAGCAGGCCTGCTGGTCGGTCTGGGTTCCAAGATGCTTCAACTCCAGGGCCTTCTCCTTGGCAGGACATACGTCTACGCAGTTGCCGCAACCGGTGCAGTCCATAGGAGATACCTGCATGGTGAAGCGGTAAGCCTTGAAGGCAGCGTTGCCCTGAGCGCTCTTGATGCCCTTGGGAGCCTTGGAGAGCTCTTCCTCTGTAGTGAGGAAAGGACGGATGGCTGCGTGAGGGCAGACATAGGCGCACTGGTTGCACTGGATACATTTCTCGGGATTCCACTCGGGAACGCTTACTGCGATACCGCGTTTCTCGTAAGCTGCTGTGCCGGCAGGTATGGTACCATCGGCATATTCGCCTGTAAAGGCACTCACGGGTACATCGTAACCGTTCTGGGCATTGACCACGTCAGCCACGCTGCGTACCCACTCGGGAGCCAGACGGTCGAAGTTGGCGGGACGGAAGCGGGCTACGATACCGTTCCACTCAGCGGGAACTGTGAGTTCCTCGTACTCGGCACCACGGTCCACTGCAGCATAGTTCATGCTGACAACCTTCTCACCCTTCTTGCCATAACTCTTGTCGATGGCTTTCTTCATGAAGGCCACAGCCTGCTCGTAGGGGATGATACCGGTAATCTTGAAGAATGCCGACTGGAGGATGGTGTTGGTACGGTTGCCCAGACCTATTTCCTCGGCTATCTTGGTGGCGTTGATGATGTAGACCTTCAGGCTCTTCTCGGCAATGACCTGCTTTACATGATCGGGAATCCTCTTGATGGTCTCCTCTACCGACCAGAGGCTGTTGAGCAGGAATGTACCGCCTCTCTTGATACCCTTGAGCACGTCGTACTTGTACAGGTACGAAGGCACGTGGCAGGCCACGAAGTCAGGGGTGGACACGAGGTAGGGAGAGGTGATGGGGCTGTCACCGAAACGCAGGTGCGAGCAGGTGTAGCCGCCGGACTTCTTGGAGTCATAGTCGAAATAGCCCTGGCAGTACTTGGAGGTGTGGTCGCCGATAATCTTGATGGTATTTTTGTTGGCGCCTACCGTTCCGTCGGAACCGAGACCGTAGAACTTGCACTCGTATGTACCCTTCTTGGCCAGGGATATCTCCTCGCCTACGGGAAGGGACTTGAATGTCACGTCATCCGTGATAC
This sequence comes from uncultured Bacteroidales bacterium, assembly GCA_944326235.1. GTDB lineage: Bacteria > Bacteroidota > Bacteroidia > Bacteroidales > UBA932 > Coprenecus. The sequence goes on along the minus strand of CALVDH010000006.1, from coordinate 72,748 downwards.
CGATAGTGAAGTCGGCCTTAGGCTGTTTCTGCTTGAGGTTCTTGAAGACTGCGAATATCTGGGCAGGGCTGGTATCCTTGGAGGACAGGCCGTAACGGCCGCCGATGACATAGGGTGCGTCACCGCCCATCTCCGCAAGAGTGGACTTGATATCCAGATACAGGGGCTCACCCACGCTTCCGGGCTCCTTGCAGCGGTCGAGAACGGCGATTCTCCTTACGCTCTTGGGCAGTACCCTGAAGAAATATTTTGCAGAGAAAGGTCTGTACAGACGTACGGTGATGACACCGACCTTCTCTCCCTTGGCCATGAGGGCGTCCACGACCTCGCGGATGGTCTCGCACACCGAGCCCATGGCGATGATAATATCCTTGGCGTCGGGATCTCCATAGTAATCGAAAGGCAGGTAATGACGTCCTGTCAGTTCGCCTATCTCACCCATATAGCGGGCCACGATATCGGGCACTGCGCTGTAGTAGGTGTTGCAGGCCTCACGTGCCTGGAAGTACACGTCGGGGTTCTGGGCCGTACCGCGGGTAACAGGCTTGTTGGGATTGAGAGCCTTCTTGCGGAAAGCCGCCAGGGCCTTCTCACTGATCATCCCCTTGAGGGCCTCGGAATCGAGTACCTCTATCTTCTGAATCTCGTGGGAAGTACGGAATCCGTCGAAGAAATGAATGAAGGGCACGCTGGACTTGATGGTGGAAAGATGCGCCACGGCACCGAGGTCCATTGCTTCCTGCACGCTGGATGATGCCAGCATAGCGAATCCGGTCTGTCTGCAGGCCATAACGTCCTGATGGTCTCCGAAGATAGAGAGAGCCTGTGTAGCGAGGGCACGGGCCGACACATGGAAGACCGTGGGGAGCAGCTCGCCTGCGATCTTGTACATGTTGGGGATCATCAGCAGCAGACCCTGGGAAGCCGTGAACGTGGTAGTCAGAGCACCGGCCTGGAGTGAGCCGTGAACAGCGCCGGCGGCACCGCCCTCACTCTGCATCTCGGTGACTTTCACTGTTTCCCCGAAAAGGTTCTTTTTTCCGAAAGCTGCCCACTCGTCCACGTACTCTGCCATGGTCGAAGAAGGCGTAATGGGGTAGATGGCGGCATGCTCGCTGAACATGTAGGCCACATGCGCAGCAGCGTAGTTACCGTCACAGGTGATAAAAGTTTTTTCTTTTGCCATTACTAGGACAATTTAGTTTTTAGTAGTTATTGTTATTGAGTTGAACACTTATTTACCCGCGGGAAGGCATTTTTTGATAAGACCCTGCAGCACGGCTCCGGGACCGAGCTCTATGAACTCGGACGCGCCGTCACGGTGCATGTTGAGCACTGTCTGAGTCCATCTTACCGGAGATGTGAGCTGCTTCAGGAGCTTCTCCTTGATTACTGCCGGATCTGTGGAGGGCTGGGCATCCACATTCTGATATACGGGGCATACGGGAGCCTTGATGTCCGTCCTGCTGATAGCCTCTGCGAGCTCTACCCTCGCAGGCTCCATCAGTGGAGAATGGAACGCGCCACCCACTGCCAGTCGGAGCGCCCTCTTGGCACCGGCCTCCTTCAGGACGGCGCAGGCCTCGTCCACAGCCTCGATCTCACCGGAGATAACCAGCTGGCCCGGGCAGTTGTAGTTGGCGGGGACGACCACACCCTTTATATCCTCACACACCTTCTCCACCACATCGTCAGGCAGACCGATGATGGCCGCCATGGTCGAAGGATGCGCCTCACACGCTTTCTGCATAGCCATAGCCCTTGCATACACCAGACGGAGACCGTCCTCGAAGGACATGGCTCCGGCAGCTACGAGAGCCGAGAACTCGCCGAGAGAGTGACCGGCAGTCATGCCGGGATGGAAGTCCTCAATCACAGCTGCTGCCGCCACGGAATGGATGAATACGGCCGGCTGGGTCACCTTCGTCTGCTTGAGATCATCTGCAGAGCCGTTGAACATTATATTGCGTATATCGAATCCTAAAATGTCGCAAGCACTGTCAATCAGCGCTTTAGCCTTGGGACTGGCCTCGTACAGATCCTTGCCCATCCCTGTGAACTGTGCTCCCTGTCCGGGAAAAACGTAAGCTGTCATATCAAATTTCAGTTTTTATTTATACATTTGCAGTCCGTTTGCCTCCGTAGTTTAATGGATAGAATGAGAGATTCCGGTTCTCTTGGTTGGGGTTCGATTCCCCACGGAGGTACTATTCTTCTATTTGCTTTATATTTTCATCTATTTCCACTTCTATATCCTTCATCCTTCTCCTAATAACATAGGTGGACGCGAACTCCGACACTGAGTACAGCAAAAGCGCAGCCCCGAAAATGACGAACAGAGCATTGCTGACCCACGCCGGATTGAAAAACATAATCACTCCAAGCGCAAGGGTAATCAGCGGTCCCAGATAGAGAGGCCACGGAACGCGCACCGCCTTGGCGGTACGGAAGAGATTGATGATCTCGCCCAGGCCGAAAATCAGCAGTATAAGTCCGAAAACGAAAAATATCACGGACATGAAGAAGTCCGGGAAAATAATCAGTACAAGACCGAACGCGATGTCCACTATCGAGTTGAGCAGCAGGAGCGGTACTTTCTCCTTCTTCCACTTGCCGGTATAGGACATTATGAGGCTGACCAGCCCGACTGCCAGAATCAGCGCACCGAGGATAATCATGATGGAATTTTTCACCGCTTCCGGCCAGATGACCAGAATCAGACCGCCCGCCAGCGCGATGATCGCCCTGGCGTATCCGTAAGACCTGTCAAAAAAAACGTTCGCTGTTTTCATTCTGCAAAGATACAAAAGGATTTTGAAAACTAATCAAAACAAGTTACCTTTGTTACTGACAATAAACATACCAATCTACCCGCTATGAAGAAATATCTTATCCTTTTACTGATTCCGCTGTTACTTCACTCATGCGGAACCGCATCCAAAATCAGCAAAGCCGACCAGCCCTGGTCCTATGAGACTGAAAGCATGGGAGTAGGAGCCGACGGCAAATATGTAATCCGCGTATGGAGCTACTGGCGCAACGCGAACATGCCTGTCGAGGAGGCCAAGAAAAACGCAGTCCATGCCGTCATCTTCCGCGGTGTCCCCGCCGGGAACGGAGCCACGGCCCAGCCTGCCCTCAGGACCGGAGACCTGACACCGGCCGAAAGCGCGTTCTTCGACACTTTCTTCCAGTCTGAGTACCAGAGATACATCAGTTCCGTGGCCTCAGGCAGCATACAGGTCCTCAAGACGGGCCGCAACGAATATAAGATAGGTTACGTAATATCAGTCTCCAAGGACAGCCTACGCAAGTACCTGGAAGACCAGGGAATAGTAAAAGGACTTTCCTCCGGATTCTAAATATGGCCGCATAGTATGAAAAGGACAGTTATCACACTTATCGCCTCCGCCATGCTCCCGGCTCTGTGCGCAACGGCACAGAACATGACACCGTTCCAGTCCGGAAAGGCCTGGGGATACAAGGACGCCGGAGGCAACATCATCGTAGAAGCCGCCTACGCAGCCGCCAGCCTGGCCGCAGACGGATACGGACTGGTGGCCGTACAGGAAGGCAATGCCCTGAAATGGGGTGTCGTAGGCCAGGACGGCCGCACCGTCATCGAGCCGGTATATGACTACATAGACCTGTACAGCGAGGGTATGGTGGCCGTATACAGAGGACCGGTATACAGCAGTGACGAGGGGCTCTACATGTCCGGCGGACAGTGGGGCTACATCGACCTGGCCAGTCCCGCCGAGGAATTCAAGGTCATCTTCGACATCGTGGGTCCCTTCACGGACAGCGTGGCCTGGGTAAACTGCGTCAGGACAGAGTCCCGACGTCAGAGAAGGACCATGCCCATCGTGGACAAAAAAGGCAAGCCTGTCGGAGAGGAGATCATCTTCGGAGTCTCGGCCTCATTCACCATGAACGACCTCTATCTGCCCGGAAGCGACGGCTCGGTCACTGTCCCGGACGGTGCCTGGGTTCTCATGAACCGCAAGGGCAATGCCCTGACCTCCACTGACAGTCCCTACCAGGCCGTCGGAGAGTTCAAGGACGGGCTGGCCTGGGTAAAGCGCAACGGACGCTTCGGTTTCGTAAATATTCACGGAGAAGAGGTTATTCCTGTGATATACAGCATGGTCCAGGACGCACCCGGCTCACGTCCAGGCTCGCTCCTGCTGCATCCTGAGAGCGGAGCCGTAAGATGGGTGGTCAATGACAGCGGCCAGAGGGCCTGGCTCAATGAGAAGGGGGAGACAGTCATCGGATTCACGGATTTCGAGGGCAAGGTCTCCGTCTTCGACACAGTCGATGAAAACATGTGGGACTACTAAATCCGAAACACCATGAGAAAGATTCTAACACTCACACTCATATCAGCACTGGTATTTCTGAGCTGCGGCACCGCCGCCCAAGCCCAGAATCCGGACTCAGCCATGCAGTACCGGAGAAGTTCCCTCTATTCGTTCATGATCAGCCATCCCGACCTGAAGATGGACGACGAGATAGTGGGCGCCTTCATGGCCATAGAGACTCCCGACAAATACAACAACCACGACCTGAGCGTCAAATGCGTGACCGCCGCCAGCAAGGGCGACGACCTGACCCGCCAGATAGAGAACTGGTTCGAGCGGAATGACGTAGCCAAGAGACTGGTATCCAAATGGTTCCTCCGCAGCAAGGAGACCGGCGGCTTCGATCCCTCACTGGTGATGGAGCGCGGCCTGTACGGAGCCTCCGCTATGGACGTGGAGACCGCCGCCCAGAGCAAGAGGGGCATCGACGCCCTGGCGGACAAGGGTTATGAGATGATCAGCAACACCTTCGTGATAGTCAACGACATCACCTACGTGGACCATGAGAAGAACGCCGACGTGGCCACCGGCATCCTGTCCATCATAGGAGGCATAGCCGCAGCCGCCACCGGAGACGAGAACAACCTGGTAACCGGTCTTTCGACTCTGGGGGCCATGGTATCCAGCATGATAGCCGGCTTCACGGTCAAGACCACGTCCTACCTCTACCAGCTCGACTGGAACGACGACGTGGCGAATACATTCTACGACCTGTACTACTATGACAAGCCCGGCACGGACTCCCTGTCCATGGCTCTCTTCGCAGCCGACACCGCCCTCGCCGCCCGCAAGGCCGCATACGAGGCGGACAAGTCCACCTTCAGGCTCAAGTACGTAGGCAAATACGTAGCCCGCAGCGCCAAACCCGTCCTCCGCGGACTCTACAACCCCGAGGACGTCTTCCGCAAAGTCTGCGCCCGCGCCATCGACAACAACGTGATGGAGCTCCAGAAGGAGTTCGACCAGTTCAAGGTCAAGGTGCCTCTCTTCAGCACCGAACCGCTGATGGCCCGCATCGGCATGAAGGAGGGCATCACCGCCAAATCCAAGTTCGAGGTGCTGGTACCCGTCTACGATGACGCCACCGGCAAGGTCCGCTACAACCGCAGGGGTGTCATCCGCCCCGTAGCCGGCAAGATATGGGACAACCGGTACATGGCATCGGAGGAGCAGGCCGTCGGCTCGGAACTGACGGCTACGACTTTCGAGGTGGTGAGCGGCATGAACTTCACCCCCGGCATGCTTATAAGGGAGATAAAATAATATGACAGACAATAAAAATGTCGCCCTGGTCCTGGCCAGCGGCGGTTCCAGGGGCCTCGCCCACATCGGGGCAATAGAGGTTCTGGAAGAACACGGTTACAGGATAACATCCGTCGCGGGAGCCTCCATGGGGGCTCTCGTAGGCGGTATTTACGCGGCCGGCGGCCTGGACGCCTTCAAGGAATGGATGAAGACAGTAGACCGCATGAAAGTCTTCAATCTGATGGACTTTACCATCGGCAACGGAGGATTCGTAAAAGGCGAGAAGGTCATCGATGAACTCAAGAGCATCATCCCGGACAAGATGATCGAGAATCTGCAGATACCTTTCACGGCAGTAGCCACCGACATCCGTCACCGGAGGGAAGTGCTCTTCAACAAGGGGAGTCTGTACGACGCCATACGCTCCTCCATCTCCATGCCGTCCATATTCACACCCAACCGCATAGACGACATGCTGCTGATAGACGGCGGAGTAGTCAATCCCGTACCGGTCAACCGGGTACTCCGGAATCCGGGCGATATCCTCGTGGCTGTAGACCTCAACGGTCCCTACATAGAGAAACACGAAGACGAGCCCGAGGAGAAGAAAAGCCGCCTCCGCGGCAGACTGGAGAAAATCGTGGACTCCATCTCGGACAAAGTCTTGAAAGACAAGGTTGAGGCCAGTCTACCGACTATTAAGGACAAAGAAAAAGAGGATGACGACGATATGGGTATCGTCTCCATCCTCAATCAGTCTTCGAGCATGATGATTCAGACCAACGCGGACCTGACCCTCAAGCTCTATCCTCCGGACATCCTCGTGCGCATCGCCAAGAATGCTTACTCCACCATGGAGTTCTACAAGTACGACGAGATCGTCGCCCTCGGCCGCACAAAGATGGAGGAGGCCCTGCGGAATTTCCGCTAAAGCATTCCGCCGTCGCAGATAATCACCTGACCCGTCACGTATGAGGAAAGGTCGGAAGCGAGGAACAGAGCCACATTGGCTATATCCTCGGGTGTACCGCCGCGACGGAGGGGTATCTTCTTGTTCCACTCGTCACGCACCTCCTGGGGCAGGGCATTGGTCATGTCGGTGATGATGAAACCGGGAGCTATGGCGTTGGCGCGGATACCGCGGGAACCCATTTCCTTGGCTATGGACTTTGCCAGACCGATAAGACCGGCCTTCGATGCCGAGTAGTTGCACTGACCGGCATTGCCGTTAACACCCACTACCGAAGAGATGTTGATGATGCTGCCGCCTCTCTGACGGGCCATGATGGGAGTCAGGGCATGGGTGAAGTTGAAAGCACTCTTGAGGTTGACAGTGATAACGCTGTCCCACTGCAGCTCGGACATCCTCATCATCAGGCCGTCACGTGTGATGCCTGCGTTGTTGACCAGAACGTCGATATGGCCGAAATCCTTCTGAATCTGCTCCACGGTCGCGTGGGCCTCGGCGAAGTCCGCCGCATTGGAGGCATAGCCGCGGCACTGCACTCCGAGAGCGGAGATCTCGGCTACGGTATTCCTGAAGTTGTCGTCCTCCTTGAGGTCGGTGAAAGCGATGTCGGCTCCGGCCGAAGCAAGTTTCATGGCAATGGCCTTGCCGATACCGCGGGCGGCACCGGTAATCAGGGCCACCTTTCCTTTTAATAATCCTTCTAACATAGTCTTATTTTACTTTATCGTTAGGAATAACTGCAAATGACAGACTTGCCTCCACGCAGAGCTCACCCTCCACGAAAGCCTTGGCGTCGATATAGAAGAGCATGGCCCTGTGGTTGGTGACATGCGCATGCACCTCCACTGTATCGCCGGGACGTACCTGACGTTTGAAACGGGTCTTGTCTATACCGGTGAAAAGTGTGGTGTGGCCTACAAGGTAGTCCTTGATGAGCAGTGAGCTGCACTGCCCCATAATCTCACAGAGGATGACTCCGGGGACCACCGGATAACCGGGAAAGTGCCCCTGGAGGAAGAACTCGTCCCCTCTGACATGGTACTTTCCGATACATTCGGTACCGTCGCCATGAAGCTCCATCTCGTCCACGAGCAGCATGGGCTCGCGGTGACGGAGGAATTTCTTTATTTCTTCTCTATCCATAATATTTAGTTTAGTTAGTACATGATCAGACGAGTCTGAACGCCAGTACGGCATTGTGTCCGCCGAAGCCCAGGGATGAGGACAGGGCCATGGTCAACTTAGCCTCACGGGCATGGTTGGGATTGACGTCGAGGTCGCACTCGGGATCGGGCACCTCGTAGTGGATGGTGGGAGGCACGATACCGTTGTCCAGAGCGAGCACTGCAGCCACCGCCTCGATACCGCCGGCAGCTCCGAGAGCATGTCCGGTCATGGACTTGGTGGAGCAGAGGATGGCCCTGCGGGCCTCAGCCTCTCCGAGAGCGAGCTTGATGGCCGCTGTCTCGGACTTGTCGTTCAGGGGCGTGCCTGTTCCGTGGGTATTGATGTGCAGCAGATCCGATGTCGAGTAATGGGCCTCGGTAAGAGCCTGCCTGAATGCCTTTGCAGGGGTAGAGCCGTCCGGGCAGGGAGCTGTATAATGGTAAGCGTCACAGGTGTTGCCGTAACCGCAGATCTCCGCATAGATCCTGGCTCCGCGGGCCATGGCGTGCTCATACTCCTCGAGAACCACGACTCCGGCGCCCTCTGCTATCACGAAGCCCTGACGGCGGGCGTCGAAAGGCAGGGAGGCCGCCATGGGATCCTCAGCGGGAGAGAGGGCCTTGCTGTTGGAGAAACCTCCGATAGCAAGAGGGTTGACAGCAGCCTCGGCACCGCCGGCGATGATGGCGTCGGCATAGCCGAACTTAATGGCCCTGTAGGCCTCGCCGATGGAGTGTGTACCTGTAGCGCAGGCAGTCACGATAGGCAGGCAGACACCCTTGGCATGATGGGCGATGGCCACATTACCGGCCGCAATATTGGATATCATCGTGGGGATGAACAGGGGGGATATCCACTGAGGACCGTCCTTGATCATCTTGGCTGTCTCGTTCACGAAAGAGTGCATACCGCCGATACCTGAGCCGATATATACTCCGAAACGGTCGGAGTGCACGGTGCCGGGAGTATTGTCCTCCTCGTCATCCGTCGCCTTGAGTCCGCTCATGGCCACGGCCTGATTGGCAGCGGCAAGGGCGAAAAGGCAGAAACGGTCGAACTTCCTTGCAGCCTTGGGCTCAATGCCGTAATCAGCAGGCTTGAAGTCCTTTACCTCTCCTGCAATCTTCACTGAAAGGTCATCGGTGGGAAACTGCTTGATAAAGTCGATGCCGCAGACTCCGTCCACGAGGTTCTTCCAGAAAGTCTCTACATTGTTTCCGACAGGGGAGACAACTCCAAGACCTGTCACTACTACTCTTTTTTCCATATCGTTTAATTTTACATTGACCAGCGGAGAATACATGCACCGGTAGTGAATCCTGCTCCGAAAGCACTGAGCAGCAGCATTTCTCCTGTTTTTAATTGATTACCTCTGTTGAGGTCGTCCAGCAGTGCGGGAATCGAGGCCGACGATGTGTTGCCGTACCTGTCCAGGTTGAAGGGGAACTTGCTCTTGTCCTGGTTCACGAAGTGCCGGATGGACTCGATGATGCGGACATTGGCCTGATGCAGCACATACAGGTCTATCTCATCGGCAGTCATTCCGGCCATGGTCAGCACCTTGTCTATATCCTTGATGGATGAGGACACTGCGAGCTTGAAGACATCCTGGCCGTTCATTACCACGCCCTCGGTATCGACCTCCTCCTTGGTTATGAAGGGAGTCGGCTGAAGCTTGCGCTTCTGATAGAGGGCCTCCACCTTGCAGTGGGTGGACACGCGGATGGCCTTCAGGTCATCACCCTTGGTAACTACGACAGCGCCGGCGGCATCTCCGAAGAGGATGCAGGAGGAGCGGTCATGCCAGTTCATCATACGGGCGGGCTCCTCAGCGCAGACTATGAGGATATTCCTCATGTCCTTCTTGGTCGCCAGATACGCCTCGGCGACATCGAGAGCGTAGATAAAGCCGGTGCAGGCACAGTTGATGTCCATCGTCGGACAGGTGGCGCCTATCATACCCTGTATCACGCAGCCCAGTCCGGGGGTGACATACTCGTTCACCACATTGGAACAGATGATAAAATCCACGTCCTCGGATGTTATCCCGGCGTTCTCCATAGCGTTACGGGCGGCCGTCGCGGCCAGATCCTCCAGATTCTCGGAGGATATGACACGCCTCTCGTGGATACCAGTACGGGTCACTATCCACTCGTCGCTGGTATCCAGGAAATTCTCCAACATCGAGTTGGTCACGACCTTGGAGGGGCGTGCACTGCCAGTTCCTATTATTCTCATACTTTTAGCTAACTTTTGTTAAAATCGCGCAAAAATATACATTTTGGCGAAAAAATCAAATCAGCCTATCTTGGAGTTCACTATCTCAATAACCTTTGCCTCCTGTTTCACAGCCTCTTCAGCGATGACTGCCGCCTCGGCTACGAGAGCATCGGCCTTCTCGCGGTCTTTCAGGCCAGAGGCATTGATCTTCACATTGAGGAAGGCTCCGAGGACTGCGGAACGGGCTGCAAGCGCACCCACACCGGCATCGGATACGGAGTTGGGATTACCCTCCGAGGCCATTGCCTCCACCAGCTCAAACACCTTGAAGGAAGCCTTCATGGTCCTCAGAGGCACCTCGGTGGCATAGAGAGTGGCATCCTGCATGGCTGCTGCGCGTGCGGCCTTCTCCTCATCGGTCTTCTTAGGCAGGGACATGGCATCCATGATACGGTTGAATGCCGCTGTATCCTCGTCCACGAGGTGCAGCAGCTCGTACATCAGCTCCTGTCCCTTCTCAGCCCACTCGGAGAACTTGGGGCACTGGTCGTCCCAGCCTCTCTTGTGCGAGGACAGGTTGGCCACCATGGCACCGAGAGCGGCCCCGAGGGAGCCCATATATGCAGATATCGATCCGCCGCCGGGAGCCGGAGACTCGCGGGAAGTCTCCTCTGCGAAGCCGCGGACGGTCAGATCCACCAACTTAGGAGTCCTGTCGCTGTCCTCAAGGATGTACTCGATGACCTTCTCGCGGGGATTGAAAGGCTTGAGGTCGTCCAGTCCCATGGACTTCACGGCTATCTTTATGATGTCCTCCTCGGGAATACCGCAGGAGCGGTTCTGCTTGGCCAGGTAATGCTTGCCGGCGTCGATGAGCACCTTCTTGGGGATGAGGCCGACAATCTCCGAGCCGGTCACCCTCAGACCGCGGGCGTGAGCCTTCTCACACACCTCGTCGAAGGCCACATGGACGGGAGTGACGTTGATGTTGGTCACATTCATGGACACCTGGGCGATACCGTACTCCTCGATGAACCAGCCGATAGCCTTGCAGCCCTTCAGAGTTCCGGGAATCCATACCACCTCACCGTTCTCATCCTTCACCACCTTTCCGGTGATGGGGTCGCCCTCTCTCTTCTTGCGGCCCTTCTCGCGCACGTCGAAGGCCACGGAGTTGGCACGGCGGGTGGAGGTGGTGTTGAGGTTATAGTTGATGGCTACGAGGAAATCCCTGGCGCCCACGGCAGTAGCACCTGTACGGGCGGTAAAGTCATCGATGACGGCCGGACCGAAATCGGGCTTCTCCCCGTCGGCAAACCTCTTGGCCAGACCTTCGTACTCGCCTGCACGGCATACGGCCAGATTCCTGCGTGCCTCGGTATAGGCAGCGCTCTCATAGCAGAATACCGGTATTCCCAGCTCCTCGCCTATCCTCTTGGCCAGGGTGCGGGCATACTCCGCGCACTCCTCCATAGTCACGCCTGCGATGGGCACGAGAGGGCACACGTCAGTGGCGCCCATACGGGGATGCTCGCCGTGATGATGCCTCATGTCGATGATCTCGGAAGCCTTCCTGACTGCGCGGAAAGCAGCCTCCATGACCTTCTCGGGCTCTCCTACGAAAGTCACCACCGTACGGTTGGTGGCCGCACCGGGATCCACATCCAGGAGCTTTACACCCTCGACACTCTCGGCGGCGTCGGTAATCTGCTTGATAATCTGCATATCGCGTCCCTCGCTGAAGTTGGGAACGCACTCAATAAGTTTACGTGTCATTTCTGATTGAATATTATTTGTTGTTTACTATCATGGTTATGCCTGTATCCAGCATGCCGATGAGCTTCGCTACATCCAGCTCGAAATAGTGAATCGGATACAGATACTTGGGCCGTATGGTGTTCGCCACCTGCACGAATTCCTCGTCCGTCATGGTATAAGGGAGATTCTTGGGCAGGAATGCGATGTCGATGTTAGTCACGTGTCTCATCTCGGGAATAGGCTCGGTATCTCCCGCGATGTAGAGGCGGAAGCCTCCGAAATCCAGGACATAGCCGTTTCCGACACCTCTGGGATGGAAAAGCTCGCCGGCATCATTGCGGCGGTTGACATTGTAGGCGTGTACGGCATGGATCATCAGCCCCTCATAGTTGTAGGACTCTCCGTTCTTGAGCACCACATAGCGGTCCGAGACCTTGCCCACGTCCTGGCTCACCACGAAAAGAGTCTTGTCCGTCACAATCTTGGACCAGGCAGACTCGTCATAGTGGTCATAGTGGTTGTGAGTGATGAGGATCAGGTCGGCCTTCTCCCTGCCGGAGAAGTCGCCCGCTTCGCTGTAAGGATCGGAATAGATGTATTTTCCGTTCCATTCGACAAGCAGTGAGGCATGGCCTATCACCGTGATTTTGATCTCGCCCAGAGGGGTCTTGTAACTATCCATATATCTTACCGTTTAAAATTATATTCTCGATCAGCTGGGAAGTGAAACTGTAGGGAACGAATTCGTACGAAGGTATCTTCTTGGTAATGAAGAGGGAGGCTTTCTTACCGGGGGTAATGCTTCCGTATTCCGAAGCCACGCCCATCGCAAACGCACCGTTGACGATCGCAGCGTTGAGCACTGTCTCGGGAGTCAGGCGCATCTTGATCATGGCCAGGGCCATCATGAACTTCATGTCCCCTGAAGGGCAGGAGCCGGGGTTGTAGTTGGAGGCAATGGCCAGCGGCAGGTCATACTCCAGCATGTCCTTCGCCTTAGGATAATCCATATCCAGGAAAAATGTAGCACCGGGCAGGAGCGTCGCGATGGTCCCGCTGCCCTGCAGGGCCTTGAACTCCTCAGGGCCGGTGAACTCGAGATGGTCGACAGAGGCGGCTCCATAGCGCACGCCCACCTGCACTCCTCCGGAAAAACTCATCTGGTTGGCATGCACCTTCGGAACCATGCCGTACTTAGCGGCGGCCTCGAAGATCCGGGAGGCATCCTCCACAGTGAAGAATCCCTCCTCTACGAAAATATCCACGTAGTCAGCCAGTCCCTCGGCGGCGACGGCCGGCATGATCTCACGGACTATCTCATCCACATATCCCTCCCGGTTGCCTTTATAGCGGGCAGGCACGGCGTGGGCCCCGAGGAAGGTGGTGCGGACCCTGAGCGGAGTCTCCTCCTCCACCCTGCGGGCGACCCGGAGCATCTTGACCTCATCCTCGACGGTGAGGCCGTAACCGCTCTTGATCTCCACCGCACCGGTGCCCAGGGAGATTATCTCATGCGCACGGACCAGGGTCTGCTGCAGGAGGTCATCCTCCGGGGTATTGTGCAGCAGCTCCACCGAATTGAGGATACCGCCGCCCCGGCGGGCAATCTCCTGATAAGAGAGACCGCGCAGCTTGTCCATGAACTCCATCTCGCGGCTGCCGGCATAGACCAGATGGGTGTGGGAGTCGCAGTAGGAAGGGAACACCATCCTGCCCTCAGCGTCAATCACCTCATCAGAAGAGCGTTCCAGCGCCTCCAGTTCCTCAGGCCGGAGGTCCTGCATCCTGCCGAGGCGGGAGATACGGTCTCCCTCCGTCAGCAGCCAGGCACCGTCAAGACAGGGCAACGACAGCATCTCCTCTCCCCGCAACGGGGCAGAAGGAGCCGCCTCCCGCACATTGACAAGCTTTTTTATATTTTTTATAAAAATTGACATTTTTAAATTTCTGCGTTCTTAATGAAGTCTATGGAATCCTTGATACGGGTGTACATCACCGTATCTTCCTCCACGAAAGGCACAGTCCTGCGGTAGTCCTCGAAGAATTTCTCGATTACGGGCGAGGACTTGCCGGCTCCGGCGCGATGACGGAACTCGAGGGCCTGGGCCGCGTTCAGCATCTCAATGCCGAGAATCTTCTCGACATTCTCGATTACTCTGACGCATTTGGTCGCAGCGTTGGCGCCCATGCTGACATGATCTTCCTGCCCCTGGGACGAATCTATGGTGTCTACCACACAGGGAGTGCACAACTGCTTGTTCTGGCTGACTATGGATGCAGCGGCGTACTGAGGAATCATGAAGCCGGAATTCAGTCCGGACTTGGCCACCAGGAAGGAGGGGAGTCCCCTCTTGCCGGAAATCAGCTGGTAGGTACGGCGCTCGGATATGGAGCCAAGCTCCGCCATGGCGATGGCCAGGAAATCCAGGGTGATGGAAAGAGGCTGCCCGTGGAAGTTGCCGGCGGAGATGACCTGGTCCTCGTCGGGAAGGACGGTAGGGTTGTCGGTAGCGCTGTTGACCTCGGTCATGAACACACTCTCCACATACCCGAGCGCGTCCTTGGACGCCCCGTGCACCTGAGGCACACAGCGGAAAGAGTAGGGATCCTGCACTTCCTTGCCGGGTCCGTCGATAAGCTGGCTGCCCTGGAGATAGCCGAGGATGACGCGGGCCGTCTCCATCTGTCCCTTATGAGGACGGACGGCATGCACACCGGGTGTGAATGGCTCCTTGCGGCCGTTGAAGGCCTCGAGGGAGACGGTGGCTACCTTGTCGGCGGCAGCCGAGATATGCTTCGCATGACACAGGCACCATACGGCATGGGCCAGCATGAACTGGGTGCCGTTAAGAAGGGCCAGACCCTCCTTCGACGCCAGCGTCAGAGGCTTCCATCCGAAGAGTTTCTCCAGCTCGCTTCCGGGATATCTCCTGCCCTTGTAGTCAAACTCGCCGAGACCAAGCAGAGGCAGACACATATTGGCCAGAGGGGCCAGGTCGCCGGACGCGCCGAGAGAGCCCTGCTGATATACCACCGGAATCACTCCTTCATTGAAGAAGTCAACCAGCCTTTCCACGGTCTCGACCCTTACTCCGGAGTAGCCGTAGGACAGGGATTTGACCTTCAGGGCCAGCATAAGGCGCACAATCTCAGGGCGCACCTCCTCTCCTACTCCGCAGGCATGGGACATCACCAGATTCTTCTGGAGCTGCGAGAGCTGGTCGCGGTCCACGGACACGTTGCAGAGTGAGCCGAAACCGGTAGTTACTCCATAGATAGGAGCCTTCTGGTTCTTCATCCGCTCGTCCAGATAACTGCGGCATTTCTCAATTCTTTTACGGGAAGCTTCGCCCAGATGCAGGCGGCACTCGGGATCCAGGAGCGTCCTCACATCCTCAAAGGAATGCTGAAGGGCATCTATATCAAACTGTATCATACGTTTATAGGTTTTTAGTCAATTAACCTACAAATGTACAAAAAAATCTCATCTTTCTATCCAAATCAAAGGCTTTCTGCCGTCTATTTCCCGTATTATGCCCCGCATGTACCCCTCGAAATATTTTTCGGCATATTTGAATGTCGGAAAATCCGGAGAAGGCACCGACTCCGCCCTCCTGGAAGCACGGACTCCTCTGGATGTCACGTCGTAACGGGATGCGGGACGAAGTTCCGGAGTCCAGTTGAAATCCCTGAGACGGCTCTGTTCCAGAGTCAGCTTCCATACAGGCCAGGCATCACTCTTGATATTCTCGGTATAGAGTATCCTCTGCAGCTGCCCGTCCTTGAGACGCCCGGTCATCAGCCGGCATTCCTTTTGGTTCATCGTAGTAATTACAGAATCCTCAGCCACATAGAACATGGCCGTCACCCCGCCGAGAGCATCAAACCGGGAGACCTGACTGTTCTCGAAATAGCCTATCATCTCAGGAGACTTTATCTGATGATAATACTTGTCCGGTTCTTCCTCCGATATAACGAACGCATTGGAGAACAGATACCCCCTGTCCAGGGTCTGGTTGCGGAAAAGGAACTGCATGCTGTCAGCCGTTATCTGGCTCTTGATTTCATACCACAGCACCGGTTCCGTGAACAGACGGGCAATGGAGTCAATGGATGTGAACAGCAGTGAGTCACAACGTATCTGTATGTCACTCTTATAGATGCGCACATGATGCCATGCCTCCATGAACGTAACTTCAGTGGTATCCGGAGGAGGGGGCAGTTCCAGCGAGTCCGTCACGGAAAGGGAGTCGGGGACAGAAAGAGAATCTGTAACAGAGAGGGAGTCAGTGACTGACAGCGAATCCCGGACGGAAAGGGAATCCGATGCCGGAATGGAGTCTGTCACAGACAGCGTATCCTCAGGCGGGTAATACGGAGAAGGAAGGGTTCCGGGCCCTGGCTGCCGCCTGGCTGCCGCCGATGCTCCGGCAGACCTGGCCGAGCCGGCCGCCGCCGCTCCGGAGGCCCCTGCCGCCGGAGATCCGGAAGATTTTTTCTGCTGCATGGGATCGACAAGCGCCGCCTCGTATCTTTCCTTCGCCGCCGCTACGACCGCACTGTCCACGTCGCACATGCGCATGGTATAATATATCAATGTATCTGCGGACATGAACACCGAATCACGCTCACCCTCCTCATTCTCGTCTATCGTCACCAGAGCCGGAGAGCGGTAGAGCTCGGCTCTCCGCGGCTCGTTCCAGAACCGCAGTTCCCCCGCCAGCGCTATGGCATTGTCCACCGTGTCCAGAAGCTGGACATTGCCGAGAAGATGGGAATATTCTGTAAGCCGGTCATAGTAGAGAGAGTCGCTCCACATCTCATAGTCCTCCGTCAGAATGTGGACATCCTTCCGGAAATAGAGCTTCTCCACCATCCTCTCGTAGCGGCCGGCTCCGGAAGAAATGGAATTGTCCCCGTACCAGCCCTGAGTATTGCCATGGAAACGGGCGATTTCCCTCTGAGTATCATAATAGAGCGTATCACATACGAAGAACAGGGAGTCCGAGAACATCTCCACCTGACCTATGAAGTCAAAACGCTCAAGGGGAGAACTGTACCTTCCGGTGATACTCTCTATCAGGTTACCGTCCGAATCCTTCATCGCCCCTCCGCGGTAGAAAAGGGCGACACTGTCTTTTGTATTGTAATCCAGATAATTGGTTCTCAATACATTGCTGTCTCTGTCCACCAGTTCCACCAGATGCCCACGGAACTTGGCCGTATTCTCGGGGATGACGTACTTGATGCTGTCTCCGGTCAGGACCGTGTTCTCCTGAACTATTCTGATACTGCCCAGAGCATCGATATATTCCTCGGAGACATTCCAGTACGCGCTGTCGCAGTACAGGTATGTGTCATTGTGCAGGAATACCGCATCACCGACCACCTTCCGGTATTCTTTCCCGTTTATCTCCACCAGACGCGCCATATCTGCCTGAAGGAGACGGACAAGCGAGTCTCTGCTGTCCTGGGCCCGCAAAGGCAGCACAGAAAGCAGAATCAGCAGTGATATGAGCGTCCGGAGCCTTCCCATCCTACTTATTTGATCCAGCCGTCCCGCCGGAAATCACATTTCCGGAACATCGGGTCGATTACAATATAGGTAGTACCCTGTTTCTCCTTTATAAACTTCTCGATGGCTTTTACGGACTTGTCGTTGGTGGCGATATCCAGCAGGACGTTGAAATCCTCCTCAACCGAAGCCGTATGTGAGGGACGGATCTTCTCCAGACGGATTATCTTATAGACTGTATTGCCGCTGCGGCCCTCGTCATCCACGGATTCAAAGGGCATGGAGACATCTCCTTCCTTCATATCCTTGAGGACGTTGTAATCCGCAGGCTTGAGACGGTCCATCTCGAAGAACGGCGCTCCGGTATTGGGGTCGGAGACCAGCCCACCGTTGGTGCGGCTCTTGGTGTCCTGGGAGTAGATTCTGGCCGCCTGGGCAAAAGTCAGGCTGTCCTCCATCACCACGTTCCGGATTGAGTCCAGGCGGATGAACGCGGAGTCCCTGTCATCGACCGTATACTTGGGCTTGAGGAGGATATGGCGGGCATTGAACATGTCGCCCTTCTTGGAAATCATCTGTATGAGATGGAATCCGTCGGGGGTCTCCACTATCGGGGAGACCTGTCCCTCATTGAGGGCCATGGCCGCATCACTGAAGGCAGGCCAGAAAATCGACTTCGATGCCATTCCGAGTTCTCCGCCCCGCATCGCGCTGCCGGGATCTTCCGAATAGAGAGTCGCCAGCATGGAGAATTTCTCTCCGTCAAGAATCCTCTGACGGAACTCCAGCAGCCGCTCGCGCACCTCCAGTTTGGCCCGCTCCGTATCGGGATAGAGCACTATCTGACTATACTGATACTGAGTCGGAATTATCGGCAGGCTGTCCGCCGGGATATTCCGGTAGAACTGCTGTACCTCCTTGGGAGTCACCTCTGTAATGCCTCCTGCAACTGTCCGCTGCATCTCCTGTACCAGATTCTGTTCCATAAAGGCCTCTCTCCACTCCTGACGCAGCTTGTGAAGCGGCTTGCCGAAATACTTCTCCACCTGCTCCTCTCCGCCGAGCTGGGTCAGGATATTGTTTACCCTCTCCTCCAGGGCAGCATCCACCATATCGGGATTGACCGTAAGGCTGTCCAACTGAGCCTGCGTATAAAACAGTTTGGAGACCAGCATGTTCTCCAGGACCTCGCAACGCAGGTTGCGGTCCGAGACATAACCCTGGAACTGCATCATCTGTACCTCCCCCTCGATCTGGGACAGGAGAATCATGCTGTTTCCTACCAGGGCGACAGTCTTGTCTATCACTCCGTCATACTTCTGGGCGGACACGTGGGGAAAGGTCATACCCATTATAGCCAGTGCCGCAATAAGTGCTTTTATCTTCATCTTACTCCTTATATATTTTCAATTTTTCGGAACCTATCGCATCATTAAGCAGATTTCGTTCCAAACTTGTCAGAAGTTCCTGTTTTCTCCGGCTCAGTATAACATCCCTTATCCTGTCGCGGCAGTATTCGTAAGGAGCCAGTGCCCCTGCCGGGACATAATCATCCACCTCTATCAAGTAGGTATAACCGAGATGAGACCTCTCAAGACCGGATCTTCCTTCCAGTATCCGTGCCATGGCCGCGACATCCAGGCCTGTCCCCTCGACTATGGCGTCCAGTCCGGTCCATTCGTCCAGGAAATAGTAACGCTCGGCCGACGAGTAGCACAGCTGGTCCAGACGATCAAGGTCCTCCTGCACCCGGGAACGGTAGAGGGACTTTATGGGATTGAGGTTGGGAGAGTTGTCACTCACTTTAATATAGACACCGCGGATCAGGGGTATGTGGGTCGTGAAGCTGGAAGGGTTGGCATCGTAGAAATCCCGGTACTCCTGCTCCGATATCACGGTATCCAGACGCTGCTCCACGTACTGCTGCTCATAGCGGTAGACCAGCAGCTGACGGCGGTACTCCTCCAGCTGCACGGTCACATCCCTGTCCGCCTTGGACAGACGGCTCTCGGCCATGTCCAGAAGCAGACGGTCCTTGGCCCAGGACTGAATGTAGCGTTCCACCATGCGCACACTGTCCTCCGGTGAGAATCCTTTGATATTGAGTTTCTCTATATCGCTGCGGTACAAGACATCCTTGCCGACTCTGGCGACAGCGTCTCCCTTGAAGAGACGGTCGTAGAGACGGCAGGACGATACACTTAGACACAACAGCAGTATCCAGAGAGTTTTCCTCATCGCAGTGCGCGGACTCTCAGCTTATTACCTGCTGTAGTTGGGTGCCTCGCGGGTAATGGTGACATCGTGGGGATGACTCTCGGCCATCCCGGCGGCGGTGATGCGCACGAAGCGGGCGTTCTTGAGTTCGGCCAGGTTGTGTGCTCCGCAGTAACCCATACCTGCACGGAGACCTCCGATAAGCTGGTATACCACCTCGGAGAGAGTACCTTTGTAAGGCACCTGGGCGACAATGCCCTCCGGCACGAGTTTCTTGATGTCCTCCTCCATGTCCTGGAAGTAGCGGTCCTTGGAGCCCAGCTGCATGGCCTCGAGCGAGCCCATTCCGCGGTAGGACTTGAACTTACGTCCGTTGAGGATGATGGTCTCTCCGGGAGACTCCTCCACACCGGCGAAGAGCGAGCCGGCCATGATGGTGTCGGCACCGGCGGCCAGGGCCTTGACGATGTCGCCCGAGTAGCGGATACCGCCGTCGGCGATAACTGGGATGCCGGAGCCCTTCAGGGCCTCGGCGGCCATCATGACTGCGGAAAGCTGGGGCACGCCCACACCGGCAATGATACGGGTGGTGCAGATGGATCCGGGGCCTATGCCGACCTTCACGGCGTCCACTCCGCACTCCTTCAGAGCCTTGGCGGCCTCACCGGTAGCGATGTTGCCGGCGATGATCTGCAGGTCGGGGAACTTCTGACGGACTGTCTTCAGGACTCTCAGCACACCCTCCGAATGACCGTGGGCGGTGTCGAAGACCAGTGCATCGGGCTCCACAGTCATCAGCATCTCCACCTTCTGGACACTCTCGGAGTTGATGCCAACGGCGGCGGCCACGAGCAGACGGCCCTTGGCATCCTTGCTGGCGGTGGGATTGTCCTTGATCTTCATGATGTCCTTGTAGGTGATAAGGCCGGCCAGATGACCTTCCTTGTCCACCACGAGGAGCTTCTCGATCTTGTAGCGCCGCAGGAGGTCGGTGGCCTCCTTGAGATTGGTGCCGTCGGTGGTGGTGATCAGGTTCTCCTTGGTCATCACCTCGGACACGGGAGTCTTGGGATTGTCCTGGAAACGGAGGTCTCGGTTGGTTACGATACCGCAGAGCATGCCGCGGGCGTCCACGACGGGTATGCCGCCTATGTGGTTCTCGTGCATGAGCTTGAGGGCGTCACCGACCGTGGCGTTCTCGCGGATGGTCACAGGGTCGTAGATCATGCCGTTCTCCGCCCTCTTGACCTTGCGCACCTGCTCCATCTGTACCTCGATGGGCATATTCTTGTGTATCACTCCGATACCTCCCTCACGGGCGATGGCTATCGCCAGATCTGCCTCGGTCACGGTATCCATGGCCGCGGACACGATGGGAGTATGGAGGGATATCTCCCGGGTCAGCTTCGTGGTGATGTCCACCTCGCGGGGCAGCACGTCCGAGTGGGCCGGGATGAGGAGGACGTCATCAAAGGTGAGGCCCTCCACTATGGGTGAGTTGGTGTACATCTGCATAGCGGCCGCTCCTGGATTTACTCGGCTTTCTTGGCCACTATTGCACTGAGACTGTCGTATTTTACATCGAGAGCGCTGAGCAGCTCGTCGGTGAGGTTGCGGTAATATGCTCTCTTGTCTCCCTCGGGGTGGCTGACTCTGGACAGCATCTCGTCCCTGAGGTCGAGTACTTCGTTGATAAGGCTGACTATCTGCTCGGCCTTCTCGTTGTCGTCGTGGAAACTCATGCTGATGACTGCGTCTGAAACGAACTCATCCACCATGTAGTTGATGTCTTTTTTGATAACTCTTAAATTCATGATAATCGCGATTTATAAATTATAAACTGTTAACTTTCCTAAAAATACCACGGATGCTTCAGGACCGTCACTATCCCCGGCTCAGTGTCCTGATGTCCGAGGATACGGCAGGCCCCCACTATCTTCTTGCCGGTGTAGGAGTCGGGCCGTCCCGGCAGCAGTGAATTGATCCTAACCCGCAGGGACGAATGAATCATCATTCCGTCTCCCATGCAGATGCCCACATGGCTGACACTCCTGCCGCGTGTATCCGTAGCGCTGCGACCGAAAAACACCAGGTCGCCTGCCTGAAGGTTACCCACGATATCGCCGGCATCCAGCACTCCGCCGGTTCCTATCTGCTGGGAAGCGTCCCGCAGCAGAATGATTCCGTTCAGAAAATAACTCAGCTTCACCAGGCCGCTGCAGTCCATCCCCTTAGGGGACAGCCCTCCCCAAAGATAAGGAAATCCCTGGAAAAGTCTGGCCGTGGCGACTATGTCGTCCCCCGTAGGAGCGGCCGCCTCCTCCATCCATTCCTTCAGCGGAGCCACACTGCCGGCAGGGACAAACCCCTTCCGTCCGTCGGGCAGGATCACCGGTGTGAAGCCTTTCTGCTCCGGAGCATTGTCCTTTTCCAGAATATTGCCCATCACACAGTCTGAAAGGACTGCCGTCCCTTCTTCCGGAGCCTCCGTCACAAGTATGAAATAATCCTTGACGATCAGACGCTCCGCCTGCTTCCACTCCTCCAGTCCATCCTCCGAAAACAGAGCGATGTTCTGCTCCGTAGTCCAGCCCTCATATCCCTCAGGCGTCACGATAGAATACCAGTAACCTTCCTTTCCTGTGACCTCTACAGGAGTGCCCATCATGGCCTGTGAGACCGTCTCGGACTGATAATCAGGAGATTTCTTCATATCTGTAACTGACACTGAGACCAGCGCCATGCCCTTCCGGACCTCCGCCCGCAGCGGGGAGAACAGGATAAGGGACAGAAATATGAGCAAAACTTTCTTCATTCCTGCAAATATAGGCGAGTTTTTCTTATTTTTGAAAAATTTATTATGAAACGGATACTACTTATATTCCTTATGACCATCCTGAGCCTAGGCGCCGGAGCCCGGGACTCGCTCAGCATATCACTTCTCACCTGTTCCCAAGGACGGGACATCTCCTCAGCATTCGGACATTCGGCCCTGAGGGTCAAGGATCTCCGGAACGGGCGCGACATGGTCTTCAACTACGGCACCTTCAGTTTCCAGGAGCCGCATTTCATGCTCAACTTCCTGCGCGGGGACCTCAACTATTTTCTGTCCGTAACTTCTTTCCAGCAGTTCAAGCGGTCATACGACGCAACCGGACGCGGCATCTCCGAGCAGACGCTCAGCCTCACCCCGTTACAGGCGGCAGAACTATACTCATTCCTAACAGATAACTACAAACCGTCCAACCGGTACTACCTCTACGACTTCCTGCAGGACAACTGCGCCACCCGCATACGGGACATTTTCGACCGCAGCAAGGACTTCAGCATAAAGGACACCCTGACCGGAACGACCTACCGCGACGAACTGACCCGTCTGGTCGGCGACCGCCGCTGGATGATGTTCGGCATTGACCTGATACTGGGGGCAAGGGTTGACCGGGAGATTACCGTCAGGGAGACAGCCTTCCTGCCCGACCGCCTTTCCGAAGTACTGATGAACTACAGCAATACTGAGCTTGACGGCACTCCGCTGGCCTCCGCCGGCAGCACCCTCTCATCCCCGGCACCGGAGCCGGGCAGATGGAAGGACATCCTGTCCAAGGCATCCAGCCCGTTCACCGTCTTTACCCTGCTGTTCGTCCTCTACCTGGTATTCTATCTGCGCAGCGGGAACAAGTGGAAATTCATGAGCATCTGCTCAACGGTCCTCTACATCATACTGGGCCTCGGCGGTGTGATTATCTGCCTGATGTGGTTCGCGACCCACCACGTGTGGACAGCCGACAACTGGAACCTGCTGTGGATGAACCCCCTCTTCCTCATACCGGTCTGCATGCCCAGCTGCTGGGCCAAGAACATGATCATTGACCTGCTCGCAGCCGTTGCCGGCATCGGACTGATCTGCTCGTGGCTGCTGCCGCAGACATTCCATCCGGCCACAGCCGTCATCATTCTGCTCACCGTACTCATGGCACTGAGCCGGAGAGCCATATACCGGAAATATTAAACTGCTATACGATATGATACTCGACTCACTCAAAAGCTTCGAAAAATACGTCAATCTGCACGCTTCCTTCGGCAAGGTGCTGGAATTCATCCGTAAGAACGACCTGCACACCCTCTCCGAGGGCAAGCACGTCATCGAGGAAGACAATATCTGGTGTACCGTATCCACCGCACAGTGCAAGGACGAGTCCGAATCACCCCTGGAAGTGCACGACTCCTTCATAGACATCCACGTGGTTCTGGAAGGGACTGAGATTATCGGCTTCCGGGACAGGGCCAAGTGCATGGGCGTCAACGTAGACTACAATGCCGAGAAAGACGTGGCCTTCCTCAAGGAAGAGCCCGAGGCCTATATCAGCTACGGGGACGACAACATGGTCATCTGCTTCCCCCAGGACTGCCACGCACCCCTGATCGGGGACGGAGAAGTCCGCAAGGCCGTATTCAAGGTCCGGTTCTAGACTGCTTGGGCCGTGGGCAGATACAATTCCTACATAGGCTATTTCAAGAAAACATACGGCGAGCGGCTGCAGAAAGTGGTGGTGGACGCCGGATTCACCTGCCCGAACCGGGACGGACTGGTCGGGACAGGCGGCTGCACGTACTGCGACAACGCCGCCTTTCACCCGGGCTACAGTACAGCGGGCATTCCTATTCACAAACAGATCGATGAGGGCATCAAATTCCACCGGGTCCGCTACCGCAAGGCGGAGAAATTCCTGGCCTATTTCCAGCCCTATTCCAATACATACGCGCCTCTCGAGAGGCTGCGTGAGGTGTATGAGGAAGCCCTCTCCCACCCACTGGTGGCCGGCATCGTCATAGGCACCCGGCCCGACTGCGTGGACGAGGACAAGCTGGACTACCTGGCATCCCTGGCCCGGGACCACGTGGTGGTCATCGAATACGGCATAGAGTCCGTATACGACCGGACACTGCAGCGCATAAACCGGGGGCATTCCTTCGAGGATGCGGTACGCGCCGTGGAGATGACGGCCGCCCGGGGACTTACTCAGGGCGCACACTTCATCTTCGGGTTGCCGGGAGAGACAGTCGGGGACATGCTGGGCTACGCACCTATTATAAATAAGCTGCCGCTGCACTCGGTCAAGTTCCATCAGCTGCAGATCGTCCGCGGTACCGCCATGGAGCGGGAGTTCGCCTCGCATCCCTCCGACTTCGTTACATTCTCCCTGGATGAGTACTTAGATTTCATTGCAGACCTACTGGAACGCCTCCGCCCGGACCTGTACATAGAGCGCTTCGCCGGGGAAGTCCCGCCCCGTTTCGTCAACTCCACCCCCTGGGGGCTGCTCCGCAATACCGAGCTCATCAGGCTGCTCGAGCAGCGGCTGGAGCAGCGCAATACCTTTCAGGGACGCCTTTACAAATAAAAAAACTGACTCACGGTTCTGCGAGTCAGTTTTTTCTATTATGAGAGTACTGGATACGCTTACTTGCGTCCGCCTCTGTCACCGTCGCGGCGGGGACCTCTTCCGCGGTCGCCTCCACGGTCACGGCCACCGCGGCCGCCGCCGTTGGAACCTCCGTTGAGACGGGGCTTGCGCTCATGCTCCACCCATCCTTCGGGTGCGGGCAGCAGGGCCCTGCGGGAGAGCCTCATCTTACCGGTCTTCTGGTCGATTTCGAGGAGCTTGACATCCACCTCGTCACCTACCTGGAGCACATCCTCCACCTTGTCGACCTTCTTGTAGTCGAGCTCGGAAATGTGCAGCAGGCCTTCCTTGCCGGGCAGAATCTCCACGAAAGCACCGAACTCAAGAATCGACACTACCTTGCCGTGGTATGTCTCACCGACCTCAGGCACAGTGGTGATAGCCTTGATGCGGGCCAGAGCGGCGTCCATGGACTCCTTGTTCTCACCGAAGATGTCGATGATGCCCTTGTCACCCTCCTCAGTGATGGTAATGGTGGTGCCGGTAGTCTTCTGTATCTCCTGGATAACCTTGCCGCCGGTGCCGATAACGGCTCCGATAAACTCGGAAGGTATGGTGATCTGCACGATACGGGGAACATTGGGACGGTAGTCGGCGCGGGGCTCGGAGATGGTCTTGAGCATCTCGCCCATGATGTGGGCACGGCCTTCCTTGGCCTGTGCCAGAGCCTGCTCGAGAACCTCGTAGGGCAGTCCGTCAACCTTGATGTCCATCTGCGTGGCGGTGATGCCGTCCTTGGTTCCGGTCACCTTGAAGTCCATGTCTCCGAGGTGGTCCTCATCGCCGAGGATATCGGAGAGCACCACGAACTTGCCTGTCTTCTCATCGGAGATCAGACCCATGGCGATACCGGCTACGGGCTTCTTGATCTTCACACCGCAGTCCATCAGGGCCAAGGTACCGGCGCAGACTGTAGCCATGGAAGAAGAGCCGTTGGACTCGAGGATATCAGACACCACGCGGACAGCGTAGGGATTCTCCTCGCCCACGGGCACTACGGGCTTGAGGGCCCTCCATGCCAAGTTGCCGTGACCGATTTCCCTGCGGCCCACACCTCTCTGGGGCTTGGCCTCACCGGTCGCGAAGGGAGGGAAGTTGTAGTGGAGCACGAACTGCTGGGTATCCTGAACCAGCACCTCGTCCAGTTCCTTCATGTCCATCTTGGTACCGAGGGTCACAGTCGACAGGGACTGGGTCTCGCCGCGGGTGAAGATGGCCGAGCCGTGCGCTCCGGGCAGATAACCCACCTCGCACCAGATCGGACGGATCTGAGCAGTAGTACGTCCGTCGAGACGCACACCCTCGTCTATGATCATGCGGCGCATGGCCTCTTTCTCCACAGCACCGTAATATCTGCTTACCATCATGGCCTTCTCCTCTCTCTCCTCTTCGGGGATGGTCTCCATGAATTCTTCCTTGAGAGCGTCGAATGCGTCCTCACGCTCATGCTTGGCCAGACCGCTCTTGGCGATGGCGTAGCACTTGTCATAGCAATAGTCGTGAACGGCCTTGCGCAGGTCCTCGTCATTGACCTCGTGGCAGTAGGCCTTCTTCTCCACCTTGCCTACCTCTTCCATCAGTTCCTTCTGTGCACGGCACTGGCCCTTGATGGCCTCGTGGGCACACTTGATGGCCTCAAGCATCTCGGCCTCGCTCACCTCGTTCATCTCGCCCTCCACCATCATGATGTTCTCCTCAGTGGCGGCGACTATCAGGTCGATATCAGCATTCTTTACTATATCGAAAGTAGGATTGATCACAAACTTGCCGTCAATACGGGCGACCCTCACCTCCGAGATGGGGCCGTGCCAGGGTATGTCGCTCACTGCCAGTGCGGCGGAAGCGGCCAGTCCTGCATAGGAATCAGGCATGTTCTGCTTGTCAGCTGAAATCAGGAGCACGTTTACAAACACCTCGGCATGGAAATCATCGGGGAAGAGGGGACGCAGAGCCCTGTCCACCAGTCTGGCCACCAGGATTTCCGAATCCGAAGCGCGGCCCTCCCTCTTGAGGAATCCGCCGGGATAGCGGCCCGCAGCAGCATATTTTTCCTTGTACTCCACCGACAGAGGCATGAAATCCACATCCTCCTTGGCATCCTTTGCACATGTGACTGTAGCCAGCAGCATGGTACCGCCGACCTTTACGACTACCGAACCGGCCGCCTGCTTGGCGAGTTTGCCGGTCTCGATCTCAATGATCGTTCCATCACCCATTGTGATGGTCTTCTTAACTATATTCATATATTCCTTCTAATTGTGTCTGCCGTTATGAGAGCCTTCCCTGGACAGCCGTCTAAGAAAAAGGGGCTGCCCAGTCTTTCTTGACAACCCCGTTTCTCTTACGAAGCCAAAGCCGCTTACTTACGTAAGTTGAGCGCTTTGACAATCTCCCTGTATCTCTCAATATCTTTGACCTTCAGGTAGTCGAGGAGGCGACGCCTCTTACCTACAAGACGGAGGAGGGCACGCTGGGTACCGAAGTCCTTCTTGTTGTTGCGAAGGTGTTCTGTCAGATGAGCGATACGGTAGGAAAATAGAGCAATCTGACTCTCAGCCGAGCCGGTGTCCGTATTAGACTTCCCGTATTTAGCGAAAATCTCCTGCTTCTTGTCTGCTGCAAGATACTCTGCCATAAACCTTTAAATTAAAAAATCAGTTATTATTAATTCATTCCCCGAAATCGGGGATGCAAAGATATGTAATTAAAATCAAATTTCGCTACTTTTGCAGACAATTTTTTCTCTAAGGCCCACAAAACCATGCAGCAGACGAAATCCCGGAAAGTCATCGCCGTCCCAGGAATCGGAGAGGTCACCCTCATCCGCAGGGCCCGTGCGCGGAGACTGCGCATCAGCGTATCACCGCGGCAGGGAGTGACTGTGACCGTCCCCTGGATGATCCCATACGCTGCTGCAGAGGGATTCTTATTGTCCAAGGTCCAATGGGTCAAGGACGCCATGCTGCGGCAGGCACTCCGGCAACAGCAGGCCGTCTCAGGCGGAAAGACCGCCGCCGTTCCCGACGCCCCTGCGGCCCTTGAGCGGATGAGGGAAGAGGCCAGGACAGTGCTCGGGGCGAAACTCAGGGCCGCTGCCGCCCGCTACGGTTTCTCCTACGGACGGCTGGCTATCAAGAACAATGTCTCCAACTGGGGGTCCTGCTCATCCAAGGGCAACATCAACCTCAACATGCGTCTGATTCTCCTGCCGGAGCACCTCCAGGACTACGTCATCCTCCATGAGCTCTGCCACCTCCGCCATCCCAACCACGGACCGGCCTTTCACTCCCTGCTTGACACCCTTCTCGGCGGCTGCGAGACAGCCCTCAGCCGTGAGTTGCGCACCTGGAGGATAATATAATCCTTTTGATTTTATCAGAATTTGACATATATTTGCGGAAGGAAAAGAGGGGTGCCTCCCGCTGAAGCGGCCGGAGGCTGAGATTACACCCGTCGAACCTGATACGGTCAGTACCGTCGTAGGGACTTTTCGAAGACATTCGCTCCGCTGCCGGCATTTCCGCCGCATTCCTCATTTTCCGACAGACACCATACATTGAGGAAAATGAACTTTCAAGTACAATTCATCACCCACTTTACGGAGACCCTCTCCTACCTCGACTCCGTGCGAATCGCCCTCGAAGGCGGCTGCCGCTGGATACAGCTGCGCATGAAGGATGCCCCGGAGGATGAGGTCCGTGCCGCTGCCGGAAAGGCCCTGCCCCTGTGCAGGCAGTACGGGGCCGTCCTGATTCTCGATGACCGCGTGGAACTGGTACGTGAGTGCGGAGCGGACGGCGTCCATCTGGGACTGACCGACATGCCGGTGGCCGAAGCCAGGAGGATCTTACCCCGGGGACAATTCATTATCGGAGGCACCGCCAACACTCTGGAGGACATCCGCCTGCATGCCTCGGGCGGGGCGGACTACATCGGCTGCGGCCCGTTCCGCTTCACCACTACCAAGGACCCCGCCAGGCTGGCCCCGACCCTGGGACTCGAAGGCTACAGGAGCCTCATGGACGGAATGCGCCGCGAGGGCCTGGCCCTACCGGTCGTGGGCATCGGAGGCGTGACTGCGGAGGACATGCCGGCCCTGGCGGAGGCAGGACTCAGCGGCATTGCCCTGAGCGGCAGCATCCTGAGGGCGGAGGACCCGGTGGCGGAGATGCGGAGGGTGATGCAGATCGCCGCCTCCATTGCATTGGAATGAAAATATATTTTAGAGAAATATGAATAACAACAACATCAGAATCACCTACCCGGACTCGGAGAAAGTCTACATGCAGGGCTCACTCCATCCGGACGTAAGAGTGGGCATGAGGAAAGTGAGCCTCACCCCCACAGTGACCGTCAAGGACGGAAAGAAAATCATGACGGAGAATCCTCCCGTCTACCTCTACGACACCAGTGGGCCGTACAGCGACCCTGCGGCAGACATCGACCTGCGGCGCGGTCTGCCCAGGATCCGCGAAAAGTGGATACTGGAACGGGAGGTGGAGCAGTTGCCTGAGGTAACCTCGGAATACGGCCGGGAACGGCTGGCCGACAAGTCCCTGGACCACCTGCGCTTCGAGCACATCCGCCTGCCATACCGGGCCAGGAAGGGCTCGCAGATTACCCAGATGTACTTCGCCAAGCAGGGCATCGTAACCCCCGAGATGGAGTACGTGGCCATCCGCGAGAACATGAACTGCAGGGCACTGGGCATCGAGACCCACATCACCCCGGAGTTCGTGCGCGACGAGATAGCCGCCGGACGGGCAGCCCTGCCGGCCAACATCAACCACCCGGAAGCCGAGCCCATGATCATCGGCCGCAACTTCCTGGTGAAGATCAACACCAACATCGGCAACTCCGCCACCACCTCCACCATAGAGGAGGAGGTCGAGAAAGCCGTCTGGAGCTGCAAGTGGGGCGGAGACACCCTCATGGACCTCTCTACCGGAGACAACATCCACGAGACCCGCGAGTGGATCATCCGCAACTGCCCCGTACCCGTGGGTACCGTGCCCATGTACCAGGCCATGGAGAAGGTGCGCGGCAGGGCTGAGAAACTGACCTGGGAACTGTTCCGCGACACGCTGATAGAGCAGTGCGAACAGGGTGTGGACTATTTCACCATACACTGCGGCATCCGCCTGAAGAACGTGCATCTGGCCGACAGCCGTCTGTGCGGCATGGTCAGCCGCGGCGGCAGCATCATCGCCTCGTGGTGCCTTGCGCACAATAGGGAGAGCTTCCTCTACGAGCATTTTGACGACATCTGCGACATCTGCGCCCAGTACGACGTGGCCCTGTCGCTGGGAGATGGCCTGCGTCCCGGAGCTATCCGCGACGCCAACGACGCCGCCCAGTTCGCCGAGCTGGACACTATGGGCGAGCTGGTGGAAAGAGCATGGGCCAGGAACGTGCAGGCCTTCATCGAGGGCCCTGGCCACGTACCTATGCACAGGATAGCCGAGAACATGGAGCGTCAGATCGAGAAGTGCCACAACGCACCTTTCTATACCCTGGGCCCCATCGTGACCGACATAGCCCCCGGCTACGACCACATCACCAGCGCGATAGGTGCCGCCCAGATAGGCTGGCTCGGCACCGCGATGCTCTGCTATGTGACACCCAAGGAGCACCTGGCCCTTCCGAACAAGGAGGACGTGCGCGTCGGAGTTGTAACCTACAAGATAGCCGCCCATGCCGCCGACCTGGCCAAGGGCCATCCGGGAGCACAGGTGAGGGACGACGCGCTGAGCAAGGCCCGCTTCGAGTTCCGTTGGAAGGACCAGTTCAACCTCAGCCTAGACCCCGAGCGCGCCCTCGAATACTATAAGGAAGCCAACCACGTGGGCGGCAAGTACTGCACCATGTGCGGCCCCAACTTCTGCGCCATGCGCATCAGCAGCCAGCTCCGCGACTGCGGCCTCTCGACCGAGGGTGAGGAAGTTTCACCGAATCAGACAATTTAAAAACACATAACAACAATGATTGAGACAAAAGTTTCCAGAGGTATCATCAGTACCTATTTCGACAAACTCCAGGACTGCCTCGAGCTGGACGCCGCCATCGTAGGCGGAGGCCCCTCGGGCATAGTAGCCGCCTATTATCTGGCCAAGGCCGGGCTCAAGGTGGCCCAGTTCGACCGCAAGCTGGCTCCCGGCGGAGGCATGTGGGGCGGTGCCATGATGTTCAACCAGATAGTAATCCAGGAGGAGGCCATGCACATCGTGCGCGACTTCGAGATCAACCATACTCCCTACGTGGACGGCCTCTACACCATGGACTCGGTTGAGAGCACCTCTTCCCTGCTCTATCACGCCGTACACGCCGGAGCCCGCATCTTCAACTGCTACTCGGTAGAGGACGTAATCTTCAAGGACGGCAAGGTCAGCGGAGTGGTGGTCAACTGGACTCCCGTACTCCGCGAGGGCCTGCACGTGGACCCGCTGAACATCCTGGCCAAGGTCGTAGTCGACGGTACCGGCCATGACAGCGAGATAGCCGCCACCGTCGCCCGTAAGAACGGCATCCGACTGGCCACCGAGACCGGCGGAGTCATCGGAGAGCGCTCCCTCGACGTAACTTCCGGAGAACAGGAAGTCGTAAACGGCACCAAGGAGATCTACCCCGGCCTCTACGTCTGCGGCATGGCCGCCTCCGCCGTCTCCGGCACACCCCGCATGGGACCTATCTTCGGCGGTATGCTCCTCTCCGGCAAGAAAGTCGCCGATGAGATCATAGCCCGTCTTAAGAAGTAACCTAGAGTTTTATACAGAAAAATCCCGGAACAGATTCAGTGTCTGCTCCGGGATTTATAGTTACATCCACACTACTGGAGAGCAGCCATTTCCTCCGGAGTGAGGCCCGTGACTCTGGCGATTATCTCGTCGGCGATACCTTCTGCTTTCATACCACGGGCATTCTTGATCCGCTCTTCCCTCATACCTTCTTTCTTACCTTCCTTCATGCCTTTCTCCATACCCTCTTTCATACCTTTCTCCATACCTTTCTCCATACCTTTCTCCATACCTTTCTCCAAGCCCTCTTTCATACCAGCCTCAAGTCCTTCTTTGTGGCCGCGTCTGAAACCTTCTTTACGGGAACTGGATATCTGCATCTTGGCCGTACTGACCATATCCCAGAAACGGTCATAGCCCAGAAGCTGTGCGTCTGAGAATGCCGACACCTCCAACTGAGCCACCGCCTTGTTAATAACAGGATTACTTGTCAGTTCCTCAGACACGACACGCGTCCTGCTGTTGATCTCAGTCAGGTACCGCAGCCACAGAACCTGCATCTTCTTGTCCCCGTAATTCTTCGGCGTGAACTTGGGCAACTCTATGAAGATGAAACGGAGCCCCTCTATCACCTCATTGGTTTCCGCAATCTCCACTATACGGTAATCGTGATAATAGTCCTCGCTGTCCGAGTATATATCGTTCACCATGTTCAACGAGTATACCGGATGCAGAAGATCGTAGTCCTGTCCGCATTCCAGCTGACTCACGTACGCTTTCGACGCATTGAACAGAACACGCTGCTTATACTCGGACGTCCACATCATCTGCATCTCCACTATGAACTGGCGGCCGCGCGAATCCTTACAGCGCACATCCACGATACTGTCCTTTTTAAGAGGATTGAGCGGCACCAGCTCCGGATTCAGATATTCCACACTTTTGATCAACTCGTCCTCACTCTCGAACGGCAGCAGAGAATTCAGAAAACTTATCACCAAATCCTCATGTTCACCGAACACTTTCTTGAAAGTCATATCAGCTTTCGGATCCAAATATTTCATACACATATCTTTTTAAGTTTTCTGAGGCAAAGATAGCGATTTCATCTGCAAAAGGCGATATCGAAACGTTTATAATCGGTTATAAACGGCTAAAAACGGATAAGTTCCTGAAACGTGCTACTAAGGCCCCGACATCCGAATCACGCTTATACGGCTCCCATATATATCCCAGAACGGCAGCACCTCCGAAACCGGCATCCGCAACCCGGCGGATATTGTCCGGACAGACTCCTCCCAGAGCGAGAACCCGCTTCCAGTCTACCCCGGACCACGCATCATCCCTTCTCCGCCGGATTTCCTCCAGCGGAAAACGCGCGACATAACCCTTCTTCGAGATACTGTCGAAAATAGGACTGAGGAAGATATAATCACATACCGGAGCACACTCAGCCAGTTCCCCGAAGGAATGGCAGGAACGGCTGACCATGCCCATGAATTCCTGGGGAGGAAGCGGATTGCGGGCGTTCAGATGCACTCCGCCGACTCCATAACGGGCTGCCAGTTCATGGCAGTCGTGCAGAGAAATGCGCTGACGGTACCGCTCCGGGAGTTTCTCCAGCAGAGCCTCCACCTCAGCCGCATCCGCTCCCGGTTTACGCACATGCACCCTCCACGCCCCGGCCTCCAGCAGGGCGGTCACAGCCTGCGTCTCTCCCGGCAGAAACTCGGGATCAGTTATCACGACTGTCCTCATCTGTAAAAATGCCTGAGCGGACCGTGGCCGTGGCCGATCCTTAAGGGAGCCGCGGCCACGATAGCGTTGTGAACGTAGGCGACAGCTGTCTGAACGGCTTCACGAAGGGGATGACCGGCTCCGAGAAAGGCTGCTATGGAGGAAGAGAGGGTGCAGCCTGTGCCGTGCAGGTTGTTGGTGAGCACCCGCTCGGATGTGATGTGCACCAGTCCGTCCAGGTCACAGAGTACGTCGGTGGACTGGGAGACTATATCCGGAACGCTCTGCCCGGAGGCTGCCGGAAGGTCCCCGCCCTTGACCAGGAAGGCACAACCGAAGCGGTCCCTCAGCAGTGCGGCAGCACGGTCCATATCCTCTACGGACCGAATCCTGAAACCGGCCAGACGGGAGGCCTCGTCTATATTTGGCGTCACCAGGTGTGAACGGGGAAATATCCTGGAACACAGGGCATCCACCGCCTCGGGAAGAGTAAGTGAATCCTTGCTGGTAGAGACCATGACGGGATCGGTCACGACGTACAGCACAGGGTGGACCGCCAGCTGCGACGCTATGGCCTCCACTATCGGCACCGTTCCGGTCATGCCTATCTTGACGGCATCCACAGCCAGATCGGACATCACAGCATCTATCTGGGCTGCGACCAGCTCTGGCCTAAGATACTCCACTTCCGAGACACCGGCGGTATTCTGCACCGTCACTGCCGTTATAGCCGCAGCCGCATAACCTCCGCAGGCCGATATAGCCTTGATATCCGCCTGTATACCGGCTCCTCCAGACGGATCGGACCCGGCAATCGACAATACTATCGGATAATCTTTCATGATATCACTCAAAATAAAAAAGGGGCGGACTTTCAATCCACCCCCGTTAATTCTGCTTAAATTCATAAAATGTATCAAAATGTGTAAAGTGCAAGGCGCTGAAGATCCTGGCGAAGGAGTTTACTGGGCGTAAATGACTGAGCCAGGGACTGAAAGCAACGCAGCAATTTGCACATTTTCATACATTTTTACCATACATTCAGAGGACGACCGGCAACGAGAGCATGAGCGGCATTCTTAACCTTCTCGATAACAGCCTCGTTCTCTACGTCTGAGAGAACCTCGTCAATAAGCTCGACGATAGCCTCCATATCCTTCTCTACCAGGCCTCTGGAAGTGATGGCGGGTGTACCTACGCGGATACCGGAAGTGGTGAACGGTGTACGGCTGTCGAAGGGAACCATGTTCTTGTTCACTGTAATGTCGGCACGCACGAGGGTCTTCTCTGCCACCTTACCTGTCAGATCAGGGAACTTGGTGCGGAGGTCGATCAGCATCAGGTGGTTGTCAGTACCGCCGGAAACGATCTTGTAGCCCCTGTCGATGAATGCCTGAGCCATGGCTGCGGCATTCTTCTTGACCTGGATCTGGTACTCCTTGAACTCAGGCTGCAGGGCCTCGTAGAAAGCCACGGCCTTGGCACCGATGCAGTGCTCGAGGGGACCGCCCTGGATACCGGGGAAGACGGCGGAGTTGATCAGCTGGGACATCATCTTGATCTGTCCCTTAGGAGTCTTCAGGCCCCAAGGATTCTCGAAGTCCTTGCCGATAATGATGGCACCGCCACGGGGTCCGCGGAGGGTCTTGTGGGTGGTGGTGGTGACGATGTGGGCGTACTTGACAGGGTTGTCCAGCAGACCGGCTGCGATAAGTCCTGCAGGATGGGCCATATCGACCATGAAGATGGCGCCCACCTCGTCTGCGATCTGACGCATCCTCTTCCAGTCCCACTCACGGGAATAAGCGGAAGCACCGCCGACGATCAGCTTGGGCTTGTGCTCGAGGGCTGCCTGCTCCATCTGGTCATAGTCCACACGGCCGGTCTCCTCGTTGAGCTTGTAGGCAACGGGATGATAGTTGATACCGGACATGTTGACGGGCGAGCCGTGGGTAAGGTGTCCGCCGTGAGCCAGGTCGAGACCCATGAAGGTGTCGCCGGGCTTCAGACATGCCATGAATACAGCCATGTTGGCCTGGGCTCCGGAGTGAGGCTGTACGTTGGCAAACTCAGCGCCGTAAAGTTCCTTGAGGCGGTCGATAGCCAGCTGCTCCACCTGGTCCACAACCTCGCAGCCGCCGTAGTAGCGGGCTCCGGGATAACCCTCGGCATACTTGTTGGTCAGGCATGACCCGAGTGCTGCCAGGACATTGTTGGTGACAAAGTTCTCAGAAGCGATGAGCTCGATGCCGTGAAGCTGACGGCTCTCTTCCTTCTTGATAAGTTCAGATATTTGAAGATCCTGTTTCATAATATTTTGTTAAAATTATTCAATTCAGTTTAACTTTGCGAATGTAAGCAAAATTTTATCTTTTGGCAAATGTTTAGGAAATTATTGAACAGCGAACTCGGACGTCCCGCCGTCGAGGAATACAAGGCCCTCTCCAAAAGCCCCATAACAGTGATTCTGGACAATGTCCGCAGCCGTCAGAACATCGGCTCGGCCTTCCGTACCGGCGATGCTTTCCGCATCCGGGGCATAGTCCTCTGCGGCATCAGCTCCACCCCTCCCTCCCCCGAGATTCACAAGTCCGCTCTGGGAGCCGAATTTTCCGTGGACTGGACCTACCGGGAGGACACCGTAGAGGCGGTACGCGAACTGAAAGCCAAAGGATACACCGTCATAGGAGTGGAACAGACCGAGAACTCCGTATCCACCGACTGCTTCCTGCTGGGAGAAAGGAGACTCGACCCGGAGAAGCAGTATGCCGTGATCTTCGGAAACGAAGTGCACGGCATATCTCAGGAAGCGGTGGACTTGTGCGATTTCACACTGGAGATTCCCCAGTGGGGCACCAAGCACTCGCTCAATGTATCTGTGGCGATAGGTATAGTCCTGTACGTCCTGACTCCGAGGGACTAGGGATTCATCAGATCCACATTGACGAAGTGCAGGATGTCGTAGATCGACTCTATGGCAGCTGCCGCCGGACCCTCCGGGTCGATCAGCTTGGCACGGTTGTAGGCATTGATGGCGTCTCCCCAGAGCTCATGCCTGCGGTAGATGCCGCCGAGCAGGAACCAGGCATGGGAATTATCCGGTTCCGAAGCCAGCAGCTTCTCCAGCTCCTCGCGGGCTTCGTCCAGATGTCCCGAGGCCACCAGTCTTTCTATCTCGATAACTGTCGACATAGGCCTACACCAATCCGCTGAATCCCATAAACGCCATAGCCAGGATACCGGCTGTAATCAGGGCGATGGGAGTGCCCTTGAAAGCCTTGGGTACGCCTATCAGCTCCATCTGCTCGCGGATACCTGCGAAGAGCACCATTGCCACACCGAAACCGAGGGCACTGGAGGCTGCATAGACCACGGTCTCGCCAAGATTGAGCAGATGGGCCTCGCCTCCGAAGGTAAACTCCTTGGTCACCACGTTGATAGCCACGCCGAGCACGGTACAGTTGGTGGTAATCAGGGGTAGGAAGATACCGAGGGCCTGATAAAGCGAAGGCGATATCTTCTTGAGGATAATCTCCACCATCTGCACCAGAGCCGCTATGACCAGGATGAAGACTATGGTCATCATGAACTCTATTCCGAGAGGCACCAGCACATAGTAGTGCAGCAGGTAGGTCACCAGAGTCGAGAGAGTGATCACGAAGACCACGGCGGCCGACATTCCGGTAGCCGTGCTTACCTTGTTGGAGACACCGAGGAAAGGACAGATACCGAGGAACTGCGACAGTACGATATTGTTGACGAATATCGCCGATATGATAATTATCAGATATTCCATAACGATTAAGCCTTTTTGTTAATTAGTTTCCTGAATATCACCATGAGATATCCCAGCACCAGGAATCCGCCGGGAGCCAGGACGAACGCCAGCATGCCGTCACCCTCGCCGAGTTTCATACCGAAGAGGGAGAGGCTGCCCAGCAGCTCGCGGACCAGTCCGATGAAGGTAAGGGCCAGGGTAAATCCGAGTCCGATACCGATGCCGTCGAGAGCGGAGTCTCCCGGAGTGTTCTTGTTGGCGAAGGCCTCGGCACGGCCGAGGATTATGCAGTTCACCACGATAAGGGGTATGAACAGACCCAGAGCCGCATAGAGGTCGGGCACATAGGCCTGCATCAGCAGCTGGAGCACCGTCACGAAAGATGCTATGATCACGATATAGGCAGGTATCCTGACCTTATCGGGAATCATCTTGGCGAACAGGGAGATGAATACATTGGAGAGAATCAGGACGAAAGTCGTGGCCAGTCCCATTCCCATACCGTTGATCGCGGAAGTGGTGGTGCCGATGGTGGGGCACATACCGAGCACGAGGACGAAGGTGGGGTTGTCCTTTATGATGCCGTTGATTATAATTCTCAGTTTACTCATATTCCGCAACTATTTAGAGTTTACTACTTTCTGAAATGCCCTCCAGGCCCTGTCCACGGCATCGCAGTAGGCTCTGGAGGTGATGGTGGAGGCAGTGATGGCGTCCACCTCTCCTCCGTCCTTGGTCACTGCCAGGCGGAAGGACGCGGGGTTCTTGCCCACGAACTGGGAATAGAAGGAGGGCTCGGTCATCTTGGCGCCCAGACCGGGAGTCTCGGCGTGGGAAATGACTGAGGTACCGGTGATGTTGCCGTCCATGTCGAATCCGACCATGATGTTGATCGTGCCGCTGAAGCCCTTCGACGTGAAGGACTCTATGGCGTATCCGACAGTCTTTCCGCCCTTCCTGGCGGGATAGACGGTAATCGCGTCGCCGTCCAGCTCGACTGAGAGGCTCTCGGCGGAGGGCTCGTTGTCGAACTCAGGCGTTACTAAGGCAATGGCGTTATTGGTCTTCTTGACCACCTCCTGGTTGATCTTGTCGAGGGTCAGCACATACACGCCTCCGAGGAGGGCTGAGCAGGCCAGACACACCAGGAAGAGGCAGACAGCCATGCTGCGGAGTGTGGATTCTTTAGGCATGTTTTACCTCCTTCCCGAACCTTGCGGGCTTTATGTATTTGTTGAGCAGGGGAACTATAGAGTTCATAATCAGTATAGCGAAGGACACTCCTTCGGGATAGGAACCGAAATAGCGGATGAGCACCGTGAGCACTCCGATACCGATACCGTAGATGATCATGCCCTTGGGCGCCATCGGTGAGGTCACATAGTCGGTGGCCATGAAGATGGAGCCGAGGAGGAGACCTCCGGTGAGGATGTTGAACAGAGGATCGGTGTACTGCTCAGGGTTGATCAGCCAGAAGATGCCGGACATCACGGCCACAGTCAGAATGATGGTGACGGGAATATGGGGACGGATGACCTTGCGTACCAGCAGGTAGATGAATCCCAGAATCAGAGCCAGGGCCGAGGCCTCGCCGGCAGAGCCGCCTGCCCGGGCAAAGAGCATCTGACCGTACGAGAGGTCGGGATTGGCCGCCAGAATCTGGTCCACCGTCTGCCCCTGAGCCAGCCCTTCCTTAATCATGGCGAGAGGAGTCGCACCGGATACGGCATCCACTCCCGGACGGAAGATCGACTCAGGCACCGTCCAGTCCGTCATGATTACGGGGAAGGAGACCAGAAGGAAGACACGGCCCACCAGGGCGGGGTTGAAGATGTTGTGTCCCAGGCCTCCGAATGTCATCTTGGTAATTCCTATGGCCACCACGCCGCCTATCACGGCCACCCACCAGGGAGCCGAGGGAGGGAGGTTGAGCGCCAGAAGCACTCCGGTCACTACGGCAGACAGGTCACTGACCGTGGGCTGCCTGCGGAGCATGTATTTCTGAATCAGGTACTCCAGTCCCACGCAGACGAGCACTGACACCAGCAGGAGCTGGATGGCGCTCAGGCCGAAGAAATACACGGCCACCAGCATCGAGGGAGCCAGGGCTATGATCACGTCCAGCATGATCTTCCTGGTGCTCTCGCTGCCGTGCACGTGAGGTGCGGGAGAGACTATCAGCTTTCTCATATATCTCAAGTATTTAATCGGTTACTTTTTAGGACGGCTGCGCATGATACGCATCACATCGGCCTTGCCGGTGCGGATGTAGTCGAGCAGCGGTATATATGCGGGACAGGTGAACATGCAGCATCCGCACTCGATGCAGTCGTACACCTTGTGCTCCTCCAGTTCCTCCATGCGGCCGGCACGGGAGAGCTTGTTGAGCAGATAGGGCTCCAGCCCCATAGGACAGGCCTCAACGCATTTGCCGCAGCGGATGCACTCGCCCTCGGCACGGCGGCGGGTCTGTTCCTCGGTAAGCAGAAGCAGGGACGAGGAGCTCTTGACGGTGGCGGCGGACAGATTGGACACAGCCTTGCCCATCATGGGACCTCCGCTGATGATCTTGGCCGCAGTCTGCGGCACTCCGCCCACATACTCCAGGATACGGTCAAATGTGGTGCCGGTACGCACCAGGAAGTTGTGCTGTCCTCCCAGGCACTGTCCGGTAATGGTCATCACTCCCTCGAAGAGAGGCTTGTTCTTCTGTACGGCCTCATACACGGCGTAGGAAGTACCCACGTTCTGCACCACCACCCCGGTGTCGATGGGCAGGCCCATCGAGGGCACCTTACGGCCGGTGACAGCGTCGATGAGCTGCTTCTCACCGCCCTGAGGGTATTTCTTCTTCAGAGGAACCACCTCTATCTCCGTATAGGAGGAGGCGGTCAGCCTACGCATGGCCTCTATGGCGGCGGGCTTGTTGTCCTCTATGCCGATATAGCCTTTGGTCACACCCAGGGCCTTCATCATGATACGGGCGCCCAGCAGGACCTCTTCCGGATGCTCGACCATCAGGCGGTAGTCCGAGGTCAGGTAAGGCTCGCACTCGGCCCCGTTGATAATCAGGAATTCGGCCTTCTTTCCCGGAGGGGGAGACAGCTTGACATGGGTCGGGAAGGAAGCACCGCCCATACCCACTATGCCGCAATCGGCGATTCTCTTTATAATCTCGGCAGGACCAAGGGTTATCTCACGCACAATATCGGGTGTGCGGTCAATGTTCTCCTCCCACTCGTCACCCTCCACGTCTATCACTACGTGCATCACGGGGTTGCCGGCCAGGTCGGCGTATGGCTCGACGGCGGCTACTGTACCGGATACGGAGCTGTGGATATTGGCGGAGATGAAACCGGCGGAGGCTCCTATCATCTGTCCGACCCTGACCTTGTCGCCTTTCTGGACAAGGGGCTTGGCCGGTGCTCCCAGATGCTGGGACATGGAAATGTACATCCTCTGTGGCAGAGGGAATATCTCTATCGCTGAGTCAGCGGATATCTTGCAGTCGCGGGGGTGGACACCACCCATTGAAAATGTACGTCTCATGCGGTTATTCTTTAGGTGTTTCTGCTGCAGGAGCGGCCGGCTTCGGAGGGAAGTTCACGGCGTGGATGGCTCCCGTGGGGCACTCGGCCACGCATTTACGGCAGAGCTTGCATTTGTTGAAATCGATGTAGGCCAGATTGTTCTCTACTGTGATGGCGCCGAAGGGGCAGGTCTTCTCGCACTTGCGGCAGCCGATGCAGGCGGCAGTGCAGGCCTTGCGGGCGATACCGCCCTTGTCCTGATTCATGCAGGAGACAAAGACGCGGCGGTTCTTGGGACCCTTGTTGCGCAGCTCGATGATGCCCTTGGGACATGCCCTGACGCAGGCTCCGCAGGCTGTGCACCTGTCCTCGTCGACCTCTGGGATGAGGGTTTCGGGATTGACCCTGATGGCGCCGAACTGGCAGGCCTTCTCACAGTCCCCGCAGCCCAGACAGCCGTACCGGCACGCAGTGTCTCCGCTGTAGAGGGTGCTCATGATACGGCAGGAGGAGGAGCCGTCGTACTCGTTGGTGCGCACCCTGTTGGCACAGGTACCGTTGCACCTTACCACGGCCACCATGGGAGCCTTCTCCTCCATGGCGACTCCAAGATGAGCGGCCACTTTCTGCATGACGGCATTGCCGCCTACAGGACAGAACTTGCCGTCAAGGGACTTGGACTTGACGCAGGCCTCGGCGAAAGCCCGGCAGCCGGCGAAGCCGCAGCCGCCGCAGTTGGCTCCGGGCATAGTGGCCTCGACGACATCGATGAGGGGATCCTCCACCACCTGGAACTTCTTCGCAACGAGGAATAGAACTACCGCCAGCAGCAATCCCAGCACGCTGAGAATGACGACAGTGAAAATAAATGTTGTACCCATCTGTTGTTAGTTATTAATCTTTTCAACCGTAAATACGAATCCGCTGTTGAGCCTGTCCCTGAACTGAGCGAGCACCAGGTAATAAAGAGCCACGAATCCCAGTGCCCCGAGCCCCGTCACCAGTTCATTCTCAAAAAACAGAGGCAAAGTTAATAATAAAACCAATAGAATGAACAAAGGAATTAAATAAGCGATAAAAACTGCCTTGAAGCCCTGGCCCTGACGGACAACCACATTGACCCTGTCCTCCGGCTTGATCTTTCCGTCGTCCTCGCGGCGGATGGTTATTACACGGCTCTCACCGTTGGAAGCCCCGCAGACAGCCTTGGCGTGACATGCCGCACAGGCCGTCTGAGCCAGTATCTCGACCTTGGTCTGGACCGAGGTGACGGACAGAACCCGTCCCTCGTGCCTGATTACTGCTGATGATGACTGTTGCTGTTTCATTTTCTATTGTTTTTAATGACCTTACATTCTTCCAGAGGATAGCGCAGCCCGTCCCAGTCCGACAGCCGTCCGAAGACAGACCCGACGATGATGGGCGACTCGAAGAGCAGCGGAACGCGGTTCATGTCATCCGACACCCAGATAATCATCTCCTGCTCGCCGGTAAACACCTCCCCGGCCACTACCTTGGCGGCGAACTTGAGAGTCCTGAACACACCCAGCCCGGGCACCCTCTTCTCCTCCCTTCCGATAAAACGGAAATAGATATCGAATATCTCCTCGTCTATAACGAAGGAAACAGGATTGTTCACTCCGGGCTTCAGGGCCTCCAGGTCCATATTGCGGGCATTGTAGAACAGGGTCAGCACATCGAAGGTGCACTCATGGCCCGGCAGAAGGGTATCCCTCACGCCGGAGCGCCTGACCACCTGCGCGTCTATGGCGTGGGTAGTGTCGTCCCATTGAAAATAATTCTGGATAGTGTACTTGCCCTCGTGTATGTCCCGGTGGAAATATACCGGCCGGACGCTGTCCTCGTAGAACACCGATTCATAGCGGTCCCTCACCTTGAAAAAGACATCCCAGAACCGGTAGGTCGTACCCACCGCCACCGGATGCAGCAGCCGGCGTCCGTTACGGGTACCGCCGTCCAGGAGATTGACCTCGGCGGCTCCGACATCGGTGCGTATACCCAGCCACTTATAATGGATAATGTAGGACAGCCTCTCCCCCAGGGCAAAGGCATGGTCCTCCTCCAGGGCAGGATGGACCGGATAGCACTGGCCCTGAAGCTGCCGGGGCAGTACCGCGCACAGGATGAGCGCCAGCCCGGCCACAGTTGCGATATATCTAGAACTCCTGTTCAAATTCCGAATTGTTCATGCTCGACTCCACTCCCTGATACTCCTCCACATCGTCCTCCGGCACGATGAAGCCTCCTTCGTTGGCATCCACGAACCGGGCCTCGTTCTTGCGGAATATCATGGGCACCACATCGGTGGAGCCGTTACGGTGCTTGGCTATGATGATCTGGGCCTGTCCGGGCACCGCTCCCTCATCCTCCGTGCCGTAATAGTCCGGGCGATGGATGAACATCACGATATCCGCGTCCTGTTCTATGGCTCCGGACTCACGCAGGTCACTCAGCTGCGGAATCTTGTTGCCTCCGCGCTTCTCCACATCACGGCTGAGCTGTGACAGAGCGATGACGGGAATGGACATCTCCTTGGCTATAGCCTTGAGCG
The DNA here is from genome assembly GCA_944326235.1 of uncultured Bacteroidales bacterium. Classification (GTDB taxonomy): domain Bacteria; phylum Bacteroidota; class Bacteroidia; order Bacteroidales; family UBA932; genus Coprenecus. Next base: position 29,476 of record CALVDH010000006.1, on the reverse strand, counting down.
AGCGGGAGATATTGGACACCTCCTGCTCCCTCATTCCCCTGAGTTCCGGAGGGCCGGTCATCAGCTGCAGGTAGTCGATGATGATGAGCTTGACTCCCGCGTTGCGCACCAGACGGCGTACCTTGGAGCGCAGCTCGTATATGGAGATGGACGGCGTGTCGTCTATGAACAGGGGTGCGGCCGAAAGATCCTTGATACGCTCGTGCAGCTGTACCAGCTCGTAGTCCAGCAGCCTCTTGCCGCCGCGGATCTTCTCCGAGGACAGCCCTGTCTCTGAGACCAGAAGCCTCTTTACCAACTGCTTGGAGGACATCTCCAGGGAGAAGAACGCCACCGGGATATGATGGTCCACGGCCATATTGCGGGCCATGGTCAGCACGAAGGCCGTCTTACCCATCGAAGGACGGGCCGCGATGATCACCAGGTCGGACTCCTGCCAGCCCAGGGTCACCTTATCGATGCCGGTAAAGCCAGAGGGCACTCCGCTCAGGCCGTCGGTACGGTCCTGGTTGGCCTCTATCTCCGCCACGGTGTCCTTGAGCACGTCCTGCACCGGAAGAGTCTCCCGCTTCATATTCCGCTCAGCCAGCTCGAAAAGCTTCTGCTGCGCGTTGTTGAGCAGGTCGTCCACCGGTATGCTGTCATCGAAGGAGTCGCGCTGCACCTCCGCCGAGATGGTGATCAACTCCCTCTGTATGTGTTTCTGAAGCAATATATTGACATGGTACTCGACATGCGCGGCCGCTCCCACCTTGGAGGAGAGCAGGCTGAGGTAGTACGGTCCTCCCACCGCCTCCAGGTCTCCCGTCCGCTTGAGGGCCTCGGCCACGGTGAATATATCCACCGGCTCATGGTCCTTGGTGAGGGCGGAAATGGCCGAGAATATCTTGCGGTTGGCCTCCTTGTAGAAACATTCGGCGGTCAGGCGCTCCAGCACATCCGGCACGCAGTTGGGCTCGATCATCATCGCTCCCAGCACGGCCTCCTCCACATCCACGGCCTGAGGGGGCACCTTGCCGGCCTCCAGTCCGAGGGCGTCGATAGAGACTTCCTTTTTCTTGGTTCTCACAGTCTTTGCCATACCGTTACAGTCTATTCAATGCTCTGGTTACAATATTCAGGGCCTCTTCCACCTCCCCGTCACTGATACACAGCGGTGGAGCTATCCTGAAAGAGGTAGGATGATATAGGAAATAATCACTCACGGCCCCCTCCTCCAGGAGCAGACCGAGCATCCTCTCCGCAGCGTCGGGACGGCCCAGGTCCACGGCCAGCAGCAGACCGCTGCGGCGTATCTCCCGCACCGCCGGATGAGAGGCCAGGGCCTCCTCCATACGTCGTCCCTTCTCCTCGGCGCGGGTCACCCAGTCCTCGCTCAGCAGCAGTCGGAGAGAGGCAAGGGCCGCGGCGCAGCACACCGGATGTCCTCCGAAAGTGGTGATATGCCCCAGCACCGGATCACAGGTAAATGCGTCCAGCCTCTCCTTCGAGGACACAACCCCGCCCAGGGGCATTCCCCCTCCCAGGGCCTTGGCCAGCACCAGTATATCGGGGACAACCCCGTATTTCTCAAATGCGAACATCCTCCCGGTCCGGCCGAATCCGGTCTGCACCTCGTCGAAGATCAGCAGCGCTCCGGTCCTGGAGCATCTCTCCCGCAGGGCCTGGAGGAATCCCGGCTCCGGCACTATCACACCCGCCTCTCCCTGCACCGGCTCCACGATCACACAGGCCGTCTCCTCAGTGATGCGCGCCAGGTCCTCCTGACGGTTGAATCTCAGATGGTCCACCTCCGGCAGCAGCGGACGGAAGGCATCCTGACGGGCAGTATCGCTCATAAGGCTCATCGAGGCATGGGACGAGCCGTGGTAACAATTTATGAATGAGGCCATACGGCGACGGCCGGTGAGCCTCTTGGCCAGCTTCAGGGCCGCATCCACGGCCTCGGAACCGGAATTGACATAGTAGATGCAGTCCAGCGAGGGGGGCAGGATGGAGGTCAGCAGGGAGGCATGCAGCACCTGGGGCGCCTCTATCATCTCCCCGTAGACCATCAGGTGAAAATAGTCCCCGGCCTGTCTGCGCACGGCCTCGACCACCTCCGGACGGCCGTGACCGACATTGCTCACGCACACGCCGGAGACCAGGTCCATATACCTGCGGTCACCGCTGTAGAGAAAGACACCATCCGCCCTGTCTACCTCTAAAGCCAGTGGGGATGGTGATGTCTGTCCTACGTGTCTGAAGAACGTACGGCTGATCATAGTCCTCAGTCCTTCGGCTTATCTTCCTCGAAGTCGGGACTTACCAGGATACGGCCGCAGTACTCGCAGACGATAATCTTCTTGTTCTGGGCGATGTCGAGCTGCCTCTGGGGCGGGATCTTGTTGAAGCATCCGCCGCAGGCATCCCTCTTGACGGTAACCACCGCCAGACCGTTGTGGGCATTGGCCCTCACCTTCTCGTATGCGGCAAGGGTCCTGGCGTCGATGGAGGCCTTGAGCTCGGCGATCTCCTTGGTCAGAGCCTCTTCCTCCTTGGCTGTCTCCTCCGTGATGGACTCACACTCCTTCCTCTTCTCCTCCAGGTCAGCCTCCTTCTGGGCAATGGCGCTCTGAGTAGCTGTCACTGCGGCCTTCAGTTCGGAGATGCGGGCGTTCTTCTCGCCTATGCGCTTGTTGGCCAGCTCGAGCTCCAGCTGCTGATACTCCACCTCACGGGAGATGGACACATACTCCCTGTTGTTCTTGACATTGGCCTGCTGCTCCTGATACTTGGCGATGGCAGCCTTGCTGTTCTCCGCCTCTATCTTCTTCTGAGCCACGAACTTCTCTGCATCGGCCATCTCCTCGCGGATCTTGCCCAGACGGGTCTTGAGGCCCTCTATCTCATCCTCCAGGTCGCGGATCTCATCGGGAAGCTCACCGAGCAGCATGTGGATCTCGTCGATCTTGGAATCCTTCTGCTGGATCATGTACAGGGTGTGGAGCTTGTGCTCCATCCCGGCGTCACTGTCGTTGATGCTCTTGGAGAGGGACATGAACGTCTCCCGCCTGTCGATAGGGGTGTCTATCACATTCTTCTGTTTAGTTGTAGCCATATCTGTTCTTAAAAATAATATACTGGGTTGATTCTACTGCTCCGGGCAGTATGGACGGCAAAGTTAGGAATTTTTTCCCTAAGGATATCACATATCACACCGATTATCTCCGCCTCGCTCTCAAAATGTCCTATATCGGCTATCATCATGCCGTCGGGAGCATAGAAATCGTGGTAGGAAATATCTCCCGAAACATATATGTCAGCACCTGCGGCCAGAGCCGCTCCTATCAGCGAACGGCCGCTTCCGCCGCACAGGGCGACATTACGCAGCAGCCCAGGCAGCGGCCGCGAACAGCGGACTGTACTCAGGCTCAGAGCGGACTTAAGATGTCCCAGAAATGCCTCCGCTCCCATAGGCTCGGGCAGCGAACCTATGACGCCAAGACCGTTTCCCTCAGCATCAGCATCCAGGACCCTCACGTCCTTAAGACCTATGCGTGCGGCCGTGGTACCGCTGACCCCACCCAGGACCTTATCCATATTCGTATGACATGCATAGACTGTTATCCCGTTGCGGATTGCCGATATTATCGTCCGGCCGAGGGAAGTTGCCTCTGATATTTTCTTGACTCCACCGAAGATGAGTGGATGATGTGTAACCACCATATCTGCTCCGGCGGAGACTGCCTCCGCGATGAGCCCTTCCGTACAGTCAAAGCCCACCATGACACCATGAACCTCTGAGTTGCCGTCACCGATGCAGAACCCGCTGTTGTCCCAGGACTCCTGAAGGCGCAGGGGTGCAGCCGCCTCAATGACGGACGCTATCTCCGACGCTTTCATCGTTCCAGGGATTTGGAGATATCCAGAAGAGATTCCCTGATGCCGCGCAGGCGCTCGACCACCTCGGTACGGGTATCCAGTCCCTCCCGGTTGTTCTTCATACGGGCTGCAGCTCCGTCAAGTGTCATTTTCAGGTCCTTGACCAGATGATGGATGATCTTCAGGTTCTCCACATCCGCAGGAGTGAACTTCCGGTTGCCCTTACGGTTGCGCTCAGGTCTTACGAAGTCCGAGAAAGTGTCCGACCAGAAACGGACCAGCGACGTGCTCTCGCCGAGAATCTCAGCCACCTCGCCAATGCTGTAGTACAGCTTCTCCGGTTTATATTCCTTGTACGGCATGACTATAGTGTGTTAATCGAGTGATTGTCCTGTGTTGACCGCATACATGAGCAGCTCGCCGAAATGCTCCGTATCCAGCTCACCGTTGAAATAGTTCAGCGGGTCCAGCTGTACCCCGTTCAGTATCACCTCATAGTGCAGATGAGGGGCAAATGACGTCCCGCTGTTTCCCGTGCGTCCTATCACATCCCCGCGCCTCACCCTCTGTCCGCTGCGCACCAGGAGGTCCGAGAGATGGGCGTAGACAGTCTCATAGCCGTTGCCGTGGTCTATGACGATACGGGTACCCTGCAGTTTCTGAGCCCTCTCGACCGACCTCACCCTTCCGTCTGCCGTAGCCCTGACCTCCACTCCCACGGGTGTAACCAGGTCAAGACCGCCATGATAGACCACCTGCTTGTAAAAGGGATGCATCTTGCGTCCCACGGAGGCCCCCACATTGTCCAGGGGAAAGTCTGCGACAGGCATCACACACGGAATCCTGGCCAGGGAATCCTTGTCAACTCCCTCCAGCTGAGCCTGTATCTGGGATATCAGTTCACCGCAGGCATCGAACTCCCGGCTGAGCCGGTCTATTTTCTGATGAGTGTGCGAGATAACCGCCGCACTGTACACTGTATCCGAAGTATAGTCCAGGGAAGCGGAGTCGGAGAATGTGAATTCGGGGAAATCCGTATTGAAAAGTTCCCTGTAGATGTTCTCGTCCTTCTGCGAAAGTTCCGCCACCGCGCTTTCCAGCAGCTGGGTCTGGGCCGACAGCTCGTCGTAACGCTCCTCTATCAGACGGCTCTCCGAGATCATCCTCCTCTCCTCGTCGGACGAGAAAAACAGAGTGAATATGAGATAATACAGCAGCACCAGGGCCAGAGTGTACGCAAGGAACTTCAACACCCTTAGAATATGGTATCCCACCGGGTGCTTGTCCTCTACATAGTCCAGAAGGTCCTTATCGTACTTGAGCTTGCCCATGCTCCTAACTCATAGGTTTCTCGTTGGACGAGTCGATGATGGCAGCGTAGTCCTCGGGAAGAATGTCCTTGTTGTAGTAGTTCACGGGGTTGACGTGACGGTTCATGTAGATGACCTCGTAGTGAAGGTGAGTGCCTGTGGAGCGGCCGGTGTTGCCCATCTCGGCTATCATCTGACCGCGCTTGACCTCCTGTCCCTTGACCACCAGCGCCTTGCTCAGATGCGCGTAGCGGGTCTTGTATCCGAAGCCGTGGTCCACCAGCACGTACCTGCCGTAACCGCCGGCATCATAGCCCACAGCCTTGACCACACCGTTGCCCGTAACGTATATCGGCTCACCCTGCTTTCCAGACTTGGGCGCCAGGTCGACACCCAGATGCCTTCCGTAACGGTCCTTCAGGATAGGATCCACACGGGTACCGAAACCGGAAGCCTGACGGACGTGCGCGTAGTTCACGGGAGGGATGGTCGGAGCGCACAGAGCCATCTCGGCAGCCCTCTCGGAGACCAGCATCACCTGGTCGAAGGACTTGGACTGCACGTAGGCCTTCTTGAGCAGCATGTCCGAAAGCATGACCGCTGAGGTCAGCTCACCCGTGTAGTCCCTCTCGCGGATATCCGCATAACGGTCCACTCCTCCGTATCCCGCATTGCGTATGTCCTCCGGAATCCTCTCCATACCGAAGACGGAACGGTACAGCGAGTTGTCCCTGCGTTCCATATCGGCCAGCACTGCCGAGGCCGACTCCAGTCTTCTCTGCTGCAAGTCCAGTTTCGAATGCCACTCCTTGGCATCTCTCTCGACCAGCAGCCGCCTGGGAGTCTTCATCTCGAAAACATCGGTGAGGAGGTACAGGGAGAGAACGAAAACAGAAACACTTGAGAAGGCATATAGAAGGACGGTCTTAAGATACCGCTGGAAGGTGGAAGGCTGCTTGACCACATCATAGTCCAGAGTCTCCCGGTTGAGAACATATTGCTTATCTGTTTTTCTGCGCATAAATACTTTCTACCCAATTAACGCGCAAAAATACAAAAAATCCCCATTATCAAGATAAATTTTTCTCTTTTCGATGATTCCGCCGCCACAACTGCTCGGAGCGAAGCGACTAAGCCCGCCCCGCCGGGGAGGGTTTGGGAGGGGGTGCCAGTGTTTAATTCCTGGCAACTGGTTTTCCTCCCTTATGATTCCGCCGCCACAACTGCCAGGAATTGAAAATGTTTTGCCAAATAGCATATGTGCCCGGCGCCAGCGACGACACCGGCGTCAGATAAGTATAGGCCATCCAGATAGCCAGCACCGTATTCTTCTGCCCCAGAGCCTGTCCCGCCGTTATGATGTCCCCGAAAGCGAGCCCGGTACGCTTCCCGAACCAGTACTGCAGTACACAGCTGAGCAGGGCCGCAGCGGCCAGAAGCCACAGCACCAGAGCCGGAGCCGTACTGTTGTGCATGGAGCGCACTGTCTGCCCGATAGCCAGGGCCAGAGCCCCCGCCCAGAGATAGAAAGCCACCCCGGCATGGTCCCTGAAATAGTCATGAGCCTTGGGCCACAGATACTTGATCAGCACAGCCAGCAGGAAGGGACAGATAAGCAGGGGAAAGACCTTAGAGAGAATCTTCAGAAACGAGCTGACAAACCCCGTCCCCTGATGCACCTCCACCAGCGGGAACACGAGAGGAACGAAAGCCGCTGCCAGGATATTGGACATAAGGTTGTACACAGTAATGCGGGCAGCGCTGCCGCCGAGTTTGTCGGTAACCACCGCAGCAGCCGTAGCCGTCGGACATATCAGACAGACCATCGCCCCCTCGAATATCTCACGGTAAGTCTCATCCATCGGAACGAATATCAGCACCCCGGCCATCACCAGAGCCGAGAGCGTCTGGAAGGCCAGTATGATCCAGTGCCACCTGGAGATACGAAGGTCCTTGAAGTCTATCTTGCAAAAAGTAAGGAACAGCTGTATGAAAATCAGCGACGGAGTAAGCACCTCCACCGCCTTCCACACTGCCGGCTTCACCGGGGACAGAAACCCCGCATAATGAAAGAGGAAATAGCCTCCGGCACCTGCAAGCATGGCTATCGGCAGGATCCAGTCCTTCAGAAATTGCCTGATGCTCATAGCCTATCCACATCCAGCATTCTGTTGAACCATCCGGGAAGATAGAGCAGCACCTTGGCCGGATGACTCAGACGCAGCTCCACCTCAGGAGAGCAGACCCGGTTGAGCGTAGCCTTCCACCACATATCGAAGCGCACCCCGTCCGTAGGATACTCCAGGCCGCTGCTCTCAATCCTCAACGAGGGATCGAAGGCAAATATGGAAAGCGGCTGTCCCTTGGGAACGGTGATCCGGCATGAGTCCAGGATGGGGACGAAGACCCCGTAATCCGTCACCAGCGAGAGAACGCCGCGGGCCCCGCACTGCTCCAGATACTCGGCGAAGTCCGCCAGAAGCGAGATATTGCCCAGAGTGTGGTCCTCCCGCTTGCCGGTGGCGCCGAACACGGTGATGGAGAATTCCGGCAGCCTCCTGCCCTTCCCCACCCTCAGCATGGAGCATATCCAGCGGAAGGCCTTCGAGAGGTCATTGCTCTCCTGCTCTCCCACCGGAAACAGCTGGTCGGCCAGCTCCTGCCGCAGGTCCTCGGGCAGCGAGTCCATGTCGCCCACCACGAACTCCGGCTTGCGGAAGCGCATGAACGAGGATGCGGCCCCGTCGCAGCACACCACCACATCGCAGGACATCAGACGGTCCCGGACATCGGCGTTGCCGGGGAAATCCCCGTCACAGAGTATGGCATAGGAAACGGAGGGTCTCATACGGCAGCGCCCCTCCATCCGGCGAGGAAGCTCCTGACATCCATACGTTTTTTCGCAGGAGCCTGTATGTCAATAAGGGACAGCACCCCTTCCCCGCAGCGCACCAGGATGCAGGAACGGTGGTCGGTATAGGCCGTTCCGGGCGCGGCCGAGGCGAAGTCCTCCGGAGCGCCGGCCGATACTGCCTCTGAGTCAGACAGTACAGCGGTACGATAAATCTTCAGTTCCAGGTCCTGCCCGTCCAGGACGACCGTCCCGTGAGCACCCGGCTTGGGAGAGAGTCCGCGTACCAGGTTATGGAGATCCATGGCCGGCCGGCTCCAGTCCATCAGCCCGGTCCCGCGGCTGAGCTTGGGTGCCGCGGCCTGTTCCGGCCTGAGTGCCGAGGCATCCTGGGCCATGGGCTCGGCGGTACCGCTCTGAAGAGCATCCACCGTCTTGAGCACCAGATGCGTACCGGCATCCATAAGCCTTCCGTAAAGAGAACCGAAATCCTCGTCAGGCAGGATATCCACCTCCTGCTGGAAAAGCACGGCCCCAGTGTCGATATGCTCGTCCAGGAGGAACGTAGTGACTCCTGTCCGCGTCTCGCCGTTGATCAGAGCCCAGTTGATGGGAGCCGCGCCGCGGTAGGCGGGCAGCAGCGAGGCATGGAGGTTGAACGTGCCCTTGGGCGGCATGGACCACACCACGCGCGGAAGCATCCTGAAGGCCACCACGACGAACATGTCGGCATTCCAGCCTCTGAGGGCCGCCAGGAACTCCTCGTCCTTGAGGGACTCCGGCTGAAGCAGCGGCAGTCCTACGGACATAGCGTATTCCTTGACAGGGCTGAACCCTACCTTCTGGCCCCGGCCTGTCCTGCGGTCCGGGACAGTGACGGCGCCCACTACATTGTACCCTCCTTCCACCAGGGCGCGGAGCGGTCCTACTGCAAATTCGGGGGTACCCATAAACACTATTCCCGACCGGCCCGAGCGGCTCAGCATACCGTCTGTCGTACCGGTCTCCTTACGTTTGTTCATTGACAGTTTTGCAAAAAATTTCTTGACAGGTATCAGATATGTATCCAGATTGAACATGGACGAGTCCTTGGTGGACTTCCACGTCAGGAAAATTCCTATGGGCAGCAGGACCATCGTGGAGATGAATGCCCCCAGTTCGGGAGAGATGGCTCCGTCCCTGGCCAGTTTCCTGCCGGACGTGTCCACCACCCAGTAAAGAACGAAAAACAGGGCCGATACTATGACCGGCGTACCCAGTCCTCCCTTGCGGATGATGGCACCGAGAGGAGCCCCTATAAAGAAAAATATAAAGCAGGCGAACGAAAGGGTGAACTTTCTCAGTGATTCCAGGTCTATGCGCCTGAGATAGAACGTGTACTGAAGCGCCTCACGGTCCATGCTCTGCATGGTCTGGATGGCCTTCTGCACAGAGCGCCCGGCATTCTGGGCGGCATCCAGTTCATCCTGAGCGCTCTCCCAGACCAGGGTGTCGAGCGGGAAGTTGTCGGAATATCCCTTGTTGACCGCCGTGTCAAGCTGGCGCGGGGTATTGAGGGAAATGTTGTAGACGGCCTTCCTCCGCTGGTCGACCAAGGTCTTGTCGTACAGGGCGCCGATGGAGTCCCGGTCATGATGCAGCTGCTGGAGGTTGCGGGCCATGATGTCGTTGCCGTAACGCTCGTCCTCGGACTTCTGGAACGCATAGTTCTCCAGAGGTATCACTATCTCCTGCATGTCGAACTCTATCTGCTGCAGCCTGTAGGATGTGTCCCTGTAATTGCGTTTGTTCTCCTCCTCGTAGGAGACTCCGTTGTAGAGGGTGAAGACTATGGCCTCCTTGTCAGGGGTAGAGCGGAACATACCCGAGTCGGCCACGGCGACAGAGATATTGCCCTTGTTCTTGGTGTGGTTGTAGACCATCACGCCGTACATCATGTCGGTGTCGCTGTTGCGGGAGTTGACCCGGATGGAATAGCCGTCGATACCGTTGTAGAAGGTGCCGGTCGGAATCTTTATCTCATCCTTGGTCCTCGCGATATCGTACTGAAGGGTAAATATCTTGTTATGAGCCAATGGAATAAGGTTGTTGGAGACAAAGAACGCCGCCACGCTTATCCCGAAGGCCACGAAAATCAGGGGCAGGAATATCCTCTGGAGGGAGATGCCCGCCGCCTTCATGGCCAGCAGCTCGTTGTTCTCGCCCAGGTTGCCGAATGTCATGATGGAGGCCAGCAGGGTGGCCAGAGGCATGGACAGGGGCAGGATGGTAGCCGAACCCCAGCCCAGGAACTCCATGATGACCCAGAAACTCAGACCCTTTCCCACCAGCTCGTCGATATACAGCCACAGGAACTGCATCACCAGTATGAACACGGTGATGAAGAACGTCATCACGAACGGGCCGAGAAACGACTTGAGTAGGAAGAGGTCCAGTTTCTTCATTCAGCAGAATCTGTGTATGAGGCGTTTAACCTATCTTGTTGACGGATTCGATCATGGCGGTCAGCGCAGCCATCAGACCGTCCGGATCCTTGCCTCCGGCCGTGGCCAGGAAGGGCTGTCCGCCTCCGCCGCCCTTGATATGGGCCGCAGCGGCCTTGACATCCTTGCCGGCATGAGCACCGGCGGCCACCAGGTCGTCGGTGTACATCAGCAGCAGCGAGGGCTTGCGGTCCGGAGTCATGATGGCGGCCACCATAGCGGCACGGGTATTCTCCTTGCGCAGCTCGAAGGCCACATCCTTTATAATATCGGGCGAATACACTCCTGTCAGGGTGAACAGACGGACTCCCGCAGGTGTCTCCTCGCTCTTCTCGACCAGAGTCTTCTTGAGGGCGGCGGCTCTCTCGCGGGCCACCTCCTCGAGGGAATGACGGAACGAATCGTTTTCAGCCACGAGTTTCTTGATGGCCGTAATCACGTCCGGTGTATTCTCGAAGAAGGAGCGCACGGCCGCTATCTGGTCCTCCACTCCGTCAAACATGTCCTCTACGTAGCTGCCGGTGACGGCCTGGATGCGGCGCACTCCGGCGGCGACCGCCGACTCGGAGACTATCTTGAGCATGCCGATACGGCCCGTCGAGGCGGTGTGCGTACCTCCGCAGAGCTCTATCGAGTCTCCGAAACGGATAGCGCGGACCTTGTCCCCGTATTTCTCTCCGAAGAGGGCCATTGCCCCCATGGCCTTGGCCTCGGCGATGGGGATGTCGCGGAACTCCTCGCGCTGGAAATCTGAACGGATCAGACGGTTGACCATCCTCTCCACCTCGCGCAGCTTCTCCGGGGAGACCTTCTCATAGTGGGAGAAGTCGAACCTGAAATAGGCGGGGCAGACATACGAGCCCTTCTGCTCGATGTGGGTTCCGAGTACGGAGCGCAGGGCCTGGTGCAGGAGGTGGGTGGCCGAGTGGTTGTTGGCCGTCTCCTGACGCTTCTGCCCGTCCACCACAGCGTGGAAGCCGGCCTCGGGTTCCGAGGGGATGCGGTCGGCGATATGGATGCTGAGGTTATTTTCCTTTATAGTATTGACGATGCTGATCTTCTCGCCGGAAGGAGATACGATGTATCCGCAGTCCCCGACCTGTCCGCCGCTCTCGGCATAGAAGGGAGTGCGGTCGAAGACGAGCTGATAGACCTCCTTGCCCTTGGTCTTGACAGTGCGGTATTTGACTATCTGCACGTCGGTCTCCAGCAGGTCGTAGCCCACGAAGGAATGCTCGTCGGTGTCGGTGAGCACCACCCAGTCCCCGGCCTCCACGGCTGCGGCGTTGCGGGCCCTGGCTTTCTGCTTGCCCAGCTCGACCTCGAACTCCTCCAGGTCGATACTGTATCCGTGCTCGCGGGCTATCAGCTCGCTCAGGTCGATCGGGAAACCGTAGGTGTCGTAGAGGGTGAAGGCATCCTTGCCTGAGATGCGCTTCGTATCAGCATTGCGCTCCATGATAGTGTTGATCAGGCCGATACCCTTGGCGAGAGTACGCAGGAAGGCTTCCTCCTCCTCCCGGATAACATTCTCGATAAGAGTCTGCTGCCTGGCCAGTTCGGGATAGGCCTCGCCCATGACATCGACCAGCACCGGTACGAGACGGCATAGGAAAGGCTCGTTGAAGCCCAGGAAGGTGTAGCCGTAGCGCACTGCACGGCGCAGGATGCGGCGGATGACATAGCCGGCCTTGACGTTGGAGGGCAGCTGACCGTCGGCTATGGAGAAGGAGATGGCCCTGATGTGGTCGGCGACTACTCTCATGGCGACATCCACGTCCTCCGACTCAGCTCCGTACTTATGCCCCGAGAGCTCGCCTATCCTGGCGATTATGTCCTGGAACATATCCCCGTCGTAGTTGCTCTTGTTGCCGTTGACGGCCATCACCAGACGCTCGAAGCCCATGCCGGTGTCCACGTGATGCAGGGGCAGCTGCTCAAGGGTGCCGTCAGCCTTGCGGTTGTACTGGATGAAGACGAGGTTCCATATCTCGATTACCAGGGGGTCGCTCTGGTTGACCAGGTCCCGGCCGGGAACCGCCTTGCGGTCGGCCTCGTCGCGCAGGTCGATGTGTATCTCGCTGCAGGGGCCGCAGGGGCCGGTGTCGCCCATCTCCCAGAAATTGTCCTTCTTGCTGCCGTAGAGGATTCTGTCCTCAGGCAGATACTGCTTCCAGATGTCCAGGGCCTCCTGGTCCGGACCCAGTCCGTCCTCGGGACTGCCCTCGCAGACCGTGGCGTAGAGCCGCTCCGGGTCGAGCCTGTAGACCTGCGTCAGCAGCTCCCAGGCCCAGGCTATGGCCTCTTTCTTGAAGTAGTCGCCGAAGCTCCAGTTGCCCAGCATCTCGAACATGGTGTGATGGTAGGAATCGTGGCCGACCTCCTCCAGGTCATTGTGCTTGCCGCTTACCCTGAGGCACTTCTGGCTGTCCGCCACCCTCGGGTAGAGTATGGGTGTGTTGCCGAGGAACCAGTCCTTGAACTGGTTCATACCGGCGTTGGTGAACATGAGCGTGGGGTCCCCCTTGACCACCATCGGGGCAGAGGGAACGATCCTGTGGCCCTTCGAGGCGAAGAAGTCCAGGAACTGTTTTCTAATCTCTTTCGATGTCATATAGCGTAACTGATCAGTACAAAGTCGCAAATATACAATAAATAATACACACTACTTCGGCGCGATGCGGTAAAGGACGGCCGCTATCACAGCGTAGAGGATGTTCGGCAGCCACATGGCCAGCCACGGCGGCAGGGTATCTGTGATGACGAACATCTGGCTGAAGCGCAGGAAGAGAATGTAGGAGAAACTCAGGGCAATGCCCACTCCCAGGTTCAGGCCTATGCCCCCGCGGCGCTTCTTGGAGGAGAGGGAGACTCCTATCAGGGTAAGAATAAAGGCGGAGAAGGGCACTGCGAAGCGGGTATGCTTCTCGATAAGGGAGTATTTCACCATGCTGTCCCCCCTCATGCGCTGCATGTCTATCAGGTCGTTCAGCTCATTGTAGGTAAGGGTCTCCACGGTATTCTCCCTGCGGTAGAAATCCGCCAGGTTGAGCCGTATCACCGTGTCCATCTCCTTCCCCTGGGCGACAATCCTCTGTCTGGAAGTGGAGTAGTCACGGATCACATAGTTCTTCAGCCGCCAGCCGCCGGAGACACTGTCCCATGCCGCGCTCTCGGCCGAGAGCTTGGAGACCAGGTGACTGTCCTCTATGCTCTCCAGGGTGAACTTATAGGCCGTGTTGTTCCACGTGCTGAAGGACTCGACGTAGACAAACTCCCCGGGAGCTATCTGGTAATGGATGTTACGGTTGGTATTGTAGAACTTCTGCCCCTTGATGTACTGTTCCTCGAAAGCCAGGCGCCGCTCATTGGCGCTGGGTATGACGAACAGATTGAGTGACAGGCTCATCAGGGCTATGAACAGAGCCGACAGGAAGTACGGGTACATCAGCCTGCCGAAGCTCACCCCGCCCGAGAGCATCGCTATGATCTCGCTGTTGCCCGCCAGCTTGGACGTGAAGAATATCACGGTGATGAAGACGAACAGCGGGCTGAACATATTGATGAAGTACGGGATGAAATTGAGATAGTAGTCGAAGATTATCGCATGGAGGGTCGCCTCCTTGTCCACGAAGTCATCTATCTTCTCACTGATGTCGAAGATAATCACTATGACGATGATGAGCAGCAGGGCCACGAAGAAAGTTCCTATGAACTTCCTGATGATGTAGCGGTCCAGTAAGCGTATTCTGAAGGTGTTGAGATTCATCGTCAGTCTGCCTGTTCTTCTTCGTGTGTTCTACAATCTGTTCTGCAGCCGCCTCACCGCGGCCTCCTTCCACGACAGGAAATCGCCTGCCTCGATATGCTTCCTTGCCTGGGCCACCACGTCCAGATAGAAAGCCAGGTTGTGCTCACTGGCTATCTGGGCGGCCAGCATCTCCCCGGCCACGAAGAGATGCCTCAGGTAGGCCTTCGTATAGGCGGTGTCCACAAAGGACGTGCCATGAGGGTCAATCGGGGAGAAATCCCTCTCCCACTTCTTGTTGCGCATGTTCATCCTCCCTTCCCAGGTGAACAGCATGCCGTTGCGGCCGTTGCGGGTGGGCATCACGCAGTCGAACATGTCGATGCCGCGGGCTATGCCCTCCAGCAGGTTCTCGGGAGTCCCCACTCCCATCAGATAGCGCGGCCGGTCCTGCGGAAGGACGGGATGGACCACTTCTATCATCTCATACATCACGTCGGTAGGCTCTCCCACGGAAAGCCCTCCGATAGCATAGCCCTCGCAGTCATACGAGGCCACGTTCTCTGCAGCCTCGACCCTCAGGTCCGGATAGACGCATCCCTGGACTATGGGGAAAAATGCCTGGGAATAACCGTAAAGCGGCTCTGTCTCCCGGAAACGGGCGATGCCCCTCTTCAGCCACTGCTCAGTCAGGTCCAGGGACTTGCGGGCATAATTCCTATCTGCATCACCCGGAGTACACTCGTCGAGGGCCATGATGATGTCGGCTCCGATGATGCGCTGGGTATCCACATTGTTCTCTGGAGTGAAACTGTGGGCCGAGCCGTCGATGTGGGAGCGGAAGGTACAGCCCTCCGGAGTCAGTTTCCGGCTGTCGGCCAGGGAGAATACCTGGAAACCGCCGCTGTCTGTCAGTATCGGGCGGTCCCATCCGGCAAACCTGTGCAGGCCTCCGGCCATCCGCAGGGTCTCCAGCCCGGGCCGCAGATAGAGATGATAGGTATTGCCCAGGATGATCTGAGCTCCGATATCGGCTTTCAGGTCCCTGTGGTACACTCCTTTAACAGAACCGACGGTACCCACGGGCATAAAGATCGGTGTCTCTATGGTCCCGTGGTCCGTCCGGATCCGTCCTCTGCGTGCGTTGGACGCAGGGTCTGTCTTAAGCAGCTCGAACTTCATTTATTTGCCGAGCTTTGCTCCGATGGCCTTAAGCATGTCGTCCACCATGGCGTCGATATGCCACTGAGGATTCCAGCCCCACTCCTCGCGGGCGCAGCTGTCATCCATCATGTTGGGCCATGAGTCGGCGATAGCGGCCTTGACAGGATCTACGTTGTAGTCGAATGTCGCCGAAGGTATGCGCTCCTTGATCTTGGCGAAAAGCTCGCGGGGGCAGAAACTCATGCAGGTGATGTTGAAGCTGTTGCGGTGTTTCAGCTTGGAAGGGTCGGCTTCCATGAGCTGCACCACTGCGTTCAGTGCGTCAGGCATGTAGAGCATGTCCATGTAGGAATCCTCGGGGATGGGGCAGGTGTAGTGTCCGGTCTTGAGGATCTCGTAGAATACCTCTACGGCATAGTCGGTGGTGCCGCCGCCGGGCAGGCAGCCGTTGGAGATGATGCCGGGGAAGCGCACGCTTCTGGCATCCACGCCGAAACGGTGGTAGTAATAATCGGAGAGGAGCTCACCCGTCACCTTGCACACACCATAGATGGTGTCAGGTCTCATGACTGTATCCTGAGGAGTCTTGTCGTGGGGAGTGCTGACACCGAAGGCTCCGATGGAGCTGGGGGTAAAGACTGCTGCCTTGAACTCCTTGGCGAGGGTCAGGGAATTGACCAGAGCACCCATGTTGATCTTCCATGCAAGCTCAGGGTTCTTCTCACCGGTAGCGGAGAGAAGGGCTACGAGGTTGAAGATGGCATCTATGTTATTGTCCTTCACAGCCTGTCCGAAAGCATTGAAGTCGAGGGCATCGAGTTTGATGGCCCTGGCGTATGAGCCGATCTTGGCGACAGCCTCGTCCTTGAGGTCAGCACCGATAACATTATCATGCCCATATACTTTCTGGAGGTGGGGAACCAGTTCGGTGCCGATCTGTCCGCCGGCGCCGATGACTAATATGCGTTTCATATCTTTAGTATTTTAGAGTGTTTTCCAAACGGCAAAAATAGTATTTTTCTACGAATCTTCTACAAAATCTGTGCGGCATTCTTAAAGCGGTCCCAGACGATATCTACGGCGGCCTGCGTGGGGTGGGCTCCGTCTGCCTCGAACCAGGCGCGGTCGCGGAGCTCGTCGATGATGATTTCGTAGGAGGGAAAATACTCAGCGTTGGGACAAGTCCGGACGAGGATGTCCTCGGCCAGGAGGAGGGTGGCCTTGGACAGCTGGTTGCCGTGCAGGCCGTCCTTGAGGTGGCGGATGGGCGAGACGGTGAGGATAAAATGCCTGTCGCCGAACCGCTCGAGGACTGGCGCCCAGAGGGAGACGATATCCTCGACGGAGAGGCGCTCGCGGCGGAACTCCCACGCCGGATGCTTGTGGCAGTTCGAGACGATGATGTCCCGCTCCAGATGGCGGAACACCCATGCCGTGCCGAAGGTGATGATGACGGTCCGGGCCCGGCGGAAGGCCTCGGAGGCCTGGGCAAGGGCGGCATTGGCATGCTCCAGGAACTCTTCGGGAGTCTTCCGTGCGAAGGAGCCGTGATGGTGGAATGAGACGTACCCCCCGCCCTCAGGGGCAATGGGACGGTGCTCCGGCGACACGGCTTTCCGCGGCCGTCCCTCCCGCACCGGATTGGTGTCCCGCGGGATGACGTCCTCCGGTCCGAAGGGCCGTCCGTCCGCCAGCCGCAGCAGCGACAAGGCGACCGAAGCCGGATTGTACAGCACCCCGAATGGATTGACGCACACCTCCATCCCCGCTTCCGCCATCCTCCTGCCCATCTCCGCGGAGAAGCACGAGCCGAGGGAGAGAGTCATACTGCTATCTCGCCACATTATGTAAAACAGATGGCTTCACCGCCCCGGGTGCGGAAAGGACTGCTGCCGGGGCGGAACTGGAATCGAGTTTTTCACCATACGTTCCGGCTTTTAGAGCAGAGCCGGTCCAGTTCAACCAGCCATCACCGTTTGGATCAATAAAACCTATGAACGTACCGTTTACAAGTGTCACCCCGTTCGTGTCAAACTCCCACACAGGTTCCTCTCCGGGCCACAGATAATACGTTTCCGGATCCGAATCATCCGGATGATACGCACACATATAGACATCCACGACACCATAGCCGTCGGCACTTAAATCAGTAGGAACCGGTTCATATACTACCTGCAGGGTATTGCCGCTGCGTACTGCTTCGAAAGGATCGGAAGTGTACGGAACGTAGATATAATACACAGTACTTCCGGCCTGCTCGATATAATATTCATACTCATACTCCCCGTCGCTTAAAAGATAACAACCGGTGATATCCAGTTCATCCGGATTCTCCGGGTTCTCAGGATCCTCCGGATTCTCAGGGTCTTCAGGGTCGGCCGGGTCCTCAAGTATCACCGTTATGGAGGCCCACTCTGAATCCTTGTAGACGGTACCCTCGGCAGGTACGGCCTTGACCTCCACGATGTAGTCGCCGGGCCCGCAGTCCGTAAAGTCCACCGATGTACTGTAAGTCTGGATCGGCTCAGCACCATTCAGTCTGTACATATAGTATGAGGCGTTTTCCACCACATTCCAGGCGACAGTGAAGGAGGTCTCCGTCTGGTTCTCCACCCGGAGCACCGGCTTGTCCAGGGAGAAATCCTCATCCTGGGAATACACTGTCACGGTTATGGCGGCCCAGTAGGAATCAGCCAGGGCGCCGCCCTCCGTAGCCTTGACACGCACCCTGTAGTCACCTGCCTCCAGACCGGTGAACTCCACCTCGGTGGCGGAGGTCGTTATCTCCTCGCCTCCGTTCAGGGAATACACATATTCACCTGCACCCTCGACCGCGCTCCAGCTTACCGAGAACGAGTCCCATGTGACATTTCCTGCCTTGAGCTCCGGTTTGCCCAGCCTCTCCTGGTCTGAATCCGCCCCGGCACCCGCCACCAGTTCGAAGTCACAGCTGCCCCACTGGGAGTCCAGATACGCGCCTCCGTCCGGGGCCAGAGCCTTCACCCTCACATTGTAGGAGCCGGGCTCCATATCCTGGAAAGTGACGGAGAACTCAGCGGTGGAGACTTCCGAGGCTCCGTTCAGCGAATAGGCATAGGATACGGCGTTGGGGACGGATGTCCACTCGACGGTGAAGGAATCGCCGGACGTGCTCTGTCCTACGGATATGCTGGGAGTCAGAAGTTCCGCCGGAGCGTCCTCCTGAACTGCCTCGACGCATGATGAAACAATAGCGGCCATGGCCACGGCATACAGGGTATGCAGGAATACATTTTTCATTGTCAGTACTTTGAAGTTTTCAAGATCAATTCTGCAAAATTACATAAAAATGCAGAGATAGCAAACATATACGGAAAAAGCCGGCCCGCGGCAATGCGGACCGGCTTTCTACTGCCAGGACAGCCGTTATTACTCGGCTTTGGGAGCCTCCTCTGCTGCGGGAGCCTCTGCCTTGGGTGCCTCGGCGGCTGCGGGAGCGGCCTCGGCCTTGGGAGCGGCTTTCTTGCGGCTGCGGCGGGTAGAGGTCTTCTTCTCAGCGGCCTTGGTTGTTCCGAGAGCTGCCTCGTTGAAGTCTACCAGCTCGATGAACGCCATGTCAGCGGCATCGCCCTGACGGAAGCCGGTCTTGATGATGCGGGTGTATCCGCCGGGACGGTCGGCGATCTTGGGAGCCACGTTGCGGAAGAGCTCTGTCACGGCCTCTTTCTGCTTCAGGTAAGCGAAGACAGTACGGCGTGAGTGGGTGGAGTCATCCTTCGACTTGGTGATCAGGGGCTCTACATACACTCTGAGAGCCTTGGCCTTTGCGACGGTGGTCTCAATCCTCTTGTGGAGAATCAGCGAGCAGGCCATGTTGGCGAGCATCGACTTGCGGTGACCGCTCTTGCGTCCTAAATGATTGATTGTCCTATTGTGCCTCATTGTTATTATCTACTTCAGGTTTCTTTTTTACTTCAATATTGTATTTGCTTACATCCATTCCGAAATTGAGCTTTACCCTGTCCATCAGGACATCTATCTCGTTCATGGACTTCTTGCCGAAGTTCCTGAAACGGATGAGCTCGGGCCTCTGGTGCGAAACCAGGTCGGCGAATGTCTCGATGTTGGCTGCCTTCAGACAGTTGAGGGCCCTTACGGAGAGCTCCATGTCGGAAAGTTTGGTAAGCAGCAGGTGCCTCATGCGCAGAGCTTCCTCGTCGAGAGCCTCGGGAGCGCTCTTTTCGGGAGGTGTCTCCAGGGAGATCTTCTCGTCGGAGAAGAGCATGAAGTGGTAGATGAGGATCTTGGCGGCCTCGGTCAGGGCATCCTTGGGATGGATGGATCCGTCGGTGGTGATCTCGAGGTTCAGCTTGTCGTAGTCGGTCTTCTGCTCGACGCGGTAGTCCTCCACAGAATAGTTGACATTCTTGATGGGGGTGAATATCGAGTCGATGGGAATGGTTCCTATAGGGGCTGATTCCACCTTGTTCTCATCCGAAGGCACATATCCGCGGCCCTTGCCGATGTGGAGCTCTACGGAGAGCTTCACGGTAGGCTCCATGGAGCAGATGTGCAGCTGGGGATTGAGGACCGAGAAGTTGCAGAGGTTCTTGGAGATATCCTCAGCGGTGAACTCCTGCTTGCCGGTCACGGTGAAACTTACGGTCTCAGCCTCCTCTTCCTTGACCTCTCTCTTGAAACGTACCTGCTTGAGATTCAGAATGATGTCTACTACACTCTCTATGACTCCGGGGATAGTGTCAAACTCATGACTCACCCCTTCAATCCTTACGGATGTGATGGCAAATCCCTCCAACGAGGACAACAGGACCCTGCGCAGGGCATTGCCTATTGTGATCCCGTATCCGGGTTCCAGCGGGCGGAACTCGAACTTTCCGAAGGTCTCGGTAGATTCGAGCATTATTACTTTGTCCGGTTTCTGAAATGCTAAAATTGCCATGACGTCATTTATTATTTAGAGTACAGTTCGACGATCAGCTGCTCGTTGATATTCTCAGGTATCTCAGTTCTCTCGGGGAGATTGAGGAACTTGCCGGAAAGGTCGGCGCGGTTCCACTCGATCCATGCGTACTTGCAGGTATCGGCCACGCTGTTCTGGATGACCTCGAGGCTCTTGGACCTCTCGCGCACACCTACGACAGCACCGGGCTTAACGATAGTGGAGGGCACGTTGCACACCTCGCCGTTGAGGACGATGTGGCAGTGCGACACGAGCTGGCGTGCGGCAGCACGTGTGGGAGCGATACCCATGCGGTATACGATGTTGTCCAGACGGGACTCGAGAAGCATCAGGAGGTTCTCACCTGTACGTCCCTGCATCCTGCGGGCCTTGGCGTATGTGTTACGGAACTGTCTTTCGAGAACACCGTAGGTATATTTAACCTTCTGTTTCTCCTTGAGCTGGTTTCCGTACTCGGAGATTTTCTTGCGTTTCTTGGCCATTCCGTGCTGTCCGGGAGGATAGTTTTTCTTCTCGAAATACTTATCCGGACCGTAGATCGGTTCACCGAACTTGCGGGCTATCTTTGTGGTAGGTCCTGTATATCTTGCCATAATTCTAAACTTTTAATCTTCTTTGTTCTATACCAAATTATACTTTACGGCGTCCTTTGGGACGGCATCCATTGTGAGGAAGCGGTGTCACGTCGACAATCTCGGTAACTTCAATACCGGTTCCATGGATGGTGCGGATCGCAGACTCGCGGCCCGCGCCGGGACCTTTGACATATGCCTTGATCTTGCGTAAACCCAAGTCATAAGCAACCTTTGCGGCGTCAGCTGCTGCTACCTGCGCGGCATAGGGGGTGTTCTTCTTGGAACCGCGGAATCCCATCTTGCCGGCCGAAGACCAACTGATAACCTGACCCATACTGTTGGTCATGGTTACGATCACATTGTTGAAAGTCGAGGAGATATGTGCCTCGCCGTAGGCGTCAACCTTTACGACTCTCTTCTTATTGGTTGTTCCAGATTTCTTTGCCATATTCAGTTACTTGTTACTTAGTTGCTTTTTTCTTGTTGGCCACCGTCTTCTTCTTACCCTTACGTGTACGGGCATTGTTCTTGGTGCTCTGTCCGCGTACGGGGAGTCCGATACGGTGACGGATTCCTCTGTAGCATCCGATATCCATCAGACGCTTGATGTTCATCTGAACGGATGAACGAAGTTCACCCTCGATCTTGTAGTGCTCAGCGATAGTGGACCTGATCGCTGCGATCTGGTCGTCGTTCCAGTCGCTCACCTTGGTGTCGAAGTCGATACCGCAATCGGTGAGGATCTTACGGGCGGAACTACGGCCGATACCGTAGATATAGGTAAGACCTATCTCTCCTCTTTTGTTTTTAGGTAAATCTACACCGGCTATACGTGCCATACTATATTACTTTTTTATTTGTTTTACACATTTAATTATCCCTGGCGCATCTTGAACTTAGGATTCTTTTTGCAGATGACATAAAGGCGGCCTTTGCGCTTTACTATTTTGCAATCCTCGCTGCGCTTCTTGATGGATGCTTTAACTTTCATTGTCGTAAATTTTTATTTGTACCTGAAAGAAATTCTTCCTTTTGATAAATCATAAGGGGACATCTCTACTCTGACCTTGTCGCCGGGCAGGATACGGATATAGTGCATGCGCATCTTGCCGGAGATGTGGGCTATAATTACATGGCCGTTGTCCAGCTCCACGCGGAACATGGCGTTGGAGAGGGCCTCGATTATAGTTCCATCCTTTTCTATAGCAGCTTGTTTGGGCATAAGTACTTGTCTCTTACAACTTAATATTGTCTCTTACCTTCTATAAAGTCAAAAGTAGACAGAATATCGGCTTTCTCGTCCCCGACGGCGACCGTGAGCTCGAAGTGGGCTGACTTCTTCTTGTCACAGGTGCTGACAGCCCATCCGTTCTCGTGGAGGTAAATCGCTTTGCCTCCGGCGTTGATCATCGGCTCGATGCAGATAGTCATACCCTTCACCAGCTTCTTGCCGGTGCCCGCCTTGCCGTAGTTCGGAACCTCGGGATGCTCGTGCATGTCCTTGCCGATTCCGTGTCCCACCATCTCGCGGACCACCGAGAAACCGAAACTCTCGGTATATGACTGGATGGCATGGCCGATGTCCCCTATCCTGTTGCCCGCGACTGCCTTCTCTATGCCGCGATACAGGGATTCCTTGGTGACTCTCAGGAGAGTTGCGGTCTCCTCGTCCACCTCCCCGACAGGGAAGGTGTACGCGGAGTCACCGTAGTAGCCCTTGTATATAGTTCCACAGTCGACGGACACTATGTCGCCCTCGCGGAGCTTGTAGTCCGACGGAAAACCGTGGACCACGACATCGTTGACGGACAGACAGAGCGTATAGGGGAAGCCGCCGTATCCCAAGAAGCCCGGCTCCGCGCCGTTGTCACGGATGAAAGTCTCGGCGATCTTGTCAAGCTGCATGGTGGTGACACCGGGAGCAACGTGCTTGCCGACTTCCGCCAACGTCTTGGAGACGAGGATCGCATTCTCTCTGAGAATCTCGATTTCTTCTTCGGATTTTATTCTTATCATACTCAAAGAACTTTTTGAGAATTACATTCCCGAACGGCCTTTAAGACGTCCGGTCTTCATCAAACCGTCGTAGTGACGCATGAGCAGATGCGACTCGATCTGCTGCAGTGTGTCGAGCACTACGCCTACAAGGATAAGCAACGAGGTTCCTCCGTAGAACTGGGAGAACTGGTTGTTTATCCCGAACATCATCGCAAATGCCGGAAGTATCGCCACGATAGCCAGGAAGAATGATCCGGGCAGGGTGATACGCGACATGATTGCATCGAGGTAGTCGACGGTCTTCTTTCCGGGCTTCACTCCGGGAATAAAACCGCCGTTCTTCTTCATCTCCTCAGCCATCATGTTCGGGTTCACGGTTACCGCGGTGTAGAAGTAAGTGAACACTATCACGAGGAACGCGAAGATGAAATTATACCAGAATCCGGTATAGTCGCTAAGTGTAGCCGCGAGTCCCTGCGAGGCGTCGAAACGCGAGAGCAGGAGCGGGAACATCATCAGGGCCTGTGCGAAAATAATCGGCATTACGCCGGCCGCGTTTATTTTCAGAGGTATATACTGACGGACTCCACCGTACTGACGGTTTCCGACAACTCTCTTCGCATACTGTACAGGCACTTTGCGCTGTCCCTGCACGAGGGCGATGGTGGCGATGAAGACAAGGAAGAGAATCACGATCTCAATGAGGAACATAAGAGGACCTCCATTGGTCTGGCTGAATCTCTGCGCGGCTTCAGCGAAGAGCGCGAACGGCAGACGTGCGATAATACCGACCATAATGATAAGGGAGATACCGTTGCCGATACCCCTGTCGGTAATGCGCTCGCCCAGCCACATCACGAACATCGTTCCCGCCATCAGCACGATGGTTGCGAAAATGTTGAATCCGAAACCCTGTACTAAGAACGCTTCCGGAGGCAATTGTGCGTGAAGGTTGGTAATGTACGCAGGTCCTTGAAGCAGAAGGATTACAATTGTCAGGTAGCGTGTCCACTGGTTCATTTTTCTACGTCCGCTTTCCCCTTCTCTCTGCATCTTCTGGAAATAGGGGACCATCACACCCAGAAGCTGGATGACGATGGACGCGGAGATATACGGCATCACTCCCAGCGCGAAGATGGAAGCGTTGCCGAAAGCGCCGCCGGAGAACATATCCAACAGACTGAGGAGACCTGTCGAGGCCTGGGCCTCGAGGTTCTGAAGCATGGTCGGATCTATACCAGGCACTACCACGAAACTGCCCAGACGATAAACGAGCAGGAGGAGGAAGGTGTATCCCAACCTCTTCCTAAGCTCCTCAATCTTGAAGATATTCTTGATTGTTTGAAAAAATCTTTTCATCGGCCGCTATTGTTTTTAAAGTACTATGGCCTTTCCCTCAAGAGCCTCGATCTTCTCCTTGGCTGACTTGGAGAATGCATCGGCGGTCACTTCCAGCTTAACTGTCAGTTCTCCGTTGCCGAGAATCTTCACCTTGTCGTTCTTGGATACAAGACCGGCCGATACGAGTGTATCGAAATCTATAACGGTAATGTTCCTCTTCTCACTGAGAGACTGAAGCATCGAGAGGTTCACTGCCTTATACTCCACTCTGGTGGGGTTCTTGAAGCCGAACTTGGGCAGGCGTCTCTGGATAGGCATCTGGCCGCCCTCGAATCCGATCTTGTGACGGTAACCGGAACGGGATTTGGCACCGTTCATACCACGGGTTGACTGTCCGCCGTGTCCGGAGCCCTCACCTCTGCCAACCCGCTTTACTCTCTTGGTGGAACCTTCTGCAGGTTTTAAATTATGTAGTTTCATCTCTTTTTAGCTTGATTTAGTTTATTTCCTCAACTTTTACAAGATGTAGAACTTTCTGGATCATACCGTTGGTCACAGGGGTAAGTTCTATCTCCACTGACTGGTGCATACGGCGCAGTCCGAGGGATGCGAGATTGGCTCTCTGTCTCTGGGTTGAACCGTTCTTGCTCTTAATCTGAGTAACTTTAACTTTTGCCATCTTGCGTCCTCCTTATCCTTTAAATACTCTTTGCATGGGAATACCGCGCACACCGGCTACGGTGTAGGCGTCACGGAGCTCGACGAGGGCAGCGATAGTAGCCTTGACGAGGTTGTGAGGGTTGGACGAGCCCTTGGACTTAGCCAGCACGTCCTGAACACCTACAGACTCGAACACGGCACGCATCGCACCTCCGGCCTTCACTCCGGTACCGGGAGCGGCGGGCTTCATGAATACCCTTGCTCCGCCGAACTTGGCCTCCTGCTCGTGAGGAATGGTTCTCTTGTTCAGAGGCACCTTGACGAGATTCTTCTTGGCGTCCTCTATACCCTTGGATATAGCTGTGGTGACTTCGTTGGCCTTTCCGAGACCATAACCTACGACACCCTTCTCATCGCCTACTACTACGATTGCAGCGAAACTGAAGTGGCGGCCGCCCTTGGTTACCTTGGTAACCCTCTGTACTGCTACCAATCTGTCCTTAAGCTCCAGATCGGTGGTTTTCACTTTCTTTACATTGATATCTGCCATAGTCTCTTAGAATTTAAGACCGCCCTCGCGGGCTGCGTCTGCCAAACTTTTAACTCTTCCGTGATAGAGGTAGCCTCCGCGGTCGAAAGAGACGGTGGAGATACCCTTCTCTACAGCACGCTCGGCGATGAGCTTGCCGACCAGAGCAGCCACCTCAGTAGCGGTCTTGCCCTTTACAGCCTCTGCAAGAGACTTGTCGGTGGAGCCTGCGGACACGAGGGTGATGCCCTTGGTGTCGTCGATCACCTGTACGTAGATCTGCTTGTTGCTTCTGAATACAGACATCCTGGGTCTCTCGGGAGTACCGTTTACGACCTTGCGGATGCGGTAGCGTATTCTCTGTCTTCTCTGTATTTTAGTCATTGCCATATTCCTATCCTCCTAATTATTTAGCGCCTGCGGACTTACCGGCCTTGCGGCGGAGCTGTTCGCCTACGAACTTGATACCTTTACCCTTGTAAGGCTCGGGAGCGCGCATAGAGCGGATCTTGGCGGCTACCTGGCCGAGCAGCTGCTTGTCGCAGCTCTTGAGAACAAGAACAGGGTTCTGTCCCTTCTTTACAGGCTCAGCCTCGGCCTTGATCTCCGAGGGGAGCATGAAGTGGATGTCGTGGGAGTATCCGAGAGCGAGCTCCAGGATCTGGCCCTTTACCTCCACGCGGTAACCGACACCGATGAGTTCCTGCTTGATGGTGAAGCCGGTGGAGACACCGGTAACCATGTTGTTGATGAGTGCGCGGTAGAGTCCGTGCAGGGAACGGTGACGGGGCTGGTCCGTGGGACGTGTTACCGTAATAGTATTCCCTTCAACGGATACTTTGATGTCAGGATCAACCTTCTGACTCAGTTGTCCGAGCGGTCCTTTAACCAGTACCACATTGTCGGCGCCGACCGTTGCGGTCACGCCCTGCGGCAGGTGTACAGGCAATTTTCCAATTCTTGACATTGTAATCTTACTTTTTTAACATTAATAAACATAACAGAGCACCTCGCCGCCGACGTTCATATCCTTGGCTTCCTTGTCGGTGATGATTCCCTTCGAAGTAGAGAGAATGGCGATACCCATGCCGTTGAGCACGCGGGGCATATCCTCTACGCCTACGTACTTTCTCAGACCGGGGCTGGAAACTCTCTGAATCTTCTTGACAGCCGCCTGCTTTGTCGTAGGGTGATACTTCAGGGCTATCTTGATGGTGTTGTAGGGAGTACCCTCGACCAGCTTGTAGCTGAGGATGTATCCCTTCTCATGGAGGATGCGGGTGATCTCCATCTTCATCTTGGACGCGGGAATCTCAACGATCTTGTGCTTTGCGAGATACGCGTTTCTGACTCTCGTCAGGTAATCTGCTATTGGATCAGTCATTTTGTTTGTTTTGTTTTAGTGGTTCGACGCTTTTCAGCGCCCGATATCCAATGGTTTATAAATTAAGTTAAATGTATTCTCTTACCAGGATGCCTTGCGAACGCCGGGGATAAGACCCTTGCTGGCCATCTCGCGGAACTGAATACGGCTGATGCCGAAAACACGCATGTAGCCTTTGGGACGTCCGGTGATGGAGCAACGGTTGTGCTGACGGCAGGGACTCGAGTTCTTGGGGAGTCTGTCGAGAGCGGCCCAGTCGCCGGCTTCCTTGAGAGCTTTACGTTTTTCTGCGTATTTAGCGCACAATCTCGCACGTTTCACTTCGCGAGCCTTCATTGATTCTTTTGCCATATCTTCTAATTACGATTTTTTGTTCTTAAAAGGCAGTCCGAACTCACGGAGAAGTGCATGAGCCTCCTCATCCTTCTCTGTGGAGGTTACAAAGGTAATCTCGAGGCCGAAGATCTTGGTGATCTTGTCGATGTCGATCTCGGGGAAGATGATCTGCTCCTTGATACCGAGGGTGTAGTTACCGCGGCCGTCGAACTTCTCGTTGATACCGTTGAAGTCACGGATACGGGGCAGGGATACTGCGATGAGCCTCTCGAGGAACTCATACATGCGGGCGCCCCTGAGGGTAACCTTCACTCCGATGGCGGTGCCGCGACGGAGCTTGAAGTTGGAGATATCCTTTCTGGAATAAGTGGTCACGGCCTTCTGTCCTGCGATGGCGGTGAGCTCCTGCTGAGCGACCTCCACGAGCTTCTTGTCTCCGGTAGCGTCGCCGATACCCTGGTTGAGGGTGATCTTCACCAGCTTGGGCACCTGCATTACAGTTGCGAAACCGAACTCCTTCTGGAGCTTGGCCACGATTTCCTCTTTGTATTTCTTCTGAAGATTAGGAACGTATCCTGCCAAGCTCACGTGCTGTTCCTGCTTGGTCTCTTCTACTTTTTTCTTTGCCATTATTTGATCTCCTCTCCTGATTTTTTAGCGTAACGGACCAACTTTCCATTCTCGCCCATGCGGCGGCCGATCCTGGTGGGACCTCCCTTGGCGGGATCCACTACCTGGAGGTTGGAAATATGAATTCCGGCTTCCTGTTTGATAATACCGCCCTGAGGATGCTTTGCGTTGGGCTTGGTGTGCTTGCTCACCATGTTCACACCCTCTACGATGGCGCGGTCCTTCTTGGTGATGATCTCGAGAACCTTTCCGGTCTTGCCCTTGTCATTGCCGGCGTTCACGTAGACCATGTCTCCTTTCTTGATATGCAATTTCTTGTTCATGTCTGTGCCTCCTATATATTAAAGTACCTCGGGTGCAAGAGAGACAATCTTCATGTAGTTGTCGCGCAGCTCACGGGCAACGGGGCCGAAGATACGTGTTCCGCGGACCTCACCCTGGTTGTTCAAAAGCACGCAGGCATTGTCGTCAAAACGGATGTACGAGCCGTCGGCACGACGGATCTCTTTCTTGGTGCGCACTACAACGGCCTTGGATACCGATCCCTTCTTGGCGTCACCGCCGGGGATAGCGCTCTTGACAGCGACTACGATCTTGTCGCCGACGCTGGCATAACGGCGGCGGGTACCTCCGAGAACACGGATACAGAGCACCTCTTTCGCACCGCTGTTGTCAGCTACCATTAAACGTGATTCCTGTTGTATCATTTTACTTCACTTTTTCTACGATTTCTACTAATCTCCAGCGTTTGGTCTTGCTCAGGGGACGTGTCTCCATGATGCGGACTGTATCGCCTTCGTCGCATGTGTTCTTCTCGTCATGAGCGACGAACTTGGTGGTCTTGTTCACGAACTTGCCGTAAACAGGGTGTTTTTCCTTAACTCTTACAGCCACTACGATGGACTTGTCCATCTTGTTGCTGACCACCACCCCGATTCTTTCCTTGCGTAAATTTCTTTCCATAACTGTTACTCTGCTTTAGCCTGGTTTTCCTTTTCAGTCAGGATGGTGAGCATACGGGCTATGTCCTTTCCTGCCTTTCTGATCTTTGAGGTATCCTCAATGGGGGAGACGGCATGGTTGATCTTCATCTGCGCCAGGTTGGCCTTCTCGGTCTCGATGCGCTCGCGCAGGTCCTTGATAGACATTTCTCTGATTTCCTTGGGTTTCATTTCTTCTCCTCCGGTTTATTACTGTTCAACATAATCTCTGCGGACCACGAACTTGGTGGTTACAGGCAGCTTCTGCGCTCCGAGACGGAGAGCCTCCTTGGCGACTTCCAAAGGCACACCCTCTGCTTCGATGAGCATGCGGCCGGGAGTGATGGGAGCTACGAATCCCTCGGGATTACCTTTACCTTTACCCATACGTACCTCAGCCGGTTTCTTTGTGTAAGGTTTGTCAGGGAAAACGCGAATCCAAATCTTACCTTCACGTTTCATGTAACGCACTACAGCCTGACGGGCAGCCTCGATCTGCTGACCTGTGAGCCATGCCGACTCGAGGGTCTTGATGCCGAAAGAGCCGAAGGAAAGCTCGGTGCCGCGGTGGGCATTACCCTTCATACGGCCTTTCTGCTGCCTTCTGAACTTGGTTTTCTTTGGTTGTAACATTGTCTATACTTTTTGTAAGTCTATTATTTC